>NZ_CP012257.1:3035698-3671397 GCF_001277175.1 Cronobacter universalis NCTC 9529 | reverse complement strand
GCGTGGGTGTTGAACTGGACGCCATCGCGTCGGTGGTCATCGGCGGCACGCTGCTCTCCGGCGGCGTCGGTACGGTGCTCGGGACGCTGTTTGGCGTCGCCATTCAGGGGCTTATCCAGACCTATATTAACTTCGACGGCACGTTAAGCTCCTGGTGGACCAAAATCGCCATCGGGCTGCTGCTGTTTATTTTTATCGCGCTGCAGCGCGGGCTGACGGTGCTGTGGGAAAACCGCCAGAGCGCCGAGGTCACGCGTGTGACGCCGCACTAAGTTTTCAGTTATAAGATATTGATCTGACTAAACTGTATAAACTTTCCCCGGTAATTGCCGATAGTTTTTTCTTCAATGGATCAAGCTATCGCGATTACCGGGACCCCACCATGTTGAGAAATCTCTCTATCCGTACCGGCCTGCTGACGCTGTTGGCGGTTATGGCCGTTTTGCTTCTGCTCGTGAGCGCCATGGGCATCTATTCACTCACTCAAAGCTCGGCGTCCTTACAGCGCATTAACGCGTTGCAGGGCGAAAAAATGATGCGTCTGAACGAAGGGTATACGCTGCTTTTGCGCGCGCGCAACGAGGCAGGCCAGGCGGTGCGCCAGATGGAAATCGGCATGGTGGACGACGCGACAGCGTCCGTGAAAACGATCGCGGGCGAGCTGGTGCGCGGTCAGCAGTTGCTGAAAACGGTGCTTACCAGCGAGGTGGATGACGAACAGGGCGCGCTGCTGCTCGGCAAACTTAACCAGAGCTTTAACGCGCTGAACGGGCAGGGGCTCGCGCCGATGATGGCCGCGCTCAATAAGCAGAGCCCGGATGACTACTACGATCTGCTCGGCAACGGGCTTATCCCGCTGACCCGCGCCTTTGACACTGACGTGCAGGCGTTTCAGCGCTGGGGCGAGGCGCGCGGGCGCCAGGAAGTGGACGGCGTGCTGACGCAAAAAGAGGTGATGCTGGCGCTGATTGGTCTGGTGGCGCTGTTGACCGCGGCGGTGATGACGCTGGTCTGGCTGGCGCTGCGGCATTTGTTGCTCAAACCGCTCGCGCAGTCGGTGGAGCAGCTTGAGCATGTGGCGGCAGGCGATCTGACCCGTTCGCTGACCGCCGCCAGCAATAACGAGCTGGGGCGGCTGGTAAGCGCTATCGAGGCGATGCGTTTGTCGCTCGCGCAGTCGGTGATGCGCGTGCGTGATGCCAGCGCGCAGATCGATACCGGGAGCCGCGAGCTGGCGGCGGGTAACGTCGATCTGGCGCAGCGTACCGAATCGACCGCCACGTCGCTTGAACAGACCGCGGCGAGTATGGAGCAGATCACCGCGACGGTGAAACAGAACGCCGATAACGCCGGGATGGCGCATCAGCTGGCGAAAGCGGTCTCCGATACCGCCGATCGTGGCAGCGAGATGGTTTGTTATGTGATTGAGAAGATGCGCGATATTTCCGGCAGCTCTGATCGGATTGGCGACATCCTGAGCGTGATTGACGCGATTGCGTTCCAGACCAATATCCTCGCGTTGAACGCGGCGGTGGAAGCGGCGCGCGCGGGCGAGCAGGGGCGCGGGTTCGCGGTGGTGGCGGGTGAAGTGCGTACGCTGGCGAGCCGCAGCGCCGAGGCGGCGAAAGAGATCCGCACGCTTATCAGTAATTCGCAAAGCCAGGTAGGCGAGGGGAGTGAGCTGGCCATGCAGGCTGGCGAAACAATGGATGAGATCGCCGAAGAGGTACTGCGGATGACGAAGCTGGTGCGTGAAATCGCCGATGCGTCGCTGGAACAGAGCCGCGGTATTGAGCAGGTGAATATCGCCGTGAGCCAGATGGACGAAACCGCCCAGCAGAATGCGGCGCTGGTGCAGCAATCCTCCGCCGCCACCCGTTCGCTGGAAGAGCAGGCGCAACAGCTGGTGGAAGCGATGGCGTCGTTCCGGTTGCAGGCGGCGAGTTAAGGGTTTACGGATGACCGGTGGGTGCGCTCCGCTTACCCACCCTACAAAATGAGATGGGTTTCGTAGGGCGGGTAAGCGTCAGCGCACCCGCCGTTTTTTCCTTCACCCGCCAACAAAAAAGGCAGCCGTGGCTGCCTTTTTTATCTGTACCGCGCAACGCGCGCTTACGCGTCCGGGAATTCGCGGATAAACCGCTCGACGTCATTCACCATCTGCTCGGTGCCGACGAAGAACGGACGGCGCTGGTGCAGGCTGTCCGGTTTAATATCCAGGATACGCTGTTTGCCGTCGCTCGCCTTACCGCCCGCCTGCTCAGCCAGAAACGCCATCGGGTTGCACTCATAAAGCAGGCGCAGCTTGCCTTCCGGGTGGCTCGCGGTGCTCGGGTAGAGATAAATCCCGCCTTTCAGGAGGTTACGGTGGAAATCCGCCACCAGCGAACCGATATAGCGCGAGGTATAGGGGCGCTGGGTCGCTTTATCCTCTTCCTGGCAATACTTAATGTACTTCTTCACGCCCATCGGGAATTTAATGTAATTCCCTTCGTTAATGGAGTACGTATTGCCGCTGGCCGGGAAGCGCATACGCTCCTGGCACAGGCAGAACACGCCGAGCGACGGATCGTAGGTAAAGGCGTGCACGCCGCAACCGGTGGTATACACCAGCATAGTGGAGGAGCCGTAAACCACATAACCCGCGGCGACCTGCTGGCTGCCCGGCTGCAGGAAATCTTCCATCGTGACCGGCGTGCCTACCGGCGTCACGCGGCGATAGATAGAGAAAATGGTGCCGACAGAGACATTGACATCAATGTTTGAAGAGCCATCCAGCGGATCCATCAGGACGACATATTTCGCGTGTTCGCAGCCTTCGAAAACGACAATCTCGTCTTCTTCTTCGGAGGCGATGCCCGCCACGATATCGCGTGCCTTAAGCGCGGCCTTGAGTTTTTCATTGGCGAACAGATCGAGTTTTTGCTGCGTCTCGCCCTGCACGTTTTCGACGCCGCTGGCACCCAGGATATCGACCAGACCGGCCTTATTGATATCGCGGTGGATGATCTTAGCGCCAAGCTTTATTGCCGACAGCAGCGCCGTCAGTTCCCCGGTGGCGTGAGAAAACTCGTGCTGCTTTTCGACAATAAATTCACCTAACGTTTTCATAACACTTTCCCTGCATCCTGAAGTTGAGTAAAGCGATCGCAACAATCTTAACAAACATTCAAATTGTAGCGCACAGGTGAATCGCGCCAGCAAAATGCGGATTATCCTGAAATGCGTTTATTCGCCCTGCGTCAAACAGGTAGAATGTGCCTCAGTTTTAATAAGGACTGTACCTATGCGTATTCATATACTGGGAATTTGCGGCACATTTATGGGCGGCGTGGCGATGCTGGCGCGCTCGCTGGGTCATGAAGTGACGGGATCGGACGCGAACGTCTACCCGCCGATGAGTACCCTGCTGGAAAAGCAAGGGATTGACTTGATTCAGGGCTATGACGCCTCGCAGCTTGAGCCGCGTCCGGATCTGGTGGTGATCGGCAACGCCATGACCCGCGGCAATCCGTGCGTCGAGGCGGTGCTGGAGCAGGGCATTCCTTATATGTCCGGCCCGCAATGGCTGCACGATTTCGTGCTGCGCGACCGCTGGGTCGTGGCGGTGGCGGGCACCCACGGCAAAACCACCACGGCCGGTATGGCCACCTGGATTCTGGAAGCCTGCGGCTACAAGCCTGGCTTTGTCATCGGCGGCGTGCCGGGCAATTTCGATGTCTCCGCGCGCCTTGGCGACAGCCCCTTCTTTGTAATTGAAGCCGACGAATATGACTGCGCGTTCTTTGATAAACGCTCCAAGTTTGTTCACTACGCGCCGCGCACGCTGGTGCTGAACAACCTCGAATTCGATCACGCGGATATCTTTGACGATCTGAAAGCCATCCAGAAACAGTTCCACCACCTGGTGCGCATTGTGCCGGGGCAGGGGAAAATCATCTGGCCGGAAAACGACATCAACCTGAAACAGGTGATGGCGATGGGCTGCTGGAGCGAGCAGGAACAGCTTGGCGAGCAGGGCCGCTGGCAGGCGAAAAAACTCACTAACGACGCCTCCAAATGGGAAGTCTGGCTGGACGGCGAATGCGTGGGCCAGGTGGAGTGGCAACTGGTGGGCGAGCACAACATGCAGAACGGGCTGGCGGCCATCGCCGCGGCGCGTCATGTCGGCGTGACGCCTGCCGATGCCGCGCAGGCCCTCGGCTCGTTCGTGAACGCGCGTCGCCGTCTTGAGCTGCGCGGCGAAGCCAACGGCGTCACGGTGTATGACGATTTCGCGCATCACCCGACCGCTATCCTCGCCACGCTTGCCGCGCTGCGCGGCAAAGTGGGCGGTACGGCGCGCATCATCGCCGTGCTTGAGCCGCGCTCCAACACCATGAAAATGGGCGTCTGCAAAGACGATCTGGCGCCGTCGCTCGGGCGCGCCGACGAAGTGTTCCTCTTCCAGCC
The DNA here is from genome assembly GCF_001277175.1 of Cronobacter universalis NCTC 9529. Classification (NCBI taxonomy): domain Bacteria; kingdom Pseudomonadati; phylum Pseudomonadota; class Gammaproteobacteria; order Enterobacterales; family Enterobacteriaceae; genus Cronobacter; species Cronobacter universalis. The sequence goes on along the minus strand of NZ_CP012257.1, from coordinate 3,666,945 downwards.
GCACCATATTCCGTGGCAGGTCGCGGAAGTGGCGGACGCCTGCATTCAGCCGGCGCACTGGAGCGCTGATATCGACACGCTGGTGGAGATGATTGTCAAAACCGCGCAGCCGGGCGATCACATTCTGGTGATGAGCAACGGCGGCTTCGGCGGCATTCATCAGAAACTGCTGGATGCGCTGGCGAAAAAAGCCGAAAAAGCGCAGGCGCTCTGAGCCGCTCCCGCTGATAAAAAAGCCTCCGCATGCGGAGGCTTTTTTTTAAGGCCCGACTCACTCTTTGGCGATGGGCGTCTCTTCCTGCGTAATCTTCTTATCGCCCTGGATATCGGCGATGCGTTTTTCAACGTCAGAGACCTGCTGCGCGTTATGCAGCAGCGTGTAGGTCAGGTCAAAGCGCGTGCTTTCGCCCGGTGCGAGCTGTTTCACGCGTTTCTGTTCGCGCTCAATAGTGACCGGGTAGGCGTAGCTGGTGCCCGGCTCGATGCCGGTCACATAGCCCTGTTTCAGGGTGTCGGTGTTTTTCCACATCGTCAGCACCGGCAGCTGCTGCAGGTTAAAGCTAATCGCCGCGCCTTTATCGCCCGCCTTGTTAACAACCGCGGCGACCGTCTCCTGTTTCGCATCGCCGAGCGGCGTCAGGTTAAAGACCATCTCGTCGAAGCCTTTGGTCGGCCCGCTGTAGGTATTCCACTCTTTCAGGCCGCCTTTGGCGTAGTCGTTAAAGGGGCTCACTTTTTCCAGCGGCGCGATAAAGCGCGCGCCTTCTTCCGGAATCGGCTGGCCGAAGTTGCTGTGGTAGATAATCTGGTAGTCGTGCGGGTAATCCGCGTGGTTGGTCAACACATCGTTGATGCTGAAACTGTTGCTGCCTGGCACGTAGCGCAGCTCGGTCAGGGTCTGCAAATCCGCTTTTTTGAACGTGCTCTCTTTCAGCAGGCCGCGCACCTTGATCTCATAAGGCGCGTTGTCGCTTACCTCGACTTCCACGCGTGAGGCTGGCGTGTTGCCCGCTTTGCCGTGCAGCGTATAAAGCTGACCGTCAGCGGTGGTCGGGTGGCCGGTCCATTCATAACCGCAGCGCACCATCATCTCGTTGAAGCCTTCCAGCCAGCCCAGCCCGTTGCGGCTTTCCAGATTGATATACGCAGGGTTGACCACCTCTTTCACCGGCGAATCCCAGCCCATGCGTACGCCAAATCCGTCGGCGCGCAGCAGGTTCATACCGCGCGTCGGGCTTAACGTAATGGTCAGGCCGTTTTTGCTGGTGATAGTGATGATTTTGCTGCCTTCCTGCTTGCCGCCATGAAGCACTTTCTGCTCAATGCTGAACGGCGCGCCGGAAAGCTTCAGCTTTTGGCTGCTGATTTGCCAGTTTCCTTTCTCGACGCCCTGTTCAGCATCGGTCAGCACCCAGGTTTGCGCGCTCGCCTGAGCGCAAATCAGCAGGGCAAGCGGGGTAAGCCATAGCGTTTTATTCATCTTTTCGTCCTTTTAGCTGAATCGATTTTTGTTTTGCCCATGCAGCCTGGCGGATCGCAGCTAAAGAAAACGTGATCGTTTTCAACTGTCTAAAAAAAGCCTGTTTTTACGCTGGCAACTGTGACTCATCAGCCATTAAGGATGAAAATGTATGGAATTGGGTAATTAAAATTGTGATGGTAAATATTGTTTGCTTTAACGTTTCAGCTAAAAAAGAGGCGTATTACGCGGCGTTAACTCACGCCTGAACAGCGGCGATAAACCATCACTAAAAGGAATGAAAAGAGAGAAAACAGCTCAGGCGGCGCCTGAGCCGGAAGGGATTACTGCTCGCTTTCCGCCAGTTCACGCAGGTACTGGAAGATAAGGCGTGAGGATTTCGGCGGTTTATTGCCTTCTTTCTCTTTTTTGGCGTTACGGATGAGCGAACGCAGCTGCTGGCGATCCGCCTGCGGCCACAGGTTCAGCACGTCCGGCACCGCGTCGTCGCCTTCTTCAATCAGACGATCGCGCAGTTGTTCCAGCTTGTGGAACAGCGCCACCTGCTGGTTATGGCGGTTTTTGAGCTTATCGAGCGCCTGGCGGATCGGCTCGTCGTCACGCTGACGCAACATTTTACCGATAAGCTGCATCTGGCGGCGGCGGCCTTCTTTCTTAATGCGCTGCGCCAGTTCAATCGCCGCGCGCAGATCGTCATCCAGCGGGATTTTCTCCAGCGCGTTCTTACCGAGATCGACCAGTTCGGCGCCAAGGCGCTTCAGCTCTTCGGCGTCGCGTTTAATTTCACTTTTGCTGACCCAGATAATCTCATCATCATCGTCGTCGTTTTCGTTATCGGGCACTTCATCGAGCCAGTCATCGGGCTGCTTTGTCATCTCAGGCTCCTCAAAAAAAGAGGCTAATACTACCAGTTAAGGCGCGCACTGCGAAATGGTTCTCTGTTAGACTCACAAAATGTGGCTTTTCAGTTTCACCTTACATTATGGCACTCGCGATGAAAGTAATCACACAAGTTGAAGCGCAGCGCAAAGCGCTGGAACAGGCGGTTTCTCAGGCGCTGGAGCTGGCGTCCGGCAAGTCGGACGGCGCGGAAGTGGCGGTCAGCAAAACGACCGGCATCAGCGTCAGCACCCGCTACGGTGAGGTGGAGAACGTCGAGTTCAACAGCGACGGGGCGCTTGGCATCACGGTTTATCACCAGAATCGCAAAGGCAGCGCCTCCTCGACCGATTTAAGCCCGGACGCTATCGCCCGCACCGTACAGGCGGCGCTGGATATCGCCCGTTACACCTCGCCGGACCCGTGCGCGGGCGTGGCGGAAAAAGATCTGCTGGCCTTCGACGCCCCGGATCTCGATCTCTTCCACCCGGCCGAGATCGAACCGGAACAGGCTATCGACTACGCGGCGCGCGCCGAACAGGCGGCCTTAAAAGCGGATAAACGCATCACCAATACCGAAGGCGGCAGTTTTAACAGCCACTACGGCATCAAAGTGTTCGGCAACAGCCACGGCATGTTGCAGAGCTACAGCTCGACGCGCCATTCGCTCTCCAGCTGCGTGATTGCCGAAGAGAACGGCGACATGGAGCGCGATTACGCCTACACCATTGGCCGCGCGCTGGGCGATCTGCAATCGCCGGAGTGGGTGGGCGAAGAGTGCGCCCGCCGCACGCTGTCCCGCCTCTCGCCGCGCAAGCTGCCGACCATGAAAGCGCCGGTGATTTTTGGCCGCGAAGTGGCGACCGGGCTGTTTGGTCATCTGGTGGGCGCCATCAGCGGCGGCGCGGTGTACCGTAAATCCACGTTCCTGCTTGATTCACTCGGCAAGCAAATCCTGCCGGAGTGGCTGACGATTGAAGAGCATCCGCATCTTCTGAAAGGTCTCGCTTCCACGCCGTTCGACAGCGAAGGTGTCGCGACCTCGCGCCGCGACATTATCAAAGACGGCGTGCTGCAACAGTGGCTGCTCACCAACTACTCCGCGCGCAAGCTGGGGCTGAAAAGCACCGGTCACGCGGGCGGCATCCACAACTGGCGCATCAAAGGCCGCGGCCTGAGCTTTGAGCAACTGCTGAAAGAGATGGGCACCGGCCTGGTCGTCACCGAGCTGATGGGCCAGGGCGTCAGCGGCATCACCGGCGATTACTCGCGCGGCGCGGCGGGCTTCTGGGTGGAAAACGGCGAAATCCAGTATCCGGTGAGTGAAATCACCATCGCCGGCAACCTGAAAGAGATGTGGCGCAATATGGTCACCATTGGTGACGATATCGAAACACGTAGCAATATTCAGTGTGGTTCAGTACTGCTGCCGGAGATGAAAATCGCCGGCGAGTAAGGCAAGGGCGCCCGCTGCGGCGCCTTTTTTTCGTCATAACAATAAAAAGGTGAGTCAATGCGTAAGCAAGCGTTAGCGATGTTAGCGGTCTCCTCTCTGTTGTTCACCAGCGCCGCGGCGTGGGCGGATCTGGAAGACAACATGGACACCCTGAATGAAAACCTGAAAGTCGTGCAGAAGACCAGCGATGCGGCCGAAATGAAAACCGCGCTGACGAAAATGCGCGAGGCGGCGCTGGACGCCAAAAAAGAAACGCCGCCGAAGCTGGAAGATAAGCCTGCTGACAGCCCGGAAATGAAAGATTTCCGCCACGGTCTCGATACGCTGGTAAGCCAGATTGACGGCGCGCTGAAGCTCGTTGACGAAGGCAAAATCAAAGAGGCCCAGGCGAGCGCCGAAGAGTTTAAAACCACCCGCAACACCTACCACAAAAAGTATCGCTAATCCCTTTTCTGTGCGGCGGTTCGCCGCCGCACGCTCCCTCTGCGCCCGGTCATAAGCGACGCTTATTCTCCGCCGCCTTTTGCGCGCGGCGTCGCAAGCCCGTTATTTTCTTTTTCCTGCGACCGACATGACCGCCAGTGATATTCATCACAGTTATCTGGTGGTTTATCTTCATCCGCCACTTTTCTGTGGCACAGATCACTGCCGCCCCTGTCCTTTCCACTTCGAAGTGGAAAACAACTCGCTACAAACCTTTAACACCCGCCGTTAGTGTTACCTCAGCGCAACTAATCAGGTATGCAGAGTGAATAACGGAGCGGTAATGAACAACGCCGGATGTCGACACGCGGACGATGCCGCGACGCTTGCCGGGCGGATGCTGGATGAAGTTTACGCGCTTCTTGAGCGCCACCAGATTACGCCCAATGCCGTGCAGCGGCAGATGCTCAGCTCACACGTACGGGCGATGGCGCACCGCTCGGTGACAGGCGAGCCGCTGCCGGAGGTGGAAGAGAGCCTGTTTGAGGAGATCTCCGAAGGCTCAATGGCGCTGGCGCGTGAAATTGTGGCGCAGTTCGGCAACCTGCCCGATGAAGAGGCCTGGCTGTTGTCGGTGCACTTCGAGGTAGCGAAAGAGAATCTTTAACCTTCAGGAGCGAACCATGGAACAGATTACGGTAGTGATTGGCGATCGTCTGGGCAAAGGCCAGAAAGTGGCGGCGGGCGCGGAGAAAGCGGGCGCGCGCGCGGTCGTGGTGCCGGGCGTCGCGGCGGATATGAAGCTTGGCGACGTCATGAAAACCGAAGGCGCGACGTTCGGCATCTCGTTTTGCGGCAGCGGCGGCGCGGGCGCTATCACCGCGCAGACCAAATATGGCTATAAGGCCAAATATGGGATGCGCTCGGTGGAAGAGGGCGTCACCGCCATCAACGAGGGCTGCAATGTGCTGGGCTTCGGCTTTATGGATAAAGAAGAGCTGGGCGAGCGGCTGGTGGAAGCCTGGAAAAAGAAATACGGCGCATAACGCATGAAAGAACAATTCACCACCACGGTGAGAGTGAAAGGCAAAGGCGACGCGCGCGCTCGCGCGTTCGCCGATGCCCTGAATCAGGTACAGGCGGCGGTGATGAAAGCCTCGCCGCACATCTTACTGCGTATAGAGCCACAGGATGTGCAGGTTGTTCATGCGCGGGAAACGGTGCGCAAAGAAGCGTTTCTCTTTTTCTTTTTGCGCCGGGAACGACGGGCTTTCAGCGTGGAGCTGGACGTGACCGTCAACGTGACCGCCATCAATCTCGACAAGGTGGATTTCGTCACGCAACACAGCTGATCGTTACTAAAAGGGCAGACCAATGTTCCTGATAATTTTAATAAAATCGCTCATCATCGGCGGCCTGGTCGGCGTCGGCGTGGGCGCCGGGGCCGCACGCATGTTTCATGCGCCCACCACGCAAGGGATGGGCGCCTTTCGTACGTTAGGAGAGCTGAACTCCTGCGAAGGCGATCCGGCTTCGCACTTCTCCTTTGGGTTAGGGTTCTTCTTCAACGCCTGGGCGTCCTCCGTCGCGGCGGGCGCGTTCACCCAGGATGTCGATCACCGCATTATTCCCAACTGGGGCGCGGCGGCGCTGATGGTGAAAAACCGCAATCTCGCAGACACCCTGCATAACCCGAAAAAAATGGCGGTCGCCTGCGGGCTTATCGGCATGGCGGTAGTGACGTTCCTCAACACCACGGCGTCTGCCGTGCCGGAAGCGCTTCAGGTTACCGCCGTTAAGGTGCTGGTGCCTGCCGCTAACCTGCTGGTGAACACCGTGATGCCGGTGATTTTCTGGCTGGCGGCCATCGACGCCGGGAAAAAATCGGGCTTCTGGGCCACCGTGTTCGGCGGCGCGGCGCAGCTGATTATGGGCAACGCCGTGCCTGGCCTGGTGCTCGGCATACTTATCGGCAAGGGCGTTGAAGAGAGCGGCTGGAATCGCGTCACCAAAGTCATGATGACCGCCATTGTGCTGCTGTTCGTGCTGAGCGCCTTCTTCCGCGGCTTCGACATGAAAATGATCGAATCTTTCCGTCTGACCGTGCCGGACTGGCTGAGTCTTATCCACAACTCGCTGAGCGGCAAATAAGGAGCGCATGATGGAAGAGAATAAAGGTTTCTGGTACGCCGACTGGTCATTCCCGATCTTCGTCGGCCTGCTCTCCTCCGGCGTGTTTGCCGGGACGCATATGTATTACCTGTACGGCATCGGCGCGTTTAACGAAGTGGCGTTTGTGGCGATGCTCAAAGCGGGGATCGACACCGGCGTCTATGGCGCGGTGGCGGCGTTCGGCGCGAGTTTCCTCTTTGCGCGCATTATCGAAGGCTCGCTGGTGGGGATTCTGGATATCGGCGGCGCCATCCAGACCGGCGTGGGGCTTGGCGTTCCGGCGCTGCTTTTGGGCGCGGGCTTCGTTTTCCCGGTGGCGAACTTCGCCGCCTCGCTGGTCACCGGCCTCCTGATTGGCCTCGCTATCGGCTACGTCATCATTCTGGCGCGTAAATTCACCATCAATCAGAGCGATTCCACCTACGGCGCGGACGTGATGATGGGCGCGGGCAACGCCTCCGGGCGCTTTCTCGGGCCGCTCATCATTCTGAGCGCCATGACCGCCTCGATCCCGATTGGCGTGGGATCGCTGGTGGGCGCGCTGCTGTTTTATCTCTGGCAGAAGCCGATTACCGGCGGGGCTATCCTCGGCGCGATGATCCTGGGCTCGCTGTTCCCTGTGGCGATCGGTTAACCGCGCGGGCGCTCCGGCGCCCGCCCTCTGAGGAAACCCTATGTTTGACCTGATCCTGCGCCAGGCGCGGCTGGTGGACGACACGCTGGCGGATATCGCCATCAAAGACGGCAAAATCGCCGCGCTGGGCCGCGTGACCGGCGAGGCGCGCGCCACGCGCGATCTCAATGGCGAACATTACGTCAGCCCCGGCTGGATCGATCTGCACGTCCACTGCTACCCGAAATCGCCGATTTATCACGATGAGCCGGACGCGGTTGGCGTTACGACCGGCGTCACCACCGTGGTGGACGCGGGCAGCACCGGCGCGAACGATATCGATGACTTTTACGCGCTGACGCGCGGCGCGGCGACCGAGGTGCTGGCGCTGCTCAATGTTTCGAAGGTGGGCCTTATCGCGCAAAACGAGCTGGCGGATATGGCGAATATCGACGCCGCGGCGGCGCGCGAGGCTATCGCCCGTCACCCCGATTTTATCGTCGGCCTGAAAGCGCGCATGAGCAGCAGCGTGGTGGGCGATAACGGCATCGCGCCGCTTGAGCGCGCCAAAGCTATTCAGCAGGAGAACGGCCATCTGCCGCTGATGGTGCATATCGGCAACGGCCCGCCGCCGCTGGATGAGATCGCCGCGCGGTTGTCTCAGGGCGACATTATTACCCACTGTTTTAACGGCAAGCCGAACCGCATCCTGACGCCGCAGGGCGGGCTGCGCGCCAGCATTAGCGACGCGCTTGAGCGCGGCGTGCGGCTTGATGTCGGCCACGGCAGCGCCAGCTTTAGCTTTGAGGTGGCGCGCCAGGCCATCGCGCTCGGCATTCTGCCGCACACTATCAGCTCTGACATCTACTGCCGCAACCGCATCAACGGCCCGGTACGAAGCCTCGCCCATGTGATGTCGAAATTCCTCGCCATCGGCCTGTCGCTGCCGCAGGTGATTGACTGCGTCACGCTGCACGCCGCGCAGGCGCTGCGTCTGGCCCATAAAGGGCGGCTGACGCCAGGGGCCGACGCCGATCTGACTATTTTCGACCTGCGCCGCCAGCCAGGGCTCTTTACCGATGCCGACGAAGAGACGCTGCACGGCGACTATTTACTGGTGCCGCTTGCCGCCGTGCGGGCGGGCGCCTGGCACATGACCGAACAAGGGAGCGCGGAACATGCCTTCAGTGTATGAAAAATATGACTTGAAACAGGTGATTAACGCCTCCGGGCGCATGACGGTTTTAGGCGTCTCCACGCCGCGCCAGGAGGTGGTGGAGGCCGTCACGCAGGGGCTCAATCACTATTTCGAGATGAAAGATCTGGTGAATAAAACCGGCGCGTACATCGCCAGACTGCTGGAGGTGGAGGCCGCGACTATTGTCTCCTGCGCCTCGGCGGGGCTTGCGCAGTCGGTGGCGGCGGTGCTGGTCAAAGAGAGCGACTGGCTGCTTGAGAACCTGCATACCACCGCTATCGAGCACAACGAAATTGTGCTGCCGAAAGGCCATAACGTGAATTACGGCGCGCCGGTCGGCACGATGGTGGCGCTCGGCGGCGGAAAGCTGGTCGAGGCGGGCTACGCCAACGAGTGTTCGGCGCAACAGCTGGCCGCCGCGATCACGCCGCGAACGGCAGCGATCCTGTATGTGAAATCGCACCACTGTGTGCAAAAAAGCATGCTGAGCGTCGCGCAGGCCGCCGCGGTGGCGCGCGAGCATCAGCTGCCGTTGATTGTCGACGCCGCCGCCGAAGAAGATTTGCAGGCCTACTACCGCGCGGGCGCGGATCTGGTGATTTACAGCGGCGCGAAAGCGATTGAAGGGCCGTCGAGTGGGCTGGTGATCGGCAAAACGCAGTACGTGGAGTGGGTGAAACGCCAGGCGAACGGCATCGGGCGCGCGATGAAAGTCGGTAAAGAGGGCATTCTCGGCCTCACCAGCGCCATCGAACACTACCTCAGCGCGCCGAAAGAGAGCGGCGCGCAGATGGTGGCCAAAATGACGCCGTTTATCGACCAGCTCAACACGCTGAACGGCGTAACGGCCCGCGTGGTGTGGGACAGCGCCGGGCGCGATATCGCCCGCAGCGAAATCAAATTCGACGAAGCCGTCACCGGCATCCACACCGGCGAGCTGGTCAGCGCGCTGAAGCAGGGCGAATACGCCATCTATTTCCGCGGCTACAAAGCCAACGAAGGCATTATTGAAGCGGATGTGCGCAGCGTCAGCGCCGCGCAGCTGGAGATTGTGTTCCGCCGCATCCGGGACGTGCTGAATCAGGAGACTCACGCATGAAACTCACCCCGAATTTTTACCGCGACCGCGTCTGCCTGAACGTGCTGGCGGGCTCGAAAGAAAACGCCAGCGCGATTTATGAAGCCGCCGAAGGGCATGTGCTGGTGGGCGTGCTCTCGAAAAACTACCCGGACGTGGCGAGCGCCGTCGAGGATATGCGCGACTATGCGAAACGCATCGATAACGCGCTGTCGGTAGGGCTGGGCGCGGGCGACCCGAACCAGTCCGCGATGGTCAGCGCCATCGCGCGCGAGCTACAGCCGCAGCATGTGAACCAGGTCTTTACCGGCGTGGGCGCAAGCCGCGCGCTGCTCGGGCAGCGCGAGACGGTGGTGAACGGGCTGGTGTCGCCGACGGGCACGCCTGGCCTTGTGAAGATCTCCACCGGCCCGCTGAGCAGCAGCGCGCCCGACGCCATCGTACCGGTAGAAACGGCGATTGCCCTGCTGAAAGATATGGGCGGCAGCTCGGTGAAATATTTCCCGATGGGCGGCCTTGCCTGCCGCGAGGAGTATCAGGCTGTGGCGGACGCCTGCGCGCGGCACGACTTCTGGCTGGAGCCGACCGGCGGCATCGATCTCAATAACTTCGAAGAAATCCTGCGCATCGCGCTGGAGGCGGGCGTGAGCAAAGTGATCCCGCATATTTACAGCTCGATTATCGACAAAGCCAGCGGCGATACGCGCCCGGAGGATGTGCGCCGCCTGCTGGCGATGACGCGCGACCTGGCAGGGTAAGGCCGTTTTACGTTAAGGCTGGAGAATATATTCATCACCGTGATAAATATATTCCCTGGCCTGAAGCCGTCCGCGGGCGCGATGGCGCGCCCGTTTAACGAGAGGAAACCGGTGTGCGATTTCCAAGTCAACGTCTGTCCCGGCTGTTTGATCTGCTGCAAAACGAAACGCTGCCGCAGGATGAGCTGGCGCGCCGGCTAAACGTCACGACGCGCACCGTGCGGGCGGATATCAGCGCGCTCAATGCATTGCTGTGTCAGCACGGCGTGCAGCTGGTGCTTAACCGCGGCAGCGGCTATCAACTGACCGTTGACGATATGGGGCGCTATCAGGCGCTTCAGGCGAGCCGCCCGAAGGCGCTGCGCATCCCGCGCACCGCGCCGGAGCGCGTGCACTATCTGGCGGTACGTTTCCTGACCTCCGCGTTTTCCCTGAAGCTTGAAGATCTGGCGGAAGAGTGGTTCGTGAGCCGCGCCACGCTGCAAAACGACATGGCGGAAGTGCGCGAGCTCTTTACCCGCTACAACCTCACGCTTGAAACTCGTCCGCGCCACGGCATGAAGCTGTTCGGCAGTGAAATGGCGCTGCGCGCGTGCCTGACGGATCTGCTCTGGCAGCTCGCCCAGCAGGACAGCGCTAACCCATTAATTACCGAAGAGGCCCTGAACGCGGGCGTGCAGGAGCGGCTCGCAGAGCGCCTGCCGACGATTTTCGCGCACGCGCGCCTGCGCTTTACCGACGAAGGTGAGCAGTTTATCCGCCTCTATTGCGCCGTGGCGGTGCGGCGCATCAGCGAGGGATTTCCACTGCCTGAGTTTGTGGCGGACGATGTGGACGATAACGTGCGCGAGGCGGCGCGCGGCATCGCGGCGCTGCTGCAAACGCTGTGCGGCAAACCGCTATCAGAGGCGGAAGAGAACTGGCTGCGGGTGCATATCGCCGCGCGCCAGGTGCAGGAGCTGGAGCCGAGCGCCATCAGCGCCGATGACGCCGAAGCGCTGGCGGGCTACATCCTGCGCTATATCAACACGCACTATAACTACAATCTGCTGACCGACGAGCAGCTGCGCGCCGACCTGCTGACCCACATTCGCACCATGATCACCCGCGTGCGCTACCAGATAAACATTCCCAATCCGCTGCTCGGCAATATCAAACAGCACTACCCGATGGCCTGGGATATGACGCTGGCGGCGGTATCCGGCTGGGGCAAATATACGCCTTACACCATCAGCGAAAACGAAGTGGGGTTTCTGGTGCTGCACATCGGCGTCGGGCTTGAGCGCCACTATAACGTCGGCTACCAGCGCAACCCGCGCGTGCTGCTGGTGTGCGATACCGGCAACTCCACGGTGCGCATGATCCAGTCGATGCTGCTGCGCAAATATCCGCAGCTGGAAGTGAGTGAAATCGCCACGCTGCGCGACTACGAACAGCGCGCCGCCATCGCCGAGGATTTCGTGATTTCCACCGCGCGGGTGGCGGAAAAAGATAAGCCGGTGGTGGTAATGTCGCCGTTTCCGACCGATTTCCAGCTGGAGCAAATCGGCAAGCTGGTGCTGGTGGACAGAACCCGGCCCTGGATGCTGGAGAAATATTTTGACACCCGGCATTTTCGCGTGGTGGACGGGCCCATGACCCAGCAGCAGCTTTTCAAAGAGCTGTGTGATGAGCTGGAGCAGGACGGGTACGTGGGGGCGGATTTTCTGCCGTCGGTAGTGGAGCGCGAGGCGATTGTCAGCACGATGCTTGGCGACGGTATCGCGTTGCCGCACTCGCTGGGGCTGATGGCGCGCAAAACGGTGGTCTATACCGTGCTGGCCCCGCAGGGAATTGCGTGGGGCGAGGAGACCGCGCATGTGATTTTCCTGCTCGCCATCAGCAAACGCGAATATGAAGAAGCGATGACGATTTACGATCTGTTCGTCACGTTTTTGCGCGAGCGGGCGGCGCAACAGCTGCAAACGTGTCGTGATTTCGCCCAGTTTCAGGCGGTGGCGATGACCTGCCTGAGCCGGTTTTAGCGGCGGTCAGCGCACTATTGAAGCGTGCTTCGGATAGCGTGGGCGCGGCGCTCAGCGCAGCCAGTGGATCACCTGATTGCTGCTGCCGCGCCAGATAAGCGCCGGGTCTTTCAGATCCTGCACAAACTTGCCGTCCACCAGCACGTTGATGAGGTTTACCACCTCGCGCTGGGCATCGCTCAGTTCATCGATTTTATAACCCGTCCAGACCCAGATATCTTTACCGGGGCACTCTGCCCGCACGCGTTGAACCAGGCGCAGGATTGCCGGTACGTTTTGCGGGTGCAGCGGATCGCCGCCCGACAGCGACAGCCCCTGGCGTTTGACGCGGGTGTCGTTGAGATCGGCGATGAGGCGGTTTTCCATGTCGGCGGTGAACGGCGCGCCGGAGTTGAGCCGCCAGGTGCTTTTGTTGTAGCAGCCGGGGCATTCGTGAACGCAGCCCGCCACAAACAATGTGCAGCGGGTGCCGGGGCCGTTGACGACGTCAACGGGGTAGTATTGATGGTAATTCATGGTTTCCTCGTCCCTGGCGGGCGAACGGTGGGTGCGCTTCGCTTACCCACCCTGGGATGATTTGCCGGGCGGTGGGTGCGGCTTCGCTTACCCACCCTGGGATGATTTGCCGGGCGGTGGGTGCGCTTCGCTTACCCACCCTACACAGGTTTGCCGGGTGGTGGGTACGGCTTCGCTTACCCACCCTACAACACCAAACGCGTAGGGCGGGTAAGCAACGCGCACCCGCCGTGCCACACGCCAGAACGGCGTTAACCCAACTGCCCGTTGCCGAGATGTTTCACACGGCGCTTCACCTCTTCCTGTTTACCGGCGTTAAACGGGCGGGCGTCGGGGCTGCCGAGATAACCGCAAACGCGGCGGGTGACGGAGACGCGCGACGCGTCATGATTGCCGCATTTCGGGCAGGTGAAGCCTTTGCTGGTGCACTCGAATTCGCCGGTGAATCCGCACTCGTAACACTCATCAATCGGCGTATTGGTGCCGTAATAAGGCACATGGCGATAGCTGTAATCCCACACGTCCTCCAGCGCCTTCAGGTTATGCTGAAGATTCGGGTATTCGCCGTAACAGATAAAGCCGCCATTCGCGAGCGGCGGATAGGGCGCTTCGAAATCGATTTTATCGTACGGGTTCACCTTCTTCTCCACGTCCAGGTGGAAGCTGTTGGTGTAATACCCTTTGTCGGTCACGCCCGGCACCACGCCAAACTCGGCGGTATCGAGGCGGCAGAAACGATCGCACAGATTCTCGCTCGGCGTGCTGTAGAGGCTAAAGCCGTAACCGGTCTCCTCTTTCCACCGATCCACCGCCTGACGCAGACGCTCGACAATCGCGATGCCTTTGGCCCGCAGCGCCTCGCTGTCATAGACATGCTGGTTGCCGGACAGCGCGTTAATGGTTTCATGAATGCCAATATACCCGAGCGAAATCGACGCGCGGCCGTTTTTGAAAATCTCCGCGATATCGTCATCCGGTTTAAGGCGCACGCCGCACGCGCCTTCCATATAAAGGATCGGCGCCACGCGCGCTTTTACGCCTTCAAGACGCGCGATACGCGTCATCAGCGCTTTGCGGGCGAGCTTCAGCCGCTCATCGAGCAGCGCCCAGAATGCGGTTTCATCGCCTTTCGCTTCAAGCGCGATGCGCGGCAGGTTCAGGCTAATCACGCCGAGGTTATTGCGCCCGTCGTGGATCTGCTCGCCGTTCTTTTCATAAACGCCAAGGAAACTGCGGCAGCCCATCGGCGTTTTAAACGAGCCGGTCACTTTCACGACCTGATCGTAGTTGAGGATATCCGGGTACATGCGCTTGCTCGCGCACTCCAGCGCCAGTTGCTTGATGTCGTAGTTCGGGTCGCCGGCTTTATGGTTCAGGCCGTCGCGAATCGCGAACACCAGTTTCGGGAACACCGCCGTCTTGTGATTTTTACCGAGGCCCGCGATGCGGTTACGCAGAATTGAGCTCTGGATCAGGCGCGATTCCCAGCTGGTGCCGAGGCCAAAGCCAAAGGTGACGAACGGCGTCTGGCCGTTGGCGGTGTGCAGCGTGTTGACTTCATATTCCAGCGACTGGAACGCGTCGTAGCACTCTTTCTCGGTACGGGCGCGGGCGTAGCCTTCCACGTCCGGGATCTCCCACTCAATCGCCGTGCGGCGATGCTTCTCAAAGCTTGCCGTCACAAACGGGGCCAGCACTTCGTCGATGCGGTTGATGGTGGTGCCGCCGTAGATGTGGCTCGCCACCTGGGCGATGATCTGCGCCGTTACGGCGGTGGCGGTAGAAATAGACTTCGGCGGTTCTATCTCGGCGTTGCCCATTTTAAACCCCTGCGTCAGCATACCTTTTAAGTCGATCAGCATGCAGTTGAACATCGGGAAGAAGGGCGAGTAGTCGAGATCGTGATAGTGAATTTCGCCGCGTTCGTGGGCGAGCACCACGTCGCGGGGCAGCAGATACTGGCGCGCGTAGTGCTTGGCGACGATGCCCGCCAGCAGGTCGCGCTGGGTCGGGATCACTTTGCTGTCTTTATTGGCGTTTTCGTTCAGGAGCGCCGGGTTGGTCTGTTCAACCAGCCCGCGGATCTCTTTATTCAGGCGGCCCTGTTTTTCGCGGGCGATATCGCGGTCGTGGCGGTACTCAATATAGGCGCGCGCCAGCTGCTTGTAATTGCCTGCCATCAGCTGGTTTTCTACCGCCGTCTGGATCTCGTGAATGTCGACCTCACGACGATGCTGCATCTGGCTGCTGACGATTTCCGCGACGGTGGCGCAATAGTCTGCGTCATCGACTCCCGCTGCCTGCGCCGCACGAAGAATCGCTTCGCGAATGCGCGCTGAATTGAAAGGTACTTTACACCCGTCTCGTTTCACTACATGCGGTGTCATGATCACTCCATATTAAGCACAGGTTATCCACAGAAATTCCGTCGTGCGGCCTGGGGAATATTGACTGAATAAACCCCCGGTAACGCCGGAACTGGCCCGTTTTATCCACAGCAGGGCGGGATTTTCACCCACGCCGGATTGCTGAAAGTTTAGCCTGAAAATACAAGATATTGGGCCGCGGTGGATTTTAATGTCTATATATAGTGATTTGCATCAAACAAGTTTGCGTTTTTATTGACGCAGGACAAGGCAAAGCGGCGAGCGCGCTTACGGCCTGCATTGAAGGCGAAATATTTACACTGTGAATTTTTCGATTAAAAAATCGACGAATGCCCGCACGCGCGGGGCCAGACGATGGTGCGGATACTTCACCCACAGCGGCTGCGGCGCGGGCCAGTGCGCTTCCATCAACGGCACCAGACGGCCCGCGGCGATAAGCGGCGCCAGATACCAGTCGGCGAGCGAGACAATGCCCATCTCCGCCAGCGCGGCGTCCACCAGCACATCCGGAAACGTGCTGATAAGAAAAGCGTGCTGCTCTTCCATCGCCAGTTCATCGGCAAGCCAGCTTTGCAGTTTGCCGTTGCCGGGATTACGGTGCACCAGGCAACGGTGATGCAACAGATCCTGCGGCTGTTGCGGCGTGCCAGACTGCGCCAGGTAGGCCGGCGAGGCGGCAAGCATCATGCGCATCGGGCGGATTTCACGGGTGATTATCCGGCTGTCCTGCACCGTCCGCTGGCCAATCGCCACATCGATCCGCTCGCCAATCAGGTTAACGCGACGCGGATCCATCGCCAGATCCAGCCGCACCTGCGGGTAACGCTGCTGGAAAGTGGGCAGCGCCGGCATCAGGAGGTAGCGCCCGAAACCAGGAATCACGCTCACGCGCACCAGCCCCTGCGGCTCGTCGGCGGGCTTTTCCAGCGCCTGGTTGAGCGCATGCCACAGCGGCGCCACCTGTTCGCGCAGGGCCGCGCCTTCTTCCGTCAGCACTACAAAATGCGTGTTGCGCTGAAACAGCACGCGCCCCAGGCGCGCCTCCAGCTGGCGGACGCTTTTGCTGATGGCGGCAGGCGTCACGCCCAGCAGGCGGGCGGCAGCGGAAAAGCTCTGGCTCTGCGCGGCGGCCAGAAACGCAGGCAGCAGGCGATGTACGTCGGAGGTAAGCGTCATGGTTGATACCTTTGGTTGAAACAGATATGCACGGAACCGCACTACAGGTTAACTCTGCGTCATGCCAACATTACCTCAACCACATCGTTGAGGAGAGTAAAAATGAAAAAAGTTCTGGTTCTGGCCGGGCACCGTTACCCGGACGATTCCCGCGTCAACCGCGCTGCTATCGAGGCGCTGAAAGCATTGCCGCAGGTGACGGTGCATGAGCTGATGCGTGAATACCCCGATTTTAAAATAGACGTGAAGCGAGAACAGGCGCTGCTGCTGGCGCATGACGCGGTGGTGATGCTGTTTCCATTCTGGTGGTACAGCTCGCCCGCGATTTTAAAAGAGTGGCAGGATCACGTACTGGAACACGGTTTTGCCTATGGCACCGGCGGCGACCGCCTGCACGGCAAACCGTTTATGCTGATGGTCTCGACCGGCGGCAGCGCAGAGGCCTATTCGCCGGAAGGCTATAACCGCTACCCGATAGAAGAATTCTGGCTGCCGTTTCACGCGATGGCCAATATGACCGGCATGATCTGGCAGCCGCCAGCGCTTATTCAGGGCACGCACGTGCTGAGCGACGCCGGTCTCGACGCCGGCGTCGCGCAGTGGCTGAGCCGGGTTAACGCGCTGGTGCGTTAACCCGGTCGGGCTACGCTTCCCCTTGCAGCCATATCACGGCTTCGAACGGGCGCAGGTTGATTTCGCCGGGGCGGGATGCGGCGTCAGGGTAGTTGCTCATCAACACCTGCCACGCGCCGCCGAGGTCGCCCGGCGTACACCAGTGCGCTTCGCGCGACAGATTCGCCATCACCACCAGCGTCTGCCCTTGCCATTCACGGCGATAGCACCACAGGTAAGGGTGCTCCGCCAGCAGGTCGTGATAGTCGCCCCAGGTGAAAATCGGGTGCGCCTTACGCAGCCTGATGAGTTTCTGATAGGCGTAAAACACGGAGTCTGGATCGTCGAGCGCGCGCGCGGCGTTGATCTCGCGGTAATTATCGCAAAGCCCTATCCACGGCGTGCCGGTGGTAAAACCTCCGTTGTCGCTGTCATCCCACTGCATCGGCGTGCGGCTGTTATCGCGCGATTTGCTGGCGAGGATCGCAAGCAGCGTCTCCGGGCTTTGCCCCTGCGCGCGCCGCTCGGCAAACATATTGTGGCTCTCCACGTCCCGGTAATCGATGATGCGCGTGAAGTGCGGGTTGGTCATGCCCAGCTCTTCGCCCTGGTAGATATAAGGCGTGCCCTGCATGCCGTGCAGCACCATCGCGAGCATTTTCGCCGCCGGTACGCGCAGCGCGCCCTCATCGCCGAAGCGCGAGACGATGCGCGGCTGATCGTGGTTACACCAGAACAGCGCGTTCCAGGCCACACCATGCATGCCCTGCTGCCAGTGGTTGAAAATCGCTTTCAGCGCCACGAAATCGGGCGCGGCGAGCGTCCACTTCTGCCCGTCCGGGTAATCCACTTTCAGGTGATGGAAGTTAAAGGTCATCGAGAGCTCGTGGCCCTCCAGCGCGGCGTAGCGCTGGCAGTTCTCAAGCGTCGTGGAGGACATTTCGCCCACCGTCATCAGCCCGCGCGGCTGAAACACGTCGCGGCTCAGCTCCTGCAAATAGTCGTGAATGCGCGGCCCGTCGGTGTAAAAACGCCGCCCGTCGCCGCGATCGTCCGACGGGAAATCCTGATCTTTTGAAATCAGATTGATCACGTCGAGACGCAGGCCGTCCACGCCGCGATCGGCCCAGAATTCGCAGACTTTTTTCACCTCGTCGCGCACCTGTGGATTTTCCCAGTTGAGATCCGCCTGCTCGGGCGCAAAGAGATGCAGATAATACTGGCCGCTCTCGGCGTGCCAGCGCCAGGCGCTGCCGCCGAATTTTGAACGCCAGTTATTGGGGGCTTCCTCCGGCGTGCCGTCGCGCCAGATGTAAAATTCGCGGTGCGCGCTCTCGCGGGTCAGCGCGTCATGAAACCAGGCGTGCTGCGTCGAAGTGTGGTTAAACACCATGTCGAGAATCACCCGGATGCCGCGGGCATGGGCGTCGGCCACCAGCGTGTCGAACTCCTCCAGCGTGCCACAGGCCGGATCGATGGCGGTATAGTTCGCCACGTCATAACCGTTATCGACCTGCGGCGAGAGATAGAAGGGCGTCAGCCAGATGGCGTCCACGCCCAGTTTTTGCAGATAATCGAGACGTCGGGTGACGCCCGCCAGATCGCCTGTGCCGTTGCCGGACGTATCCTGGAAACTCTTCGGGTAAATCTGGTAAATTACCCCGTTTTGCCACCACGGCAGAGTGTTATTCATAACGCGTTCCCGCTGTTGCTAAAGGGGAGCGCCGAAACGCTCCCCGCACCACCATAAAAGTTAGACGACCAGGAGCGTTCCCTGGCGGGATTTTCGCTTATAGACAAAGACCGTCAGGATGAAAGGAATAATGATCGCCACCAGCATCGCCATGCCGTACACCTGCCAGTAATCCGGCTGGATGGAGAGAATGGCCGGCAGACCGCCGACGCCGATGCCGTTCGCCACCACGCCGCTCAGCCCGCACAGCAGCCCGGCGATGCTGGAGCCCACCATGCCGCACAGCATCGGGAAGCGATATTTCATGTTGATGCCGTACATGGCGGGTTCGGTCACGCCGAGATACGCCGAGATAGCCGCTGGCACGGAGATCTCGCGCTCGTTGTGTTTGCGGCTGGTCATGATAATGCCCACCACCGCCGAGCCCTGGGCGATATTCGACAGCGCAATCAGCGGCCATACCGGCGTGCCGCCCATGCTCTGGATCATCTGCATATCCACGGCGAGCGTGGTCTGATGGACGCCGGTGATGACCAGCGGCGCGTAGAGGAAGCCAAACAGCGCGGCGCCGATGGGCGCGAAGCTGCCGGTCATCAGATGACGCACGCCGAACGCCACGCCGTCGCCGATAAGACGGCCGAACGGGCCGATAAACGCGTGCGCCAGGAATACCGCGAGCAGCAGCGAACAGACCGGCACCACCACCAGATAGAGGTAATCCGGCACCAGGCGTTTTAAGCGAATTTCAATCATGCCGAGCGCCAGGCCCGCCAGCAGCGCCGGGATCACCTGCGCCTGATAGCCCACTTTGGCGATGGTAAAGAGCCCGAAATCCCACACTTCCGGCGTTTGCTGGCCGAGCAGGTAGGCGTTCATCAGCTGCGGCGAAACCAGCGTCACGCCAAGCACGACCCCGAGGATCGGCGTGCCGCCCATTTTGCGCACCGCCGACCAGCAGATCCCGACCGGCAGATAGAAGAAGATAGCCTCGCCGATAAGCCATAAAAAGTCGTAGATGGTTTTGAGCGCCGGGAACATCTGCGCCAGCGTTTTGCCGTCGTGCATCGGCACATCGCCAATCACGTTGCGAAAGCCGAGCACCAGACCGCCGCTGATGAGCGCGGGCAGCAGCGGGAAGAAAATTTCAGCGAAATGGGAGATAAGCCGCTCGTGCCATTTCATGTTCTGGCGCGCGGCCAGTTTGGCCTGATCTTTACTGGCGGCGCTGTGGCCGCTGGTGGCGATCAGCGCCTGGTAGTAATCGCCGACATTGGTGCCGATCACCACCTGAAACTGTCCGGCGTTGGTAAAACAGCCTTTGACCATCGGCAGCTCTTCTATTGCTTTCGGATCGGCTTTAGAGGGCTGATTCAGCACAAAACGCAGGCGGGTAATGCAGTGGCTAACGGTTGCGATATTCTCGCGGCCGCCCACGAGGGTTATCAGCTTATCGATATCCTGTTGGTTTACTTTGCTCATGATGAAGCCCTGTCGCAGAGGTAGGTACGAGGCTCGGATGGCCTGTGGCGCAGAGTAACTTTTAACCGGGATGGCGTGAACGGGAACGTTCCCGAAAACAGAGCGCGATCACAATAAACGTGTGGTCAGGGGCTTAGTCGAGACGGGCGGGGATCACTATCTGGCGCGGATCGGCGCGGCCGGTTATCTGATCGATAAGCTGTTTCGCCGCCGCGCGTCCGGCTTCGCCATAACCGGGATCGACCGCGATCGCCTCCGGGTGCAGGAATTTGAGCAGCGGCGTGTTGCCGACGCTCGCAAGCTGTACCGGCGCGCCGCCGCGCTGCTGGAGATATTTACTGGCGCCGATGGCAAGGGTATCGGTCGCGCAGACCAGCGCGGTGGTTTCTTCACTCAGCACGTCGGCGGCGTGTTCATAACCCTGCTTCATCGCAAGCCCCGGCAGCGTGTCGCGCGGCGTCAGCCCATGCTGTTTGCAGAAACTGAGATACGCCTCGTGGCGTCGCTTGCCGGTCGTGATATCGCTGTGCGGCACGCCGAGGAAGCTGATATGGCGGTGACCGTGGTCATACAGGCGCTGCATTAACAGCCGTATCGCCCCGTCATCTTCGTAGCAGACCGATGCAAAACCCGGCGCGTCGCGCGCCAGCAGCACCAGCGATTTCTCCCAGGCGGTCGTCAGCACGTCGCTGATGCCGCTAAAGCCAAACAAAATCACGCCGTCGATATGGCGGCGGCTCAGCACGCCCAAATGCTCCTGCACCAGCGCCGGCGAGAAACGGCTCTCCAGCATGATCGGATCGTAACCCTGTTCATACAGCGCGGGCAGGATGGTCTGCACCGCCAGGTTTTCCGACAGCGAATCCAGACGGGTGACGATAATCGCGACGACTTTATCGCTCTGGCCGCGCATCGCGCGCGCCGAGCGGGAAGGGGAGAAGCCATGCTGGCGCATTACCGCCTCAACCTTTTCACGGGTGCGTTCGCTGACGCCGCTCTCGTTATTCAGCACGCGCGACACGGTGGATTTCCCCACGCCGCTTAAGCGCGCGATGTCTTTAATGGTGAGACGGTGTTGCATCGTCCATTCCTCTGGCTGGCGGTCTGTAAAAGCGATAATGCGTAAAGGTAATGCGGCTGGTTTCTGGCGCAATGGGCATAATCTGGTTCAGGGAGGCTTCGCCGCACGCAAACGGTCAATGGCCGCGTCGGGCATCGCGAAGCGAAGCGCCGGAAGCTATCTTCGCCGATGACTTTTGGCTTATCAATCATTGTGCTGCGGATTTGTGCGCCCGCCGTGGGTCACCGGGCGCAGAAGACGGGAAAGGCTCAGGCGTCGTGATGCTGGCTGCGCACCCAGATCCCTTCACACAGGAGCTGCGCGCAGCCGAGCGCCAGCGCCTCCGGAGCGGCCTCATCCGCCGGGACGCGCGCCATCTGGTCTATCATGCCCACGCAGCAGCGGGCCATATGCAGCGCGTCGATATCGTTGCGAAACAGGCCGAGGGTCTGCTCTTTGACGATATTGCTGGCGATGGCATTCACCAGCGTGGCCTTAGTTTGCGTGCAGCCGGGCGGCTGAAAGAAGCCGATTTCGGTCAGCGCCTGGTCTTCGGCTAGGAAATTCAGCAGCTTAAGGAAACTCTGCTGCACGCTTTTCACCAGCGCCTCGCCTTCGACGCGGTCGCGGATCAGCAGCGTTTCGGTGAGCCGCTCCAGGCGCAGGCGAAACTCGCTCACCAGCTCTTCATAAGCGGCTTCTTTGCTGGCGAAATAGAGATAAAACGTCGGCTGGCTCAGGCCGCTCGCCTTCACGATATTGCTGACTTTGGTGCTGTGATAGCCAAGCCGCGCGAATTCGGCGCAGGCGTGTTTCAACAGCCGACGGCGGGTGGCGGCGCCCCGTTTCGGTTTATGGCTTTCCGGGTGGTCAGCGTCAGTCTGCAAATCCTCTCTCCCTGGGTCACATGAACGGCGTAAGCTTACTGCAAGCCAGACGGCAAAGGTATCGCATCGGGCGTTTTCGTCGCGCTTGTCACGCAAACGCGTTATGTTACTATCGAGTAAGGTTACTCATCAGTAGTCTTTTTTGCGAGCGATAACAGATGGTCGCCGCGCCCCTCATGGAGAATTGCATGAAGCTGCATATCTACGAGCACTGCCCGTTCTGCGTTCGCGCCCTGATGATTGTCGGCCTGAAAAAGCTGCCGGTTGAGGTGTGCGTCATTATGGAAGGCGATGCCGACACCCCGACCCGCATGGTCGGGCGCAAAGTGGTGCCGATTCTGGAAAAAGACGACGGCACGTATATGCCGGAGAGCATGGACATTGTGCGCTACGTAGATGGGCTTGGACAGCCGTGCGTGACCGACGCGCCGGTGGATGAGACGATTAAACAGTGGTGCGAGTCGGTGTCGACCCCGCTGTTTAACCTGGCGATCCCGCGCTTTACCGAGGGCGATTTCGCCGAGCTGGCGACCCCGGAGGCGCGTCGCGCCTATACCGCGCGTGAAGAGAAAGCGTTTGGCGATTTAGCCGCGCTGCGCGCGCAGACCCCTGCGCTGCTGGCGCAGGTCAACGCGCAGCTTCAGGCGCTTGAGCCGCTGGTGGCTGACCGTCGCGCTATCGACACCACCGATTTTATTCTCTTCCCGCTGCTGCGCTCGCTCACGATTGTCAAAGGCGCGGCGTTCGGCCCGCAGGTGAGCGCGTATATCGAGCGCGTGTCGACACAAACGGGAGTGGCGCTGTTAAGCGCCCAGGCGAAATAAACGCGACGGGCAGAAGGCGCGCCGCTTTTCCTGGTAAACATGAGTGCAGGAGTACAACATGACCGTTCCGGTAGTAGCTATTTTCGTCAGTAAACCTGGCAAGGAAGAGACGCTTGAGCAGCTGTTTCGCGGCGTCATCGAAAAAACGCATGCCGAAGAGGGCTGTATCGTGTATCAGCTCAACCGCGACACGGAAAATCCACGCCGTTTCGTCTGGACCGAAGAGTGGGAAAGCCGCGAACTGCTGCAAAAGCATTTACAGTCGGCGCACATCATTCACCTCTTCTCCGAACTGCCGAAGTATATCGAAACGTCCAGCGTGATGATGCTGGATAAACTGGCGGGCGGCCCGGCGAAGTAACGCTGCCGCAGACACAAAAACGGCTTGCCAGCGGCAAGCCGTTTTTTATTGCGTCGGGCTCAGGGAGAGACGGTATCGTTGTTTGTTTTATCGGCGCGCAGCTGTTGGCCGCTCTCCTGCAACGATTTATAGAGGCTGCCGTTGCCGTTCATGATGTCGTCGATGCGCCAGCGGCCCTTCTCGTTAATCAGCGCGAAGCTCTGGGTGGTGGCATCCGGCGAACTGCGGAACGGACGGAAGGTGATCGTGGCTTTGGCGTGCGTGGCGTCGCTGTTAGTGACATTTATCTTATCCACGGCCAGATCGTCCCAGTCCTGGCAATAGCAGATGGGATCGTAATCGAGAAAGCCGACTTCACCGCCGGAGAGGCGGGTATCTTCTTCCACCAGATTCAGCAGGCGATCGGAGAGGATCTGCTGCTCGCCGGTGCTTGCAAAATCCACCGGTTCGTTGCCTTTGGCGTAACTCTGGTAGAGCGATTTCAGAAATTGCGTGGGGGTCTGTGCTTCCCCCTGCGCCAGCGTGCTGGCGGAAAAAAACAGCATAACTAACGCTAAGCGGTGCTTCATCGGAACAGGTCCTCAAACGTCCGTAAACAGGCTTGCGTAGTATGCTGTTTTTTCTTTTTGCCGCCAACAGGCGCGATTAACCGCCGAACTGTTCTGGATCCGGGCCGAGGCGTTTGCCCTGGTCGAGTTTCGCGATTTCGCTGAGCTCGTCTTTATCCAGACGGAAATCCCAGACGTTAAAGTTTTCCGCGATACGCGCCGGCGTCACGGATTTCGGGATAACGACCAGACCGCAGTCAAGATGCCAGCGAATCACAATCTGCGCCGGGGTTTTGCCATATTTATCCGCCAGTTCGCGAATAATTTTCTGGTCAAACACGCCTTCGCCGCCCTGCGCCAGCGGGCTCCAGGATTCCGTCTGGATCTTGTGCGTGGCGTTCCAGGCGTGCAACTGACGCTGTTGCAGCAGCGGGTGCAGCTCAATCTGGTTGATAACCGGCGTCACGCCCGTTTCATCAATGATGCGTTGCAGGTGCTCAACGTTAAAGTTACAGACGCCGATGCTCTTGATGAGCCCTTCCTGCTGCAGCTCGATCATGCCTTTCCAGGCATCGACATAGCGGTCGATAGCCGGTACCGGCCAGTGCATCAGATAGAGATCCACATAGTCGAGTTGCAGCTTTTCGAGGCTCTCTTCCAGCGCCTCGCGCGGACGCTTCTGATCGTCGTTCCAGAGTTTGGTGGTAATGAATAACTCATCGCGCGCAACGCCTGCGCTTTTCAGCGCGTCGCCCACGCCTTGTTCGTTCTTATAGGCCGCTGCGGTATCGATAGAGCGGTAGCCCACCTCCAGCGCCTTATGAATCGCGGTGACGACGTCATCGTTAGTCGCCTGCCATACGCCGAGGCCGAGCTGGGGCATCAGGTTGCCGTCATGCAGCTTAATTACGCCTGGATTTGCCATATTTCCTCCTTTTGAGCTAACACACCGGGGCAAGCTGCCCCGGCGCAAGTCAGTGAGTTAAGTCTGGTCGAAATAGCCAAAAACGAAAGCTCGCCGGCAAAAAGCTTAGCGTGCGGCTTCGTAAATGCGGCGGCTCACGTCGAGCGTAATATCGTTGTGCTCGCCAAGCGCGGTAAGGCCGTGCTCTTCAAGCTTCGCCAGCAGCGCCGGGATAGAACTGCCGTCCAGGCCGTAATCGCTCAGGCGGGTCGGGGCGCCCATGGTTTCGAAGAAGCGGCGGGTGGCGGCAATCGCGGCGTCGATGCGCTCATCGTCGCTGCCTTCGGTGATATTCCAGACGCGCTCGGCGTATTGCAGCAGTTTGGCGCGCTTCTCATTGCGCTTCTCGTTCCAGAGCGCCGGCAGCACCACCGCCAGCGTCTGGGCGTGATCCAGCCCGTGCATCGCGGTCAGTTCATGGCCGAGCATATGCGTCGCCCAGTCCTGCGGCACGCCCGCGCCGATAAGCCCGTTCAGCGCCTGGGTCGCGGCCCACATCAGGTTGGCACGCACGTCGTAGTTTTCCGGCTCTTTCAGCGCTTTCGGGCCCTCTTCGATAAGCGTCAGCAGAATGCCTTCCGCGAAGCGGTCCTGAATTTTAGCGTTCACCGGATAGGTGACGTACTGCTCGACGGTGTGAACAAAAGCGTCCACCACGCCGTTCGCCACCTGGCGCGGCGGCAGCGTGTAGGTGTAAACCGGGTCGAGAATGGCGAAACGCGGCTGAACATGCGCGGAGTGGAACGCCTGTTTGTCACCCGTGGCGCGACGCGAAACCACCGCGCCTTTGTTGGATTCCGAGCCGGTCGCAGGCAGCGTCAGGACGGAGCCCATCGGGATGGCGCTGGCGATTTCGCTACCGCGGGTTTCGAGGATATGCCACGGATCGCGCGAGGACGGATAGTGCGCGGCGGCTGCGATAAATTTCGTGCCATCCAGGACAGAACCGCCGCCGACAGCCAGTAAAAACGTCACTTTTTCTTTACGCACCAGATCAACGGCGTTCATCAGCGTCTCATAAGACGGGTTAGGTTCGATGCCGCCGAACTCCAGCACGTTAAGGCCGTTCAGCGCGCTGTAGACCTGATCGAGCACGCCGGTTTTTTTGACGCTGCCGCCGCCGTAAGTCACCAGCACGCGGCTGTCGGCCGGAATGAGCGCGCGCAGTTCGCTGATGGCACCTTTACCAAAGGCGATATGGGTCGGGTTATGGAGGTTAAAGTTGTTCATCGAAAACTCCTTATGGAATAAACGTCACGCATCAGGCGTGCAGGGTTGACGACTATTCTCGGCGCGGGGGCGCGCAGCCTCAATGCTCATTCCTGCCTTTCTCTTGCCCATTTCTCTTTGCCTCTGGAGGAAACCGGATTTTTTTCGCACACTGGACGCCGGATGAAAGGGCGATCGGGAGCCGCTGTTAATGAATCGCGATGCAGTGTGTCGGTATATCACCGGCGAGATTAAACGCTTAAAAGAGAAAGAAAAAACGCAGAGTTTTTTGCCGCCGGAGGTGCGCCTGCTCTACGGTACGACGCCCGGCGCGCGCACGCCGGTGATTTATCAGCCCGGCATCATATTTCTCTTTTCCGGCCATAAAACGGGTTATCTCAACGATAAGGTGTTCCGTTACGATCCGCGTGAATATCTGCTGCTGACGGTGCCGCTGCCGTTTGAGTGCGAAACCTTCGCCACAGCGCAAGAGCCGCTCGCGGGCATCCGCATTAATATCGATGTGCTCCAGCTTCAGGCGCTGGTGATGGAGATTGGCGAGGATGACCATTTCCGGCCTGCGACCTGCTCGTGCGGGATTAATTCCGGCGTGCTGACCGATGAGATCCTCTGCGCCGTCGAACGGTTGATAGAGGTGCTGGAAGCGCCGCTGGATGCGCGCATTCTTGGCAAACAGATCGTGCGCGAAATTCTCTACCACGTGCTGAAAGGGCCGGGCGGCGGGGCGCTGATGGCGCTGGTGAGCCGCCAGACGCATTTCAGCCTGATAAGCCGCGCGATAAGGCGCATCGAAACCCGCTACGCCGAAAGCCTGACGGTCGAGCAACTGGCGGCGGAAGCCAACATGAGCGTCTCGGCGTTTCATCATAATTTCAAAGCGGTAACCAGCACGTCGCCGCTGCAATACCTGAAAACCTGGCGGTTGCAGAAGGCGCGGCTGCTGATGGCGCATAACGGCATGAAGGCCAGCGCGGCGGCGATGCAGGTGGGGTATGAGAGCGCGTCGCAGTTCAGCCGTGAATTTAAACGCTATTTCGGGGTGACGCCGGGAGAGGATGCCGCGCGCCTGCGCGCGCTGTCGTGAGCGGAGCCTGCGCTCCGCCCGGAAAGACTTACTGCGCTTTTTTCTTTAATACCACCAACAGCGCGCCAAGCAGGCCGATGACCAGCAGCGCGATGGGCAGGATCATCAGGAAGGTCATCACCTGATCTTCATGACGTTTCACAAACGGGATCATGCTGAGCGCATAGCCAAAGCCAGTCACCACGCCGACCCAAATCACGGCGCTCAGCCAGTTGAAGATCTGGAAACGGCGGTTAGAGAGCCCGGAGATGCCCGCCATCGTCGGCAGCAGCGTGCGCACAAACGCCAGGAAACGGCCGCTCAGCAGCGCCAGCAGGCCGTGGCGATCGAACATGCAGGTGGCGCGGTGATGGTATTTCGCCGGTAGCTGCGCGAGCCAGCCGCGCACGACGCGGGTGTTGCCGAGCCATCTCCCTTGTACGTAGCTCAGCCAGCAGCCGAGGCTCGCCGCCGAGGTGAGGATCACAAGCGTCGGCACAAAATCCATCACGCCCTGGGCCACCATCGCGCCCGCCAGCAGCAGCAGGCTGTCGCCCGGCAGAAACGACGCCGGCAGCAGACCGTTTTCTAAAAACAGCGTGGCAAACATCACGCACCAGACAACGCCAACGACATGCGGGTCCGCCAGCGCGGCAAAATCGTGATGCCAGAGCGCAGCGATAATATCCTGGATAACAGCCATGGGAGATCCTGTGGAACAGCGGAATTGCCCCTATTGTACCCTTAAATGTACCGCCGCATCTGCACTACAGCTTCAACAAACCTTCTCTTTTCCTGGGATAACGCGGTTTTTTTTCACTTCAGGCGATGCGACGGAAGGCCGCGTCCAGATCGGCGATTAAATCTTCCACGTTTTCGAGCCCGATATGCAGGCGCACCAGCGTGCCGGTGAAGTCGACGCCCCCCGCCGGACGGATCGCCGCGAGCTCTTCCGGCTGGTTGGCGAGGATCAGCGATTCATAGCCGCCCCAGGAATAGGCCATGCTGAAATGCGCGAAATTATCGAGATAACGCGCCAGCTCTGCGTCGTTAAGCCGTTTATCGAGAATAAAAGAGAAGAGACCGCTGGCCCCGCTAAAATCGCGTTTCCAGAATTCATGGCCTTTGCTGCCAGGCAGCGCCGGATGATTGACGCGCGCCACCTGCGGATGCGCCGCCAGCCACTGCGCTACATGCAGGCCGCTCTCTTCGTGCTGGCGCAGGCGCACCGCCAGCGTGCGCAGGCCGCGGCTGGTGACATACGCGGAGTCGGCGTCCGCCATCTGGCCCATCAGATAAGCATTCTCGCGAAGCGTATCCCAGCAGCGGGCGTTGGCAACCGCGGTGCCTATCATCGCGTCCGAATGCCCGACCAGATATTTGGTGCCTGCCTGAATGGAGATATCGACGCCGAAATCGAGCGCCTTAAACAGAATGCCCGCCGCCCAGGTGTTGTCCATCATAATGACGGCGTCAGGGGCGACGCGACGCACCGCCGCGACAATCGCGGGCACGTCATGCACTTCCATCGTGATGGAGCCGGGCGATTCCAGAAACACCACTTTGGTGTTGGGCTGAAGGTGCCGTGTAATGCCGTCGCCCGCCAGCGGATCGAACCAGGTGGTCGTGACGCCAAGCTTAGTGAGAATTTTGGTGCAGAAATCCTGAGTCGGCTCATACGCGCTGTTGGTTACCAGCACATGATCGCCCTGTTCGACAAACGCCAGAATCGTGTTGGCGACCGCCGCCGCGCCGCACGGGAACAGCGCGCAACCCGCGCCGCCTTCCAGCTCGCACATCGCCTCCTGAAGTGAAAAATGGGTCAGCGTGCCGCGCCGGCCGTAAAACAGTTCGCCCTGCGCGCGCCCGGCGGTGGCCTGTTTTTTCGCTTCCACGCTGTCAAACACCAGCGATGACGCACGCTGAATCACGCTGTTCACCGATCCCTGCGTGTAACGTTTGGCGCGTCCGGCCTGGATCAGCGCCGTCTCAATGTGTTTGTCGGTCATGGATTTCCCCTGTCTGAACGTCTGGATGTCTAAACCTACGTTACCACGGAAAATCGTCGCCGCCTCGCGCTGATTTCGTTCTGATGCGAAAGATGAAAAAACGTCATCTGAACGCCTTTCCTGTCTGAGCGCAAAGAAAAAAAAGTTGCGCTGGCGCACCATGCAAATACTAATGAGAACTACTATCAATTCGATGTCATTTTGATATCATTATGAGCAGTTTTGTGACTTTCGTCCTGGAGATGCACAGTGGGAAATAATTTGATGCAGACGGATCTTTCCGTCTGGGGCATGTATCAGCATGCCGACATCGTGGTGAAAATCGTCATGATTGGCCTCATTCTGGCTTCCGTCGTGACCTGGGCGATTTTCTTTAGCAAAAGCGTTGAGCTGTCCGGCCACAAACGCCGTCTTAAGCGCGAACAGCAGGAGCTGGCGGGCGCCCGCACGCTGGACGACGCGCGTGAAATGGCCGAACGTTTCGGCCCGAAAAGCCTGAGCGCGCGGCTTATCGAAGAAGCGCAGAATGAGCGCGAGCTTTCGGCAGGCAGCGAAGATAACGAAGGCATTAAAGAGCGCACCGGTTTTCGTCTTGAGCGTCGCGTGGCGGCGGCAGGGCGTCACATGGGGCGCGGCAACGGTTATCTCGCGACCATCGGCGCGATTTCGCCGTTTGTCGGACTGTTCGGCACCGTGTGGGGCATCATGAACAGCTTTATCGGCATCGCCCAGTCGCAGACCACTAACCTCGCGGTCGTGGCGCCGGGTATCGCCGAAGCGCTGCTCGCGACGGCCATTGGTCTTGTCGCCGCTATCCCGGCGGTGGTTATCTATAACATTTTCGCGCGCACCATCGGCAGCTATAAAGCGACACTTGGCGATGTGGCCGCTCAGGTGCTGCTGCTGCAAAGCCGCGATCTGGATCTCGAGGCGAGCGCCCAGGCGCAGCCGGTGCGTACCGCTCAAAAACTGCGTTTAGGTTAATCCTATGGCGATGCGTTTTAACGAAAATCTCGATGATAACGGCGAAATGCACGAAATTAACGTCACGCCGTTTATTGACGTGATGCTGGTGCTGCTGATTATCTTTATGGTGGCGGCGCCGCTCGCGACGGTCGATGTGAAGGTGAACCTGCCGGCGGCGTCCAGCCAGCCGCAGCCGCGCCCGGAGAAACCGGTCTATCTGTCGGTGAAGGCCGATAAAACGATGTTTATCGGCAACGATCCGGTGACGCGTGATTCGATGATTAGCGCGCTCGACGCCCAGACCGGCGGCAAGAAAGACACCACGATTTTCTTCCGCGCGGATAAAACCGTCGACTACGAAACCATGATGAACGTGATGGATACGCTGCACCAGGCGGGCTATCTGAAAATCGGGCTGGTCGGCCAGGAAGTGACAAAAGCGAAGTAACGCTTACGCTTTCAGCCAAAGAAAAGCGCGGCATAAGCCGCGCTTTTTTATTGCCCAGCGTCTGGCGATTAACTCAGGTGTTCGCCGCCGGTGACACCGTGAACTTCCGCGGTGACGTAGCTTGATTCCTGGCTTGCCAGATAGACGTAAATCGGCGCCAGCTCCGCCGGCTGACCGGCGCGTTTAAGCGGCGTCTGCTGGCCGAACTGCGGGATTTTCTCCTGCGGCTGACCCCCGCAGATCTGCAGCGGCGTCCAGATAGGGCCAGGGGCCACGATATTCACGCGAATGCCTTTTTCCGCCACCTGTTTGGCAAGCCCGCGGCTGTAGTTGAGGATAGCGGCCTTGGTGGACGCGTAATCCAGCAGATGCGGGCTTGGCTGATACGCCTGAATAGACGACGTCGTGATAATGCTCGCGCCCGGTTTCAGGTGCGGCAGCGCTTCCTGGGTTATCCAGAACAGCGCGAATACGTTAGTCGCATAGGTTTTCTGGAACTGCTCGCTGGTCAGATTCGCGATATCCTCAACCGCCGTCTGTTTACCGGCCACCAGCGCCAGGATATCCAGCCCGCCCAGTTCCTGAATGGCGCGATGCACCAGATCGCGGGCGAATTTCTCGTCGGTCAGATCGCCTGGGATCAGCACCGCTTTGCGACCCGCCTCTTCAATCAACGCCTTCACTTCTTCGGCGTCCTGCTGCTCCTCCGGGAGGTAGTTCAGCACCACGTCCGCGCCTTCTCGCGCGTAAGCAATGGCGGCAGCGCGACCGATACCGGAATCGCCCCCTGTCACCAGTGCCTTACGATCCTGAAGGCGACCACTCCCCTTGTAGCTTTTCTCGCCGCAGTCCGGCACCGGCTCCATTTTGGCCTGAATGCCCGGCGCAGGCTGTTTCTGCTGTGGATATTCCCCGGTGAAGTACTGGGTTGTCGGGTCCTGGATCTTGTTCTGGTCGTTCGCCATAAGTTCCTCCTCGTTATCAAAGCGTCCTCTAAGGGTAGTGCCTCATGCTGCACTGGCGGAAATTATCAGGATTTTCTGTATTTCCGGCGCGGCCCGGTTCTCCTTTCCACGCGCCTGCTGCAATAATGAACAGCGTGCAACCCAGGCGATTTACCGACGGAGCAGCAGGATGAAAAACGAGCGCCAGCAGAAAATTATCAGGCTCTTATGGACGCACGAGGCGCTGACCACCCAGGCGCTGGCAAGCCGCCTGGCGGTGAGTCAGGAGACCATCCGGCGCGATCTGAGCGAGCTACAGCGCGCCGGAAAGATTCTGCGCAGCCACGGGCGGGCGAGGGTATTACGCCGCGATGCGCCGAGCCATGACGATCCCTTCGAGGCGCGCGTGAAAAGCCACCATGCGCATAAAATGGATATCGCGCGCAACGCGCTGCACTGGCTCGATGCCGGAATGGTGGTGGCGCTCGACGCCAGCACGACGTGCTGGTATCTGGCGCGCCAGTTGCCGGACGTGCCCCTCACGATTTTCACCAACAGCGTGCGGATAGGGCAGGAGGTCGCCAGACGCGAGCAGATAACGCTTATCAGCACCGGCGGCATTCTGCATCGCCAGGCGGCCTGTTATGAAAACCCGTCGCTGCCCGCGTTACTGAAGCATATCGATATCGATCTGTTTCTTTTCTCATGCCAGGGCATTGATGAAGCGGGCGGCATCTGGGACGCGCGCTCGTGGAACGCAGAATACAAAACGCTGCTGCTGCGCCGGGCGGCGCAATCGCTGTTGTTGATAGACCGTAGCAAGCGTAATCGTACCGGTGAGGTGCGAATCGGAACGCTGGAGCAGGTGACGGAGGTGATAACGCAGGAGGAAAACGGCGGACAGGGCGCAGGCGCGCTACTTGTCGGTTGAGGCGGCGGGCGGTTCAGGAAGCGGCGTGACGGATGAGGTCTGGTAGTTACCATCAGCGAGCTTGCGGCTTAGCATTAGCGTTTCCGCTTCCTGCGCTTTAATCTGCTGATAATGCTCTTCAATCGCGGCCATCACTTGCGCGCGCAGCTGCGGGTGACGATTCATTATCTCTTCCAGTACGGCGCCATACACCTCTTCTTTCACCAGCAACGGATAGATTTCGCGGCGATTCTGCCATTTCAGCTGTACCAGGGCGGCCGGTATCGTCAGCACGGCCCGGGTATAACCGGCGATGGCTTCATTTTTTTCATTAATCAGCGCCTGCAAATTCTGACTTAAGATAAATTTCTGTTCTTCTTGCTTATCTAAAGTGAAATATTGGTGGCTGGAGGTTATTTCCGTCACGCCAGTTAATCCTCGAACTTATAAAAAACGGGGGCGTCTTTTTCCTGGGTAATGAGATTAAGCCAAATTTTATTACCCGCTTCATTTATCTGCGCGGTTTTGGTGGCGATCAGTTCAGCCAATTCTTCAGCGCTAATAGCATTATCTTCGACCAATTTATTCAGGACTTTAGTGTACGCTTCGATTTTAACCACACTGAGCAGGCGTGCTTTAATATGGCGGTCGCGCTCTTCCAGCAGTACGTTGCCGCTCTGGCCCGCCAGAGATTTGCCGCTCAATATGTCGGTTTCATATTCTTCGAGCTTTGGCTTTCCCTGAGTTAAATTTTCGCTATTTTGTTCGCCGGAGGGGTGGTTGTCGGGTGTAGGAATACGATAACGCGCCGGCACAAGATTGTCGGGCAACATTGATTTTATTTCCTTTTATATCAGAAGGATAAAGAAATACGCCGGATGGTTTTCGTTGACAATAACATGCCGTAAAATTAAAATCAAAAAAAACGGAGCCTGCGCATGAACAGTATTTTTTATTCTGTCATTACCTTGCTGCTGCTTTTAAGCGGCGTGCTTTTTTTTATGAAAGAAAATGGTGCCAATAAACCAGACAACGGTTCTGGCGTAGACCCCATGCCGCCGCGTAACAAAGAAGAGGGTGAAGACCATTTTTCCGCGTTACTTAACGCAATTACTCCGTTGTGGTACTGGCGCGTTAATCACGAATATATCGATTTTACGAACGCCACCATTAAAAAAATGACATTTGAACAACTGAACGCCACTCCAGGTTTATTTGAGGCGCAGCGCCGTTGCAGTAATCTTAATTCCGCGGTGTATAAATATTACGATAATTTAAAAAAACGCTGTCTGAACGGTGAGTTAGTCACCTTTTCCGATATCGAAGTGCTCAACCTGCGCCACTGCTTCCATGAATTCAGCCAGGAGGCGTATCCGCAACTGGTGGCGATCGTCTGGCCGGAGTACCAGCGCCCGCAGGTTGATATCACCCAGGTTTGATCCCCCGGTCTGTTGTCAGACCGTCACCTCTGTGCGTTATACTGAAAGCCATTCTGGCTATTTTTCAGGACGCTATGGAACGCTTTATCGAAAACGCAATGTACGCCTCGCGCTGGCTGCTGGCCCCGGTTTATTTCGGGCTTTCTCTCGCGCTGCTGGCGCTGACCGTTAAATTCTTTCAGGAAATTATCCACGTTCTGCCGAACATTCTGACGATCGCCGAGGCGGATCTGATCCTGCTGCTGTTGTCGCTGGTGGACATGACGCTGGTGGGCGGACTACTGGTGATGGTGATGTTTTCCGGTTATGAAAACTTCGTCTCCCAGCTCGATATTCATGAAGGTAAGGAAAAACTGAGCTGGCTCGGGAAAATGGATGCCAGCTCGCTGAAGAATAAAGTGGCGGCGTCGATTGTCGCTATCTCTTCCATTCACCTGCTGCGCGTCTTTATGGATGCGAAGAACGTGCCGGATAATAAGCTGATGTGGTATGTGATTATCCACCTGACGTTTGTTTTGTCGGCGTTCGTGATGGGTTATCTGGATAAAATCTCCCGCTCAAAAGGATACTAACCCGTTATGGCGTACAGCCCGAATCGGTTAATTCCGTCATTAAGCCCCTTCTGATGAAGGGGCTTTTTTTATACGCGCCGACACCCTAACCCTCTGAAAAAAGCCCTCTTAGCGATGGTCTATACTCAGATTTCACTTTAGGGCTACCGACCAGGGAGGAAGAATGGATTACATTCTGCACACCAATTTTTTGCGCCTGATGACATCATTAACATTCTGGGGAAATGTCTTGCTGGTGCTGGCGATAACCCTCGTCACTTACTGGGTCGTCAGTAAAATTCTCGCCGTACTGCACAAGCGCATCGCGCGCTGGGCGGAGGAACACAATAACGGCACCGCGTATAAGGTCTTTCTTGACGTATTAAGAAAGACGCGGCGCATTTTGATTCTCTTTGCCGCCTTTCTTTTCAGTCTGCAATTTGTCAGCCTGCCTGACCGGATGCACAGCACGATTTCCCACGCCTGGTTTCTGGTGCTGGCATTGCAAATCGCGCTCTGGTTCGATCAGGCGGTACAGTCGTGGCTGCGCCACTCGCTAATGCGCCCCGGCACGCACCGCAACCCGGTGACGACGATTATTCTGGGGCTGATGATCCGCGCGCTGATCTGGGCGGTGATGCTGCTGTCGATCCTCGCCAATGCGGGGGTCAATATCACCGCGCTGGTGGCGAGCCTCGGCGTCGGCGGTATCGCCATCGCGCTGGCGGTGCAGACGGTACTGAGCGACGTCTTCGCCTCGCTTTCTATCGGCTTCGACAAGCCGTTTGAAATCGGCGATTTTATTGTCTTTAACGATGTGTCCGGCACCATCGAACATATCGGGCTAAAAACCACGCGCATCCGCAGCTTAAGCGGCGAGCAGATCGTCTGCGCGAACGCCATTCTGCTTCAGCAGACGATCCACAACTATAAGCGTATGCAGACGCGCCGTATCGTGTTCACCTTTGGCGTCTCGCTCTCCACGCCGCCTGAGAAGCTGCGCCAGATAGGCCCGATGGTCAAATCCATTATCGAGCAGAGCGGCGATACCCGCTTCGACCGCGCGCACTTCGCCACTTTCGATCAGGATCGTCTGACCTACGAAGTGGTGCACATCATTAATACGGCGGATTACAACCAGTATATGGATCTGCAGCAGGAGATTAACCTGCGCATCATGGAAGGGCTTCAGGAGCTGGGCGTGCGGCTGGCGCTGCCAAGCCGTGTGATTATCCAGCCTGACGCGCCGGAAGAAGAAAAACCGCAGGAGGGCACCCCGCAGACGCAGCCACAAACTCACTAAAACCGTGAGCGCGGCGGGACTAAACCGCCGCGCATATAGGTTTACGGGTAAGCCTGCAGCCACTGAGTCATATGCTTAACATCGTTCGCACTCAGCGCTTCAGCACTTTTTTTAATCTCTGCTTCAAGCGTGTTACTACTCCGGGTATGGTACTCGCGCAACTGACGGTAAATCTGGTAAAGCCGAGCGAGTTTAAGGGGACGCTGTGTATTTAAGGGTTTACGGGCTCGTTTTGAGCCACGCAGCACGTGTCTTAATAACGTGAGGTTAAGTTTCCAGACGGAAAAACGCAGCTGACCGAGTAACGATAGCACTCTCAGCGACAGATGAAACTCTTGCTCGCCGCTAAGCGTCAGCGTATGTCCTGCCGCATCGGTCACCGGCAAGGATGATTCGAGGTTAACCAGCAGATTATAAAGACCCTGCTCAGACTTACGGTAAGTCGTAATTTTTTTCATCGCCTGCGGTTTATCAACGATTAACGCAAGCTGTTCTAGCTTCGCCAGCCTGTTTAAGCAATCTTCATGCGCCGCCCTATAGTTTTCCAGGTTGTGTTTACGCAGGGTGGCGATCGATTCCTTCAACGTGCGGTCCAGCTTGTCCAACTGATAGCCCTTACGCGCCTGGTTGACATGCAGCGGTAGCCAGCCTTGCGCGCGCGGATCGTCGAGATGCAGCCCACTTGCGATGGCCGTATCCGCTAAAGCGTCGGTATTCACAAACGCCCCCTGAACTTCATACAGACCGACGGCATGCTGGGCCAGTGACGCAGGCGAGACTAGCGCCGGATCTTTAGGCGGATCAAATAACGTCAGCCCGATTTTTTCGTAGTACACTGCGACCAGCTCGGAGCAAAAGAGCGTTTTGCGACCATGTTTTTTACTGGCGACCCTATCAATGCCCTGAAGCAAGACGCTGTAGAGGCGGCGCACTGCGGGTGGGTGACGGCTGGCGTCAGCCAGGCGATGCAGATAAGCGTAATCGCTATAGAACCAGTCGTTTCGCATCTCTTCTGCAGCCTGTTTCGCGATGCTTTCGGGAACCGACTCGATATCTCTATGACGCAGCAGTTTGCAATAACGTGGATTGCCTGGCATAAGCCAGACATCACTCTTTACTCCCTCATTATCAATGGTGATGACAGGAAAGTCGGTAAATCCTATGCCGTGCCCATCAGCCTCCGCCAGGCGTACCGGCTGAAACTGCTCCCCGCTATGCATCCAGAGCGCCGCGTGTGAAAACAAACTCCCATCGGCAAAGCGGATCCCTGCGCTCTGTAACCCGGCGTTCTGCACCAGCAAAATGTCGCCCGGCCTGACAGCGGATACTTTCAACCACCAGCGATGCGCTTTAATGCGGGACGCTTCCAACGTCAACGGTTGAAAATTAAGGGGGTCACGCGGTGTACTGGAGAGCTTATTCATGACAAGGCATCCTGCAGAGTAAGAAAGGAAAAGCGTAATGCGCCGGGATGGGCCGGACGGCGAGCGATGACAGGGGTTAGGTCAGTACAAGACACACACTTTCTGTCAAATATCCCATCGGAATACGGCCTGTTTCTGCCAGCAAATCGCGCGCGATGATGCGCCGCATTCTCGGGCGTTGCAGAGTCAGGTCACAGACAGGCATGACGCTTTCTCATGTCACCCTGCGACCGGCAACGTGGCTCGCAAGAGAGATGACGTATACCGGTTCATTGTTGCAGTGTTTGCGGCTGACGTCAGCCCATGAAAAAAGGGAGGGAGACCGCGCGACGTGCGCCGCGCGGCAGGGAGTTATTACCACCAGGCTTCCCACATCGCGCCGATATTCAGTGAATCGAGCGTGGTGTCGTCGGTATTGTTGATGCGGGCGGTGCGTTTGTTATCCACTTCGCCGCCGGTGACGTAGAAGCGCAGCATCGGGCGGAATTCCGGACCCATCGCGATAGACATGTTCTGCGAGAGCGTCACTTTCCAGCCGCTGTTATCGCCGCCGTCCTGATAGTCGACGCGCTGCCAGCCCGCTTCCAGCCAGGTGGAGTGCACGTCGTTCCAGAAATACATCGGGCGCACGATGGCGTTGTAGTTGCGGCGGTTATCGCGATCGTTGTCGTAATCGTGGAACGCCAGCAGGTACTCCAGCTGCGCCTGCTGTGTGAATCTGTGCAGCCCTTCGAAGCTCGCGTACACCGTGGTCAGATCGTCGGTTTTGTTGTACACGCTGTTGTCCGAATTGTCGGAGTAGCGGGCGATAAGCTTATTCACGCCGCTGTCGTTGGTATGGCTCAGCACCACGCCGCCCTGCCAGGCTTTCAGGCGCTCGTCGCGATCGACCGCTTTAGAGTCGAAGCCATAGTTGGCGTACAGTTCCAGATCGAGCGGGCCTATTTTCATGCCGTGAATTTTAGACGTCGCCGCGTAGTTGCCTTTGTCGCCGGTGCCGGAGCCGCCGGTACAGGTGATGCGCGACGGGTTCGCCTCGTCTTCCATCACTTCCGGGCTACAGGATTCCACGGCGGCCACCACCGCCACATCGAACTGCACGCCGCCCAGATCGAAGTTTTTCACCCCGGCGCCCTGGCCGTCGTGGTTCATCCAGAAGTAGTCGTTAATGCCCTGTTGCGGACGCTGGTGGAAATCGCGGCCGGCCCAGAAATAGGCGTTCGGGTTCGATTCCAGCAGGTTGGTCACGCCTGCGTAGGCTTTTTTCAGGTTCACTTCGTCGCCCCAGTGGTCAAACATCACGTTGACATCCCAGATGGCGCCGTTGCCGCCTTTAAAGGCTTTGGAGAGCTGGAATTCGCCGCCGTTGCCTTCGTTGCCGAGACGGCCAATGGCGGAGGCGCCGTTATAGGAGCCGTCGACCGCCACAAATTTCTGGTCGCCGCTCTGGTAATGCGCGCCATAGCGGGCGTAGCCGGTAAACTTCACGCCGAACGGAATCGCCAGATCCGGCGTCTGGGCGGGGCTTTGCGGCTCGGTGACCACATCCGCTTTCTTGTTCATGGCGGCGTCGATTTTCGCCTGGCGCTCGGCCAGCGCTTTATCCACCGCTTTCGCCACCATGGCGTCAATCTGTTCCTGGGTATATTCCTGAGCGAGCACAGACACAGGGCAAAGGGCGGCGATAACCGCCAGGGCTAATGGAAGTTTTTTTAACGTAGTCATAATTATCTCTTTATCGTCACTATTATTAAGACAACAGCTCTCCCTTCTGGCGGGCCAGAATTAATGCGCTATCATCGGGAAAGCGTATTTACGTCATTTCGGGTACAGCGGTTTATTTATCGCCCGCAGAGTTTCTTCTGCCGCGAATAAAATAATTTATTTACTGACGCTGATATAAATGCATCAGCTCTTCAGAAAATTCGCGCGCAAGCAAAGAATTCATTAAATGATCCTGCGCGTGCGCCATAATTAAGGTCATCGGCTGGCGGCCTTCGCCCGCGTCCTGCTCAATGAGCTTCGTCTGCATCTTATGCGCCTGCCGGGCGTAGCCGTCGGCTTCGCGCAGCAGGTGTTGCGCCTCGCTGAAATTGCCCGCCCGCGCGGCGTGTAGCGCCTCAAAGCAGAGGCTGCGCGACTGCCCCGCATTGACGATGATTTCCATTACCGCTTCTTCCAGTGCAATCATTCTTTATTACTCTTCATTGTTGAAAGGGAATAAAAAGGCGTAACGCTCCCCGCAGGGCGAAATACCGCCACGCGTTTACTGCTTATTATTTCCGGTGTCGTTATTTGAGCCGCGCCGTCCCTGGCACGGTGGGAATTATCCGGTCACGGTTTGCGCCTGCGGAGCGGCGTTACGCGCTTTCAGCTCTTCGGTCTTCATTAGCGAGCGTTCATAGGCGCGCAGGAACGGCAGGTAAATCAGCGCCGACATGACCATACAGATAAGGCACATCACTACCGGGGCCAGCGCCCAGTTGGCGGCCCAGGACGCGCCGATGGGGGCGGGCGTCGTCCAGGGCGTGAGCGAGACGACCTGCTCAATCAGCCCAAGGCGGGTGGCGGTCCAGGCGAGTACGGCGTTGACCAGCGGCACGCAGACGAACGGGATAAACAGGATCGGGTTCATAATGATGGGCGCGCCGAACAGAATCGGTTCGTTAATATTAAAAAAGCTCGGCACGATGCCCATTTTGCCGATGGTGCGCAGGTGCGTCGCCCGGCTTTTCAGCAGCAAAAACGCCAGCGGCAGGGTGCTGCCGACGCCGCCGATCAGCAGGTAGTGATCCCAGAAGCCTTGCAGATAGGTGTGCGGCAGCGCGGCGCCCGCGGCCAGCGCCGCCTGGT
Source organism: Cronobacter universalis NCTC 9529 (assembly GCF_001277175.1). Classification (NCBI taxonomy): domain Bacteria; kingdom Pseudomonadati; phylum Pseudomonadota; class Gammaproteobacteria; order Enterobacterales; family Enterobacteriaceae; genus Cronobacter; species Cronobacter universalis. The sequence continues at coordinate 3,627,217 of NZ_CP012257.1, read as the reverse complement.
TGGCGGAGAGATTCGCCATCCAGAACGGGTTCATGATGCCCGTGACGATAAGCGAGCCGTGGATGCCCGCGAACCAGAAGATCTGGCACAGCAGCACGGAGAGCAGTACGGCGGGCAGGGAGTCCGACGCGGAAACCAGCGGCTCCAGCAGATGCATGATCGCCTGCGGCATAATCATGCCGGTTTGCGCTTCGATAAACAGGTTCAGCGGGTGCAGCGTTCCCATCACCGCGATAACCGGAATGAGAATTTCAAACGAGCGCGCCACGCCGGTCGGCACCTCTTTCGGCAGGCGGATGGTCACCTTGTGCTCCTTAAGCCACGCGTAAACGCGGGTGGAGTAAATCGCCGTAATCAGCGCCGTGAAAATGCCCTGGCCTGAGAGATACTGCGTGGAGATTTTGCCGTCGGCGTAGGGGGCTGCTACCAGCAGAAACGCCATAAAGGCCAGCAGGCCCGCCATGACGGGATCGAGCTGAAACTGACGCCCCAGGCTCGCGCCGACGCCAACGGAGATAAAAAAGGTCATCACGCCCATGCTGAGATTAAACGGCAGCATTAGCTGTTCGCGGTACGTCTGCGAGAAATCGAGCCATGCGCGGGCAAAGCCGACCGTGGTATCGGCAGAGAACGGCGGGAAGATAAACACCAGCATAAACGAGCCGATAATCATGAACGGCAGCGCCGCGGTGAAGCCGTCACGAATGGCGATAACATATTTCTGCTGGCCGAGTTTCCCGGCGAGCGGCGTAATCGTCTGTTCAATAACGGCAACCATCGACTGATATAAAGAACTCATGGGCGAGATCCTGTTTCTAATGCGCGGCTTCAATAAGCGAGAGCGCGTAATCCAGCACTTTGTCGCCACGCTGCATTCCGTAATCCATCATGTCGATGGCCTGAACAGGAATACCGTGAGCGGCAGCCTTTTGCGACAGCGTCGGTAACATATATTTCACCTGCGGCCCGAGCAGCACCACCTGATACTTTGGAAACTGCGTATCAAATTCGGCAACGCCCCAGGCTTCTATCTGGACGGGAAGATCCCGTTCTCCTGCCGCGTCAACCATCTTTCTCACCAGCAGACTGGTGGACATCCCCGCAGAGCAACACAGCATAATCTTGTACATGACCTCGTCCTTAAATGTAAAAACTTATTGCGGAGATGATTGGATAGGATATGGAAACCGATTTCCATTTATAAAAAAGAGAAGTGTGAAACCCGTCATGATCTCCGTCTTATCGGACGAATTAATTGGATTTGCATCACAGCTTTTCAGGCGAAAGACGTAGCGCGGACACGAAACGGAAAATCGGTTTCCATGATTTCGGGAAACGGATATACTTCAACCGGTTATCATCTGAACGATTTTTGATGAAGATTTGACGCAGAAAGCCAGGTTTCTGCCAGGGGAAAAAGATGTCAACAATCAACGATGTATCGCGTCTGGCCGGGGTGTCTAAAGCCACGGTGTCACGGGTGTTGAGCGGATCGCGCGGCGTCAAAGAAGCCAGCCGTCAGGCCGTGCTGAAAGCCGTGGATGAGCTCAACTACCGGCCCAACGTCATCGCGCAGTCGCTGTTAAGCCAGAGCACCGGCTGTATCGGCGTTATCTGCGCCCAGGAGAATATCAACCAGACCACGGGCTACCTCTACGCGCTGGAAAAACAGCTCAGCCAGCACCAGAAACACCTGCTGCTGCGCTTCGCCAACAGCAAGCATGAAGTGATGAACGCGCTGGACGAACTCACCAGCGGCCTGTGCGACGACGTGCTGATTATCGGCGCGCGGTTTCCGTTAAACATCACCCAGGAAAATGTGATCCTTGTGGACTGCATGGAGAGCGAAAACGCCCCCAGTCTGCATTACGACCACGCGTTCGCGGTGGAAACCGCCTGTAACTATCTGATTCGGCAGAACCGCCGCCAGATAGCGCTGATTTATCCGCAGGGCAACGGCTTCGCCGATCAGGTGCTGCTCGGCTATAAGCTGGCGCTGGAGCGCAACTTCCTGCCGTTTAACCGCAATCTGGTGTTTATGGATGCGACGTCCTCCTCGGTGGCGTTGCAGGAACTGCTGAATAACGCCACCACGCTTAACTTCAACGCGCTGCTGGTGGCGGACGATCAGGAGGCGCAGCGGGTTATTCTGCAGCTTCAGGCGTTTAATAAATCGGTGCCGGACGACATTATGGTCTTCAGCCTCGCGGGCACGCTGCAAATGCCCGGCGTCCCGACTATCCCGGCTATCGAATATTCGATGGACGTCATGGCCGCGCGCATTGTGGGCTGGCTGAACGAGAAGACGCAGGATGTGCTGGGCAGCGGCGTGCTGCGCGGCGATCTCTTCCTGCCGGAGATGCGCAAGCGCTAAACGCATCAGGCCGCCTGCGGGCGGCTTTTTTGTGAGCGCATCACCCGTTTAAGCTGGCGGGTATGGCAGCGCGCCAGCGCAAACACTGAGATAAACGCGCCGAGGAGCGCGCAGAGCATATCCGCCTGGGTGTCCCACTCGTCGCCTTGCGTGCCGAGAAAATCATCGGCGTCTTTACCGAGCGCCAGCGCCACCCACCACTCGATCAGCTCGTAAAAGGCGCTGATGGCAAGCGTCACGCAGCAGACCAGAAACGCGAGCATTTTCGCGCCGAGCCGGTAGCCGCCGCGCGCCAGCACTTCCCGCGCCGAGAGCGATATCACCAGCCCCTGCAACACATGGCCGAACCGGTCGTACGGGTTGCGCGCCATCCCGAGCCACTCCTGCACCATAAATCCGACGGGCACCCGCGCGTAGGAATACATGCCGCCGACGATAAGCGACACGCAGCCGATGAAAATCAACGCATAGAGCAGCGGCGTCAGCGGATAGCGCTTCGCGGTGGCCCACAGCACCGGCACCACGATAAATACCGGCAGCACTTCCATAAGCCAGGTGAGCCGACGTCCGGTGGTGAGCGCGGTAATGACCAGCAGCAGCGCCAGAAGAACAGTGCCGACAGAGAGATAAAACGGGCGGGAGAGGAGCATCAGCGATCCTTCACAACGGTAAAATACGGTTGAGTGGTAACACATCAAAAATAACGTTGCTAAAGCGTCGTGCAGCCCGCCACGCAACGGTCATCGGTTTTATTAAGGGTAGACGCCCTCCCGCGTAGGTCCATGATTAAACTGACCCGTCGCGTTCGGCAAGAAAGGAGAGTGCAGGGGGAAGGCGCGCGAGGTAAGCCTGAAAAAAACGGGGCCGCTTACCGGCCCCGTGGGTTTTACATCATGAGCACTCAGAACGATTTGTTCAGGCGCAGGCTGAAGGTATGCGTCTGGTAACGCTCGCCTGCCTGGAGATCGTAGCGGGCGTCAACGCTCAGATCGTTTGCGTTAAACAGCGTGCTGCCGACCGACACTCCCGCCATATCCTTAACCGGCGCCGCGCCTTTGGTGGTGAACTGCGTCTCGCCAATAGTATCTGCGGCGTAAGTCGCGGTATTGCTCGTGCGGCGGTTGTCGTACTGGTGGATCCAGGAGACCTGCGCGAACGGCGTCAGGCGGCCAAAGCCCGTATCGAAGCCTTTCTCGATGCGCGCGCCAAGATCGCTTGTGACCGACTGCGTGTGCGACGAACCTACGTCCAGCGCCATGCCGTTGCCGCCGCTCTCTTTATAGCCATCCACATGCTGATAACCATAAGTCAGGCCCGCCATCGGGGTGAGGACAACCTCAGCCGGCAGCGTGAACGGGTAGCCGAATTCGCTTTGCAGCGTCACGGACTGACCGTTGAACTTGCCGTTTGCCGTGCCGGAGAAGCCGGTGAAATCGGCGCGACGAACGGTGTCGTAGTTCTGGCGGGTCAGCGCGGCAGAGAGGTTCATAAACCACGGGTCGCCTGAGTAGCCGGCATAACCAATCACGCCATAGTTATTCGCCGTCGAGTTGTTGCCGCTCAGGTTGTCTTTACCGTGTACGGAGGTGTTGCTGTAGTTCAGCGCCGCACCCACGCGCCAGTCTTCGGCGACGGTACGATCCGCGCCAAACAGCAGGCCGCCGAATGTCGCGCGGTATCCGCTCACTTCGCTGGTGCTGTCCTGACGGGCATAACCGCCGTACGGTTGAGCCCAGACGATCCAGTCGCTGTAGCCGTCACCGGTGGAGACGCCGCTCAGGCCCGCCGTCTGCGGCGTGCGGATAGTCTCCAGATGGTTGCCGACGACACCCATCGCGGTGGACGTCGCCACGCCGCTCGCCGTGCTGACGCTGATATTCTGGCTGGTGGACAGACGCTCGCCCACGCGGTTGGCTTCTTTCGTGCCTTCAATCGCCAGCGAGGCGTTGTACAGCTCCAGCAGCTGCGGCGAAATCCCGGAGTAATGGGCCAGACCGTTCAGCGACGACGTCGCGTTCGGCGTTGTCGGGCCTGGTTTGGCCGCTGGCGGAGCAGGCGGAGTGACCACGACCGGCGGCTTGCCGACAACCGGCGGCGTGACCACTGGCGGTTTTCCGACGACAGGCGGGGTGCCGTCAACCGGCGGCGTGACCACAGGCGGCGTCGGCGCTTTTTCAAGCTGAACGACCAGCGCGCTGTTTGTCTCGTCAACATAGGTTGAGCCTGTGACCAGGCCATCATAACCCACTGCCTTATACGCCAGTTTGTCAGCGTTATAGTTCGTGCCGGTGGTGTTGGCGTTAATCACCACATAGCGCTGGCCGGGTGCAAATTTATAGGTGTTGCCGGTACGGGTAAGCGATACGGTGGAGCCCTGGTCAACAGTGGCGGAGCCCGTCACATTCAGGCGGCCATAACCGGCGTCCTGCGCGATATCGCCGCTGGCTGACGCCGTGTCGCTCGCGCCGAGGATAAGCGCCGCGCCAGCGTTCTGGTGATAATTGCCGGTGATAGCGATCGGGGCATTAACCTGAAGCTGAGCGGCATCGTTAAGAACGGTGCCGACGGCGCCGGTATTGCTGTCATCGCTTGAGAGGCTTTGCATCGTCAGAGTGGCAATATTAATGTTGTCATTCAGCAGCATTGAGCCGGAGCGGAAGATAACGTCGCCGTTGCTGGCAATCGTACCGATACCGTTAGTTCCGGACACTGTCTCGTCATCGCTCTCGATTCGGGCACCCGTGAGAACGCCCTGCTTATCCGTGCCGCCGATAAATTCCAGCGCTGCGCCGTTAACCGACGTAATATTGCCTTCGATGACGCCGCTGTTAGTGACCGTCAGCGTGGAATCGCTGGCGCCCCTGATATAAATAGCATTGTTATTGCTGGTAATGGCGCCGCTATTGGTAATGGCATTTTTAGCGCCGTTACTGCCATCGATATAAATGCCGTAGCTGTTGCCGGTAATGGTGCCGGTGTTAATCAGCGTGGCGGCTTCCGCTTGAGTATTATAATTTGATGTATAAATACCATAAGTGCCGCTGATGGTGCCGTTGTTAATAATAGTGCCGGCAGAGATAACATTCTCGGCATAGTTACGGTTAAAAATACCCACCACGGAGCCAGTGATATCACCGTTATTAACAAGTTTATCAATCTGACCGACGTTATACACGCCGAAGTAGGCGCTGGAAATTTTACCGTCGTTAGTTAATGATTTAATGACACCCGTGCTGTTATTAAAAATAGCAGAATCATTATAATGAGAAGTATTATTGTTAGTGCTTGCGATGGTGCCACTGTTGTGCAGCGTATTAATGGTGCCGGAGTTATAGATTGCGCCGCTGTTATAATAGTAAGCATTGGTGTTGCTGAGGGTGGAATTAATAACACCCGCATTTTCCAGAAGATCGATAGTGCCGTTATTATTAATGCCAGTCTGCCCGGTAATCACGCCTGAGGAGACGTTATTGAATGTATTTATGACGCCGCTGTTGACGATGCCGCCGCCAAACTGGGAGTAATTAGTATTGCTGTAATACGAAGTTGATTCAGGCCCGGCAATGGTGCCGCTGTTGGTCAGCGTACCGACTTTACTGGTGCTGGTGAGGTTAATGGCGCTGCTTGAGTAATTACCGCTTTCGCCCGCGACTTTGATGCTGCCAGTATTGTTAAGGGTATCGATCGTTCCCTGGTTTTGCAGAGCGTGAAGGGAGATATTGCCCAACTCACCATTTACTGCGGAAATCGTGCCATCGTTAACCAGAGAATTCAGGCTGGCGTCCTGGCTGACATCAAGACCTGCGGCTCCGTCACCCGTCGCACTCCCTTCGTTAGTGACATGCACCGTCTTATATTCAGCCGGGATCTGAACGTTAATTTGTGGGCTGGAAATGACATAGTCGCTCGATACCGCAAAGGCATAAGGCGCCAGCAGTCCCTGGGCAGAGGTTAACGCGACCAGCAAGGTGCCTTGCTGGCTAAAACGTGATTTTTTCATGATGTACCGTGCGATTCCGCGCTTAAGGTTAAGGATGAGAGCCGTTATATGTTACGTTCCGATTCGTCTGCTTACATTCCGTTGCGCTCTACACCTTTGCTGGCAAAGAAAACGATAAGCGAGGCTTAACTATTTTCGGCGCGCCCAATGTGAAACTTTAGAATTTTGGTTAAATAAAAATCCGGGTGGACCATGAAAATGGCTAAGAAAGACCTGCTTTCTACGCGTGTATTATTGATTGCTATGGCTTTATTGTTCGCCGGATGCGCCAGCCGGGATTATCGTGAAAGTGCGAGCGAGCTCGCAAAAACGCATGGTTTCATTCGTGAAGAGATATCTGCAAACGGGATATCGCTGCTCACCTGGCAGCGAATTACGCCGCCCGTCACGCGCCTGCGGGTCTACATCGAGGGGGATGGCTTCGCCTGGGTAAGCCGCACGCGCCCCTCCGACGACCCGACGCCGCATAACCCTCTTGGCCTGAAGCTCGCGACGGCCGATCCTTCCGGTAACGTGTTGTACCTGGCGCGGCCATGCCAGTTTATCGGACCGCCGTTACCGTCCGCCTGTAATGTCCATCTCTGGACAGATAAACGCTTCTCATCAAACGTGGTTCAGGCGATGGATAAGGTATTAAGCCAGGTTATGCAACGCTACCCGCAGGCTCGCATAGAGCTGGTGGGGTATTCCGGCGGCGGAAACATTGCCGCGTTGCTGGCGGCGCGGCGTTCGGACGTGGTTTCGCTGCGCACAGTGGCGGGGAACCTGGATGTCGCTTACGTCAATGCGCTGCACCGCGTCTCTGAAATGCCCGATGCGCAAAGCGCGGCAGAGGTGGCAATGAAGCTTGTGAACCTGCCGCAAATACATTTCAGCGGGGCCGATGACGCTACCGTGCCGCCCGCCGTCGCCAGGCGTTTTCAAAACGCGGTCGGCGAGCGCTGCGCGCAGGTTGAAGTGGTGCCGGGCATGGATCATGGCTCCGACTGGGCGGCGTTATGGCCGGGGTTGCTTTCGTCCGTGCCGGTTTGCAGGTGAGGATGAGCGGTAAAGGGGGTAAGAGAGCGGTATTTCGGCCGTTTAATTTACCATTACGATTAGCGTAAAACAGAGGACGGTATGGAGGCTAATGCCTGACGCCGTCGCTATCTCCGGGCCGGGAAAGCGTCATTTTCAGGAGGAGGTAAACAATAAGCCGAATTTATAAATATAAATGAATCTTACTTTTCATTGGTGGCAGGTAATTGCAATCTGAATCATTTTTATTAAATCACAACCATAATATAATTTGCATTGTATCGTTTTATATCTGTGTCCTTTTCTGAAAATGGCCGTTGCGATAACGCGTCTTAGCGTCTGATGGCTTGTTTTTATTAATTCATTTAAAGAAGATAATTACAGCGTCGTTGATGTTTTTTAATGCCGTAAGCGTGATTATTACAGGGAGGCGTAAGCGAATGGAGCATGCAGCAATCACTGGCGATATTTCTTTGTCGCGTTATTACCTGGATATTAACGGCTGCCCTGTAAAACCCGATGTGCTGATATTCCGAGGGCGGGAGGCGCTAAGTAAACCTTTTTCGTGGCGAATTGAATTTACCACGCCGTACACCCTTCAGCGCGAGGATATCCTGATGAAATATGCCCGTTTTGATATGAATGGGCGGAAAACTATTTACGGTGTCATTACCCGCTTTGCGTGGCTGTCAACAAACGCTGACCAGTCTCATTACGCGGTCACGCTGGAATCTCGCCTCGCTTTGCTCTCCCTTACCCGTCGCTGCGCCATATTCCAGAACCAGTCGGTGCCTGAAGTCGTAGAACAGGTGCTGCGGGCGCATGGCCTGGAAGGGCCGGATTTCGAGTTTCGGCTTTCCCGCGAATACCCGTACCGCGACATCATCACCCAGTGGCGGGAAACCGATCTTGAATTTATCCAGCGGATCCTGGCCGAAGTGGGCATCTGGTTTCGCTTTGCGATGAACGACGCGACAGAACTTGATGTGGTGGTTTTTGGCGACACGCAACTTCAGTATGAATTCGATATCCGGTTGCCCTACCGGGAGCCGTCCGGGTTGTCGGCAAAGGAAAGCGTCTGGGGCGTGCGTACCTGGCACACCGTCGTACCAGGACTGGCTCATGTGAACCGTTATAACTACCGTAGCGCCACATCGCCCATGCAGGCGCAGGTTGCTGTGCGCAGTGAGGCGGTGACGACAGGCGAGCATTACCGCTATGGCGACCTCTATCAGGAAGAGGGGGACGAGCGCGATCCTGAACCCGCGACGGAGAGCGGCGCTTTTTATGCGCGCATTGACCATGAGCGTGAACTGAACAAATCAGTCCGCCTGCATCTTTTCAGCAACGCGACCCATCTGGCGCCCGGCCAGGTGCTGGAACCCCAGGGTAATGTCATCACCGCGCTGAAAAATGGCGTGTTAATGACCCTGCTGACGTACCGGGGCGCGCGTGACTCCCGCCTGCATGTTTCGGTCTGGGGGCAGCCGTACACCGAGCGCTACTGCTTTCGCCCGGATTGCCCGCCGCGCCCTGAAATTCACGGAACGCTACCCGCCCGTGTGGAAAGCCGCGAGAAACACGATATCTACGCCCATCTTGATGAGTACGGCCGCTACCGGGTCAGGCTTGATGTTGACCGTAGCGACAGCGAGCGGGGTTTTGGCTACGTGTGGTTGAGAATGGCGAAGCCTTATACCGCCGAGGACGCAGGCTGGCATATGCCGCTTATCGACGGTACGGAGGTCGCGATCGCCTGGCGTCATGGCGATATCAATCAGCCCTACATCGCCTATGCGCTGCATGATTCTGAACATGCTGATGTGGTGAATCGCGACAACCGTAGCCAGAACATTCTGCGTACCGCGGGCGACAACGAGTTACGCATGGAAGACCGGCGCGGCGAAGAGCATATCGCGCTGACCACGCCTTATGGCGCGTCACAGCTTAATGAGGGGCAGGTCGCTGACGCGCAGGGAAAGCCGCGGGGCGCGGGCTTTGAGCTGCGTACCGATGAGTATGGCGTCATTCGCGTGGCGAAAGGGCTGTTCATCACCGCTGAAGGGCAGGTCAGAGCCGCAGGCGAAGTGCTGGACATGGAAACGGCCCTGAAAGAGATCGCGCTTTGTCTGCAACAGATTGAAGAGCTTAGCCGCGTCGCAGAGCAGGCGCAGGCATTACAGGCGGATATCGCCAGCCAGACCGCCATGTTTAACGAGCGCCTCAGGCCGCTCAACCAGATGATTCATGCCTATGGCCCGCAAGGCGTGGCGTTCACCAGCGGTGAGCATATGCAGCTTGCCGCCGCGAAAAACGTGGCCATCAATGCCGGGGGCGATATCAGTGTCGGCGTGATGGGGAATATGACGGCGCTGGCGGGTGACAAACTCGGCCTGTTTGCCCACATCGGCCCGCTGAGCCTGAAATCCGGCGAGGGGCCAGTCGGGATGCAGGCGCAGAACGGCAGGATGAGTCTGGCGGCACAGAAGAAGCTAACAATAACCTCCACTCGCGATATTTCCTTTGCCGGCAAGAAGCGCATCACGCTTATCGGCGGTGGCAGCTACCTGAAAATAGAACAAGGGAAAATCGAATATGGCACGACCGGAGTGTATCTGCGCAGGGTGCCGCGAACGTATGTAGGGGCGGCGGCTGCGATGGCGCAGGAGATGCCCGTTATGCCCATAGCGGACGGGTACAGCGAATTCTTTATTGTGCGCGACCAGGCGACGAATAAGCCGCTGGCTGGTTTCCCCTATACGCTTACGTTTTCGGGCGGCACGCTGCGCGGCGAAACCGATGCTAACGGTGAGACGTTGCGCGCCTGGAGCAAACAGAGTGAGGAAATCGCCCTGACACCGCACCCGGAGCATTTCCGCCGGGAATGTTTCAGCGCCAGCTACTGGGATAGCCGCACCTCGCTGTCGCTCGATTTTTCAGATTACGACAAGGAGGAAAACTGATGGCAGCAGGGAAGAGAGCCGCCGGCGTGCCGGGCGAGCCGCAAAGAACGGCAACAACAGTAAAAGCGCCTGAAGGTACGGTGGCCAGAGTCACCAATCCGCTGGATTTATGGTACCTGTGCGAGAAGGTGAACTACGCGCTGAAATATCCCGTGAAGCGCTCCGACGGGAAGATGATGTATCAGCGAAAGGTGACCCGGCTTATTCGGCAGGATGACAGGAACTTTAATTACCATTTTCCCTACATTGGCGAAGTGGGCTACGACATGACGCGCAATCCGCCCTCGCCGCTAATGAGCAGGCGGCACCCTAACTGGCCGAGCAGCTTCCCGCTCGCGCAGTATCGCCTGATAAAACAAGGTTATGAAATGCGACTGCGGGAAATGGCCGAGGGGGAAGTGGAGCGCGTTATCGAATTGCTGACGCGGGATGAACTGGAAACACTGCCTGCGCCGGAGGCCGGTGACATCATGCTGGATGATGCGCTGGATATTGTGCTCAAACGCAAGGGGAGCTTTCGGATACCGGATGTTATCCGAATCAGCGACGTCACCCTGACGGGTAACGCTGCCTTTAGCCAGGGAAATATTCATACGGTGATTGAGATTAAGTTTCCGGGAGACAGGTTATTGCCAGAACAAGAAGTGAGCTATCGGTACATTGCAGGTAACAGGGAAAAATTTCGCTTATTGGAAACTCATGTCTGTCAGATAGACGACAAACGCAAACGCGAGTGGATACGGGATGCCGTTCAGGAGCCGGTCTATAAACCGGTAGCGGATGCGCTGGGAGAAACCGAACAGATCTGCCTTCATCCGGATGTGCCAGCGTATCACCTGCTGGAAGGAGAAATGGAGCAGGAGTTTCGCCAGGTACAACACCATTTCTATCAGCTGGCGGGCGACTACTGGGTGCCCCCTGCGGGCATGGAGGTCAATACCTTAAAACCACAGCAAGATGCCGGGGACATCGCCCGGCAGGCGCAGGAGCGGGAGCGAGCCGCCGGGTTTCTCGGGGCATTGCTGGGGGGGCAAATGGTTGTTATACCCGCCACGGCAGGCGTGGGAGCCGTCGCGGTAGCGACGGGAGAAAGCCTGACGGGCATGATTGCCGGGACTGCGGTGCGCTATGCCAGAACGGCAACCACCTTTTTGCTGCCGGCAGGCGGCCTCGGCATGGCGACGGCGGCTGAACCTGAAGAGCAGCCATCAAATACATTTACCCTGAAGCAAGCTCAGGATTTTGTTTACTGGCCCGATTAAGGAGCGGATAAATGGATTTTTTTGAGAAATTTAAGCAGGCCGAATACGATTTTACTTACGGTGCGGAGGATGATCCGGAACACCATAACGCCTTACAGGTGGGGGTAGTGGCATGGTTTTACCTGGATAAAGGATATACCAAAGAAAACCGGGCCAGAATTGCTGAAGCCTGGCAACTTTATCATAATGAATTCGGTGCGAAATTGAAGTGGGGGTATATTGATGATCCAAATAATGACATGACCTACAAGGAAATATTAAATAAGAATTTAAAAGAAATTATTGTAGATAGTTTTGGTGAGAGCTTATTTTTTAAATGGTGCTCTAATAAAGGGTTTCGCTATTCAAGTGATTATTCTGTTTGTTTTGAGTCGATGGCAGGTTGGTTTGAGGTTATTCATAAGCCTGTAAGTTGCTTTGGGTTTTCGTTGCCTATAGTGGAGTTAATGAAAAAAGACAGATTAGAAGAATTACTCACTTGTTTTTGCAATATTTTACGGCCTATCCATGGAGTAATGGGATTAGGTATTCAACAATGTTATGAAGAAGAGCGATATCAACATTTAGAATATGAAGTTGGTCGGGATTTTTTGGGGGTGGATATACCGGGGGGTTAACTGATGATAAGTTACGAAATGGTATTCGAACAATCAATTGGCTAACGTTTTTCAATAATCAATGGCTTGAAAAATTAGGCGGACTCTTTTATTTGAAAGGAGCATCCAGTAAGACAGCGATTAAAATTACGCCCTATAGTGATGGCGTGATTATTCGTGCCGGAGATTGGCCTGAGCTGGGCTGGGTCAAGGTTAATCCTTACCCTGAGCTTTATGTCAGAGTAAATAAGATATTAAAACCCATCCGGGCACCAGAAATTGACAGTCTGGGGTATGGCTCGATTGCCGGTGAAATCCGTTTTGACAGAAACTCAACTGCCCGGTGGCTTTCCCGCTTTGATGTGGACCTTCCGCCGCTTGCCACCATGACAGCGGCAAAAGATCTGGTGCGGATAAGCTGCTGGACAGACGATATTGCGCCTTACGCGGGCCAGTGGGCCACGATTGTCAACGGCACCACCGACTATATTCAAACGCGGGAAGGGCAGAAGATGCCTTATTTTGAAGATAAACACGGCAATAAACACCGTGCCCTCTGGCACTTGCTGAAGCGTGATGATAAAGGCAGCGTTTTCATCATGCCGGAATAATAAAAAAGTGCCTTTTGTCAGAGAGCTGGCCCTGTTAAGGAAAAGATAAAATGGATTTTTTTGAGAAATTTAAGCATGCCGAATACGATTTCACTTACGGTGCGGAGGATGACCCGGAACACCATAACGCCTTACAGGTGGGATTAGTGGCATGGTTTTACCTGGATAAAGGATATACCAAAGAAAACCGGGCCAGAATAGCTGAAGCCTGGCAGCTTTACCACAATGAATTCGGTGGGAAGTTGAGGTGGGGTTATATTGATGATCCCAACAAGCCTCTGGATTACAATGTAAAATTAACAAAAATATTAAAAAAATATATATCTGATAGCTTCGGTGAGAGTTTCTTTTTTGACTGGTATTCTGATGCGGGTTTTCGTTATGCTAGTTATTATTCAGTTTCAGTTGGATCTATGGCCGGATGGTATGAATCAATTCATAAAAACGTAAGTTATTTTGGTTTTTATATTCCTGTTGAGGAACTTAATCGTAAAGATTTTTTAAAAGCTCTTCTTTCTCAATTTTGCAATATTTTACAGCCACTCCATGGGTTAATGGGTTTAGGAATTCAACAGTGCTACGAAAAGGAGCGATATCAGCATCTCGAATATGAAATTTGCAATGAGTTTAAGGGTGTTGATGTTATTAATTCTAATACGGATAAAAAAATGAGGACGGGCCTACGCGCCGTTAACTGGTATACCTTTTTTAGCAATGAATGGCTAAATAAATTGGGTGGCATTCAATATTTACGTAGTGCTCTCAGTAATCCGTCAATTGAAATAATAAACTATGATAATGGCGTTATTATCCGCGCCGGAGAATGGCCGGAGTTAGGCTGGATTAAGGATAACCCATACCCTGAACTGTACGTGAAAGTGAATAAGGTGCTTAAACCCATTCGCGCACCGGAAATTGGTAGCCTGGGTTATGGCTCGATTGCCGGCGAAATCCGTTTTGACAGAAATTCCACCGCCCGGTGGCTTGCCCGCTTTGATGTAGACCTTCCGCCGTTTACCGCTCTGTGAGCCATTTGCCGAAGCTCTAAACCTCATACGCAGTTCGATGGGGAGTCCGGCTCTCCAGAAGCAAAAACCCGCCTTGTGGGCGGGTTCTCTAAATAAGTGGTGCCCGGACCGGACAAAAACGCCGGGAGCGTTTTTGCACAGCGCATCGCGCTGCCCGCAGGGCGAGTCGCAGGGATGCGACGAGTGAATCGAACGCAGTTCGATGAAGAGTCCGGCTCTCCCAAAAGCAAAAAACCAGCCCGTAGGCTGGTTTCTTTAAATAAGTGGTGCCCGGACTCGGAATCGAACCAAGGACACGGGGATTTTCAATCCCCTGCTCTACCGACTGAGCTATCCGGGCAACGGGGCGCATTAAACCCGATTCACCTTTCGACGTCAACGAAATTCCGCGAATTCTGCGCTATCCGCCCATTCCTGCGCCACTTTGTTTGCGAAATAGTCATTTCACTGCGTTACGCGAAGAAACGCGTCCAGAGCGCGGAAAGCGGCATTGAAATCAGCAGCGCGGGCAGCAGGTTAACCACCGCGAACATCTTGATGCCGCAGATGCGCAGGCCCGTCGCCAGCAGCAGCAAACCGCCCGTCGCGGTAAAATCGCCCATCATCGCGGGCGTCGTCAGCGGCAGGATAAACACCGCGCCGGCGGCGAGCGTTAACTGGATAAGCAGCATCGGGATGGAGATGGCCGCGACGGCGGCCCCAAGCGTTGTGGCGAAAATCGTGGCGGTGAAGAAATCGAGAAACGCCTTGGCGATAAGCAGGCTGTTGTCGCCGGTCATGCCTTCGCGCATCGCGCCAAAAATGCCGGTTCCGCTCGCGCAAAACAGCACGATGATCGCCACAAAACTCTGCACGAAATTATCCTGCGCGGGCCGCGCGTTTTTACCGGGCCGCAACCGACGCGCCGCGCCGTTCAGGCCATGCACCAGATTGATGATTCCTTTTTCGATATAGCACAGCTCGCCAATCAGCGCGCCGAGCAACATCGAGAGCACCATCACCGGCAGGTTCACGCACTTCACCACCAGTAAAATGCCAATACCGAGCGACGCCAGGCCGAAAATCGAGGGCATCGAACTGCGTAACCGCTCGGGAAGCCGCTGGCTTAACGCCGCGCCAAGCAATCCGCCCAGCAGCACCGCCGCCGCATTGATAAAAGGTCCGGTTACCACATGGTGCTCCTGCTTTAGTCTGGGTCGCGATGGGGTTCAGCATAATCCCGAAGGCAGGCGGAGAAAAGCGCGCCTGATAAAGGCATTTTTATGCGTATCTTATGCTTACTTATTTTAACCATTTATTTTACTCCATAATAATCAAAATGATAAAAAATGGTCAGATTAAAATCATGCTTAAAAACTCGATTTTCTCCGCGCGCTGTCTTGCCCCACGCGGCGTAAGGTGACATGATTGCGCGACTTTTCTCCATCAGACAGGGTGTGTTATGACCGCGCGTTCGCTGCCAGCCGTCATTTCTTCGCGACATTGCACAATGCCGCGCGCCCGTCATGTCTGTCCGCCATACTTCTCCATGCCCACCATGCGGTGAGGCCGCCGTACGCTCACTGCCGGACAACAGTAAAACCAGGCGCGCTCTGCTTTTACTGATGTCTCGCGGTCGGAGCTGGTAATCAGTCAGACCACATCGTTTCGCCGGGATACCGTCCCGTTGCCGTGCCCGAAGGCGCTTACACCGACACTCAGGGTTTTTGTGCTTATGAAATCGTTAAAAATTGCCGCCAGCCACGCCGTGGCTCCTCTGCTTTCGACCTCCCGCGATGTAGTGGGGCTTGATGGCACCGACTTTACCGACGTGGCCGCCGTGGTGCTTTCTGTGGCCGATACGCGCAGCGGCATTCTCGCGCTGCTTAAGCGCACCGGGTTTAACCTGCCGGTTTTTGTTTTTCTTCAGAACGGCGAAAGCTGCGACGCGCCGGTCAGCGGCACGCTCACGGGAACGTCGCAGGAGTTTCTGGCGCTAGAAAGCGCGGCGCTCGCGTATGAAGAGAACCTGCTGCCGCCGTTTTTCGACACGCTCACACAGTATGTGGAGATGCAAAACAGCACGTTCGCATGCCCTGGCCACCAGCACGGCGAGTTCTTTAAAAAGCATCCGGCGGGCAGGCAGTTTTATGATTTCTTCGGTGAAAACGTGTTTCGCGCCGATATGTGCAACGCCGACGTCAAACTGGGCGATTTGCTGATCCACGAAGGCTCCGCCAAACACGCGCAGAAATTTGCCGCGAAGGTCTTTCACGCCGATAAAACCTATTTCGTGCTCAACGGCACGTCGGCAGCCAATAAAGTCGTGACCAACGCGCTGCTGACGCAGGGCGATCTGGTGCTGTTCGATCGTAACAACCATAAATCGAATCACCACGGGGCGCTGATCCAGGCGGGCGCGACGCCGGTCTATCTCGAAGCGGCGCGTAACCCGTTCGGGTTTATCGGCGGGATCGACGAGCGCTGCTTCGACGAGGCGTATCTGCGTGAGCTGATTGCCGAAGTGGCGCCGTCGCGCGCGCAGGAGGCGCGTCCGTTCCGCCTGGCGGTGATCCAGCTCGGCACTTACGACGGCACCGTCTATAACGCCCGTCAGGTGGTGGATAAAATCGGCCACCTGTGTGATTACATCCTGTTTGATTCCGCGTGGGTCGGCTACGAACAGTTCATCCCGATGATGGCCGACTGCTCGCCGTTGCTGCTGGATCTCAATGAAAACGATCCTGGGATTTTCGTCACGCAGTCGGTACACAAACAGCAGGCCGGGTTCTCGCAGACCTCGCAGATCCACAAAAAAGATAACCATATCCGCGGCCAGGCGCGCTTTTGCCCGCACAAGCGGCTCAATAACGCCTTTATGCTGCACGCCTCCACCAGCCCGTTTTATCCGCTGTTCGCGGCGCTGGATGTGAACGCCAAAATCCACGAAGGGGAGAGCGGCAAGCGGCTGTGGGCCGAGTGCGTGGAACTTGGAATCGAAGCGCGCAAGGCGATTATCGCCAACTGCCACATGATCAAGCCGTTTATCCCGGATACGGTGGCGGGGCGGCCGTGGCAGGATCACCCGACCGACGCGATTGCCCGCGAGCGACGCTTTTTCAGCTTTGAGCCGGGCGCGGCGTGGCACGGTTTCGCGGGTTACGCGCGCGAGCAATATTTTGTCGATCCGTGCAAGCTGCTGCTGACCACGCCGGGTATCGATGCCGAAACCGGCGAGTACAGCGATTTCGGCGTCCCGGCGGCGATCCTCGCCAATTACCTGCGAGAAAACGGCATAGTGCCGGAAAAAGCGGATCTTAACTCGATTCTGTTTTTACTCACCCCCGCCGAGAGCGCGCAGAAGATGGCGCACCTGGTCGCGATGCTGGCGCGCTTCGAGCAGCATATTGAAGACGACACGCCGCTTGCCGACGTATTGCCGACGATTTGCCAGAAATATCCGGTGCGTTACAAAGGCTACACGCTGCGCCAGCTCTGTCAGGAGATGCATAACCTGTACGTGAGTTTTGACGTGAAGGCGTTGCAGCGGGCGATGTTCCGCAAAGCCGAGCTGCCGCGGGTGGTGATGAACCCGCAGCAGGCGAATGTGGAGTATATTCGCGGCAACGTGGAGCTGGTGCGCCTGAGCGAGGCCGAAGGGCGCGTGGCGGCGGAAGGCGCGCTGCCGTATCCGCCGGGCGTGTTGTGCGTGGTGCCGGGCGAGGTGTGGGGCGGCGCGGCGCTGCGTTATTTCCTGGCGCTGGAAGAGGGCGTGAACCTGTTGCCGGGCTTTTCGCCGGAGTTGCAGGGCGTTTACAGCCAGACCGATCCGGACGGCATTAAGCGGTTGTACGGGTATATGTTGCGCGAATAAGGCGTTATCGGGCGGGTGTGGGATGTGACGCTGGCGGGTGATTGATGTGACCGCTGGCGGGTGCGCTGCGCTTACCCGCCCTACATTTACAACATCGCTTTCCGTAGGGCGGGTAAGCGCAGCGCACCCGCCGTACAGCCAGAGCATCGTTTTGCGTAGGGCGGGTAAGCCTCGCGCACCCGCCATAAAACCATATCCGCCATAAAACCACCCCACTATCAAAACCAAAAAATCATGCGCTTTCATCCGCCCGACGGTACAACCGCCGCGGGTGGCCAATCTTCCCGTACAGCATCTCCACCGTCAGAAATCCGCTCTCCACGCAATGCTCCAGATACCGCCGCGTGGTGGTTTTACTCAACCCCGTCGCGCTCACCACGTCATCGACTGAAAAAATCTGCTCGCGGCTCTCCACAAACAGCCGCTGCACCAGCGTCAGCGTATTCTCCTCAATCCCCTTCGCGCCGGAGTCCGGCCGGAAGCTACGCGCCTGCAACTGATACAGCGAATCCACGTTCTGCTGATCGACAATCTTCCACACCCGCTGCTGCTCGCGAAACTGCACAAAGCGCTCCAGCGAATGGTTCAGGCGCTTCCACGACACCGGCTTTAGCAGATAATCGAACGCGCCGTTGCGGATCGCCTGGCTACAGGTGTCCATATCGCTCGCGGCGGTAATAAAAATCACCGAACAGGCGCTGTTCTTGAGCGTCAGGCTCTCCGTCAGCGTAATGCCTTTGCCATCCGGCAGATAATTATCCAGCAGCACCAGATGCGGGCGCTTCTCGCGGATCTGCCGCTCGGCGTCGGCGAGCGTCGCCGCCATGCCCACCAGCCGCAAATACGGGTGCTGCTTCACCATTTCGGCATGCAGCGCGGCCAGCTGGTTTTCATCTTCCACAATCAGTACGTCGGTCATCTCAGGTGGCATAGTCAGGTTCTCCCTGCGGTTGGGCCGGACGAACGTCAGGCGCGTCAGGAATAAAAAGTGAAAAAATCGTGCCGCGCGGCGTATTGGCGGACACTTCCAGCGTGCCGCCCGCGAGCTTCACATAGCTGGCGATAAGATGCAGGCCGATACCGTGATCGCCGCGGCGTTTGGTGGTAAAACCCGGCTCGAAGATCCTGTCGCGAAGCGCGGGCGCGATCCCCACACCGCGATCCGCCACTTCGATGATCAACTCCCGCTCATTCAGGCGGATCAACACCTCGACCGGATCGTGCGGCCCTTCGGCGCGCTGGGTGGCTTCGATGGCGTTATCCAGCAGATTGCCGATAACCGAAATCAGCTCCGCCTCGCCAAGCCCGCGGAACGCGCGCGCCATTTCGCAGGCCGGATCGAACGTCAGCGTCACGCCTTTCTCGCGCGCTCTGGCGCATTTGCCGATAAGCAGCCCGCATAGCGTGGGGGAGTGAAACCGCCGGGAGATAAAATCGAGCAGCTCCTGGGTGTGCTCGGTCTGAGCCTGAATATAGCTCAGCGCCTGGTCGTAATGGCCCAGATGCAGCAGCCCGGCGAGCGTCGACATCCGGTTTAACTGCTCGTGGCGCAGGATGCGCAGGTTATCCGCGTAGCGCTTCACCTGGCTTAGCTGTACGCTCAGGCTGTCGATATCCTTGCGGTCGCGAAACGTAATCACCCAGCCCTGCAGCTCGCCTTCCAGCAGAATGCGCACCCGGCTTGCGATCACCGTCAGATGGTTAAACACGCAAATCTCATCATGCGTGTCGTTTTCGAGCATCACCTGCGGCGAGAAAAAAGAGACCGGGTTCAGTACCGCCTCCAGCGGCTGCCCGCGCAGCGAACGCGACGACACGTTCAGCCCCAGCAGCCGCTTGGCGGCGCGGTTAATCACCGCGATGCGCGAATGCTCGTCGATGGCGATAACGCCTTCGTAGATGGATTCCATCAGCGCCTTTTGCTGGCGCACCAGTAGCCCGATTTCCCGCGGCTCCAGAAAAAACATCTGTTTTTTAATGCTGCGGGTGAAAAACCACGAAAAGATAAACAGCGCCAGCAGCAGTAGCAGCGCGCCAATCAGGATATTCACCACTTTGCCAAGCGTAATGGTATCGAGATAGCTGGTCAGATAGCCGACCGAGACAATGCCGATGACGCGGCCCTGGTCGTCAAAAATCGGCGCTTTGCTGCGCAGCGACACCCCAAGCCCGCCCCGGCGAATGCTGGTAATGGTTTTGCCTTCCAGAACCTCCTGATTATCGCCGCCGATAAGCGGGGTGCCGGTGCGATCGTGAAAGACGGAATGAAACAGGTGCAGACCTTTCTCATCGCCAATAACCATAAAGCTGGCGTCGCTGTGGCGCGCCATGCCCGTCATAAAGGTATTAATCGCCGGGATATTACGTTGCCTGACGGCTTCACGTAATGATGGAATGAGAGAAATCTCTTCCGCCTGTATTCTCGCGCGACTGCTCATCTCCTGATAAAGCTGGCGGCTGACGTCGAGATAATAATAAACGCCGAGCGCCGTAAACAATACGGAGAAGAATATGATGAGGTGAATAAATAACTTTATGCGAAAGGAAAACTTCATCATTTATTGGCGCGCCGGAATGTAAACAATAGAGAACTGTACCATTTTTTCAGGCGCTTACCGGAACGGCGCCTGAAACTTGTGATCCCCTCCACAGGCAAGCCGCGCGGCGGTAACTGTTTACCCGCGTTACGTTTTTAGGCCGAAAAAAGGCCGCCTGGAATAAACGCCATAAAAACCACGCCTGTAAATTACGCGTAGATCACATCGCGCTAATTAAAACCATAAACACCATAGGTGCCATTAAATTACCGGCGCTGATTCGGCCTTCCTCACAAATTGTAAGGGTAACCTCTTTTACGCTTACCGGGAAATATAACTACGGAGCTTAATAAAAATGAGCACAACCGATGACTCTTACGTTGTACCCCACACCCCGTCCGCTGCGAAGCAAATATCCCTGAAAGAAAAGTGGTGGCATATCATGGATACCTGGAAAATCGGGATTATTCCATTGCCGCTGTTTCTCCTTTCCGGCGCGCTTATCGCCATTGACTGTCTCGGCGGCAAGCTGCCGAGCGATATCGTGGTGATGGTCGCCACCCTCGCGTTCTTCGGCTTCGCCTGCGGCGAGTTCGGCAAGCGCCTGCCGGTGGTCGGCAAAATGGGCGCGGCGGCGATTTGCGCCACCTTCATTCCTTCCGCGCTGGTCTATTACGGCTGGCTGCCGGATGTAGTCGTGGAATCCACCACCAAATTCTATAAATCCACCAACATTCTCTATCTCTACATCTGCTGCATTATCGTCGGCAGCATCATGAGCATGAACCGCACCACGCTGATCCAGGGCTTTCTGCGTATTTTCTTCCCGATGCTGTGCGGCGAAGTCGTCGGCATGCTGGTGGGGATGGGCGTCGGCATCGCGCTGGGCATGGAGCCGTTCCAGATCTTCTTCTTCCTGATCCTGCCTATCATGGCGGGCGGCGTGGGTGAAGGGGCGATCCCGCTCTCCATCGGCTACGCGACGCTGCTGCATATGGATCAGGGCGTGGCGCTGGGCCGCGTGCTGCCTATCGTGATGCTCGGCAGCCTCACCGCGATTATCATCGCCGGTTGCCTTAACCAGCTTGGCAAACGCTATCCGCACCTGACCGGCGAAGGCGAACTGATGCCGGATCGCGGCGACAAACCGCAAGCCCAGACGCTGACCACCGCGTTCAGCGGCAAGGCTGACGTCACCACTATTGCCTCCGGCGCGCTGCTGGCGGTGCTGCTCTATATGCTCGGTATGCTCGGCCATAAGCTGATTGGCCTGCCCGCACCCGTTGGCATGCTGTTTATCGCGGTCTTTATCAAGCTGGCGCACGGCGTTTCTCCGCGCCTTCTGGAAGGCTCGCAGGTGGTCTACAAATTCTTCCAGACCTCCGTGACCTACCCGATCCTCTTCGCCGTCGGCGTGGCAATCACCCCGTGGGAAGAGCTGATGCACGCCTTTACGCTCAACAACCTGCTGGTGATCGTCAGCACCGTGTCGGCGCTGGTGGCGACGGGCTTTTTCGTCGGCAAGAAAATCGGTATGCACCCGATTGATGTGGCCATCGTCTCCTGCTGCCAGAGCGGGCAGGGCGGCACCGGCGACGTCGCCATCCTCACCGCGGGCAACCGCATGACCTTAATGCCTTTCGCTCAGATCGCCACCCGCATCGGCGGCGCGATTAACGTCTCGCTCGCGCTGCTGGTGCTGGGCAATTTCCTTGTTTAATCGTCAGGATACGTTGTTATGAAACTTGCGAGTTATCTCCATCAGGGCCGCCGTAGTTACGGCATTGTCACGGATAACGGCGTGGTGGATCTGGGCGCCCGTCTCGGGGCGCACTACGCGGATCTCAAAACGCTGCTGGCGCGGGACGCGCTGGAACAGGCGCGCTGTCATGCGCAGGCGCCCGCTGATTTCGCACTCTGCGACGTGACGTTTTTGCCGGTTATCGAGCAGCCGGAGAAGATCCTCTGCGTGGGCATGAACTACGCCGAGAAACGCAAAGAGTTCGACCAGCACAACCCGGCGCCGACGCTGTTTGTCCGCTTCCCGGATTCGCAGACCGGCCATAACGCGCCGGTGCTCAAACCGCGCCACTCCAGCGAGTTTGATTACGAAGGGGAGCTTGCGGTGATTATCGGGCGCGGCGGCGAGAACATCGCCCGCGAGGCGGCGCTCTCGCACGTGGCGGGCTACAGCTGCTACATGGACGGCTCGGCGCGCGACTGGCAGCACACCTGGTTTACGGCAGGCAAAAACTGGCGGCAGACCGGCGCGTTCGGCCCGTGGATGACCACCGCCGATGAGATCCCCGATCCGCACCAGCTCGCCATCCGCACCTGGCTTAACGGCCGCATGGTGCAGGATGACAACACCCGCAGCATGATCCACGGCGTGGCGGAGCTTATCGAATACATCAGCACCTTCACCCGCTTAAGCGCGGGCGATGTGATCATTACCGGATCGCCGGGCGGCGTCGGCAAAAAACGCACGCCGCCGCTGTTTATGAAGCCGGGGGACAAAATCGAGGTGGAGATCGAGCGGATCGGCCATCTGTGCAATGTGATCGCCGAAGCGCCCGTCGCGCAACCGGCGCCCGCCCACTAAAGAGACCGGACGGACGTATGAGCAATCTGGAACTCATCACCGTGGCGCTCGCCCGCCAGCCGCAGGAGAAAGCGCGCGTCGCGGCGTTTCTCGCCAGCCATCAGTTAGGCATGGATGAAGACGTCACGCATGTCGTCATCGCCGTCGCGCAGGGCGAGATCGCAGGCTGCGCCGGGCTTGCGGGCAACGTGATTAAAGGCGTGGCGGTGGATGAGCGCTGGCGGGGCGAAAACCTCAGCGCGCGTCTGCTGGTGGAGGTGGAAAACCTGGCGATGAGCCTCGGCCACTTTCATCTGTTCCTCTGCACGCGTCCGTATAACCTGGAGCGTTTTCGCCGCTGCGGCTTCTGGCCGCTCGCGCAGTGCGACGACATCGCGGCGCTTCTTGAAAACACGCCCTCCGGCATCCGCCGTTACTGCCAGCAGCTTGGCAGGCTGAAACAGCCCGGCGCGCGTATCGGCGCGGTGGTGATGAACGCCAATCCGTTTACGCTCGGCCACCGATTCCTGGCCGAACAGGCGGCGAGCGCGAGCGACTGGCTGCACCTCTTCGTAGTGCGTGAAGAGGCGTCGTTTTTCCCTTACCGCGAACGGCTCGCGATGGTGCGGGCAGGCGTCGCGCATCTGCCGAACGTCACGGTGCATGAAGGCTCGGCGTATCTCATTTCGCGCGCCACCTTTCCGGGCTATTTCCTCAAGGAGCGCGGGCTGGTGGAGCAGGCCTGGAGCGGGCTGGATTTGCAGATTTTCCGCCGCTATATCGCGCCAGCGCTCGGCATTAACCAGCGCTTCGTCGGCAGCGAGCCGTTCTGCCCGGTGACGCGCGCCTATAACCAGGCGATGCACGCGTGGCTTGAGCGCGCGCCGGTGAGCGCGCCGCCGGTCAGCGTTATCGAAATTCCACGTCTTAGCCACGCCGCGGGCGAGGCGATTTCCGCATCCGAAGTGCGCCGCCTGCTGCGGGCACAGCATTTTTCTTCGATTCGCGAACGAGTGCCGGCGAGCACTTACGCCCTTCTCACGCAACGTTATCGCGCGGAAGTGGCCTGAATTATTATCTGACAGGACAACCGTAATGAAGATAGTCAAGGAGGCGCTGGCGGGGACCGCCGAGTCCAGCGACCTGATGGTGAAAATCGCCCCGGCGGCGGGCGAGCTGGAGATAGAAATCTACAGCGATGTGATAAAGCAGTTCGGCGACCAGATCCGCCGCGTGGTGAAAGAGACGCTCGCGGCGATGGAGGTGTACGAAGGGCTGGTGATTATCGAAGATAAAGGCGCGCTGGATTGCGTTATCCGCGCCCGGCTCCAAAGCGCCGTACTGCGCGCCTGCGAGGCGCAACCGCTGCGCTGGGAGGCGCTCAGATGAGCAAACTTCGCCGCAGTATGCTGTTTTTGCCCGGCGCGAACGCCGCCATGCTCTCCACCGCGTTTATCTACCGGCCTGACGCCATCATGTTCGATCTCGAAGACGCCGTGGCGCTACGCGAGAAAGACACCGCGCGCCTGCTGGTCTTCCACGCCCTGCAACACCCGATGTACCGGGATATCGAAACCGTGGTGCGCATCAACCCGCTCAGCACGCCGTTCGGGCTGCCCGATCTCGAAGCGGCGGTGCGCGCAGGCGTCGACGTGATCCGCCTGCCGAAAACCGACTCGCCGGAAGATATTGATGAGCTGGAAGGCCATCTGGCGCGCATTGAGCGCGAGTGCGGCCGCGAGCCTGGCTCAACGCGCATCATGGCGGCGATTGAATCGGCGGTGGGCGTCATTAACGCCGTGGCGATCGCCCGCAGTTCGCCCCGGCTTATCGGCATTGCGCTCGCGGCGTTCGATTACGTGATGGATATGCAGACCGAGCGCGGTGACGGCACCGAACTCTTCTACGCCCGCTGCGCGGTGCTGCACGCGGCGCGCGCCGCCGGGATCGACGCGTTCGACGTGGTATGGTCTGACGTCAATGACGAAGCGGGCTTTTTAAAAGAGGTCGACCTGATTCGCAAGATGGGCTTTAACGGCAAGTCGCTAATCAACCCGCGCCAGATAGACCTGCTGCACAACGCCTACGCGCCGACGCAAGACGAAGTGGATTACGCCCGCCGCGTGATTGCCGCCGCCGAAGAGGGCGAGCGCAACGGGCTGGGCGTGGTGTCGCTCAACGGCAAGATGATTGACGCGCCGATTATCAACCATGCGCAGGTGGTGCTGGAACGCGCCGCCGCCTCCGGCGTGCGCCGTTAAGGAGAGAACCATGAACCAGACAGAACTTTTGCATGTGCAGTTTCCGCACCTGCGCGATCTCACCCCCTTCGACACCGCCCACACCGCCACGCCGTGGCTTGCGGATAACGAGCAGAAACATAACCGCAAACTCTGCGCGTCGCTGGAAGAGGCGGTGCGCAAAAGCGGCCTGCGCGACGGCATGACGATTTCCTTCCATCACGCGTTTCGTGAAGGCGACCGGGTGATCAACCAGGTGGTGGCGACGCTCGCGCAGATGGGCTTTAAAAACCTGACGCTGGCGTCGAGCTCGCTGATGACCTGCAACGATCCGCTGATTGAGCCTATCCAAAACGGCGTTATCACGCGGATTTACACTTCCGGCATGCGCGGCAAACTCGCTGAGGCGGTGTCGCATGGGCTGATGGCGGAGCCGGTGCAGATCCACTCCCACGGCGGGCGCGTCAAACTGTTGCAGGATGGCGAGCTGAAGATTGACGTGGCGTTTCTCGGCGTGCCGTGCAGCGATGAATTCGGCAACGCCAACGGCAGCCACGGTAAATCCTGCTGCGGCTCGCTCGGCTACGCGATGGTGGATGCGCAGTTCGCCCGCAACGTGGTGCTGCTGACCGAAACGCTTGTGCCGTACCCGAATATGCCCGCGAGCCTGTCGCAGGATCGGGTGGATTTCGTGGTGCCGGTAGAAAGCGTGGGCGATCCGGCGAAAATCAGCGTCGGCGCGGCGCGCGTCACCAGCAATCCGCGTGAGCTGATGATCGCCCGCTACGCCGCTGACGTGATTGAACACGCCGGCTATTTCAAAGACGGCTTCTCGATGCAGACCGGCTCCGGCGCGGCGTCCACCGCCTGTACGCGGTTTCTCGGCGAGAAAATGGCGCGCCGCGGCGTGAAGGCGCGCTTCGCGCTCGGCGGCATTACCGGCAGCCTGGTGGATCTGCATGAAAAGGGGCTGATAGACGTCCTGCTCGACACCCAGTGCTTTGACAGCCAGGCGGCGGCGTCGCTCGCCCGCAACCCGAAGCACATCGAAATCTCCACCAATGTTTACGCGAGCCCCGCCAGCAAAGCGGCCTGCTGCGACAAGCTCGACGTGGTGATCCTGAGCGCGCTGGAAATCGACGTCGGCTTTAACGTCAACGTGATAACCGGCTCCGATGGCGTGATGCGCGGCGCGTCCGGCGGGCATTGCGATGTGGCCGCGGCGGCGAATCTCACCATCGTGGTGGCGCCGCTGTTGCGCAGCCGTATTCCGACGGTCGTTAAACGCGTCACCACCCGCCTGACGCCGGGCGAGAGCATCGACGTGCTCGTTACCGACCACGGCATTGCGGTCAACCCGGCGCGGCCCGAGGTGCGCGAGCGGCTGGTCGCGGCGGGGCTGAATGTCGTCGATATTCACGCGCTGCGCGAACGCGCCGTGGCGATCGCCGGCGAGCCGAAACCCATTGAATTCACCGACCGCATCGTCGGCGTGGTGCGCTATCGCGACGGCAGCGTCATCGACGTGGTGCGTCAGGTTAAGGAGTAACGTATGGAACTCGATACGCCCGTGCATCCGGGCGTCACGCTTGATGAACTACTGGCGGCGAAAGACGCGCGCGCCCGTCGCCAGCAGGCGTGGCTTGCCCGCTACGGCCAGCCGGTGATTTCGCTCTCGCTGGTGACGCCCGGCCCTGTGAAAGACAGCGTGCGTTACCGCAACGCGTTCGCGGTGGCGGTGCAGGCCTGCGATCAGCTGCTGTGGCAGCACCGCTGGCCGTGGCTTGCGCGCGAGATCTTTCACGCGCATACCGGCCCGACGGCGCTCTGGAGCGTGGCGCACCCGGCGAGCGAAATCAAAGCGCTGTGCGTGGCGCTTGAGCAGACGCACCCGCTCGGCAGGCTGTGGGATTTCGATATTCACTGCCCGCAGGCGGGCCAGGTGGGGCGCGCGTCGCTCGACCGTCCGGGGCGGCGCTGCCTGTTGTGCGATGAACCGGCGCACGCCTGCGCGCGTGCACGCCGTCATCCGCTGGAAGAGGTGGTCGGGCGCGTGGAGAAGATGATCGATGACTGGTTTGCCCGCGACTGACCGGCGCTCTGCGCGCCAGCCCGATGTGCCGTCACTCGCGGTGGCGGCGCTGTACGCCGAACTGAACCTGACGCCAAAGCCGGGGCTGGTGGACCGCGCCAACAGCGGCGCGCACCGGGATATGGATCACGCGCTGTTTGTCGCCAGCATCAGAGCGATTGCGCCGTGGCTGCGGGGGTTTTATCAGCAGGGCGCGCAGGACGCCGGGCTTGCCGAAAGCGAAATGCTGCGGCGGTTGCGCCCGGCGGGGCTCGCGTGTGAGCAGGCGATGTTCAGCGCCACCGGCGGCGTGAATACGCATAAAGGCGGTATTTTCTCGCTCGGCCTGCTGTGCGCCGCCGCGGGGAGGCTGGCGGCGCTGGGGGAGCCGCTGACGCCAACCACGCTCTGCATGACGGTGAGCGCGATGACCCGCGGCATGGCGGCGCGCGAGCTGGCGCACGGGCGGCGGGCGGCGACGGCGGGGGAGCGATTGTATCGCCAGTTTGGTCTGACCGGCGCGCGCGGCGAGGTGGAGAGCGGCTTTGCGACGGTGCGCCGCCACGTTTTGCCATTCTGGCAGCATGCGCAGGGCGAAAAAGGGTTGCAGCAGGCGCTGCTGCGGCTGATGGCGGTCAATCCGGACACCAATCTGGCGTCACGCGGCGGGCTGGCGGGGCTGCGTTATGTGCAGGGGTACGCGAGCGGCCTGCTGGCGCGCGGCTGGGACGACGAGGCGCTGCGGGAGATGGACAGGGCGCTTATCGCGCGCAACTTAAGCCCCGGCGGCAGCGCGGATTTGCTGGCGGTGAGCTGGGTGCTGGCGGCGCTGGCTTTGTGATTCGGCGTAAAAAAGGCGGGTAAGCGCAGGTAACAGATTATCCGCCTTTTGTAGGGTGGGTAAGCGCAGCGCACCCGCCAAACCAGCGCTACGCACCCACCTCTCACGCTTATTTACGGCGATACATCTTCTGCGCGGTATTGACCTTGTAAAGATAACGCCGCGATTCGGCCGACGGATGGCGGCTGGTCAGCGTCTCGTACACATCGCCCGGCGACAGCTGGTTGATGATATTCACCGCCTGGTCTTTATCGTTCGAGAACACCCGCAACACGCTGCCCGCGCCGCCGTTATAGGCGGTGATCACGGCGTAACGACGCGAGGTCGGGTTGGTAATACCGCCCAGATACACATTGTCGAGCATCGCCAGGTACGCGGTGCCGGTATCAATGTTGCTTTGGGGATCGAACAGATAGCTGCGGCTCGGCGTGCCCCATTTGCCCTGAGAGCGGAAAACGTCCTTACCGGCGCTGTGCTGCACCACCTGCATCAGCCCGAGCGCGTCGGCATGGCTGACCGCATAGGGGTTAAACGACGATTCGGTCTGCATAATCGCGAGGATCAGCGATTCATCCACGCCATATTTGCGCGACGCCTGACGCACCATGCCAATGTATTTATGGGCACGCTTATCGAGGTGGTTCGGCACCAGGTTAATGGTCACGCTGTAGATAATCCGCAGGCCGTTGCTGCGGCTCTTCAGGCGCGTTTGCAGCAGGTAGTCGGCGAATTTCGACGCGCGGCCTTCCCAGCGGATCGGCTGCCCGGTGTTGTCCACCACCTGGCCATAAAGGAACGGCTGGCGGGAGATCTGAATGTCGTTAACGTCGGAGTAGAGATCGATAGAGCCCGGATCGTCGCCCATCAGCAGCGTGGTGATAATTGCCTGGCGCAGACGCGCCGCAGGCTCGGTACCGGCTATTGTCTCAACCGTAATCGTACCGTCGTCGAAGTTAATGTGGCTGCGCGTCTGGTACTGATCGGTATATTTCACGTAGTCCTTCGGACCCGCGATTAAAACTTCGTTAAATCCCCAGATGTTTTCAATGTTATGGGCAAACTGGCCCATCAGAATGTCAAACCCGTTGGTGTCCTTAATCCAGGCCTCGTTATAGGCGTTTTCGGCGTTTTTTTTGCTGGAGCAGGAGATGAGCAACGGCGCAATCAAAGCGAGCGCAAATATTTTTTTCATCATTCCGGGTGTGCTGTTGGGTTAAGTGAAAGGGCCAGAGGCCCTTACTGTTGTTCCGGCGGCGTGTAGCCTTCGATATGCACATTTTTGCCTTCAAACAGGAAATTCACCATCTCCTGCTCCAGCAGCTTGCGATGCTCCGGGTTCATCATATTGAGTTTTTTCTCGTTGATAAGCATGGTCTGCGTCTTCTGCCATTGCGCCCAGGCTTCTTTCGAGATTTCGTTATAGATACGCTTACCCAGTTCGCCCGGATAGAGCTGGAAATCCTGGCCTTCGGCGTCGCGCTGAAGAAAAGTACAAAAAATGGTTCTGCTCATCGTCAATCCTCATGAATGGCGCGAACGGGGCGGGACGCCACCGGCTCTGCGCGCACTTGCTGTAACAGGCGCTCTACGGGGGCGGCGAGGCCCACCGCTGGCGGCTGCGCTAAGTTATACCAGAGACCCGACGCTTCATCCATGCAGGCGGCGGTCTGCTGCACGCCAAGCCACATCGGCACGATATCCAGATGGAAATGGCTGAAGGTGTGGCGAAAGGCGGTCAGCTGCGTCAGGCCGTCATCGTTAATCCCGCGTGACGAAAGCCACTCGCGCAGCGCGGCTTCGCTCTCAAACTGCGGGAAACAGTACAACCCGCCCCATAAACCCACCGGCGGGCGCTGCTGCAAAAAGAGCGAACCTTCATGCTGAAGCAGCAGAAAATAGCCGGTTTTCTCCGGCAGCGTCTGTTTGGGCTTCTTGCCGGGGTACTTCGCATAGCTCTGGTGGGCGAACGCCTCGCAGCCATTATTGAGCGGGCAGATCTCGCATTTGGGTTTCGAGCGGGTGCAGACCATCGCGCCGAGATCCATCATCGCCTGGTTAAAGCGCGCCACGCCGTCGGCGGGCGTCACCGTTTCGCTTATCTGCCACAGGCGGTTTTCCACCTCTTTTTTCCCCGGCCACCCTTCGACGGCGTAGCAGCGCGCCAGCACGCGTTTCACGTTGCCGTCGAGGATCGGGAAATGTTTGCCAAGCGATAGCGACAGCACCGCGCCTGCGGTAGAGCGCCCGACGCCCGGCAGCGCGGCCACTTCCTCGAACGTTTCGGGGAATTTTCCGCCGTGCAGCGTCGCCACCTGCTGCGCCGCCTTATGTAAATTGCGGGCGCGGGCGTAGTAGCCAAGACCGGTCCACAGATGCAGCACATCGTCGAGCGGCGCGTTCGCCAGCGCCGTTACGTCAGGAAAGCGCGCCATAAACCGCTCAAAATAGGGGATAACGGTCGTTACCTGCGTTTGTTGCAGCATGACTTCCGAGAGCCATACTTTGTAAGGGGTTTTTTCCTGCTGCCAGGGAAGGGTTTTGCGACCATATTTGTCGTACCAGTCGAGCACCTGGCGGGAGAACTGCTGTGCCTGCATCATGAACGCGTGGCTTCCGGCTTGAAGAAATCAGGGGCTGTGATTCCAGCACAGGCCCTGTGGGCTGTAAACAGGAACTTTCCTGTGCTTGCATCGGGCAACTATCTTTGGATAATGCCCGTTTCCCGAACCACTACTCACACAGACTAATCGCCATGAATAACGACGTCATTTCACCGGAATTTGATGAAAACGGTCGCCCGCTGCGCCGTATTCGCAGCTTCGTCCGCCGCCAGGGGCGCCTGACCAAAGGGCAGCAGCACGCGCTGGACCACTACTGGCCGGTGATGGGCGTTGAATACCGCGCAGAGCCGCTCGATCTCGTCGCGCTGTTTGGCCGCGACGCGCCGGTGACGCTGGAAATTGGCTTCGGCATGGGCTCGTCGCTGGTGGAGATGGCGAAAACCAATCCGCAGCAGAATTTTTTAGGTATTGAAGTGCACTCGCCGGGCGTGGGCGCGTGCCTGAGCGCCGCCCATGAAGAGGGCGTCGAAAACCTGCGCGTGATGTGTCATGACGCGGTGGAAGTGCTGGAGAAAATGATCCCGGACGGCTCGCTGCATATGGTGCAGCTCTTCTTCCCGGACCCGTGGCACAAAGCGCGCCATAACAAGCGCCGCATCGTGCAGGCGCCGTTCGCGCAGCTGGTGCTGAGCAAATTACAGCCAGGCGGCGTCTTCCATATGGCGACCGACTGGGAACCTTATGCCGAACATATGCTCGAAGTAATGTCTTCGGTGGAAGGATATGAGAACCTGTCCCCGACGCAGGATTATGTACCGCGCCCGGCCTCGCGCCCGGTGACCAAATTTGAACAGCGTGGCCATCGTCTTGGCCACGGCGTATGGGACTTAATGTTCGGGAGAGTAAAATAATGGCGAAGAACCGTAGCCGTCGTCTGCGTAAAAAGATGCACATCGACGAATTTCAGGAACTGGGCTTTACGGTAACCTGGCGTTTCCCGCAGGGCGCCACGGATGAGCAGATCAACACCACGGTGGACGAGCTTATCAGCGAGGCTATCGAGCCAAACGGTCTCGCCTTCGGCGGCAGCGGCAACCAGGCCTGGGAAGGGCTGGTGTTCCGCCAGCAGATCGGCAAATGCACCGATGAAGATCGCGACGTTGTGCGCAAATGGCTGGAAGCGCGCGGCATGTCTGATGTCCAGGTCAGCGAACTGGTCGACATCTGGTGGGATTAAGTTAAACAACGGGTCGGTTCTGCCGGCCCGTTAGCGTTTCAGGAGCGAGTATGATGCGTAAAGCGCTGCTGGGCGTGTTGCTGGTGACGGCGATGCAGGCCCAGGCGGAATACAAATGCAGCGTCACGCCGCGCGACGACGTGGTGCTCAAGCCCCAGCATGTACAGGTGGTGGGTGAAAACGGCGATCTGGTGATTGGCCCTGACGGCGCGGTGCAGTTTAACGGCAAGCCGATGACGCTTTCCGCCGCCCAGCGCCAGCAGGCGCTCGACTACCAGAAAGCGCTGCGCGCCACGCTGCCGTGGGTCGATCAGGGCGCGCTGTCTCGCGTGGAGAAAGGCCGCGTCGCGCTGGATAAAATCATCGCCAAAGAGGTGGGTGAAAACAGCAGCATGCGCGGGCGTCTCACGAAACTCGACGCGCAGCTGAAAACGCAGATGAACCGAATCATCGAGCATCGCGACGACGGGCTGACGTTCCACTATAAAGCCATCGATCAGGTGCGCGCCGACGGCCAGCAGCTGGTGAATCAGGCGATGGGCGGCATTCTGCAGGACAGCATTAACGAAATGGGCGCCAAAGCGGTGCTGAAAGGCGGCGGCAACCCGCTGGAAGGCGTGCTCGGGAGCCTGGGCGGCCTGCAAACGGCCATCCAGAACGAATGGAAAAACCAGGAAGCGGATTTCCAGCAGTTCGGCCGCGAGGTCTGCACCCGCACCATTCAGCTTGAAGAGCAGCGCCAGGCGCTGGTCGGCAGCTTAAAATAACCGTAACGGGAGCGCTGGCTCCCGTTTTTTCTGCTTCGTGTCACTCCGCCAGATACATCCCGTTACACAGAATCACAATCGCTTCCTCTTTGTCTTACTTTTTCGCACTACGCTCTACGGGTGACTTCACAAGACCTGGACGAGGATGCGGATGAAACGGGATATTTCAGCAGGGAGCCTTATTTCTCTCTTTTTGCTCGGCATCATCACGCTGAACGTGGCTGTACTCTGGACGCAAAATTACCAGGCGGAGAGCGTGCCCGTTAACGCCTCCGCGGACCGCTGCGCGACGTTGGGCGTTAACCCCGCGCCGGAGTCTTGTGAAGACGAAATGCCGCCCACAGGGCCGCTGCCCGGCGAGCCGCCATTACATGTGACCGACGATATTATGCCTCCTGCAAGCCCGCGCTTTTCCCCCGCGCAACTCGCGCTCTACCGTAATGATGATATGTATTGGCCGGACGACCTGCCTGACGATGATTTCTGGCTGGGGGATGAACCCGGCGATCCGTGGTAATCCGGCGCTTCGTATACCATCACTCTTTCTTGCTTCGCCTGGGCGATGCGGCGTTTCTGAAGACGCCTCGCAGCGCCACGCTTTCCTCCTTTACGACCTTTCATAAACGCGCATAGTGACCTTTGTGTTTGTCATCGGCTTGTGCAGCCATTTGTTTTCGTGTGTATGCATGTGTATATTGTAAAGGCCTGGAGGGCGGATGAGATCCAGCGAGCTAATCAGACGGCTGCAAATCGCAGGATGCGAGTGCGTGAGACATAACGGCGGCAGTCACCAAATCTGGTGGTCGCCGCGCACCGGCAAAACGTTTCCCGTCCCGCACCCGAAAAAGGATCTGCCGCCGGGAACGCTAAACGCCATCCTGAAAATGGCTGGTCTTAAACCGTAACTTGCGGGAGGCAAACATGTTTTTTTCTGTAGGCGTTGAAACGCCCGCGAGCGTTGATGTGGCGTGGGGCATCGTGGTGCCTGCGTTATGTAATGAGGAATTTGGCTGTTATTCCGCCGCCGACGACAAAGCGGGTATTGCGCCTGCCGCTCGTGAGGCGATTTTGCTGGTGCTTGAAGAGATGATCCGTAGCGGTAAGTATCGCGCGGAGGCGCTCAGGGATGCCGGTCATCTTACCTACGCCGCGCACCCTGATTATCGCGCGTATGACAGCTGGTTCGTGATTGAGGTTGATCTGAGCGGGCTGGAGGGGCGCCAGCAGCGCATTAATATCACGCTGCCTGATACGCTTATCCAGCGCATCGACAACCGGGTTAAAGCGAGCGACGGCCGATACCGCGACCGCAGCCACTTTCTGGCGCAGGCGGCGCGCCATGAGCTACAGGGCGAATAAACCTGTAACCCCGCTCCCTGAGCGCGGGGAACGCTGGCTCAACCCGTCGGCGCAAGCGACGCAAAAGCGGCGCGGATCTCGTCTTCCGGCAGATGCGCGCCGATAAACACCAGCGTGCTTTGCGGCGTTTCGTCGCTCGCCCATTCGCGGTCCCAGTCGGCGCTGTAAAGCCGCTGAACGCCCTGGAACAACAAACGGCGCGGCTCGTCCTGAATAAACAGCATCCCCTTGTAGCGCATCAGGTTATCGGCGAACTCTAACAGCAGCCCTTCCATCACGCGGGAAATCGCATCCAGCGCCACCGGATAATCAAAATTCACCACAACAGAGGTGATATCGGTCTGCGCGGGAGCCGCGAAGTGAAAGCGCGGCGCGGGCTGTACGATGCGCTCTTCGAGCATAAAACCCTGGGTGTCGAAAATCAGGCTCAGATCCACCTCGCCATGCACCACCTTATGCACCGGCGCGCGGGCGTTAATGCGGCGCAGGCGAGCCAGCAGCGCTTCGTCTTCGCCCGCCACATCGGTTTTGGTCAGCAGAATGCGATCCGCGTAGCCGATTTGCGACTGCGCCAGCGCGTAGCGGTCCATCTGCTGCCCGGCATGCACGGCGTCCACCAGCGTAATCACGCCATCCAGCAGGTAGCGCTCGCACAGGGTCTCGTGGGAGAAAAACGTCTGGACGATCGGGCCGGGGTCCGCCATGCCGGTGCATTCGATAATCACCCGATCAAACGTGCTGGCGCCGCTATCCAGCAGCTCCAGTAAATCGAGCAGCGCGGATTCCAGCTCCTGCGAACGGGTGCAGCAGATGCAGCCGTTGCTGAGCGTTTTCATCTGCGTGGCGCGGCTGCCGAGAATGTCGCTGTCGATGGGCGTTTCGCCGAATTCGTTTTCAATTACCGCGATTTTGTAGCCGTGATCGGCCTCAAGGATATGACGCAGCAGCGTGGTTTTTCCGGCGCCGAGAAAGCCGGTTAACAGCGTGACCGCAACGGGTTGCATTTTTACCTCCGGTAATTGTCAGCAGCAGCGCATGCCGCCTTCGCCGCTTCCGCCATAGCGCGCTTCCTGGCGCTCGCGGAAGAATTCGTCATAGGTCATGTACGGTTTATCGGGATGATTGATCTTCATATGCTCAACGTAGTTGTCATAGTCCGGGATCCCAATCAGCATTTTCGCCGCCTGACCCAAGTATTTTTTCGCTTGCCCTAAGTTACCAAACATTATGTCCCCCAGACAGAAAAAGCCCGGCGGTGCGGGCCGGGGCTTGCGATTGTATCGATGTAAGGTGGGTGCGCTCCGCTTACCCACCCTACGGATGAAACCTGTATGTGCGACGGTGGGTGCGCTTCGCTTACCCACCCTACATAACTACATTTATCCTACTCGTTTGTAGGGCGGGTAAGCATCGCGCACCCGCCGTTTACCGCCGTCATCTCAATGGTGTGACGAGGTTTTCACGCCGCCTTCCGGCACCGGCACATACGGCGTTTCTTTCGCGCAGGGCTGTGCGGAACGACGCGCCTTCATCGCGGTGCGAATACCGTAGAAAATGATGCTGTACACTACCACCAGGAACAGAATGCTCAGGCCCGCGTTGGTGTAGTTATTGATAACGATATGGTGCATGTTGGCTACCTGCTGCTCGGTCAGCTCCGCGCCGCCTGCGGCGATACGCGTTTTGTACTCGTTCGCCATATAGAAGAAGCCTTCCATCTGCGGGTTATCGCTAAAGAGCTTCATCCCGAGCGCCCAGGTGGTGCAAATAAGCAGCCACACCGCAGGCACCACGGTCACCCACACATAACGGGTGCGCTTCATCTTCACCAGCACCACGGTCGCCAGCACCAGCGCCACGGCGGCCAGCATCTGGTTAGAGATGCCGAACAGCGGCCACAGGCTCTTCACGCCGCCGAGCGGGTCCACCACGCCCTGATAGAGCAGATACCCCCACAGGCCGACGCAGCCCGCGGTGCCGACGATACCCGCTACCAGCGAATCGGTTTTCTTCAGGAACGGCACAAAGTTGCCCACCAGATCCTGGAACATAAAGCGGCCAGAACGGGTGCCGGCGTCCAGGGCGGTCAGGATAAACAGCGCCTCGAACAGAATGCCGAAGTGATACCAGAAGCCCATATCCGCGGCCGGGATGATCTTGTGGAATACGTGGGCGATACCGACCGCCAGCGTCGGCGCGCCGCCCGCGCGGTTCAGTACAGACGGTTCACCGATATCTTTGGCGGTCTGCATGATCTGCTCAGGCGTAATCACAAAGCCCCAGGCGCTCACGGTCGCCGCCGCATGGGCGGAGACATCTTTCAGTTGCGCCAGGATAAGCGGCGCGTTGTCGGTGCCCAGCTCATGCAGGTTCGGCATCGTAATGCCAAGCCCCGCGGGCGGGGTGTTCATCGCGAAATAGAGACCCGGCTCGATGATAGAGGCCGCCACCAGCGCCATCACGGCGACGAAGGATTCCATCAGCATCGCGCCATAGCCGATAAAGCGCGCGTCGGTTTCGTTCGCCAGCAGTTTCGGCGTGGTGCCTGAGGCGATCAGCGCATGGAAGCCGGAAACCGCGCCGCAGGCGATCGTAATAAACAGGAACGGGAACAGCGCGCCTTTCCACAGCGGCCCGGTGCCGTCGATGTACTGCGTCACGGCAGGCATTTTCAGTTCCGGGTTGAGGATCAGAATGCCCACCGCCAGACCGACAATGACGCCGATTTTCAGGAACGTCGCCAGGTAGTCGCGCGGCGCCAGGATAAGCCACACCGGCAGCAGGGCGGAGACAAACGCGTAGCCCACCAGCGCGTAGGTGATGGTGGTGTCTTTAAAGGTCAGCGCCGGGCCCCAGTACGGGTCGGCTGCGATCACGCCGCCAAACCAGATAGACGCCACCAGCAGCACCACGCCAATGACTGAGACTTCACCGACCCGGCCCGGGCGCAGAAAGCGCATGTAGATGCCCATAAACAGCGCGATCGGCACCGTCGAGCAGACGGTAAAGACGCCCCACGGGCTCTCCGCCAGCGCTTTGACGACAATCAGCGCCAGCACCGCCAGGATGATAATCATGATCAAGAAGCAGCCGAACAGCGCGATGGTGCCCGGCACCGGGCCCATCTCCTCTTTGATCATCTCGCCAAGCGAGGCGCCGTTACGGCGCGAGGAGATAAACAGCACCATAAAATCCTGCACCGCGCCCGCCAGCACCACGCCCGCGAGCAGCCACAGCGTGCCGGGCAGATAGCCCATCTGCGCGGCCAGCACCGGGCCGACCAGCGGGCCCGCGCCTGCGATCGCGGCGAAATGGTGGCCGAACAGCACGTAGCGGTTGGTGGGCACATAGTTCAGCCCGTCGTTATTAATCACCGCCGGGGTCGCGCGCGTAGGGTCGAGTTTCATCACGCGGCTGGCGATATATAAGCTGTAGTAGCGGTAAGCCACCAGGTAGACGGAGACCGAGGCCACCACAATCCACAAGGCGCTGACGCTCTCGCCGCGGCGTAGCGCCACCACGGCAAGGCAAAAGGCCCCGAGAACGCCAAGAAGCGCCCAGGGCAGATGTTTCATTACTGTTTTTTTGTCCATAAGAGACCTGCTTGTCAGACAGAGATAAAACCGGCTGTGACGTACTTCCCTGACGGCACAGACGGCGGATAACCAAAAGATCTAAAACGCTCTTAATGATGACAAAACGCGCATGCGGCCTGGAAAGGGCTTCAACGAGCGGTTACATAGCGGGGCGAACGGTCATATAGCGTAGCGAGCGGTTCGCAGAGGCCCCGAGCGGTGGGGGTTTTGTGACGACAGTCACGGGCGCGAGGCGCGCGGGAGAGGAGGTAGCGCAGATAACAGGCGGCGGTTGATAAACCGGCGGTATTAACCAGCAAACGGACACGCTGCCAGAGGGCGGCGGCTTTTGTGGCGAATAATACCTCTGCCTGCCGTAAGACCAGGCTGAATAATGAAATAGTTGCCGGTGGTTAATATATTCTCTGATTGATTAATCATACATGATATATTTTGACGTTGATCATTATTCTTCTGTGATACCCGTATCACTTTCAATTCTGGTGAACTACCCGTTTATTTTGTGCGCACCATTACAAAACAACGTGATTATTAACTGCTGCTAAATACGTATTAAGCACTGCTTAATGAAAGACAGGAGAATTTAAAATTTTTTTGAAAATAAAATGGTTTATTAATCATGTAATTAAAAATAGGCTCAAAAATCACTCTTAATCTGCCACAAATATTTACGTTAAAGATAAAGCCAGTATCGCCTGGTTAAGCCGCAGTAAATTGCGCTTAAGTGATTACTTTTTCACTTTATTACCTGACTTAACTTATTTTTTTAACATATATTCTGAAGGTTTCTTGTCCGATATATTTTATTGTCATCAATCTTATTGAATTTTTTTGACGCTCTTGAGCCGCCGCGTTCATTAAAGGAACAATCTTTCACTGACGATAAACAGTTAAACAATTTTTATCATTTTAATGTGATGGTGAATGCAATGGCTTTAGTGACGTCGTTTGGCGAGAAAGTGAATAATCTGAGCGTCGGCAAAAAACTGACGTCGGGTTTTATTATTGTGCTGTGCATTATGCTACTGATTGCTGGCGCCGGGATTTATGGCTTCCGCCAGGTGGATGAGAACGCCCGTAAGGAAACGCTGACCGTCAGTATCGTGACCGCCCTCAACGAAGCGCGTATTAACCGCACGCTGTTCCAGCTCACCGGCGACGAAAAATATGCCGAGCTGAATGCGAATGCGCTGCGTCAGGTCGAGTCTCAGCTCGCTTCGCTGTCGCTCTTTAATATGGATATTGAAGGCCGCACCCGGTTTGCCGCTATGCAGACGAACCTGCAAAACTATCTGAAAGTGCGCGACAAATATATTCAGACGCTGCGCCAGCGCAATACGCTCGCGGCCGATCTGCATGAACAGTGGCCGTCGCAGTTTATCGATCAGGCATCGATGTACAGCGAGCAGGCGGACGCCAGCCCGCAGGCGGCGATGCTGGCCGCCCGTCTTACCGCGAAAGCGCAGCAGGTGCAGAGCGCCGTCGACGCCCTGGTCAACCGCGGCGACCGCGAGACGCTGAACAGACTCAACGAACTTCTGACGGGTATTGACGCGACCGCCGCGCAGCTTGGCGCAAGCACCCGCGATACGCCGCTCCCGTGGCTCTCCGCGCTTGCCGATCAGACCCGTATGCTGCACAGTAGCGCCGCGCTGTTTGTCTCTGCCTCCGGCGAGCAGGCGGCGCAGTCAACCACGCTCAGCGCCGCCGCGGGCCAGCTGAACGAAACCGTAAGCGACTTCCATGAGTTTCGTAAAATGCGCATGGCGAAATCCATCAACCATGTCGAAACGCTGATGCTTGGCGGTACGCTGGCAGGCGTCCTGTTCGGTCTGATCGTCGCCGCGTTTATTACCCGCAATATCACCCGACCGCTGCGTGAAACGTTAGATGTGGCGAACCGCATCGCGCAGGGCGATCTGACCGTCACCGTCTCTTCGCTGCGCCGCGACGAACCGGGTCTGCTGATGCAGGCGGTCGGCACCATGAACGACAGCCTGAAGAGCATCATTACCCGCGTGCGTCACGGCGTGGATAACGTTTCGCGCGCGTCGTCGGAAATCGCCGCGGGGAATATCGATCTCTCGTCGCGCACCGAAGAGCAGTCCGCCGCCGTGGTACAGACCGCCGCGAGCATGGAAGAGCTGACCTCGACCGTGAAAGAGACCGCCGGTAACGCCCAGCAGGCGAGCCAGCTGGCGGCGCAGGCTTCCACCAACGCCGATCGCGGCGGGAAAGTGGTGAGCGAAGTGGTCGAGACGATGCGTAATATCCAGGCAAGCTCCGGGAAAATCGCCGACATCATCAGCGTCATTAACGGCATCGCCTTCCAGACCAATATCCTGGCGCTGAACGCCGCCGTGGAGGCCGCGCGCGCCGGTGAGCAGGGCCGCGGGTTCGCCGTGGTGGCGGGTGAAGTCCGCACGCTGGCCAGCCGCAGCGCCACGGCCGCCAAAGAGATAGGCGCGCTCATCACCGAGGCCAACCAGCGCGTTGAAAATGGCGCGCAGCTGGTGGCGAGCGCGGGCGAGGCGATGGAAGATATCGTCGGCTCCGTCGCGAAAGTGCGTGAAATCATGGATGAGATCGCCCGCGCCTGTACCGAACAGAGCCGCGGCATCGCCCAGATTGGTCAGGCGATGTCGGAAATGGACACCACCACCCAGCAGAACGCCGCGCTGGTGGAGGAGTCGTCCGCTGCCGCCTCGTCGCTCGAAGAGCAGGCGCGCGAGCTGGAGCAGATGGTCGCCGTGTTTAACGTCGGCACCAGCGCGCCGCGCCGTTCTGCGCCCGCCGCCGCTCCTGTCGTGTCGACGCCGGCACCCAAAGCGCTCGCCGTGGCAGGCGTTCAGGGCGACTGGGAACACTTTTAAGCGTTAGCCCAGGCACACATTAACCCCGGCTTGCCGGGGTTTTTTTATTCTCCGGGCCAGGGGCGGCGAAACCCCGACATCGCCGCCTGGGTTGCTATACTCTCTGGGTTGCGGCGCGAATGGCGCTTACGTTTCCCGGCAACAGGACGTTCCCTTCAACCGGGCCCAGGAGAGATTATGATTGTGCTGTATAACGTGGCGATCGTGTTGCTGACGGTCGCGGCGATGGAAGTCGTGGCGGCGCTGACGCACAAATATGTGATGCACGGCTGGGGGTGGGGCTGGCATCTTTCGCACCATTCGCCGCGCAAAGGGTGGTTTGAGGTTAACGATCTTTATGCGGTGGTGTTTGCCGGCGTGGCGATTTTGCTGATCGCGCTCGGCGCGGGCGGGCGCTGGCCGCTACAGTGGATTGGCGCCGGGATGACGCTCTACGGCGCGCTTTATTTTATTGTGCATGACGGGCTGGTTCACCAGCGCTGGCCGTTCCGCTATGTGCCCCGGCGCGGCTATCTGAAGCGGCTCTATCTGGCGCACCGGCTGCATCACGCGGTGCGCGGGCGCGAAGGCTGCGTCTCCTTTGGTTTTCTCTACGCGCCGCCGGTGGCTAAGCTGCAGGCGGTGTTGCGCGAGCGTAACGGTCGTCCTGCGCGCGCGGACGCTGCC
Source organism: Cronobacter universalis NCTC 9529 (assembly GCF_001277175.1). Classification (NCBI taxonomy): domain Bacteria; kingdom Pseudomonadati; phylum Pseudomonadota; class Gammaproteobacteria; order Enterobacterales; family Enterobacteriaceae; genus Cronobacter; species Cronobacter universalis. The sequence continues at coordinate 3,586,184 of NZ_CP012257.1, read as the reverse complement.
AGAGCGCCGAAGGGCGAGGCGACGACGACGCGCCGCGAGAACTCACCGCCATAAGCGCGCCTTTCGCCAGCAGGGCCAGTTTCCCGGCCTTGCTGGTGCCCTGACGCGTGTCCCACGCGTTAACGCCCGCGCCCTTCACCTTCACGCCAATTTCCCGGTAGACCCCATGCGCGGTGGCGATAGCCCAGGCGCTGCGTAGCGGCAGTCCGGCAAGCCCGGCGTGCGCCGAGGTGTAATACGGCTCCGCTTCATCCACCAGACGTGCGGCGAGACGCGCCAGCGCCGGGCGGTGCGCGCGATCTGTTAACGTGTCAGCGCGCAGGCCTTCCTCCTGAAGCCACGCCTCGGGCAGATAACAGCGCCCGATAGCGGCGTCTTCCACAATATCCCGCGCGATATTCGTGAGCTGGAACGCCAGCCCCAGATCGCAGGCGCGATCCAGCACGGCCTCATCGCGCACGCCCATCACGCGCGCCATCATCAGCCCCACCACGCCCGCGACGTGATAGCAGTAGCGCAACGTGTCATCAAAGGTGCGATAGCGCTCGTCGCGCACGTCCATCGCGAAGCCTTCCAGATGATCGAGCGCCAGCGCGGGCGGGATCTGATGTTCCAGCGCGACCTCCTGAAACGCCGCGAAGTTCGGCTCGCGCATCGGTTTGCCCGCGTAAGCCTCAAGCGTCAGCGCGCGCAGCAGAGCGATGCGCGCCTCTGGGGTGTCGGTGGGCGCGTCCGCCGCCTTAAAACCGAGCGTCTGACCGTCGGTGACGTCATCGCAGTGGCGGCACCAGGCATAGAGCATCAGCGCGCTGCGGCGGGTTTGCGCATCAAACAGCTTCGAGGCGGTGGCAAAGCTTTTCGAGCCCGCCTCGATGGTTTCGGTCGCATGCGTCAGCAGCGGTTTATCACTCATGCATGTCCCTCCAGCATCAGCCCGGCGGTGGCTTTCGCCGAGCCGATAACCCCCGGAATACCCGCGCCGGGGTGCGTGCCCGCGCCGACTAAATAGAGGTTGTCGATGCGGCTGTCGCGGTTGTGCGGGCGGAACCAGGCGCTCTGGGTGAGGATAGGCTCCACCGAAAACGCCGAGCCATGATACGCGCCGAGCTGGTCGCGGAAATCGAACGGCGTGAACATACGGTGCGTCACCAGCTGATCGCGCAGGCCCGGCATATAGTGCTGCTCCAGATACGCAAAAATCCGGTCGCGCAGGCGCGGGCCTTCGACATCCCAGTTCAGATTCGCGGTGCCGAGGTGCGGCACGGGGGCGAGCACGTAATAGCTGCCGCAGCCCGGCGGCGCCAGCGACGGATCGGTGACGCACGGCGCGTGCAGATAGAGCGAGAAGTCGTCCGCGAGCGAGTCGCGTTTAAAAATATCTTCAATCAGCCCTTTATAGCGAGGCCCGAAGCAGACCGTGTGATGCGCGAGCTGGCTGTGGTGATGGTTAAGTCCGAAATAGAGCACAAACAGCGAGTTGCTCATCCGCTTGCGGCGCAGCGAGGCCGCCTGCGAGATGCCGCGCGGATGATGGCCCAGCAAGTTGTTGTAGGTGTGCACCACATCGGCGTTCGACGCCACGGCGCGCACGGGAATGCGTCGCCCGTCGGCGAGCGTCACGCCGCTGATTTTGTCGCCCTGGGTATCGAGGCGCGTGACTTTGGCGTTAAGTTCGATTTCGCCGCCCAGATCGGTGAACAGCTTCACCAGTCCCTGCACCAGCGCGCCGGTGCCGCCGCGGGCGAACCAGACACCCCACTGGCGCTCCAGCGCGTGGATAAGCGTATAGATAGAGGACGTCGCGAACGGGTTGCCGCCCACCAGCAGCGAGTGGAAAGAGAACGCCTGGCGCAGATGATCGTCCTGGATAAACTTCGATACCATGCCGTAGACGCTGCGCCAGGCCTGGAGGCGCGCCAGCTGCGGCCCCGCGCGCAACATATCGCGAAACGAGAGAAACGGCACCGCGCCAAGCTTCAGATAGCCTTCTTTAAACACCGCCTGCGAATACGCTAGGAACTGGCGATAGCCCTCGACGTCGCGCGGATTAAAACGGGCGATCTGCGCCTCAAGACTCGCCTGATTGTTGTCGTAGTTAAAGACCTGGCCATTCTCCCAGCACAGACGGTAGAACGGCGTGACGGGCAAAAGATCGACATAATCGGCGATGTTTTTACCGGCAAGCGTAAACAGCTCTTCGATAGCCGAGGGATCGGTGATCACCGTCGGGCCGGCGTCAAAAGTAAACCCTTTATCTTCATAAACATACGCCCGCCCGCCGGGTTTATCGCGCTGCTCAAGCAGTAAGGTGGGAACGCCCGCCGCCTGTAAGCGGATAGCCAGTGCCAGGCCGCCAAAGCCGGACCCGATAACAACAGTTTTAGTCATGATGAAAAGCTCGCAGCCGGGGAGTTTGCTTTAGCACGGCCTGCATGGCTTCGCCCACCGGGACCGGGGGTTTGCCTGTCAGCAGTCGCGCCATATCCATTGGGGTCAGTCGTCCGGCGTAAAACCGGGCGATAAGCCCCGCATTCAGTCCATAAAAGCGCTGCATCACCTGCCAGCGTCGGTCCGGTTGTCCGGCCAGAAACAGCATCCGGTTCAGCAGCCGGAAAAAGCGCTGACGCCGCCACTGGCGCTGCGCGTAGTCTGCCGTCAGCGCATACAGCGCCGCTGAAGACACTGGCGGCTGCGCGGCGATAAGATCGGCAAGCGTTGCCGCGTGCGGCAGCGAATAGCCGGTCGTCGCGTGAAACAGCCCGGCGCGCAGGCCCGCACGCGGCACGCCCTGCGCTTCGCGCCAGAATGCCTGCGGCGCGCCGGTAAGCGTAATCGGCAGGTTGCCGCGCTCTTCGCGCTCAAGCCTCTCAAGCTGCCAGCCCTGCGCTCGCGCGTAACCGGCGATATTCTCCCGCGCGCGGTCGGGATCGAGCGTGGCGCTGTCGATGTAGTGCGTATCTTCTATCAGCAACGTGTCGGGCGTGAGCGGCAGCGTGTAGACAAACCGGTAGCCGCCCTGCTGCGCCACCGTGGCGTCCATCAGCACAGGGCGCGTCAGGCCGTGGGGCGCGGCGAGCCGCCACTGCTGGCCGAGAAACGCCTGCTGGCCTGCGGTGAGATGCGGGCTGGCCTGCCAGCCGCGGCCGTCGATGACCGCGCGGGCGCGCAGCGTGCGCCCGTCGGTGAGCGTCACGATCTGCGGTGTCAGGCTCGCGACCGGCGCGTTGCGCCAGAGGCGCTCGCCCAGCGTCGTCTGTAAAACGTCAGCGAAACGCTCAGACGTAACGCTGTAGTAGCCGCCGTCCAGCGCGCGCGTCAGCGCCGGGAAGCGCACCTCGTAGCCCTCCCAGCGGTGCGCCACCAGCGGCGTGAGCCAGGCGTGCTGTTCGGCCGTGAGATCCGGGCCGTGAAATGACCAGGTGTGATTGCCGCCGGGCGCGTCGTCCGCCTCCAGCAGCAGCACGTTGAGCGCCGGTTGCAGGGCGCGCAGGCGCAGGGCGATAAGCCCGTTCGCCAGGCCGCCGCCAGCCAGAATCAGATCCCATTTCGTGCTCATAAGGGCGCCTGCGCGAAAACAGGACGGCGCTCGTCCAGCGCCTGTTCAGCGATCTGCGCCGCGCGCGCGGCGCCGCCCGCCTGCGCCAGCGCGCGCTGCATCGCGGCAAGACGCGTGCGTGCCTCGGTATCGCTAAGCAGCGTTTTAAGCTTGCGGGCAAAGGTGTGACGTCCGGCGAAGCGCGAGACGCGCTGTCCGATGCCGCAGTGCTCTACCCGCGCCGCCACGCCGGGCTGATCGAACGCCAGCGGCACCACTAACAGCGGCGTGGCGCTGGCGATGGCGTCCATCACCGTGTTAAGCCCGCCGTGGGTGATCACCGCCTGCGACTGGCTGAGCGCCAGCGGCTGGTCGGTAAACCCGGTCACCTGTGCGGCGCCGCTGGCCTTCAGCGCTTTCTCCTGCGCGTCATTCAGACCGCCGCAGTGCGCCACCAGCAGCTCGACATCGGCGTCGCGACAGGCGCGGGCGATGGTGCGAAACAGCCCGTAGCGATGCCCCTGTAACGTACCGAGCGAGGCGAACACGCGCGGGCGCGACGCGTCCTGCGCCGGTTCCGCCACCGGCGGCTGCGGCGGACGCAGCGGGCCGACCGCATGAAAACAGGCCGGCGGCGCGTGGCGCGGAAAATCGAGCGCGCTGAGCGTCTGGCTGATTTGCGCCAGCGGCGAGAGACAATCATGCAGGCCGCGGCGGGGCGACAGCCCGAATCGCTGCGCGTGATGGGCTATCACCTTACCCTGGCGCCCCATCAGCCAGTCGTGCACCTGCTGGCTGGTCTGGTAAATTTTGCGGGCGCGCGGCGTTTGCGCATAACGAAACGGCATGACCGGCAGCGGAAGCCCTGCCTCGCGATTGACCGGCAGGGCGCAGGCGACCGAGACAAACGGCAGCCCCAGCGCGTCGGCGACGATCCCGCCCGCCGCTTCCATCTGATCGACAATCAGGCCGTCCACGCCAAGACGCGTCAGCGCGTCGGGGAGTTCCCGGCACAGCATGTCGGTGGTGCGCGCCAGATCGTTAATCAGGCTTAAGATGGCCGGGCCGCCGGGATGGGCGGTCAGGCGTAAGGTGCGGGCGAGGCTGCCGGGGGGATGGCTCGCTTCGCCCACCGGGTAAAAGCCGATGCGCGGATCGTCAAGCAACGTGCGGGCCTCGGCCTGCTGGATAAAGGTGATGCGGTGCCCGCGCGCGATAAGCGCCTGCGCGAGCGACTGCATGGCATGAACGTGACTGTAAAGCGGCGGCGTGATGACGGCGTAGTGGCTCATTCCTCATCCCCGACGCGCACCAGCGGCGCTTCCCGCAGCGCGCTGAGGCTGGCGCTGCCGGTACAGAAACAGGAGACCCGCAACTGCTCAATCACCACCGCAAAATGATCCAGTACGGCGCTGGTGGAGGTGGTGGCGCTGCCGAGCACCGCCGCGGCCTGGCCGACGAGAGTTGCGCCCATCGCCAGGGCTTTGGCGACGTCGATGCCGTCGCGAATGCCGCCAGAGGCGATAAGCGGCATTGACGGAAACGCCTGATGTATCTGGCGCAGCGCCTGGGCGGTGGGAATGCCCCAGTCGGCGAAGGCCATCGCCACGTTACGCGCATGCGCGCTGGCGGCGCGTTCGCCTTCCACGGCGGCCCAGCTGGTGCCGCCCGCGCCTGCGACATCCAGCATCGCGACGCCTGCCTCTTTAAGCTGGCGCGCCACCGGCACCGAGATCCCGGCGCCGACTTCCTTCACCAAGACCGGCACGGGCAGGGCGTTCACGACGCGTTCAATCGCCGCCAGCACGCCGCGCCAGTCGCGATCGCCGCCGGTCTGGAGCGCTTCCTGCAACGGATTGAGATGAATAATGAGCGCGTCCGCCTCCACCATATTGACGGCGCGCCGGGCGTAATCGAGCCCCTGGAGGCTGCCTATCTGCGCGGCCCCGAGATTCGCCAGCAGCGGGATATCCGGCGCATACTGGCGCAGCTCTCCCGTCAGCCCCCAGTTGTCTTCGCTCTCCAGCGCCACGCGCTGCGAGCCGACGCCCATCGCCAGCCCCAGCGTCTGCGCGGCTTCGGCGAGGTGACGGTTAATATCGCTCGCGCGCCGCGCGCCGCCGGTCATGGAGCTTATCAGGAGCGGCGCTTTCATCGCGCGGCCAAACAGGCGGGTGCTGAGATCGATGTCGTCGAGCGAGAGCTCAGGCAGGGCGCAGTGCCCGAAGCGCCACTGTTCAAAGCCGGTGCGAATGGTCTGTTTCGCCCGCTCCGGGTGCAGCACGATATCCAGATGATCGTTCTTGCGTTGGCTCAGTTCCTTGTCCTTCATTCATACTCCAGTAACAGTCACTGTCGGCGGCACGGCGCGCGTTCAGCCAAACATAGCCAGCTGTTTATCAAACCAGGCGTACATAAAACGGCGGGTGGACGCGCCGCGCGAGCAGGCGCCCGCGAGATGCTCATCGGCGCGCAGCAGGTGATCGCGCAGGCGCTGATGTACCGCCTCCGGGCCAAGCATCGCCACCAGGGTCGATTTCCCGGCGTCTTTATTGATGTCTTTACCGGTATTGCTCAGACCGTCCGCCAGATCGTCAAGCAGCTGGAACGCCTGACCGAGATGGCGTGAAAACTCGCGCAGCTTGTGGCGCACCGACGCGGAAGCGCCTGCGGCGATAGCGGCGATTTGCAGCGTGGCGTCGAACAGCACGCTGGTTTTGAGATCGTTGGTGGCGAGTATCGCCTCGGCGCTACGGGCCTGGTTGCCTTCGCTGAGATCGCGAAACTGCCCCTGCACCAGCCCCTGCAACCCGACGGCGCTGGAAAGCTCGCTGACCGCCTGGGTTTTGCAGCTGTCGGATAACGGACTGGCCTGGGCCACTACGCCGAATGCCCGGCTGAGTAACGCGACCGCCGCGAGGATCGCCACGCTTTCGCCATACTGGCGGTGGATGGTGGGTTTACCGCGGCGCAGCAGGGCGTTATCCATGCACGGAATATCGTCGAGCATCAGCGAGGCGGCGTGCACCATCTCCACGGCGCAGGCGAGATCCATCAGCGCAGGCTGGCTGGCGTCGCAGCCGAGATCGCGTGCGGCGAGGATCAGCAGCAGCGGGCGCACCCGCTTACCGGGCGTCAGCGCGCCTTCGCGCATCGCGGCGCAGACCAGATCGCGCTCCTGGCCCGGCGGCAGAAGCTCATCAAGGCGGGTTTGCAGCGCGTCGCGCAGCGCCTGCAATTCGATTTCCTGCCCTGAAGATTTCACGGCGTTAGCGTTCATGTTAAGGCCTCTGATGGTGTCCGTTATCGCTGTGGAATGGGAGAAAATGAAAGCGCAACTGCGCGTCGCGTGCCGCTATCAGGCGCGCAACATTCGTCGCATCAGGCGAAATGTGGGATTTTTGGTGTCTGAACAACTGATTATCTTCACGGTCATCTTTCCGGATACGTTCTTAAAAAGCGTAGCGTAATCCCGAAAAATTTCTTCGGCTAACCTCAACGTGGCACAAAACTTTACATTTCTGTGGCGCGTTGTACAGGTTTATGTGAGCAGCGAGCGTAGCAGCATCATGACCTGACTCACCTCATCCGCCGTAAGCGCGCCATCTTTGGCGAAGCGGACGCGACCGTCTTTATCCAGAACCACCACGGCGGAACCGCCCGGCTGAAGCCGCCAGGCGCGCTGCACCGCGCCTGTGCCGTCGAGCACGAATACCGATGAGGGATACTCTTTTTTGGTGCTTTCCAGACTGCGGCGCACAAAGATGGCGCTACCCGGAATGGCGTCGTCAGTGTTGATTATCGTGGTGGCCTGAAATTTTTCCGCCGGCAGACGGGCCGCCGCGATGGCGTCGCTGATGCCTTTATTCAGATCCTTCGCCGAGAGTCTGCCTGCCACATGCAGCACCAGGCCCACTTTGCCGCTGAGCCGCGCGCTGTTCCAGTCGCGATAATCGATCTCGCCCTGACTAAGCGTCAGTTCGCCGCGCTCATTCACGCCGACCGGCGCCACCCGTTCTCCTTGCGCCAGGTTATGCGCGCAGGCGAAAAAAGGCAGCAGAGTGCAGATGAGCAGTAACGAACGCAGCATGGGAAATCCTCGGCATGGGGGAGTTGGGAAAAGTGTAGTGGAGATTGGCCGGTTGGGTTGGAAAGGGGAGGAGTGGCTCACAGGGTTCTGATGGAACATGCGTGGCAATGAATAATAAAGGCGGAACGAGAGTGACAGCGTTAACAGGATCAACGCGCCTTAATCGCGCCAGGGGTTTGAGATTTAACTCATCACAACATATATTATTTTTTGCAGCCTGGCGGATGAAGCGTTGAAGCCATGCCTGTCAGAAACTCGTTATACCACGCCCTTCGCCAGGAGATATGCAAGGTTGTGCAGACCCGTTGCCAATAGCCGTGTACAATTGCCAGACGTGCTCTGCTTCTTCTGTTTGCGTATTAAAACTAAATGAAATTTTCACAATTAAAGCGTTTCTGGCATGTCGAGATTATTGGCCTCAACAAAAAGTTTTCATATCTGCGGCTTATGTCGCGGTTACGTAATAAACCGGGCCTTAAGTATGTTTTCTGGTGGCGACTGGCGAGTTATCTGTACGAGAACGGCAGCCGACGTCTGGCGTACCGTATTCATTCCCGGATAAAGGGTAGGTTTGCCTGCGATATTATGCTGGGCGCCACTATCGGAGAAGGGTTGACTATCGCTCACCATGTTGGGGTTGTTGTCTCCAAACGGGTTGTGGCCGGAAAAAATATGAAACTGACCCAGAACTGCGTTATCGGTAATAGTGGTAAAGGGGGGGCAGGGAAAATTATCATAGGAGATAATTTTTATCTGGGATCGAACAGCTGTGTCATCGGTGACGCGCTAACGATTGGCGATAATGTGACGGTCGGCGCGATGAGCTTTATTAATAAAGATATCCCTGATAATTGCCAGGTTTATACCCGAAAATCTAATGAGATTGTTCAGCGCTAAACTGAGCAAGAAATAGCAGGCGCTGATTGTTATGGTTTTTTCTGCGTCCGTGCCTGGCTGATGTAAAAGCGCTCTGTAGAGGTTAGTTGACGAGGCGCGGATGGCTTATTTTATCAATACGATTGCCTCCGCGGATTTACAGTAAATGCTCTTAATGACTCATTTTAATAGAAGCCAGCGCGTAAAGCATCCGCTGGCTGAACCAGGTTCACCACTGTTTGATTATAGTTGTCTTTTCGGTGACGACCGTACAGTTATCAGGGATGTCTTTATTGATAAAAGACATAGCTCCGATAACAACATTGTTCCCGATGCTTATTTGATCGGCAATAATGCATGAACTGGCGCCAATGCTGACGTTATCGCCAATCACAATAGAGACCGGCGTATTACTGGTATTGCTGCCAGTTATCCCAATCGTTGTATTTTGTCTGATCCGAAAAGCCTTTCCAATAATGGCAGCCCCATTGATAACTATTCCGTGATGATGAGTGATAACGAGGCCCGGCCCTATTTTAGCGTCCAGATCGATTTCAGTACCGTATCTGGAGATTAATTTTCTGTTTATACGCGATGCCATTTTCTTCATGCCATACGTATTGTTTTGATGCCAGTAAGATGCCAGGCGCCACCAGAAATAGTAGCGTCGCTTTGGGCATTTGATGGCTTTATGTATAACACGAGTCCACGTAAAGGCTTTGTCACTCATCATGACTTCTTTTTTTAAAGCATCTTTTAATAAGGTTAAGTTTCTATTTTTTAAATTGCTCATTACTTTCCCAGTATCGGTATTTTATTTTTATAAGAAAAAACTCAGATTATGAGAAAGATTGTAGCACCTGGCAGAGAGAGATTACACTTGAAGGCAAAGCAGTATGTACTTTTCTGACAAGACACGGTAGCGCCCGGAGAAAAGAATAGCAGACCCTTTCTGGTATATTGTTTCATGTGCATCGACAGGCCATACAACCTTTCCTGTCTGAACTGAGGGGCCGCAAAGAGACATACTGCGTTGTAAAAGAAAAAGCCACCCTTGCGAGGTGGCTTAATTTTATGATTTTACTGCTAAAATTTGGTGGCCCTGACCTGCTCCCCGTTGATTAACACACCGCGATGTTAGTAATGTCTTCATAAGCCACATGAGGACATCCCCATGAAGAAGCGTTTTTCCGACGAACAGATCATCAGTATTCTCCGCGAGGCCGAAGCCGGGGTTTCAGCCCGGGAACTCTGCCGTAAGCATGCTATTTCAGACGCTACCTTTTACACCTGGCGCAAGAAGTTTGGTGGCATGGAAGTTCCCGAAGTGAAGCGGCTCAAGTCGCTTGAAGAGGAGAACGCCCGCCTCAAGAAGCTGCTCGCTGAAGCCATGCTGGATAAGGAGGCGCTTCAGGTAGCTCTTGGCCGAAAGTTCTGACGACAGACCAGAAGCGGGAAGCCGTGGAAGTCATGTGTGAGGCCGCAAGTCTGTCGCAACGTCGTGCCTGCAGGCTGGCAGGTTTGTCCCTGTCGACCTGCCGTTACCCGGCTCAGCGTCCGGCTGCTGACGCGCAGCTGTCTCTACGCATCACAGAGCTGGCACTTGAGCGCCGCCGCTTTGGTTACCGGCGCATCTGGCAGCTACTGCGTCGGGAGGGCCTTCACGTCAACCACAAGCGGGTATACCGCATCTATCATCTCAACGGCCTGAGTGTAAAACGCAGGCGACGCCGCAAGGGACTGGCGACTGAGCGGCTTCCGCTTCTTCGCCCGGATGCGCCGAACCTGACATGGTCGATGGATTTTGTCATGGATGCACTTGCCAGCGGCCGCAGGATGAAGTGCCTGACCTGCGTGGATGATTTCACGAAGGAGTGTCTGACGATCACCACGGCATTCGGGATTACAGGCGTTCAGGTGACACGTATTCTGGACAGCATTGCGCTGTTTCGTGGCTATCCTGCAACGATAAGAACCGATCAGGGCCCGGAGTTCACCTGCCGCGCGCTCGATCAATGGGCCTTTGAACATGGTGTTGAGTTGCGCTTAATCCAGCCGGGCAAGCCAACGCAAAACGGATTTATTGAGAGTTTCAATGGCCGCTTTCGGGATGAATGCCTGAATGAGCACTGGTTCAGCGATATTCTACATGCCCGGGAAATAATTAATGACTGGCGGCAGGATTATAACGAGTGTCGACCACATTCATCGCTGAATTACCTCACGCCGGCTGAATTTGCAGCGGGCTGGCGAAACGGGAAATTTGAAGAAAAACCAACTGACATTACTAACTGAAGGTTGTATCTAATCCTGGGGGCAGGTCAGATGTGGCGCAACCCATTCGCCGAGGCGTTTTAGCTCATTAAACAGCGCTCGGAAATACGCCAGCTCTAAATTCATGGTGCGAGGTTTAACGGCCTTAACGCGGCCTGTACGCAAAATTTTCCCACTAAGACGCTGTTGACGATATGCAGCAAATAACTTAGCGGTAAATTCCGAAGCGTATGGATTACCCATTGCTTCGCAAGCAAACTCCATAGCCCCTTTGCGTTTTAAACCATCAGCTAAAGTGACACCGTGGACGTTATACCAAGACTCAACCAGATCCTTTAGTAGACGCTTATCCGTCTTTTCGCCCAGCCATGGTTTATCTTGAGCTTGCTCCTGGATGTGCCGTTCAAATGCTAGAGCCTCACCTTTAGTAGCGAATTGCCGGCGAATCCGTTTGCCGTCTCGACCGTTAGGAAAAAGCTGTGCTTGCCATTTGCCATTAGAAAGTTTGCTTACTGCCATCGAAAGCCCTTACAGGTTTACTAATTTGCTAACAACCCTGCCGAGAGTTTTGATTTCTGCCGCCAGGCATTCGAAAGAAGCCTTTCCGTTTTCCACTCTTACTCGGCCGCCCGGAAGCCTTGAAAGTTCTCGAAGGCTTACGAAGCCATCAATCTCAATAACCCACAACCCATCGTTCAAGTCGTTGAAAGATTCATCAACGATGAAGGTGGTCTGTTCGTACTGAATCGCAAAACATGAAGCAGGGTTTGCTGATATTGAGCTTTTACTGATAGCAAAATCTTGCAATGGGATAAGTTTCCCATTTTCGAGTGTGTGGTATCTCATTTGGGATACTGTTGATTCTGTACTTTGCTTGAACGGTGCCCCTGCGCCAGATAGTAACCAATCCAAATTTGCGCCCGTTTCAACATGACAAATTATTACCCAATCAGATGAGATTGTATCTCGTAAGTACCTGTTAGCTAAGGTGCTTTGCGATACTCCTAAGTGTTTGCACAGTGCTAATTTTGTCGTGAAGCCGTAAGCCTCCATTATCCGATCGATAATGAGTTTCCCGCCTTTGTTTTGCTCTATTACAGCTCTAATGGCCGTCGATGTAGTGGTTTTCGAGATGTTATTATGCGTTGACATTCTTGTTTTGTGATCCTAGTATCTCGTTGTGTTGGATGTTGAATGCTATTTGATGGTGTCAAATAGTGAATATACGGAACCTAAATCGAGAGATAGTGCATCATGAGCCGACAAGTTTCAATGCGCCCAAGTATCAACCTCGTAGTGGCTGCCCCTTTTGTTACGCTAGAGAAGTTTTGCAGTTTGACTGGTTATAAGCCCAGCTACGTCCGCCAAATGATTCGAGAAAATCGTCTTAAAATCAGAAAGAAAGCGGGAGTCTCTAGCCTTATTGAAATCAACATGCTTGCCCTTACTGCTGAAGCGGCTGAAGGGACGGAAATCTCAATTCAAGCGTAACGTTATCCATTCTGGGATAAAAAAGGATTTTCAGCATGTTAGATTTTCGCGTTTCCTCACATACACATTTTGATGATGCATGTAGCAAATTTGCAGCATCCCATAATGTCCGGGAATTAGCGGTTAAGGCCGGAATTAAGCCGCACACGCTCTATAACAAACTCAATCCCGAGCAACCTCATCAGTTAACACCTCGGGAAATTTGGGTACTAACTGATCTCACTGAAGACTCGACTCTCGTGGATGGGTTGCGGCGCTGCTGCATGCGCGTAACGAGCTGGAAAAACAGCCTGACCTGGTGCGTTACGGCGTGCGCCGGCGCGCCGACGAGCTGGAGCGCGAGCACGATGTTCAGCGAGCTAATGCCTTTCTGGTGAATTTCACCCGGAGGGCATTACCGCGCCTTGAAGTGGTTGCAGCGAAATATCGTATCGAGGCCATTTCGCCAGATGTGGCCCTGCCTGTTTTTGATGGCCGGGATGATGATGTGTCAGCCCGTTACCTGACAACCCGGCTTGTGAACATGACCGCCCGCTATAACCGTCTGCCGGATATGTCGAAAGCAGACATTGAACTGCTTGCCGGTGATATCGCTAACTTCATCATCGCCGAGCTGGGAACGGTTGAAGTGCAGGACGGCAGCGAGTTAAAAGCGTTGCACGCTTCTTACATGTGCGCCGCCCGTATTACCCGCCATTTCAGAAGCGAACCGCCTCGGTGGGAAAGGATTACTACCAAATACGTAACTGCTAAAGATGTCGGCCCGGCGGTGTTGCGCATGACGGAAGAAAAATGGTGGAAAGGCCGCCTGCGCCGAGTCGCCGCTGAATGGCGCGAGCATCTGCACATCGCGCTCGGGAACGTCAGCAAAAAGCACAGCGCGTATGCCAGCAAAAGCTGTGTGAGTGACTGGCGCGAACAGAAACGCCGCACCCGCGAATTTCTCAAGGGAATGGAGCTGGAAGATGAAGTAACGGGTGAGCGTATCAGCCTGCTCGATAAATACGACGGTAGCGTCGCCAACCCGGCGATCCGCCGTTGCGAGTTAATGACCCGCATCCGCGGCTTCGAAAATATCTGTAACGAGCTCGGCTATGTTGGCGAGTTTTACACGTTGACCGCCCCGTCTAAATTCCACGCCACCACAAAGGCCGGTTACCGTAACAGCAGATGGAACGGCGCAAGCCCGGCGGATACACAGCGCTATTTAACCGGGCTGTGGGCGCGCATTCGCGCGAAGCTGCACCGCGACGATATTCGCATAAGCGAGTTTAGTCCGGTCAAAGATAAAAGCGCGTGATGGGCATTCTGGCATAGTTTGGTCATACGACAGCTGGATGCACTGAGTGAGCGCCGAAGCCGGCAAGGAAATTTCCTGCCGGCTTCGGCGTTGAACAACGAGCAAAGCGAGGCGTTAGGCAATGGGTAAAAAAGATAATGACTATCAGGTCGTTTACCGGGGCGAAGCCCTCCCGCGCTATGTTCCCGGCGGTCAGGCCTTTTTCCAGCGCCCCAAAGAGTGCGGCGGTGGGTACTGGCTGGGGCGAACTTCTGACGGTGTGTTTATGTTTGAAATACCCAGACCGGTAACACCTAACTAGGGAAGGTTAAATGACCAGACTTGAAAAGGACCACAATTCGGGCACTTTAATGAAGGTTTCAGTTCAAAGTGCAATAAAAATTAGGCAATAAAGCTAGGGATATGTACTTCCCTCACTTTTAAAGTTGTTTTATTAAAAAATTTTTAACCTCCTAAAATGATATTCGTCACATTCTGCCTGTACTTCCTTTGAGTAGAATGATTTTAACGGGATGATATATAAACATAATAAAACTGGAGGTTGCAGTATGGGAGAGTTCAATAAATATGGTTTGTCGAGAACCATCCCCGCGGAGGTAAAAAGGCAAGTTAGGCAAAAATGTGGTTTTGGCTGTGTTGTTTGTGCATCTCCAATCGTTGAGTATGAACATGTAGAGCCCACTTTTGCACTAGCGAAAGAGCACTCGCCAGATGCGATTACTCTCCTTTGCCCAACGTGTCACGCAAAAGTTACCCGGCGCATCTATTCGAAAGAGAAGATTAAGAAGGCCATGCTTGAGCCTGCGGCACTGAAAATTGGAAAAATCACTGATAAGCTAGACTTTTCTGATGATGAGCCCTTGATCCAATTTGCAGGGCAGACTTTTATCAACTGTCAAATACCAGTTATGTTCGAAGGTGAGCCGTTATTGCAAGTAGAAAAAGAAGACGATGCGATACTTATTTCTGGGAGATTTTATGATAGCAAAGGGAAACTTTCATTAGAAATAATTAGGAATGAATGGGTATGCGGTACTGGAAGTTGGGATATCACTGTTATTGGCCCTGAGATAAGTGTTATTGAAAAAAACCGAGGGCCGCGTTTAGTGCTGTTAGTGGAACCACCTAAGAAATTGATAATCAAACGGTTCGACATGCTAATTCGGGGCGTTCGATTGTTTGGTAACGCTGATCGGTTAAGGGTTGGCAATTTAGTTTTTAGCAATAGCGTCATAGTCAATGGTAGAATTGGATTTAATATTAACTAGTTGCATCTCCTTAGTACATGAATTTGCATTTATCTTCATATGTTCTGATAATTCTATCACCCCAGCCCTGGGGTGAATCTTCGGGGTAATGCACCTGCATTAAAACCGACCCATGAAGCGGTCAGGCGAGGCGCGAATCAGTTCACCATCAATACCAGCGGTTGTATTTGATGTAGATAAATGTAACGATAATGAACCATAAGAAAGTAAGTACTCCTGAATACTCCTCAATGAAATAAATAAACAAAAAGGCCCCTGCAAGTATAATTGCAATTGGGACCAAGTGAGAATGCGCCGCCCACAAAAAGGTTAATAATTTCTTCATCTTTTTAGCATTTCATATAAAGCATCACCAATAACTTCTTCGTTATTCCCTCCCGATTCAACTTGATATATTATCTTTGACATTTGTGGTTCGATAAGGAAATATAGCATTTCTATCTTTTCACGAAAGAGTATCTGGTAATATGCTGCATCCTGAAATTTAAGTTTGTTCGCAGCCAGTGCTGCCACCTCAGCCTTAGAATAAATGGTCACTACTTTAATAAGCCAGCTGGACATTTCATTAACTTTTTGAATGTATGACTCCTGAAACTTGCCACTGCTTACAATTAATTTGGCAATTGTCAATGAAAGAGCCATTTTGCTCGAACGTTCAGCTGATTCATATGCTTTCTCACCGATTTTTTGCTTTATGTAAGATACAAGGGTGTTACTTTTTTCGTCTCCGAGACGCTTAAAGGCTTTCTGGAAATAAAGTTGGACCATGTCTAAAACAACGTCGTTTCTTTTATAAATTTCCAGCACAGACAAATACAAACGTTTATCTTCACCCCATTGCTCATGGCATGTGCTCCTGTAGTATTTGTCAGGCATCACACATGAGCCATAGTTAATAATACGCTGGCTGCCAAGCTTAACGTCTTCGACGGTTTGCATGTGGGTGGCATACACCTCCTTCACAGCTTTGGTTAGAGCAATTGCCAGTCTTTGATCTGACTGCGCTTTCAATTTGAGATAGTTTTCTGCCATTTCCATGTGCCTTGTTGTAACATTTATGGTTAATGATTGATCATGGTCGCTCGCAGGAGCAAGGATGAAGATGAAAAAAAGTCGTAAAATACTCATTTACGTTATAGCTGCGATTATTGCGCTTCTAATAATTCCGGAGATTATCTTAAGGAAGGTTCCAAATGATACGCTTGCAAGTCTTGGAGACCTTACAAGTTTGGGGGGATTATTAAGCCCTTTCCTGACGGCGATAATTTTCATTGGTGTGTTGTCAATACTTATCGGGGTTCTCAGCGTGTATGCAGTGAGTAAATTTTACCGCTTTTTAGTACGCATTAAGGATAAGTAAACTCACATTTAATGGGCGTGAGCACTAATTAGATAGATGCATACATCAGATGCATTTGTTTGCATGCGTCGCTGTAAAACTCTTATGTGCCGCCGCGCCAGTGCTGGCGCGGCTCGTGGCTGCTGATGCACCTGCATTAAAACCGACCCATGAAGCGGGCAGGCGAGGCGGGGATAGCATTGCGCGCGGCAGGTGTGCATGATTTGAGATAACTAACATCAGTGCCTCGTTGTGGCGGAGCAGTCAAGGAGGCGGGTCGTGAAGGAGTGTACGGTGGTTCTTGGGAGTATGTGATGGAACGCAAAAAACTACTCAATCATTAGACTATGAATTGGATCACTTACCCTCTTCCACCTTCATCTTCAAAATAGATTAAGATATGATTTCTATTCGTGTAAATGAATGGGGATTCTTATGAGCGCCAGAAAAGTAGGTAATATAGGCAAGGCCGACTTTGACAAGTTATGCAATTTGGCTGAATTGATTGTT
The DNA here is from genome assembly GCF_001277175.1 of Cronobacter universalis NCTC 9529. NCBI lineage: Bacteria > Pseudomonadati > Pseudomonadota > Gammaproteobacteria > Enterobacterales > Enterobacteriaceae > Cronobacter > Cronobacter universalis. The sequence continues at coordinate 3,569,501 of NZ_CP012257.1, read as the reverse complement.
AATAGTTCTTTGCAGGAAGATGCTGCTGGATGGGACGCCATTGTTGAATTTCCGTTAGAAAATAATATCACTCAATTAAACACGTTAGATACGCAACCTATACAGTGCTTTATACAAGTAAAAGCGACGGATGGTGAGAGCAATAGTGTCCAAGTCAAACTCTCCAATATGAAAAGGTTTTGTGATTCATCCTTGCCTTGTTTTTTCTTTTTTGCCAAATACAGTGGCGGAATAAATTTGGTGTCAGCTTTTCTTGTTCATGTCGATGATAAGATGATGTACGACGTATTAAAAAAAATACGTGAAAATGACGTTGGCGCTAGAAAGTCGCTGCACAAAATTAGCTATAGAGTAAGTTATAGTGAAGAAGATGAGATTCTTCTGGCGGATAAATATGCAATAAGAAGTGCCATTGAAAAATATATCCCCTCCGGAATCGCCAGCTATTGTAAAAATAAACTAGAGCTATTAAGCTCACTGGGATATGAAGCAGAGCGTTATAAGATAAACTTTAAAATTGCCACAAAGGAAGACTATAACAATTTAATGCAAGCGTCATTAGGTTACCCTACTAAAGTTAAGATAAAAGATATTGAAGCTTGGGAGCAACGATTTAGCCTGGCAATGAAAAATGATGAGCTCACAAGCAATGAGGCTATAATAGAGTTTGATGAAGTTAAAGAATTATTTTCTGGAACTATTAATTTTGAAAGTGAGATAGATGAGGTTTGTTTTGACTGTAAATTTTATTTCTCGCCTATCGTACTAAATGCGGCAGACGAACTAGCTTTTTTTAGAGTCAATACTGATTTTTTTGACGCAAAGGTTTATATAAGAAAGCCAACATTAAACATGGATTTTATCTCTTATGATAAACCTATTGATATAGCTGATTTAAGAGACGTCCTTTTATTGATGAGAATGTTTCACTCTCCTTTTAATAAAGTAAAAGTCACACTTAAAACAAGCGAGGGCAAGAAACAAGTATTTGACGTTAATAGCAACTCCATTACAAATCATGAGCTAATTAATGAAATGGTTAAAACAGAGCTGTCGGCCTCGCGGATGATGCAAATTGCGTCCTATTTCAGAGCAAACAAAATTTGCAAGATAAGTATAAACGAGCTTCTTGACAAAGGTGAGCAGATAGAAAGAATGTATTCTTTAATTAATCATGCTCCAGCAGATGATAGATTTTTGCATCTAACTGCGCCTGATTTTATTGGGGAACTTGATTTTGATAAAAAACTAAATGTATTTGTAGTGCTACCTTTGATTTTCTCATCATTTAGTGTTTGTCTTGCCTTTACGGCTACAGGCAAATTTACACACCATGATAATTGGCTAGCGTTGTTAAATTACGAAATCAAAATTGAAAAATTAATACGTGCAAGTGAGATGGTTTCTCTTGAGGAACAGTGTAAGGCAATCTCGGAACATATCATGGAAAAGTTTGAGAATGAGCATAGCGATTGTTACCTTTTTAACTCATTCTCAAAACAATTTATTAGCTATTCCAAAGAATAGTTTTTGAAAGAAATAATTTCCTTCCCTATCCAAAGGTTGACTTCCCTGATCCGGTCCTGCAACGGAATAAGCTCGTTGCGCACAAAGACCTTTGCCACCTTCTCGATATCGCCCAGGCTGCCGACGTTTTCCGGCTTGCCGCCCATGAGCTGAAACGGGATACGATGCGCATCGAGCATGTCGGACGCGCTCACCTTTTTAATATTAAAAAAGTCGTCTTTAGTGGCGACCTCGCTTAACGGCACGATTTTAATCCCGTCAGGTTTGCCGTTCGGTGCATAGAAAAACAGGTTCTTAAAATTGCCGATCCCCTTCGAGCTGCGCATCGCATCGCGCATCGCCTCAACGTCGGTGCTGCTCTGCGCCGCGTCGGTCACGTACATGATGTACCCCGCGTGCGCGCCGTTCTGGTAATACTTGCGGCGAAACAGCGTCGCGGATTCATTCAGCCAGGCCGAGTTAAGCGCGCTGAGATATTCCGGCATCCCGTAAAGCTCCTGGTTGATATCCGGCTCCAGTAGGTGAAACACCGAGCCCGGTTCAAACTGCTGCGGCTGCGAAAAGCCCGGCACCCACCAGTAAACATCCTCCTCCACGCCGCGCCGGGTATATTTGGCCGGTGAGGCATCCAGCCTGATAACTTTGCCGGTCACGCTTTTACGTGCTTCCAGAAAGGCGTTTCCGAACACCAGAAAATCCAGCACGAAGCGGCTGAAATCCTGCTGTGACAACAGCGGGTGCGGAATAAACGTGCTTGCCAGAATATTCCGCTTCACGTAAATCGGCGAGCTGTGATGCACGGCGGCGCGCAGGCTTTTTGCCAGGCCCGCGAAGCTGACCGGCGGCTCGTACCATTTGCCGTTACTGATGCACTCGACATAATCGAGAATATCGCGGCGGTCGAGTACCGGCGTCGGCTCGCCAAACGTGAAGGCCTCCATCTTTTGCGCGCCGGCGGTGGTCGTGGCCGCGCGGTTATCGTGCTTGCGGTTTTTACGTTTACTCATCAGTAAAACTCCAGAATTGAGGATGATGCCTGGCCGCTCCCGGCGGTCAGCGGCTCGTTTAACAGGGCGTGCATGGTGGCCCACGCAACATCCGCATGACTCGCTTCCTCGCTGCGGCTCGCCTCGTAGGTGGCGCTGCGCCCGCTGCTGGTCATGGTCTTGCGGATAGCCATAAAGGACTGCGTGATATCCGTGGCGCCGGCGTCGTACTCCAGACAGCCGCGGCTGATGGTGTCTTTTGCCTTCAGCACCATCGCGGTTTTGACTTCCGGGCTGTAGCGGATTTCGCGTGCGGCAGGCCAGAAGGCGCGCACAAGCTGAAACACGCCCTGGCCGATGCCGGTTGCATCGATACCGATGTACTCGACCTGATATTTTTCAGTGAGCTCGCGGATGGCCTGCGCCTGGGTGGCGAAGTCCATACCTTTCCACTGGTGGCGCTCCAGAATGCGGAACTTGCCGCCCGAGACAACCGGCGGCGCCAGCACCACGCAGCCGGCGGAGTCGCCGGTATGCGACGGGTCGTAGCCAATCCACACTGGACGCGAGCCGAACGGACGCGCCGCGTAGGGCGAGAAGTCTTCCCACTCCTCCAGGCTGTCGACCATGCAGCGTTGCAGCTCCTCGAACGGAAACACTGAGGCTTTGTCGTCGACGAACTCGCACATGAAGAGATTGCGGAAATCCTCGGCGCTGTTTTCCCGCTTCAGCGCGTCCAGGTCGAACAGGTCGCAGCCGCCGGCGAGCGCGTCCTCGATGGTGACAATCTGGCGCCACTGACCATCCCCGCACAGCATGCCGCCGGCGAGCGCCGCGTGGCTGATATCGATATCCACGCGCTCGGCTGCTGAGGTGCGGCCCTTGTTGAACAGCTCGCCGGACCAGAAAGGAAACGCGCCATGCCCAAGGGTGGAGGGCGTCGAGAAATAGGTCGAGCGCAGGTGCTTCTGTGACGCCATGCCTGAGGCGACCTTACGCAGCCGCTGGAAATTGGGTATCCAGAAAATCTCATCGACATACAGGTCGCCGTTATGGCTCTGCGCGGTGTTGGAGTTGGTGCCGAGAAAAATCAGCTTCGCGCCGTTGTTGCCGATGGCAATCGGATCGCCTGACAGCTCCACATCCACCCGGCGCGCAAACTGGATGATGTATTCGCGGAACACATACGCCTGCGTTTTAGAGGCCGATAAAAAAATCTGGTTATGGCCGGTTTCCAGCGCGCGCAGCAGCGCCTCGCGGGAAAAGTAGAACGTGGCGCCAATCTGGCGCGATTTAAGAATGTCACGAATGCGGTGCTCTAACCCGGCCTTGTGCCAGCGCAGCTGATAGTCGAAAGACTCCTCAAAAAAAATCTCCCTGAGTTTGTCGATGGCCTCCTCGCTGAAGAAATTTTTTTTCGGTTTGCGGCGGTCGCCCTTGTTGCGGTTCGCCACGTTGGGATTTAAATCCGCCTCGTTGCCGGTCTGGCCGTAGCGGTTCACCCTGGCGAGGCGCTCCATCTGACGCGAGAGAAAATCCGCGACCTTAAAGTCGTGCGAGGTCAGCTCGGGCTTTGCATAAAGCTGAATCAGCCGCGCCTCAAGCGTGTTTTCGACGCGCTGAATGGGCGCCGTCTCATCCCATCCGTCGCGCTGCTTCCAGCTCTGCACGGTGGGGCGTTTGATTTTCAGCATCTCCGCGATTTGCGGCACGGAAAAGCCCTGCCAGTACAGCAGCGCTGCCTGTCGTCGTGGGTCGTTTAAAAGCGTGGTGTCGGTGGTGATGGTCATGAAAGCCTCGCCGTAAGTGGTACACGGCAAGGCTACTTAAGCGCGCCCGGCGATTCGCTAAGGTGCTGTTGTGTGGCGGCTTATCCATCCGGGATTGATAGCGAAGGAAACGCGGCGCCGGGAAACTAACCCCGAACCCGTAACCCCACTATCAGGACTCCTGACAATGGCAAAAAAAGTCTCAAAATTCTTTCGTATCGGCGTCGAGGGCGACACCTGTGACGGTCGCGTTATCAGCGCCGGCGATATTCAGGAAATGGCCGCGAGCTTTGACCCACGCGTTTATGGCTGTCGCATCAACCTGGAGCACCTGCGCGGCATCCTGCCCGAAGGCGTCTTTAACCGCTATGGCGATGTGGTCGAGCTGAAAGCCGAAAAGATTGATGACGACTCCGCGCTTAACGGCAAATGGGCACTGTTTGCGAAAATCGCCCCGCTCGACAACCTGGTCGACATGGTCGGAAAGGGCCAGAAGGTTTACACCTCGATGGAAATCCAGCCGAACTTTGCCAACAGCGGCAAATGCTATCTGGTTGGCCTGGCCGTGACTGACGATCCGGCAAGCCTCGGCACCGAATACCTCGAATTCTGCCGCACCGCCAAATCCAATCCCCTTAACCGCTTTAAAGCAAGCCCGGAAAACCTGATTTCTGCCGCCACCCTGGCGGAGCTGGAATTTGAAGACCAGCCCGAAACGGTTTTCACGGCGCTGACGGTCTGGCGGGAGCTGCGTCGTTTGCGTGGTCAGCAGCTGGCCGATCCGCGTATGGATGCTGTTTTAGCTGCGGCGGATATCGCCAGCGACTGGGCATCGTATACGGAATTACAGGGCGGGCCACTGGTGGCGCGCCGCGATCTTATTGTGCGTCTCGCATATGAAATCACCGAACAGGGCAACGAATACGGCGAGGATGTGCAGCGCGTTCAGGGTATCTATTCCCCGCATGTTCAGGGGTCGGAAGTCGCCACGCGCCTGGTGAAGTGGGCGATTGTGCCGAAGTTGGCCGAAGCGTCAGCGGAGGCTGGTTTTTCTGGCGGCGCAGCCGCCCCTTGGAGTTCTGTCAATAACTGTACGAAGAGGGGAATACAGAGGCAATTGAAATTTTTACTTAACCAACGAGGTTTTGATGGAAGCGTTAATGAAATCGCTATCTTAATGCGCGGCGGTGGACTGATGTATGGTCAGTCGGCGTTGTTCTTCAAAAATGGCAGGTTGTACGAACAACGAAGCGAGCCAATACAAGAGCTATGGCCAGGGTGGGCGTAACCTGTAAGGATTGAAAATAGCTTAGGCAACATCTTAAACGCTTGTTTTCATTTCGCTATTTGTGTTTTAATCTATACTGTTTATATATACAGTATTTTGGTGTTTTTATGGGGGTTACATGGATTTGTTGGAGGCATCAGCCAAGCTGGAACGTATTGAGTTGCTGACAAAATTTTCCCATTTTGATGATGTGACGTCGAAAGAGAAAACGGTAGCTTTGACGTGGATTGGCGAGCTTACCGAGGAATTAATGGAGGAGGTCAGAAAAAATGCGCAGGATATCCAAGATGCGAGGATTTTAAAAGAAAGAACTGGTTTTTCTTCAAATGTACATCGGAGGGGATCATAATCCCCTCAACCCAAAAGCATTAGATATTATATTGACAACGCTAATTTTTTATAATTAAACTTCTACATTGTTCCTAGAATAACATCGTCCATCTGTATCCTCTATATAATCGCCAATGGTGATTTTAAACCCTAAGGACTTAATAAGTTCTATCACATAATTAAGATATGTACTGTCAATAGTTACGGGGCACAAACTTCTTAACTCATGACCTAAAGGCGTAAGAATTATTACTCCAAGTATTAACTCTTTTTTGGGGTCATTATGCGTAATTTGCATCACTTTATCATTGTAAATATAAAAGTGGTAGAATTCCTCTTCCTTAAGGGATTTGAAAGTTGAAGTCAAACCAAATGATTCTACACCAGAAATGACTCCCAGCGCTTGCATTTCAGATAAGAAACCAAATCTTAACTGCTCTTTTAAATATTCATTATTAAAATCCTCTCCTATCTCTTTGTTTTTTATGATATTTCCAAAGAAAACAAAGGAAAAAAGCTTTTGAATCTGAGTTGCTTCTTTTTGAGTGAGGTTTTTTATGAAATCTATAGTTCTTAGTGAATAAGAACCCGGGCTTTTCATTTCTCCAGCAAGTATTCGGCCCCAAAGTTCTTGCAGTTTTTCTGAACTACTAGTGCTTGCACTATCTCTCCATCGATATAACCAATCATCTTCTATTTGTTCTGTTGTCGGTTCGGTTTGGTCTGTGGAAAGTATTTCTTCAGCGATGATTAATGAGTTTGCAATGTTCATTTCTTTCTGAAGTTCGTTGGCAAGAAAATTAGCTCTAATTGTTTTAGTTAAACTATCCATGTTAATATAAGGCTCCATTGAACCGGATTTGTCATATTGTTGTTCTCCTTCCAATGAAATAATCTTGGGGTTATTGAAATCATTTAGGGAAACTATGGCCTTACCACTTTTAATATCTTCTATTTCTTTTTCTGTTTGAGCCAAAATGAGCATTTTTTTTCTTTCGATTTCAATATTGGCTAGGCCTTCTCGGCGGATTTGCCCGGGCTTACATAAAGCGCTTATGCTTTTTGCACCTACTGTTTCCCATAATTTCTCTACTAATTTTGAAACGGACATCTTTAGAAGCCTCCTAAAAGATCTTGAAGTATTATAAAATGAGAAAAGTATATCGCACCGATTTTATATCCAAAACACTTTTGAGATCACGGTTTTGCAAACAGGAATATCATTAGATGTGAAAAGAATTGCCCCATGATGGGGCGTTTTACGCGGTTGATGTGGCTTTCAGTAAATCCAGCGCCATTTGTTTTTGATCCGGCGACAGGGCGCTTAAGATTTTTTGCACCATCACGTCGCCGGTTTTCGCGCTTGGGCTGAGGGTGTGTGAGAATGTCAGATTCATTACGAAAGTATGGCCACACTCCACATCAGCACAGGCGCAGTAAATATCTGATATCTGCCGGTGCTTCCGGTTGGTTTTACGAATAACAGCCTTAGAGCCGCACTCCGGACATTCGATTTTTAAAACGCGCATATTCCATGCTCCAGCTGCCAAAACATGCCTGGATTTTAACCTTTTTCGCATCAGGATGCACCTTCCCGGCCCGCTTCCAGGTAGCTTAAATCGAAATTAAGGTGAAGGCGTTCGGGCACCTCCGGATCGGCGTTTACCGCCTGCATAAAGCGGCGCTGAATAGGGGCCACCTCGTTCTTTTTATACGTCCTCTCTGCTTTCTCAACGTCACCCAGCCCGGCCGCATTTTCCGGGATGATACCGGCGAGCCCTGCCGGGAACCGGTGGGCGTTCAGCACGTCCTGCGCACTGATGTTTTTCACGCTGGCAAACTCGTCCTTTGCGGAAATATCCCCCATCTGAATAAACTGCACGCCTTCTTTATCGCCGCCCGGAATGTTCACCAGAATGGTGGAAAAGTTGCCGATGCCTTTGCTGTCACGCAACTGGCGTTCGATTTCTTCTTCCATCTCATCGGTCAGGCTGGGATCGCGCGTGTAGAGAATGCCGCCGGTGTGCGCGCCGTTGTGGTAATAGCGGCGGCGAAAAATTACCGCCTCACTGTTCAGCAGGGCGGAGTGAATACCGCCGATGTAATCCGGCAGGCCATAGATGTGCTGCTGCGGGTCATACATCTTGATGAAAATGATGTCGTCCTGCGGGTAAACAATCGGCTCGCCATCCTGCAGAACGACAAATTCACCCGTTTTGCGGCGGCGGGTGTAGAGCCCCGGCAGCGGTACCAGGCCGATCACGTCGCCCCAGCCGTTGCGTACCTTCAGAATGGCCACGTCGCCGAACGTCAGAAAATCAAAGGCACCTGCCTCCATTTCGTCACGTGACAGACCGCCGCCCTGATAATCCGCCAGAACCATGTTTTTACGGGCATGAATGATGCCGCCGTGCTGGCCGTTCAGGTTAATAAGCTGCGCCAGCGCCAGCCGGTCAATCGGCAGCGTGTAGTGTTCGGCGTCGTTGTCATACCACACATCGCGGTAATCGGTGCCGGTGGTCAGTACCGGTTCGGGTTTGCCGAAGCGCAGAATGCTCATGCTGCGCGCCGGTTTGCTGCTGTCCTGGCGCTTTGCGGCGCGGAATTTCTTCTTACTCATGCGGATTGTCTGAGCCTCCAACGCGATTTGGGTCGGTTTTCATAGTTAAGGGGTTCGTTATGCAGGGCGTGCGCGATGGCCCAGAACGCCTCGGCGTGTCCGGTGTCCGTGGTACGGTCTGCGACAAAGGTCATTGCGCCACCGGCCTGCGTGGTGGTGCGGCGGATGGCCGGTTGCCAGCTTCTCTTTATGCTTGTTGCTTTGCGCCCGCAGTTTTGTGGCGTGCGCGATCAGCATGTCCATCTCTTTTAAATCCAGGTCGGTTTTGTTATCCCGCCCGGCAAGCAGCTGATAGCGGCGCTCTATCGCCTCCTCTGTACTTTCAAAACTGAGTAAATCCGCCCAGCTGTATTTTTCCGCCCAGTAGTAAACGATCCGCGCATTCGGCAGATTTAATTCTGATGCAATTTCTTTCGGCGTATAACGGCGCAGATAAAGCGAGCGTACAACGCCTTTTAATTCGTCTGAGTATTTAGCCATAGCCTTTATTATGCCTGCGACTTTTTTATAAGACGGTGGTGTCAGTTCGTACTTATTCGGGAAAGGCGTTATATCCGAACTGATAAGAATAAAGCGGCGTGCGACGTCGGGTTTATTTCGTAATAATTCATTCCGCAACATGATGGCAGCAATCAGGGGGGATATGTCGCAATCGCATTTACGCACTGACTGGCTTTGCATCGCAACGGAAGGAGATACGGTTGATGGCCGGGAATTAAAAAGACAGTGGCTGGTTGATGCTGCTGAAACTTATAACCGGCAGTGGTACGGGGCATTAATCTGGCCCGAGCACGAAAAGAATTGCGGAAACTTTGGTGAGGTGCTGGATGTCATGGGGGAGGAAGGGGAGGACGGATTATACCGCCTTTATGCCCAGATACGCCCCAATGCTTACCTGCTCGAAGCGAACCGCTATGACCAGCTTATCTATTTCTCTGTGGAACTGACGCCAGACGGCAATTTTCGCAATACAGGCCGTACCTATCTGGAAGGGCTGGCGGTGACTGACAGACCGGCCAGCGTGGGAACAACCCGGCTGCGCTTTAACAGGCGCAAGGCCAATAAAGCGGGTTATTACGGATGTGTAATTACCTGCGACGGTAAATTTATTCAGGAAAAAGAAATGAAAAATAACTGGCAGTCTTATTTTGGTCTTAAACCGAAAACGAAAAACTTTGCTGAGGGCGACGAAACGGAAACGCCTTCAGGCGACGATCAGCTTAATGTGCTGGCTAATGCAGTCAATGAACTGGAAGGCCGTGTGAGTGCGGTCGAAAACCAGTTGCGCGAATTGTCCGGTGATATGGATAAGGTTGCCGAAGTCATGGATACCGAAGATTTCGCGCGCCTTCGCGATAGCCTTGGCACCATTCTGGCGAATTTTGGCAAGCTGGATGAAAAAGTCACGAAGCTGCCGAAGCGTAATTTTGGCCAGCAGGATAAGAAGCCACGTTTTAACGTCCTTTAATTTCTTCTTCGTTCCTGTAACCGGGAATTAATTTATATCGCGTTAACGCGAGGGAATATTATGCAACTTAATCAACGTGCGCGTGATCTCATTGGCGCATATTCGGCGGCACTCTGCCAGGGCTATAACGTCCAGCAGACCGACCGTTATTTCTCGCTGACTGACCCGAAAGAAACCGCGCTGCGCCTGGCGCTGCTGGAAGCGGTGGAATTTCTCAACATGATTACCTGTGCGGATGTCGATCAGCTGTCCGGCCAGGTGGTCAGCGTGGGTTCCTCGGCGCTGCATACCGGGCGCAAGGAAGGCGGCCGCTTCATGCGTAGCGTCGGTGTGGACGGTAACGATTATAAGCTGGTCGAAACCGATTCCTGCGCCGCGCTTAAGTGGGATTTGCTGTCCGTCTGGGCAAATGCAGGTAAAGAGGAAAACGAGTTTTTCAACCTCGTTCAGACCTTCTCTAACCAGGCGTTTGCACTGGATATGCTGCGCATCGGTTTTAACGGTAATCGCGTGGAAAAGACAACCGATCCGGAGCAAAACCCGAACGGCGAGGATGTGAACATCGGCTGGCACAAGCTCATGAAAGGCTTTGAAAGTGGTAAGCAGATTATCACCGATGCCGTCACGCTGGATGACAAAGGGGATTACCGGCCAGACGCAGGACGATTTTATAAAGCGTCTCGATGCGCTGACCGCCGTTTTTCCGGCGCCTGCGTTTACGCAGGTGAGCCGCCTGGCGCGTTCGGCGGCGGAGCTTGCCACGGTACGGATGCAGCTGCCGGCGCGCAGTGGCGGCGGCCTTCCCGCTGCGCTGCCGCTTTCTGTGCCAACAAGCCGGGCGGTAATGAACGCCAGAGCCGTGGCCAGCGCCCAGGCGCAGGCGAGTGCCGGTATTGATATGGCCGGAATGAAAACTGCGCTTGCCGGGTTCGCCGCCGAGCGTGCCGGGCTGCTTTCTCAGCTGGCAGACGGACTTTCACAGTTAACCGGCAAAAGCGCCCGCGCCTGGGTTTTCACGGCGAAGGGCGACGCGGCCACACTGACGCGGGCGCTGATGCAGGGCATCCCGCAGCCGTCTGCCGTACACAGCGCGGCCATCATGCTGGCCGGTGATAATCTCGACGGAATTAAGGGAATGATCCATGACCTCGACAATCATGCTGGCGCTTAATGGCGAAGCCATACCGCTGAAAAACATGCGCGTGACGATAAGCCAGCAATTCCAGGATAAAGACCAGAGCGGGCAGACCAGCGCCACTACAAAAGCCGAGCAGGGAGCCAAAGGCAAAGAACTGCGCGTGGTGGGTGAAGTGCCGTTTAAGCAAATCAGCACGCTGTCACGCATTTTCGCCCTGGCGAACGCCACGGATGCAGGCGGCAAACGGCAGGTTTACCGCGTGGCCAACGAGGTGGCGCGCGCCGTTAACCTGCGTGAAGCCACGTTTACCGGCACGGTGGACGCACCGCCGCAGGATGGCCGCATGAGCTGGCTGGTCACGTTCACGCTGGCCGAACATCTGAGCGTGCAGGAAAAACGCGAAGCGCGGGCGACGTCTAGAACGACCAGCAAAACGCAAAAAGCCGGTGCCGGTGGCGGCGCAGCCAGCCAGACCAGTGCCGGTGAGGATGCGGAAACGCTGTCATGGTTTGAACGCAAGGTACTTAAACCTGTTAACGATGCGCTGGGGTAAGCATGAAGCCGGTTAAACGTCTGTACCTGTCCACGGATGAGGTGCATCTGGTTGATGTGAATATGGCGCTTGAGCTGAACAGCTGCGGGCGGGGATTTATCACAGTGGAAACCGACACGGACTACACCGGAAAACTGGTGCGGCTTGATGTGGGGTACAGCGATTTATTGCTGCGCTGGTTTACCGGCTACGTCGAGCGTTCACAGCCCGCCGAAAAAGGTTTCCAGCGTCTCTTTGTGCGTGAGCTGGTCGGCGTGTTCGAGCGCAGCTGGCCCTGTTCGTTCCAGCATCCCACGCTGAAAGAAATCGCCAGCTGGCTGACAGAGCACAGTGGCATCACGGTAACGGTGCCGGATGCGGCCTACAGCGACAGGCCGATCCCACACTTCACCCATTCCGGCAGCGGTTTCCAGCTGCTGGATAATCTGGGTCGCGCGTTCGGTGTGAATGATTACGTCTGGTATCAGTTGCCGGATGGATCTCTTTACCTGGGCGGCGCGGAAAAAGCGCTGTTTGCCGGTCGGCCCGTGGAGATTCCGGCCGACTTTAACCAGGGCGCTGCCGGTGGCAACACCATGACCATTCCCCTGGTGCAGACCCTGCGCCCCGGTGTGGAGGTGAACGGCCAGCGGGTGACGAAAGTAAACCTGTCCGGTGACAACATGACCATCACATGGACGCCGCGCGATAAGGCAACCGGCAGGCCCCTACAGAAAACCCCGGTACAGCGCCAGATAGAGGCGCATTATCCAGAGCTGGCGTCCGGGCTGCATCTGCCGAAATTCGCGCGGGTGGTCGCGCACAGCGAGCCGGTGAGCAGCGGGAATTTTTCCGATCCGTTCCGCCCGCGCTACGCCGTTGACGTGCAGCTGCTTGACGCAGACGGTAAGCCGGACGGTAACACGCCGGTGTATTCCGCCGTGCCGCTGCCGGTGCCGATGGCCGGTAATGATTCGGGGATGTTCCAGTTTCCGCCGGAAGGCACGCTGGTCGAAGTGGGCTTTACCGGCGGGCGTGCGGATAAGCCGTTTGTGCGCCAGACCGTACCGGATGGCACAAGCCTGCCGGACGTGAAGCCGGGTGAGCAGCTGCAACAACAACGCGAGGAAGTGTCACAACGCGTCACGCAGGCCGGTGACTGGGTGCGCAAGACTGACCAGACCATCAGCGAAACATCCATGAGCCGCGAAGTGACCGCTGACCGGGAGCGCCGCGAGCTGGTCAGCCGTGAAACCACGGTAAAAGCCACGGATAAAACCACGGTACTGGGAGCGGTCAGCCTGCTGGCCGGTGCCGTTCAGCATGTGGCCACCGGCGATTACGCCATCGCGGCCAGCGGCAAGTTTCTGGCCCGCGTGGAAGGTGATGCCGAAGCTGAAATTGACGGTCAGCAGAAAACGCACGCGAAGGGCGGTATCGAGACGCAGACCGATGGCGGGCTGACTGAGAAAATCGCGCAGCTGCGTAAAAGCGTCGCGGCGGGCGGTCAGCAAATTATGGGGCCAACGGTACACATCGGCAGCGAAAGCGTTAACACGCTGCAAATGATGCTGGAAACCATAGACCTGCTGGCACAGCTGGCCAGCCAGTGCGCCAGCCATTCACACCCCGGCACCGGCGGGCCTACCACTGCCGCCGCGTTCAGCCAGACGGCGGCGCAGGCGACACAGACCCGCAGCCGGTATGAAAACATCATTGCCTGATCCGAAAATCAGCCCGCCAGTGCGCGGGCTTTTTTATGCCTGTCATTAACCCACCCAGAACGCACCACAGCGCCCGCAGCGCGCAAACCACCCACCGCCACCCCTGAAACAGATCCCGCCCGCCTCGTTGCGCTGGCGCAGCCGCAGACCCACAAAATAAAACGTTCGCAGACAAAAACGGCACTACACCGCACCCGCCTGCAAGTTTTGGATCGCAAAAATTTTTCAGTTTTGTTTTTTTACAAATGATATCGCCAGGCCGCGCCAGCGCTGGGACTCTGCCAGAAAAACGAAACTGTAAACATTGAAAGAAATTTCACTGTTTTTCAGTTGTAAGAATCTTATAAGAAAATCAGATTTTCTTTAGCCTATTGAATTTCAATAAATTATTTGTTTTTTTATTAGGCGGAGGGCTGATTGTTACTACTGATTTTTGTGTGCCAGAATAACTTAACTCATTATTTTATAAAGAATAATATAATGTGAGACGATTGGGGTAACTGAAAATATGATGCAAACGTTTTTAAGTTCAGTGTATTCTTACATTTCCTGACGTTAGCCGTTTTCTCCGGCCCTCTGTACACTCGTCGTATACGACATATGGGACTCCGGGACTCCGGGACTCCTGGGACTCCTGGGACTCCTGGGACTCCCTGGGACTCCCTGGGATTTTAGTTTGGACTATGCGCTTGCGCTAAGATGCGTCAGGATAGTACAGAGGTAACAAACATGAAGAAATATCTGTTTGGCTTAGTGAAGTTCGCCATGGGTGTTAAATTCACCCTTGAGCTTCTCAACGAGTTAATCGCTTTCGTTGAGAAAGCAAACGGCTACCTTCACATAGTCCTTAACTATTGCTGCTTAAGTTGGGATGAATTTCCTGATGGAAAAGTGGAAGCACAAATTCCTTCTTAAAGAAAACAAGTGGGTTCATATACCTTCTGAAGAAATGATTAAATATGGTTCCGCTCTGCACCGGTATATACGGAAAAATTGGCGGTTTCCATTGTATTATTATCATTTAAGAAATGGAGGGCATGTTGCTGCTGCTAGGTTACACAAAAGAAATAATTACTTCTGCTTGATTGATATTAAAGGTTTTTTTGAGTCAACATCGCAAAGCCGAGTTACGCGTGAACTAAAAAAAATCATACCGTATGACAAAGCTAGACTTATAGCAAAACTTTCAACAGTTAGACTTCCTAATGCTGTTGGGCATAAATTTGCTGTTCCGTATGGATATCCGCAATCACCTGTTCTGGCGACACTCTGTTTGCAAAATTCTTATGCGGGAAATGTTATCGATTCGTTCCATCGATCTGGATGCGTCACGGTATCTGTCTATATGGATGATATTATTCTTTCTTGCAAGAGTCTGGTTACACTAAACCAGCATTTTGACGTGCTCTGTAAGGCGCTGAGAAAATCGCGCTATGAGTTAAATGCCTCAAAAACCCAAAGTCCAGCCGCAAAAATTTCAGTATTTAATCTGGAGCTGGGGCATCAGCACTTAAAAGTTGAGTCGGAAAGGATGATGCTCTTCATACAGGCATTTGCAAAATCAGGCAATGAGCACGAGCGTAAATCTATCGCTAAATATGTCAATACAGTGAACGCGTCTCAGGCCCGCCACCATTTTCCTAAGTGAATACCCTCCTCCAGGCAGGGTTGCGTCAAAATTCTCATGCGACACTTTTGCGACACTCATCAAGTAGCCAACAAAAAAGCCACTCTTTCGAGTGGCTTAATTATTTGATTTTAAAGCTAAAATTTGGTGGCCCCTGTTGGGTTTGAACCAACGACCAAGCGATTATGAGTCGCCTGCTCTAACCACTGAGCTAAGGGGCCGTGGCGCTGGATTATAAAGTAACTGGCGGCGCCAATCCAGTCTCGGCGTCGCGGCTGCTGAATTTGTAAGCAAGCGCGGCGTAAGGCTTTATACTTTACAGATCCGAGAGTTAACAGGAGAGTACGTGATTAACGATATTCTTGAGCCGGGTCTGCGGGTGGTCTTTTGCGGGATCAATCCGGGGAAGTCGTCGGCGCATACGGGGTTTCACTTTGCGCATCCTGGCAATCGCTTCTGGAAAGTTATCCATCTGGCGGGGTTCACGGAGCGCCAGCTGAAGCCTGAGGAAGAGCGCCATCTGCTGGATACGCGCTGTGGCATCACGAAGCTGGTGGAGCGCCCGACGGTGCAGGCTAACGAAGTGGACGTAAAAGAGCTGCATGAAGGCGGGCGTAATCTGATTAAAAAAATCGAAGATTTCCAGCCGGATGCGCTCGCGGTACTGGGCAAAAAAGCGTATGAGCAGGCGTTCAGCCAGCGCGGCGTGAAGTGGGGTAAACAGAAGCTGAAAATCGGCAAGACGGAGATTTGGGTGCTGCCCAACCCGAGCGGCCTGAATCGCGCCTCGCTTGATAAGCTGGTGGAAGCCTACCGGGAACTCGACGACGCGCTGGTGGCGCGCGGCAGATAGCATAACGGCGCAACTTTCGCCGCGCCGTTATCGTATCAAGAGGGCAGGTGGCTTAGCCGCCGGCCTGTTCAATAATCAGCTTACCGAGCGACGACTGGATGCGGAAGCAGAGCGTTTTGATTTGCGACTGATACATCGTAATAACGATGTCGTTCAGCTCTGGTGTCATCCCGTCTTTCAGCGCCAGATATTTACCCGTTTTCGCGGACAACGCGTCCATTTCAGCGGCGTAGCGGCTGTAGGTTTTCGGGCCGTAGTGTTTGAGCGCGTCGAGCTCTTTACGGCAGGTCGCCATGCTGTTGGTGCTTTCAGAGGTAGCGGCGAAAGGTTGGTTCTCAGGTGCCTGTTGCGCAGGCTGCGAGGCGGCGACCGGAGCGGGCGCTGGCGCGAGCGGCGTTACCTGGCTTTTTGGCGGCTGGCTGGCGCATCCGGCCAGTAAAACGCATGTCATAAATAACAGCGACTTGTTCATCCCGGGTCCTTGCAGTGTTATCAACGCGATGGTTCATTTTTATACGCAAAATCTCCCAGCAAATTACTCAGAATCCATAATTATGACAAATTGTTTTTGCTGATTAATCCACGCACATCACGGTGATTTATCGTTTCAGGACAACTTGTTGAGAAGCACCGTAGAATGGCCGCTGCGGTTATCCCTGCCGCCAATAAAAAAGCCCTCCGAAGAGGGCTTTTTAAATGCGTTACCAGAGACGATTAATCGTCCAGGAAGCTGCGCAGCACTTCAGAGCGGCTCGGATGGCGCAGCTTACGCAGCGCCTTCGCTTCGATCTGACGGATACGTTCGCGGGTCACGTCGAACTGTTTACCCACTTCTTCCAGCGTATGGTCGGTGTTCATGTCGATACCGAAACGCATACGCAGCACTTTCGCTTCACGCGCGGTGAGACCGGCCAGCACGTCGTGCGTCGCCGCACGCAGGCTTTCGGTGGTCGCGGAGTCCAGCGGCAGCTCGAGGGTGGTATCCTCGATGAAATCCCCCAGATGCGAATCTTCATCGTCGCCGATTGGCGTTTCCATGGAGATAGGCTCTTTGGCGATTTTCAGCACTTTGCGAATTTTGTCTTCCGGCATCAGCATGCGTTCGGCCAGCTCTTCCGGCGTCGGCTCGCGGCCCATCTCCTGCAGCATTTGGCGGGAGATACGATTGAGCTTGTTGATGGTCTCAATCATGTGCACCGGAATACGGATGGTGCGCGCCTGATCCGCGATAGAGCGGGTAATCGCCTGACGGATCCACCAGGTCGCATAGGTGGAGAACTTGTAGCCGCGGCGGTATTCGAATTTATCTACCGCTTTCATCAGACCGATGTTGCCTTCCTGAATCAGATCGAGGAACTGCAGACCGCGGTTGGTGTATTTCTTGGCGATAGAAATAACCAGACGTAAGTTTGCTTCCACCATCTCTTTCTTCGCACGGCGCGCTTTCGCTTCGCCGATAGACATGCGACGGTTGATATCTTTAACCTGCTCAATGGTCAGGCCGGTTTCTTCTTCGA
This sequence comes from Cronobacter universalis NCTC 9529, assembly GCF_001277175.1. NCBI lineage: Bacteria > Pseudomonadati > Pseudomonadota > Gammaproteobacteria > Enterobacterales > Enterobacteriaceae > Cronobacter > Cronobacter universalis. The sequence continues at coordinate 3,552,122 of NZ_CP012257.1, read as the reverse complement.
TCTGCTGCAGTTTTTGCAGGCTGCGGTGAACATCTTCCGCCACGTCGTGGAGCTTTTCAGACCACGGTTTGTTCATGGCGATAGCCGCGTTAAACCAGGTTTCGCTGGTTTCGTTGCCGGTGAAGAGGGTGATGAAATTCTTCTTCGGCATTTTGCACTGTTCAACGCACATCTTCATGATGATACGTTCCTGGGTACGCACGCGATCCATCATGATGCGCATGCTGTTCACCAGATAGTCGAACTGCTTCGGCACCAGGCGGAACTGTTTGAACACCTCGGAAAGCTTCAGGATCTCTTCCTGAGACGCCGCGTTGCTGCGGCCTTTGGCTTTGATGGTGTCGCGGGTCACTTCGTACTGGGTACGCAGCTCGCCGAATTTCTCACGGGCCAGTTCCGGGTCGATGCTGTTGTCGTCATCGCTGCTGTCGTCGTCAGACTCTTCGTCTTCATCTTCGTCATCATCCATCTCTTCCTGAGAGAGTTCTGAGCCGACATGCGTCGCGGTAGGCGCCAGATCTTCTTCGGCGTTCGGATCGACAAAGCCGGTGATCAGATCGGAAAGACGCGCTTCGCCCGCTTCAACGCGATCGTACTGCTCCAGCAGATAGGTGATCGCTTCCGGGTATTCGGCGACGGAGCACTGAACCTGGTTGATACCGTCTTCGATGCGTTTAGCGATGTCAATTTCGCCTTCGCGGGTCAACAGTTCAACGGTACCCATTTCACGCATGTACATACGAACCGGGTCAGTGGTGCGCCCGATTTCAGATTCAACGCTTGAGAGCACCTGGGCCGCAGCTTCTTCCGCGTCTTCGTCGGTGCTGTTTGAGTTTTCAGCAAGCAACAGATCGTCGGCGTCCGGCGCTTCTTCCATCACCTGGATGCCCATGTCGTTAATCATTTGGATGATGTCTTCGATCTGATCGGAGTCGACGATATCTTCCGGCAGATGGTCATTGACCTCGGCATAGGTCAGATAGCCCTGCTCCTTACCACGGGTGACAAGAAGCTTAAGCTGTGACTGCGGGTTTTGCTCCATAAGACGGTATCCACACTTATTTCATGAGGTTGGTGTCGGTAGGCGTTGCCGCCAACAATAACGTATGCCCCGGATTTCATATCACAACATGTTGCAAGCGACGGCGTCTCTTGAGTGCCTGAACGCTTCGACAGCGATATAAAACCACAGGGCGGTGCGGGCTGTTTTCTTATTGCCGCTGCCCGGCAGTGCGGCTCTCGGGTGCACCCGATCATCAATCGGCAATTAAGCCGCGGAATTTATTTCTTTGCGCGCGCCTCGGTAATGATGCGCACTTCTTCGCGCTCCGCCGCGCTAAGTCCTTGGGTGCGCGAGCGGGCGATTAGTTCTGTTAGTCTCAACTCCAGCACGGAATCAAACATATGGTCCAGCGCGTCGGTGAACGTTTTCTCTGCGATATCCTTATCTGCTATATCGTCCCACGTTGAGAGTTTTTCAAGGGTAGCGGCTTCTTTTGTTCCGCGATAATGTTCGAGCAACTGCCCGGTGGTCAGACCAGGCTGCGAAAGACAAGTATTGACCAGCTCCGAAAAGAGCTCCAGTCCTGGCAGCTTTGTTTTATCTAACGCCGCCAGCGAGGGCACCAGGGGCGCCAGCTCAGGATTCTGGACTAATAATCCTATCAGTATACGCATGGTTGTGCGCTTTAGCGTCGGCGCGGGCCGCGTTTGCGAATTATCTGCCTGCCGGGTCATCAACCGCTCAAGCTGGCTGTCATCCAGAATTCCGAGCTTGTTGCCTAACTCCTGGCGCAGATAGATGCGCAGCGTCTCGCCCGGCACCTGGCTGATTAACGGCAGCGCCAGCGTGCTGAGCTGCGCGCGCCCGTCCGGCGTGCTCAAATCCACCTGCGGCAGCAGGCTGTTGAACAGGAACGTCGAGAGCGGCTGAGCCTGCTCCATACGCGCCTCGAACGCCGCTTTGCCTTCCTTGCGAACCAGCGTATCCGGGTCTTCGCCATCGGGCAGAAACATAAAGCGTAGCTGACGTCCGTCCGTCATGTAAGGCAGCGCGGTTTCCAGCGCGCGCCACGCGGCGCTTCTGCCTGCTCTGTCGCCGTCGTAACAGCAAATCACGGTGTTCGTGGCACGAAAGAGCATCTGGATATGCTCTGCCGTGGTCGCGGTGCCGAGCGAGGCGACCGCATAGTTGATGTCGTACTGCGCCAGCGCCACGACGTCCATATAGCCTTCCACTACCAGAAGGCGCTGCGGATTCGGATCGCTTTGCTGCACTTCATAAAGGCCATACAGCTGGCGGCCCTTATGGAAAATATCGGTTTCCGGGGAGTTTAAGTATTTTGGCAGCGCATCGCCTAACACGCGGCCGCCAAAGCCTATCACTCGCCCGCGCTTGTCGCGGATGGGGAACATCACCCGCTCGCGAAAGCGGTCGTAACTGCGGCCGTTATCGTTGGTCACCAGCATGCCGGCGTCGATAAGCGACTTGCGGTTTTCGCTGTTGTTGCCAAAACGCTTGAGCGCGTTGTCCCAGCCCGGCGGCGCGTAGCCAATCGCGAAACGTTCAATGACCGAGTCGCTCAGCCCGCGCTTTGCGAGATAGTGCCGCGCTGGCTCGCCGCTCTGCGCCTGTAACGCCTGACGATAAAAACCGTTCAGCCCGTCCAGCAGTTCATAGAGCGTTTGCCGCTGATGACGCTCTATTTGCGTCGGTCCGCTACCCGCTTCGAACGGCACTTCCAGATTATGCATCGCCGCCAGCTCTTCGACGGTCTCGACGAATTCGAGCTTGTCGTAATTCATCAGGAAGTCGATAGCGTTGCCGTGCGCGCCGCAACCGAAGCAGTGATAAAACTGTTTTTCGCCGTTTACGGTGAAAGAGGGGGTTTTTTCATTATGGAAGGGACAACACGCGTGGTAGTTCTTGCCCTGCTTCTTGAGCTTTACCCGTGCGTCTATCAGGTCGACGATATCGGTGCGAGCCAGCAGATCATTGATAAAGACACGTGGGATTCGTCCAGCCATAAGCCCCGTTTTTATCAGCCCATAAACGAGAATAAGCCGCGCATTCCTTTCGGAAGCACGGCCTCTACAACTACTACTCTGTCTGTTTCAGGGGAGGATATCCCCTGAGGAATTAGTACAGACGAGTACGGCGTGCGTTTTCGCGAGCCAGTTTCTTCGCGTGACGTTTCACTGCGGAAGCTTTGGCGCGTTTACGTTCGGTAGTCGGTTTTTCATAGAATTCACGACGACGAACTTCCGCCAGAACACCCGCTTTCTCGCAGGAACGTTTGAAGCGACGCAGTGCTACGTCGAACGGCTCGTTTTCACGTACTTTAATTACCGGCATGTGCCTCTCACCTTTGATTAATTCGGTTCTGCTGGCATCAGATAGCCAGCTTATTTCAAAATGGTGCGGAATTTTACTGCAACTGCTGCTGCTTTGTAAAGCACCGCCAGGACCAGAAACGCGGTTTTTGTGCGGTCTATTCCAGGGGCACGTATTATACACTATCTGGCCGCCTGGGTTGAGCAAAGTTTTACATCGGCCACCGTTGGCCCTACACTGCGCGGCAGGCGAGAGAGGTAAGAAAAACCATGCGTGTACTGGGAATTGAGACATCCTGTGATGAAACCGGCATCGCGATTTATGACGATGAAAACGGGTTATTAGCCAACCAATTGTATAGTCAGGTAAAACTGCATGCCGATTACGGCGGCGTCGTGCCTGAACTGGCCTCGCGCGATCACGTGCGTAAAACCGTGCCCCTGATCCAGGCCGCGATAAAAGAAGCGGGCCTGACGGCGAAGGATATCGACGCGGTGGCGTATACCGCAGGGCCTGGCCTTGTGGGCGCGCTGTTAGTCGGCGCGACGGTCGGCCGCGCGCTGGCGTTCGCCTGGGATGTGCCTGCGGTGCCGGTGCACCACATGGAAGGCCATCTGCTGGCGCCGATGTTAGAAGACAATCCGCCCGCGTTTCCTTTCGTGGCGCTGCTGGTCTCGGGCGGCCATACGCAGCTCATTAGCGTCACCGGTATCGGCCAGTATGAACTGCTGGGCGAGTCTATCGACGACGCCGCGGGCGAGGCGTTCGACAAAACCGCCAAGCTGCTGGGGCTTGATTACCCGGGCGGCCCGATGCTGTCGAAAATGGCGGCGCAGGGCACGGCCGGGCGCTTTACCTTCCCGCGTCCGATGACCGACCGTCCGGGGCTGGATTTCAGCTTCTCCGGGCTGAAAACCTTCGCGGCGAATACCATTCGCGATAACGGCACCGACGATCAGACCCGCGCCGACATTGCGCGCGCGTTTGAAGATGCGGTGGTGGACACCCTGATGATCAAATGCCGCCGTGCGCTGGATCAGACCGGCTTTAAGCGCCTGGTGATGGCGGGGGGCGTGAGCGCAAACCGCACGCTGCGCGCGCGTCTCGCGGAAATGATGCAAAAACGCGGCGGCGAAGTGTTCTATGCGCGCCCGGAATTCTGCACCGATAACGGCGCGATGATCGCTTATGCGGGCATGGTGCGTCTGAAAGCGAAAGGCGAAGCGGGGCTTGGCGTGACCGTGCGTCCGCGCTGGCCGCTGTCGGAGCTGCCCGCCGCGTAACGCGTCAGAAAAGCCATAAAGAAAAGGAGTGAATCATCACTCCTTTTTTTGTGGCCGCTTTTTGCGAAACCGGCTCCAGATTTTGCTTTCCTGGCCGCGCCACAGGCGCTGAATATTATCGTGATGACGCAGCAGGATAAGACAGGAGAGCATCGCCACCGGGAACGTGAATTGCGGTTTAAACCACCAGACATAAAACGGCGCCACCAGCGCGCTGACGATCGCGCCCAGCGATGAATAGCCGCTCAGTAACACCGTCAGAAACCAGGTTCCCGCCATCACGCCGGTAAGATCCCAGCCGATAGGCGCAATCGCGCCAAACGCCGTCGCCACGCCTTTACCGCCGCGAAAATGGAAAAAGACCGGCCAGATATGGCCCAGACAGGCGGCGATGGCGATAAGCCCCAGCCAGAATGGCGTCACGCCCAGCGCATACGCGCCCCAGACCGGCAGCATGCCTTTCAGCACGTCGAATATCAGTACCGCCAGGGCTGCTCCCTTGCCGCCAATTCGCAGGACGTTGGTCGCTCCGGGGTTGCCGGAACCGCTGTCACGAGGGTCGGGGAGACCTGCGATGCGGCAGACCAGAATGGCGCTGGAGATCGAGCCGCAAAGGTACGCGAGGAGGATCATTCCAGGCGCGATTGCACTCATAACGCTGTTCCGTTGTGAAAATGTCGTTGTATTCTCTGCATCTGTGGATAATACGCATATTTTGCCGGAAGTGGTATCCGGCTGGGCTAAAAACAGGCAGGGCCGTGATGGACATAGTATTTATAGAGCAACTTTCGGTAATCACCACTATTGGCGTTTACGACTGGGAACAGACCATCGAGCAGAAACTCGTGTTCGATATCGAAATCGGCTGGGATAACCGGGCGGCGGCGGCGAGCGACGACGTGCGCGACTGTCTGAGCTACGCCGACGTCACCCAGGCGGTGCTGGAGCATGTCGGCAACGGCCGTTTCGCGCTGGTGGAGCGGGTGGCGGAAGAGGTGGCTGAGATCATTCTGACGCGCTTCAACGCTCCCTGGGTACGCATCAAATTAAGCAAGCCAGGCGCGGTGGCGCAGGCCGCGAATGTCGGCGTTATGATTGAGCGTAGCAATAATCCGAATTAAAACATTTAAATTCATAATGATTAAACCAAACCCGGGTATACCGGTCATAATGCAGGAACTTGCGCGGCCGTTGCGCTGACGGCCGCGTTTTTTAGCGCTTATTTTTGGGGTACGAGGGTTTACTGAATGACTGATATGCACTCGCTGCTGGTGGCGGCGATCCTGGGCATTGTAGAAGGACTCACCGAATTCCTGCCGGTCTCCAGCACCGGCCATATGATTATCGTGGGCCACCTGCTGGGGTTTGAAGGCGATACCGCGAAGACATTCGAAGTGGTTATCCAGTTAGGCTCCATTCTGGCGGTCGTCGTGATGTTCTGGCGTCGCCTGTTCGGACTCATCGGCATCCACTTCGGGCACCCGCCGCATGAGGGGCTCGGCAAAAGCCGCCTTTCACTTATCCACATTCTGCTCGGTATGGTGCCGGCGGTGGTGCTCGGCCTGGTGTTCCACGATTTCATCAAATCGCTGTTTAACCCGATTAACGTGATGTATGCGCTGGTGGTCGGCGGCGTGCTGCTGATTATCGCTGAAGTGCTGAAACCGAAAGAGCCGAAGGCGCCAGGGCTTGACGATATGACCTACCGCCAGGCGTTTTTTATCGGCTGTTTTCAGTGTCTCGCGCTGTGGCCGGGTTTCTCGCGTTCCGGGGCCACGATTTCCGGCGGTATGCTGGTGGGCGTGAGCCGTTACGCGGCCTCTGAGTTCTCGTTCCTGCTCGCCGTGCCGATGATGATGGGCGCCACGGCGCTCGATCTCTATAAGAGCATGGGTTTTCTGACGATGGCGGATCTGCCGATGTTCGCGGTCGGTTTTGTCACTGCCTTCGTCGTGGCGCTGGTGGCGATCAAAACCTTCCTGCACATCATCAAACGTATCTCTTTTATTCCTTTCGCTATTTACCGTTTCATCGTTGCCGCCGCCGTTTTCGCGGTCTTCATGTAAACGTCTTAGCCCTCAGCCGCTGGCTGGGGGCAGCGTTCTTCCTTCCAGGCCGCCACCGCGCGAATACGCCGTTTTGTCAGCTCTTCCCGGATCGCCGGGCCGGTGAAGCCCGCTTCCACCACCTCTTTTGGCGACACCGCTCGCGCCACCTCCCACGCTTCGCGCAATAGCCGCGCCTGCGGATAATCTTTCGCTTCAAAGCCGGTGCGCCCGCGCACGTCGGCCTCGCTGGTAATGGCAATCTGCTCAACGCGCTGCGGCTTGCGCCAGGCGTCTATCGAATCAAACAGGCCCACAATGGTGCGCGGCTTGAGTATCGGGAAGGTGTGGATCAGGTCATGGAACTCGGCCACCAGCTTCGCGAGATCGCGAATATCATTCGGCACGCGCAGCCGCTCGCAAACCTGCGCCACCAGCCGCACGCCCGCCGGGCCGTGGCCGTGATGGCGCGGCCAGAGATGCGGCGGCGTCAGCCCTTTGCCGAGATCGTGACACAGCGCGGCAAAGCGCACGTCTACCGCCGGGCTTAGCATCGCGGCCATGGCGAGCGTCATCAGCGTATGGATACCGGTGTCGATTTCCGGGTGCCACTTGGCGGGCGCCGGAACGCCGAACAGTTTATCGACTTCCGGGAACAGCGCTTTCAGCGCGCCGCACTCGCGCAGCATCAGGAAGTAGATTTGCGGGTTGCGGGTGGTGAGCGCGCTTTCGGTCTCTTTCCAGACGCGCTCCGCCGTCAGATGCTCCAGTTCGCCGTTCTCCGCCATCTCGCGCATCAGCGAAAGCGTCTCCGGCGCGATGCGAAACCCGAGATGCGCGTAACGCGCGGCGAAGCGGGCCACGCGCAGCACGCGCAGCGGATCTTCGTTAAACGCGGGCGAGACGTGGCGCAGCAGGCGCGCTTTTAAATCGTCGCGGCCGTGGTAAGGATCGATAAATTCGCCGCAGTCGTCCTGAGCGATGGCGTTAATGGTGAGATCGCGGCGCTGTAAATCCTGCTCCAGCGTCACGTCCGGCGCGGCATAGCAGGTAAAGCCGGTATATCCCTGGCCGGATTTCCGCTCGGTGCGCGCCAGCGCGTACTCTTCGTGGGTTTGCGGGTGCAGGAACACCGGAAAATCTTTGCCGACCTGCTGATACCCAAGCGCCAGCATACGGGCGGGCGTGGCGCCCACGACCACCCAGTCTCTGTCCTTTACCGGCAACCCTAACAGGGCATCACGCACCGCACCACCAACCAGATAACTCTTCACGCATTCCACTCCGACATCGATTCAGCCGACAGATAATACGTTAAGTGTAGAGGAGATGGTGAGTGAAAAGGGCAGCGGGCACTGCCCTGAGAGGATTAGTTCATCCAGCGGTCTTTACGCTTGCGGCTTGGGATCATGTGCGGGAGCAGTAAACCGAGCAGCAGACCGACGCCCAGCACGCCGCCGCCATACATAAACCACTGCATGATGATGGTGCGCTGTTTATCGTCGATCTGAATATTGGCGGCGTTCACTTTCTTCTGTGCCACGATAAGCTCGTTTCTGAGCTTCTGATTTTCATCTTTCAGGCCGTTGATGATGCCGTCGCTGGCGGCGACTTTCTTTTGCATCTCCGCCGTGCGCTGGTTCCAGGTGGTGTCGATATTCGTCAGCTTATCGGTCAGGGTTTTGACCTGATTTTCCAGCTCCGGCACGCGGGTGCGCAGGCTGGGCTCGCTTTTCAGCTGTTCCAGCGGGATCCACGACGTGCGACCACTGGCATCACGAATCTGTCCATATTTGCCGTTACTTTCGAGCAGTGCGACTTCTTCGCCGGCATTGACCGTGCCGACCAGGCGGTAATTGTCACCGGGGCCGCTACGCACCCAGGTGTTGAGTTCATCCGAGACATAGCGTTTTTCTTCGGCAACGGCCTGGAAAGTGACGCTAAGCGCAAGCAGGGAAAGGCAAATCAGACGTAATTTGTGCATCAGTTGGTCGTTATTGTCGTTGAAAGTGGAACGATAGTAGTGGCATCAGTCTGACGATGCAAAGCGTAAACCTGAATGGGAATCTTCCTGGTCAGCCTGTCGCCCGCCACCGCGGCAAATTTCGTATTTTGATGGCGTCAAAAAGCCTCAAACATGGCAATTTTTCGCAAAATACTATCTACTGACAGATACCAGGCTATTAAGTTCGCTGGAGTTTTCTTCAGTGTGACCCAACGAGTAAAGCAGAGACATGGCTCAGGAAATCGAACTCAAATTTATCGTCGACCCGGAACAGATTGACGCGCTGCGCGCCGCGCTGAACGCCCTTGAGGCTGAACACAGCGCCCCCCGCCAGTTGGTCAACATCTACTACGAAACCGCCGACAACCAGTTGCGCCGTCACGATATGGGGCTGCGTATCCGCGGCGATAATGGCCGTTATGAAATGACCATGAAAGTGGCTGGCCGCACGACCGGCGGGCTGCATCAGCGCCCGGAATATAATGTCGCGCTGGAATCCCCGGAGCTTGCGCTCGCCCGCTTCCCGGCGGACGTCTGGCCGGAAGGGCTGTCGCCCGAGACGTTGCAGGCGGCGGTGAAGCCGCTCTTCAGCACCGATTTCGCGCGTGAAAAGTGGGTGGTTACTTACGGTGAAAGCCGCATTGAACTGGCGCTTGATCGTGGCGAAGTGAAAGCGGGCGAGCTGGCGGAACCGATCTGCGAGCTGGAGCTGGAACTGCTCCAGGGCGAGGCGGCCGATGTGCTGAAGTTCGCCCGTCAGCTGGTGGCGAAACCGGGCCTTCGCCAGGGCAGCCTCAGCAAAGCGGCGCGCGGCTATCATCTGGCGCAGGGGAATCCTGAACGCCCGCTGCGCCCGCTCACGCTTCTCAAAGTGCCTGCGAAAACGACGGTTGAACAGGGGCTTGAAGCGTCGCTGGAGTGGGCGCTCGATCACTGGCTGTACCACGAAGAGCTGTGGCTGCGCGGTAACGATAAAGCGAAGCAGCAGGTGCGAGAGGCCATTGCGCTGGTGCGCCATACGCTGGCGCTGTTCGGCGGCATCGTTCCCCGAAAAGCGAGTACTCGCTTACGCGATCTGCTCACCCAGTGCGAGGCGACGCTCGCGACCGACGCGTCGGCCCAGACGGTTGCCTTTAGCGCCATTCAGGCCTCTGCGCGCCTGGCGCTCACCGAATGGCTGATTTTCCGTAGCTGGCAGCCTTTCCTTGATGAAAAGGGGCGTCAGAAGATGGCGGATTCCTGGAAGCGCTTCGCCGACATCAACCTCTCGCGTCACGCCGCCGAGCTGAAAGCCGCGTTTGGTCAGCCGCTCGGCGACCGCTACGTTGATCAGCTGCCGCGCCTTGCGCGCGAGCTTGACGCGCTGCGTCTGCTGGCGGGCGTCTATGACGACACCGTCGCGCTGTTCTGGCTCGATAACTGGCAGGGGCTGCGTCACGCTATCGAAACCGGCCAGCGTATTGAAATTGAGCATTTCCGCAATGAGGCTATCTCGCAGGCGCCGTTCTGGCGACACAGCGGGAAAGTGTAAATAACCACAGGAAACCCGCATGACGCCGCTCTCCCTCCCTTTGCAACAGCAGTGGCAAGCCGTGGTGGAGCGGCTGCCGTTTGATGCCGCCGCGCTCAGCGATGACGCGCGCGCGGTGCTCACCTTCAGCGATTTTGTCCGCGAGGCGCTCAGCGCGCACCCGCAATGGCTGCGCGAGCTGGAAGCCGCGCCGCCCGCGCCTGACGAGTGGCGTCATTACCCCGCCTGGCTTCAGACCGCGCTCGCGGAGGTGAACGACGAGGCGGCGCTGATGCGCGCGCTGCGCCAGTTCCGCCGTCGGATGATGACGCGTATCGCCTGGTCGCAGACGCTTAAGCAGGCCACCACGCAGGAGACGCTCACGCAGCTTAGCCAGCTTGCGGAAACCCTTATCGTCGCCGCGCGCGACTGGCTCTACGCCGCCTGCTGTCGCGAATGGGGCACGCCGTGCAACGCGCAGGGCGTCCCGCAGCCGCTGATGATCCTCGGCATGGGAAAACTCGGCGGCGGCGAACTCAACTTTTCTTCGGATATCGATCTTATCTTCGCCTGGCCGGAAGGCGGTTCCACGCAGGGCGGACGCCGCGAGCTGGATAACGCGCAGTTTTTCACGCGCCTCGGCCAGCGGCTCATCAAAGCGCTCGACCAGCCCACGCAGGACGGTTTTGTCTACCGCGTGGATATGCGCCTGCGCCCGTTCGGCGACAGCGGCCCGCTGGTGCTGAGCTTCGCGGCGCTTGAGGATTACTACCAGGAGCAGGGGCGCGACTGGGAGCGCTACGCGATGGTCAAAGCGCGCATCATGGGCGATAACGACGACGCCTGGAGCCAGGAGCTGCGCGCCATGCTGCGGCCGTTTATCTTCCGCCGCTATATCGATTTCAGCGTGATCCAGTCGCTGCGCAACATGAAAGGCATGATTGCCCGCGAAGTGCGCCGCCGGGGGCTGACCGATAACATCAAGCTCGGCGCGGGCGGCATTCGCGAAACCGAGTTTATCGTTCAGGTGTTCCAGCTGATCCGCGGCGGGCGCGAGCCGTCCTTACAGCAACGCTCGCTGCTGCCGACGCTTGAGGCGATTGAGCAACTGCATCTGCTCTCGCCGGACGACGCCGCCTGTCTGCGGGACGCCTATCTCTTCCTGCGGCGTCTCGAGAACCTGCTGCAAAGCATTAACGATGAGCAGACCCAGACGCTGCCGGGCGACGCGCTTAACCGCGCGCGACTGGCCTGGGCGATGGATGAAGAGAGCTGGGAGGCGCTCAGCGCGCGGCTGGAGCGCCATATGGCGGGCGTGCGGCGCGTGTTTAATGAGCTTATCGGCGATGAAGAGCCGGGAACGGGCGAAGAGGCGCTGAACGAAGGCTGGCGTGAGTTATGGCATGACGCGCTCGATGCCGACGACGACACGCCGGTGCTGAGCGGGCTGGGCGCGGAAAGCCGGATGCGGTTCCTCGCGACGCTCGCGGATTTTCGCAAGGAGACCGAAAAGCGCACCATTGGCCCGCGCGGGCGTCAGGTGCTCGATAACCTGATGCCGCCTCTGCTGAGCGCCGTCTGCGCAAGCCCTGACGACGCGGCGCTGGCGCTCTCCCGCGTCACGCCGCTGCTCACCGGCATTGTCACCCGCACCACTTATCTTGAACTGTTAAGCGAATATCCCGGCGCGCTGAAGCACTTAATCCGTCTGTGCGCCGCCTCGCCGATGGTGGCCAGTCAGCTGGCGCGCTATCCGCTGCTGCTTGATGAACTGCTTGACCCGAATACGCTCTATCAGCCGACGGCGATGGACGCCTATCGCGACGAACTGCGCCAGTATCTGCTGCGCGTGCCGGATGACGACGAAGAGCAGCAGCTTGAGGCGCTGCGCCAGTTTAAACAGGCGCAACTGCTGCGCGTGGCCGCGGCGGATATCGCCGGTACGCTGCCGGTGATGAAAGTGAGCGATCACTTAACCTGGCTTGCCGAGGCGATTATTGACGCGGTGGTGCAGCAGGCATGGGGGCATATGGTGGCGCGCTACGGCCAGCCGACGCATCTGCGCGATCGCGACGGGCGCGGTTTCGCGGTGGTGGGCTATGGCAAACTCGGCGGCTGGGAGCTCGGCTACAGCTCCGATCTCGATTTAGTCTTCCTGCACGACTGCCCGGCGGATGTCATGACCGACGGCGAGCGCGAAATCGACGGCCGCCAGTTCTATCTGCGCCTGGCGCAGCGCATTATGCATCTCTTCAGTACCCGCACGTCGTCCGGCATTCTCTATGAAGTGGACGCCCGTCTGCGCCCGTCCGGCGCGGCAGGCATGCTGGTGACCACCGCCGAAGCCTTCGCCGATTACCAGAAAAACGAAGCCTGGACATGGGAGCATCAGGCGCTGGTGCGCGCCCGCGTCGTGTACGGCGACAGGCCGCTGCAGGCGCAGTTCGACGCTATTCGCCGCGAGGTGCTCGCCACCCCGCGCGATGGCGACAAGCTGCAAACCGACGTGCGCGAGATGCGCGAAAAAATGCGCGCGCACCTGGGCAATAAACACCGCGATCGGTTTGATATCAAAGCCGATGAAGGCGGCATTACGGATATCGAATTTATTACGCAGTATCTGGTGCTGCGCTACGCCCCGGAACAGCCGAAGCTGACGCGCTGGTCCGATAACGTGCGCATTCTGGAGCTGCTGGCGCAGAATGACATTATGCGTGAGGACGAGGCGAAAGCGCTCACGCACGCCTATGTCACGCTGCGTGACGAACTGCACCATCTGGCCTTGCAGGAACAGCCAGGGCATGTGGCGCAGACGGCGTTCGGGCCCGAGCGCGAACAGGTGCGCGAGAGCTGGCGGCGCTGGCTGGCCCCGGCGTAACCGTGCGATTGCGCGTAACTGTGCTATCATCGCGCGCAAATTTTGGTGTCTCTCAGGAGAGTCAGGAATGAAAGTAACGCTGCCCGATTTTGAACGCGCAGGCGTCATGGTAGTAGGTGATGTGATGCTGGACCGCTACTGGTATGGCCCGACGAGCCGCATTTCGCCGGAAGCGCCGGTGCCGGTCGTCAAAGTGGAAACCATCGAAGAGCGGCCGGGCGGCGCGGCGAACGTGGCGATGAACATCGCGTCTCTCGGCGCCACTTCGCGGCTGGTCGGCCTGACGGGCATTGATGACGCGGCGCGCGCGCTCAGCCAGTCGCTGGCACAGGTGAACGTGAAGTGTGACTTCGTGTCAGTGCCGACGCACCCGACCATCACCAAGCTGCGTGTGCTGTCGCGCAACCAGCAGCTGATCCGCCTGGATTTCGAAGAGGGCTTCGACGGCGTGGATCCCGAGCCGCTGCACGAGCGCATTAACCAGGCGCTCGGGCAGATCGGCGCGCTGGTGCTTTCTGACTACGCCAAAGGCGCGCTCGCGAGCGTACAGCAGATGATCCAGCTGGCGCGTAACGCTGGCGTTCCGGTGCTTATCGATCCGAAAGGCACCGATTTCGAACGTTATCGCGGCGCGACATTGCTGACGCCAAACCTGTCTGAATTCGAAGCCGTGGCGGGCAAGTGCAAAACCGAACAGGACATTGTCGAGCGCGGCATGAAAATCATCGCCGATTTCGATCTCAGCGCGCTGCTGGTGACCCGTTCAGAGCAGGGCATGACGCTGCTGCAACCGGGCAAAGCGCCGTTCCACCTGCCGACGCAGGCGCAGGAAGTCTATGACGTAACCGGCGCGGGCGATACCGTGATTGGCGTGCTGGCGGCGACGCTGGCGTCCGGCAATTCGCTGGAAGAAGCCTGCTTCTTCGCCAACGCGGCGGCAGGGGTGGTGGTCGGCAAGCTCGGTACGTCAACCGTGTCGCCGGTCGAGCTGGAAAACGCGGTGCGCGGGCGCGCGGAAACCGGTTTTGGCGTGATGAGCGAGGCGGCGCTGAAAGAAGCCGTGCTGGCGGCGCGCAAGCGCGGCGAGAAAGTGGTGATGACCAACGGCGTGTTCGACATCCTTCACGCAGGCCACGTCTCGTATCTGGCGAATGCGCGCAAGCTTGGCGATCGCCTGATTGTGGCGGTCAACAGCGACGCCTCCACCCGTCGCCTGAAAGGCGATACGCGCCCGGTAAACCCGCAGGAGCAGCGCATGATCGTGCTGGCCGCGCTGGAAGCGGTGGACTGGGTGGTGCCGTTTGAAGAAGACACGCCGCAGCGGCTGATTAGCGAAATCCTGCCGGATCTGCTGGTTAAAGGCGGCGACTATAAGCCTGAAGATATCGCGGGCAGCAAAGAGGTGTGGGCCAATGGCGGGGACGTCATGGTGCTGAACTTCGAAGATGGCTGCTCGACCACCAATATCATCAAGAAGATCCAGAAGAACAGCTGACGCGCGCTGCGCGAACGCCCCTTGCCTGGCAGGGGGCGTTGTCGTTTCTGTCAGTCCTGTTTGTCGAGGCTATCGACCGGCGGGATGGCAGGCGGCGGCGTTACGGCAGTCACGGGCGCGCTGGCGCTGCCTGCGGCCGTGGTCGCTGAGGCGTCAGCCGGTGCGGAGGCAGTCGCGCCGCGCGATTCCAGCGCGGTCAGACGCTGTTCCAGCGCCGTCAGTTTCTCGCGCGTGCGCAGCAGTACCTGCGTCTGCACGTCAAACTCCTCACGACTCACCAGATCCAGGCGAGACAGCTGGGCCTGCAGTACCTGGCGGATTTTCTTCTCAACATCTTCCCCGATCTCACGGATCCCTTTTGGCATCGATTCATGGACCTGACGGGCGATCTGTTCAATTTTCTTCGGGTCAATCATAGCGGTTTCCCTGATCTGGTATGGTCTGAAGAGTAATTGTAATCGCTGATCGGAAGGGTATAAACCGGAAATGTTTGAATCTCATGCATTGCCGACGATTATCAATGGCGTTATAGTTATCCCGCTTATTCTCAGGGCGGGGTGAAATTCCCCACCGGCGGTAAATCAGGCTTCTCCTGCATCTGCGCGAAAGCGAAGGCGCAAGATAAACTGAAAGCCCGCGAGCGCTTCAGGCTGTTTCTGAAGGTCAGCAGATCCGGTGTAATTCCGGGGCCGACGGTTAAAGTCCGGATGGGAGAGAGTAACGATCTGCCTGGGCTTGCGCCCACTCACGTTATTTTGCTTGCCGCTTGCCGGCACTCCTAAGACCGCCCTGATTCTGGTAATCCATATAATTAATGAGGTTTCTTTACCATGAATCAGACGCTTCTTTCTGCTTTTGGCACCGCTTTTGAACGCGTGGAAAACGCGATCGCCGCACTGCGCGAAGGGCGCGGCGTGATGGTGCTCGATGACGAGAACCGTGAAAACGAAGGCGACATGATTTTCGCCGCCGAAACCATGACCGTTGAACAGATGGCGTTAACCATCCGTCACGGCAGCGGCATCGTCTGCCTGTGCCTGACCGAAGAACGCCGTAAACAGCTCGACCTGCCGATGATGGTGGAAAACAACACCAGCGCGTTCGGCACCGGCTTCACCGTGACCATCGAAGCGGCGCACGGCGTGACCACCGGCGTTTCCGCCGCCGACCGCATCACGACCATTCGCGCGGCGATTGCCGACGACGCGAAACCGTCCGATCTGCACCGTCCTGGCCACGTATTCCCGCTGCGCGCGCAGCCGGGCGGCGTACTGACCCGCGGCGGCCATACCGAAGCGACCATCGATTTAGTCTCGCTGGCGGGCTTTAAACCGGCAGGCGTGCTGTGTGAACTGACCAATGACGACGGCACCATGGCGCGCGCGCCGGAGTGCATCGCGTTTGCCCGCGAACACAATATGCCGGTCGTGACTATTGAAGATTTAGTGAGCTACCGCCAGGCGCAGGAGCGCAAAGCGAGCTGACAAAAAGCCCGGCGATCGCCGGGCCTGAATGCTTCTGAAAGCCCGGTCTGACCGGGCTTTTTTATTAGCCGCTAAGGCCGCTGGTTTGCAGCAGCGTCAGGCTTAATCCCATCACCGACATGCCGCACAGCACGCCGTAGCTTGGGTTGTTATGCGGATCGATCTCTTTGGCAAGCGGCATCAGCTCATCCACCGACAGCGCCACCATGATCCCGGCGACCGCCGCCATAATCGCCGCCATGACCACCGGCGACACCATCGTACCGAGGATCAGCCAGGCCAGCACGCCGCCCAGAATTTCGGCCATCCCGGAGAGCCCCGCCCAGATAACCGCTTTACGGCGCGAGCCGGTGGCCGCGTAAACCGGGCCTGCCACCGCCAGTCCTTCAGGAATGTTGTGTAAGGCGACCGCGAGCGCAATCCCAAAGCCCAGCTCCAGATTGGTGCTGGCCGTCACGTAGGTGGCGATACCCTCCGGGAAGTTATGCAGACTGATGCCGAGCGTCAGCAAAAGCGCGGTACGGCGCAGATTGCGCGACGCGTGGGCCGGCGGCGGATCGATAAGATCCTGCGGGTGCGCGTGCGGCAACAGGCGATCGAGCGCGAAATAGCCGAGCAGGCCGACAATAAACATGCCGTAGCCCAGCACCGGCGACATGCCTTCCTCGCCAAGCGCGGCGGGCAGCATTTCCATCAGAGAAATCAGCAGCATAATGCCTGCGGCAAAGCCCAGCGAGAAAGCCAGCAGCCGGTTGGAGGGCTTCTGGCCGAGCACGCCGAGCAGCGCGCCGATAAACGTGGCGCCGCCCGCCAGTAAGGTCAGGATCAGAGGCACTGACATCGAACACTCCTTTTTGATAATGATTATCATTAATTTATCGGGCGAAACGGAAAAGTCGAGGCCCGTCCGTGGCTTTTACAGATTACTTACATTCAAATTTTCTGACGGTCTTCATCACGGTTATCTCCGTTCTTTCTGTATGCGATAAGCGTAAGGTAGCTCCATTGATATTACCGTTTCAGGATACAAAAATGACTGCTTCCTCTCGTATGCCTGCACTCTTTCTGGGCCACGGCAGCCCGATGAACGTGCTGGAAGATAACCGTTATACCCGCGCCTGGCGCGCGCTTGGCGAAACGTTGCCGCGTCCGAAAGCCATTGTAATGGTCTCGGCCCACTGGTTTACGCGCGGCACCGGCGTGACCGCGATGGAGCAGCCGCAAACCATTCACGATTTCGGGGGTTTCCCGCAGGCGCTGTACGATACCCATTATCCGGCGCCCGGCTCTCCGGCGCTGGCGCAGCGCGTGGCGGATCTCCTCGCGCCGCAGCCGGTTACGCTCGATAAAGAGGCCTGGGGTTTTGACCACGGCGCCTGGGGCGTACTGATAAAAATGTATCCGCAGGCGGATATTCCGCTGGTGCAGCTGAGTATAGACAGCACCAAACCCCCGGTCTGGCATTATGAGATGGGCCGCCGCCTTGCGGCGCTTCGCGACGAGGGCGTCATGCTGGTGGCGAGCGGCAATGTCGTCCATAACCTGCGTACCGCGCGCTGGCATGGCGAAGGTGAGCCGTATCCGTGGGCAGAGTCGTTCAATAACTTTGTGAAAGAGAATCTGACGTGGCGCGGCGAGGCGGCGGATCACCCGCTGGTCAACTATCTGGATCACCCCGGCGGCAGCCTGTCGAACCCGACGGCGGAGCATTTCCTGCCGCTGCTGTATGTACTTGGCGCGTGGAACGGCGACGAGCCGGTGACGATACCGGTCGACGGGTTGGAAATGGCCTCGTTGAGTATGTTGTCGGTACAGGTGGGTTAAGAATGGCGCCCTGGGGCGCCATCGCGGTTATTCCACAAACAGGTGCGGATAGAAGCGAGACAGATCCTGAGTTATCAGCGCTTTATCTTCACGGATACCGATCCCGGCGGGCTGATCGTTGATAAGCCAGCTGCCGATAAGCGTGTAGCTGTCACCGAATCTCGGCAGCGGATGGAACTGCTGCACGATAGTGCCTTCTTCGCCATACGGACCCTCCACCTGCTCAATGGTCTGGCCGTTCTCGATAATCGAGACGTTAGCGCCTTCACGGGAGAACAGAGGCTTAACCACATATTTCTCCATCGGCGGCGGGTTATCTTCGCTGAAGTACGCGGGCAGCAGGTTAGGGTGATTCGGGTAGAGCTCCCAGAGCAGCGGCAGCAGCGCCTTGTTGGAGATAATGCTCTTCCACGCCGGCTCCAGCCAGCGCACGCCCGCGTCCTCAAGCTTGGTGGAGAACGTCTCGCGCAGCATATACTCCCACGGATAGAGCTTAAACAGGTTGCTGATGACCTGATCCTGAAGATCGGTAAACTGTCCCTTCTCGCCAAGGCCGATATCTTCAATAAACAGAAAATCGTTCTCGATCCCGGCTTCGCTGGCGCAATCCTGTAAATACTGCACCGTGCCGCGATCTTCCACCGTATCGCGACAGCAGGCGAGATGCAGGCGGTTAAAGCCGTACTGCGCTTTCAGCTCGCCGAAACGCTCGATGATCTTCTCCTGGAGGCTGTTGAACTGATCGCTGCCCTGCGGGAGATTCCCGGCGCGCAGCTGATCTTCGAGCCAGATCCACTGAAAGAACGCCGCTTCATACAAAGAGGTCGGCGTATCGGCGTTATTTTCGAGAAGCTTCGGCTCGCCGCGTCCGTCCCAGGCGAGATCGAGACGCGAATAGAGCGACGGCTGGCCGCTGCGCCAGGACTGACGCACAAACTCCCAGGTGTGTTTTGGAATGCGGAATTTGGTCATCAGCGCGTCGCTTGCGACCACTTTCTCCACGACCTGTAAGCACATCTGGTGCAGCTCGGCGGTCACCTCTTCGAGCTTCTCCACCTGCGCCAGCGTCAGCCGGTAGTAAGCGTCTTCGCACCAGTAGGGCTCGCCGTACATGGTGTGAAAGTTAAAGCCATATTCCGTTGCCTTTTCGCGCCAGTCCGGGCGCTCGCTGATAGCGATTCTTTCCATGTGTCAGCCGCCCATTGAACGAGAGGAAGAGCCCGCCGCGCTGCGCTGCATCGTGGCCTGTTTCGCGACGGAATCGCCGAAACCGCCGCGGGTGATGGTCGAGGTGGTGGCCGGTTTCGGCGCCATCGCGGATTTCGGTACGGTCATGGTACGGCCCGGCTGCGCGGCGCCGTAGTTGCGGCCGCTGGCGTCGGTATATTTACCGTAAGCCGGGCTTGCCGGGTTGCGCGAGCTGAACAATGGCTGCTGGGCGAACCCCATGCCGCCGCCGCCCATCAGGCGGCCCATCATGTAACCCGCCATCAGCGGCATCCACATGCTGCCGGTCTGCTGCGTGGCCTGGCTGGTATTGGTGTTATCGACCTGCTTGCACTGATCTTCGCCAAATTCCGCCACGCAGTCTTCACGCGTGGCGTATTTCGGCGCGGTGCGCTCCGCCTCTTTCAGGGCGTTGTTGTAAGCGGTGGTGCATTCAGCGCTTTTGCCGGGGTTAGCGGTCGAGCAGTCGTCCGCATTCTGATAAAGCTGCACGGTTTCGTCATTCTTTTCACAACCGGCGAGCATAAACGCCGCCGTGACCGCGAAGGCCACCGGCGTTAAATGACGCGCGTTCCAGCTTTTGCGAAACATCGCGCGGTTAATCTGTTTTGTCCGTTTCATGCCTGCATCCTGACCCAGTGGTATTGCACAGTTATGGTGCTCAGGATAGTGGATGAGTGGTTGAAATTAAAGCGAGAGGCCGGAGGGGGCGGGGATCTTTACGTTGACTTACGTTCAGGCGGGAGGCCGTTGCGCCTCCCGCCACAGACGTTACTGACGGAACGGGTTGCCGCTGTTGCTGTTGCTGCTGCGGGTGGCCGCGGCAGGCTGCATGGCAGGCGCACTGCCGCCGCCGTTCGCCATGTTATTCACGGCGGCGTCCTGCTCCGGGTTTTCCGGGGCGACGCTTTCAGGCGCGGTAGAGACCGGTTTGCCCAGCGAGTTATTCAGCGCGACCAGATCCTGCTCGTTGAGCGTACCCAGCGCAGATTTAATATTGAGCTGGTTGATCAGGTAGTTATAACGGGCGCTGGAGAGCTGCTGCTTGGCGTTGTACAGCGTGGTGGTGGCGTCCAGCACATCGACGATGGTACGCGTACCGACCGAGTAACCGGCTTCCATCGCATCGAGTGAGCTCTGCGCGGACACGACCGCCTGCTCATAGGCTTTGATGCTGCTGATGGAGGCGTTCACGTTGTTGTAAGACGAACGCACGGTCTGTACCACGTTGCGGTGCGCGCTTTCCAGTTTTTCGCTGGCGCCCACGAAACTGTACTGCGCTTGTTTAACTTGTGACGTCACCGAGCCGCCGCTGTAGAGCGGCAGATTGAAGCTCAGGCCCACGGAGTTCTGGCCGATTTTACGGTCGGCGTAGTTACTTGCCGCCGCGCCGCCGGTATTGCTGCCGCTGTAGTCGGTATCCGAGACGCTGCTGGACGCCGTTAAGCCGAGCGTCGGCATATGGCCGGTTTCGGCGTAGCGGATCTGCTCACGCGCCAGATCCTGGCTCAGACGCGCCTGCAGCAGCGTCAGGTTGCGCTGTTCCGCTTCTTTCAGCAGCGCGTTAACGGCGGCCGGTTTGGTGGTTTTGAAATTATCGACGTTCAGCGACGCGAGCTGCGGGTAGTAGTTGCCGGTCACCTGACGTAGCTGTTCCAGCGCGTTGTCGAGGTTGTTACGGGCGGTCACTTCGTTCGCCAGCACGTTATCGTACTGCGCGCGGGCGTTCTGCACGTCGGTAATCGCCACCAGGCCCACGTTAAAACGCTGGGTGGTTTGATCGAGCTGGCGGTAGATCGCCTGTTTCTGCGCTTCGGTGTAGGAGAGCGCGTCAATGGCGCTCAGCACCTGGAAATAGGCCGTCGCGGTGTTCAGCATCAGCGTCTGCTGATCGGTCTGGTAGGTCACATCCTGAATGCCTGCGGTTTTTTCCTGCAGGGTCAGGGCGCGCCATTTAGACATATCGAAAATGGTCTGCGTTAATTGCAGCGACGCGCTCTTGACGGTGTTGTCTACGCCGTCGTTATCGCGAAAACCGTTGGTATAGGTGTAATCTGCGCCCAGGCCGAGCTGCGGAAGTAAAGGACTGCGGGCTTCGTTAATTTTTTCGAATGCGGCGTCGCGGTCAGCAGCGGAGCTGCGCAGGTCCGGGTTGCTTAAACGTGCCTGCTGGTAAACCTGCAACAGGTTTTCTGCCTGGCTCATGGCGCTGAAGCCCGTCAGGCTCAGGCCGATAAGGATGGGGAGCAGTTTCTTCATTTGCATTCCTTGTTGTGAAGCATAAAGAATTTATTAGCGCTGTCAGAAGCCGAAAAATTGATCGCCGATTCTACCAGAGTCAACCCGCCGTGAGGCTTGGCGTAACGTGCCTTCTGCCGCTAAATTTCCACAATCTATCACATGGGCAATGAAACGGCAGGTAAACTGGCTTGAAACGCCCAGATTCGGCACCATCTCGAACCGGAAACCATCATGAGCAAATCAACCCCACGCCCCGTTACTTTCACCAAAAACGATGTAGAAATTATTGCACGGGAAAAGCTATATCGCGGCTTTTTTTCGCTCGATCTCTACCGCTTTCGCCACCGCCTTTTTAATGGCGAAATGAGCGGCGAAGTACGGCGTGAAATTTTTGAGCGCGGGCATGCCGCAGTCCTGCTACCCTTTGACCCTGTGCGCGATGAGGTGGTACTGATCGAGCAGATTCGCATCGCCGCTTTCGACACCAGCGACACCCCGTGGCTGCTGGAACTGGTCGCCGGCATGATTGAGCCTGGCGAAACGGTGGAAGAGGTCGCCCGCCGCGAGGCGATGGAAGAAGCGGGGCTTTCCGTCGGGCGGGTGAAAAAATTCATGAGCTATCTGGCAAGCCCTGGCGGCACCAGCGAGCGCCTGTCATTACTGGTTGGCGAAGTGGACGCCACGACCGCGCAAGGCATACACGGTCTGGCTGATGAAAACGAAGATATTCGGGTTCATGTGGTAAGCCGGGAACAGGCATACCAGTGGGTAGAAGAGGGGAGAATCGACAACGCAGCCTCCGTCATCGCACTGCAATGGCTGCAGTTACATTATCAAGCATTGAGAAACGAGTGGAACACCTGAATATGAAGCGTTATACACCTGATTTTCCAGAAATGATGCGCCTGTGCGAAACCAACTTCGCGCAGCTGCGCCGCCTGTTGCCGCGCAACGACGCGCCGGGCGAAACCATTAGTTATCAGGTGGCGGGCGCGCAATACCGTTTAACTATCCTCGAATCAACCCGATACACCACGCTTGTGCAGATAGAGCAAACCGCGCCGAAAGTGAGCTACTGGAGTTTGCCGTCAATGAGCGTAAGGCTTTACCATGACGCCATGGTCGCGGAAGTGTGTTCAAGCCAGCAGATCTTTCGCTTCAAAGCGCGTTATGATTACCCAAATAAAAAGTTGCATCAGCGCGACGAAAAACATCAAATTAACCAGTTTCTTGCCGACTGGCTACGCTACTGTTTAGCGCATGGAGCAATGGCGGTTCCGGTTTGTTAGCGTCGTGAAACCTAAGGACACCATTTGGAAAGCCTGTTAAACCTTCCTGTTGCTGGTGGGGCCAGCGTCAGGATCTTACAAATTACAGATACTCACCTGTTTGCCGGAAAGAACGATACGTTGCTTGGCATCAATACCTGGGAGAGCTACCAGGCGGTGCTGTCAGAGCTTCACGCCGAACAGCGCGAGTGCGATCTGATTGTCGCGACAGGCGACCTGGCGCAGGATCATACGCCCGAGGCTTATGAGCACTTTGCGGCGGGGATCGCCTCTTTGCCCGCACCTTGCGTCTGGCTGCCGGGCAACCACGATTTCCAGCCCGCGATGTACAGCACGCTGCAGGATGCCGGCATTTCGCCCGCTAAACGCGTGTTCGCGGGCGATCGCTGGCAGGTGCTGCTGCTCGACAGCCAGGTCTTCGGCGTGCCGCACGGCGAGCTGAGCGACTACCAGCTCGAGTGGCTTGAGCGCATGCTTCAGGCGGCGCCGGAGCGCCACACGCTGCTGCTTCTGCACCATCACCCGCTGCCGTCCGGCTGCGGCTGGCTAGATCAACACAGCCTGCGCAACGCCCAGGCGCTGGACGATGTGCTGAACCGCTATCCGCAGGTGAAGCATCTGCTCTGCGGGCATATTCATCAGGAGCTGGATCTCGACTGGAACGGTCGCCGCCTGATGGCGACGCCGTCTACCTGCGTTCAGTTCAAACCTCACTGCGCGGGCTTTACGCTCGATACGGTCGCGCCCGGCTGGCGCTGGCTGAATCTGCACCCTGACGGCTCGCTCACCACGGAAGTGTGCCGCCTCGAAGGCGCGCAGTTCCGCCCTGATACCGCATCAGAAGGATACTGATGTCTACGCTCCTCTATCTCCACGGCTTTAACAGTTCTCCTCGCTCGGCGAAGGCCACCAGCCTGCAACGCTGGCTGGCGCAGCAGCACCCAGAAATTAATATGGTCGTTCCGCAACTGCCGCCGTATCCGTCTGACGCCGCGGAGCTGCTGGAATCATTAGTGCTTGAGCACGGCGGCGAACCGCTCGGCGTCGTGGGCTCATCGCTTGGTGGCTATTATGCGACCTGGCTTTCGCAATGTTTTATGCTGCCAGCGGTGGTGGTGAACCCGGCGGTGCGCCCCTTTGAGCTACTGACCGATTTTCTCGGCGCGAACGAGAACCCCTACACCGGGCAGCAATATGTGCTAGAGTCTCGCCATATTTACGATCTGAAAGTGATGCAAATTGAGCCGCTCGACGCCCCGGATCTCATCTGGCTGTTGCAGCAGACCGGCGACGAGGTGCTGGATTACCGCCAGGCGGTGGCGTACTACGCGCCGTGCCGTCAGACGGTGGAAACCGGCGGCAACCACGCTTTTGCAGGCTTTGAAGATTATTTCACGCAGATTGTCGATTTCCTTAGCCTGCGTTAACGCTAAGGCAACGATCCCGTTTTGTGACCTGACGATAAAATCATGACCCAATCCTATAATGCCGATGCCATTGAGGTGCTCACCGGGCTTGAGCCGGTGCGCCGCCGTCCGGGGATGTATACCGACACCTCCCGTCCCAACCATCTGGGCCAGGAAGTTATTGATAACAGCGTCGATGAAGCGCTGGCCGGGCACGCCAGACGCGTCGACGTGATCCTTCACGCCGACCAGTCGCTGGAAGTTATCGACGACGGGCGCGGCATGCCGGTGGATATTCACCCGGAAGAGGGCGTTCCCGCCGTGGAGCTAATCCTCTGCCGCCTGCACGCGGGCGGTAAATTCTCGAACAAAAACTACCAGTTCTCCGGCGGCCTGCACGGCGTTGGGATCTCTGTGGTTAACGCCCTGTCAAAACGCGTGGAAGTGAACGTGAAACGCGACGGGCAGATCTACAACATCGCCTTTGAAAATGGCGAAAAGGTCAAAGAGCTGAGCGTGGTCGGCACCTGTCCGAAACGCCAGACCGGCACCAGCGTTCACTTCTGGCCGGATGAGAAATTCTTCGACAGCCCGCGTTTTTCCGTCTCCCGCCTGACGCATCTGCTGAAAGCGAAAGCGGTGCTCTGCCCCGGCGTTGAGATCAATTTTAAAGATCAGGTGAATAACACCGAACAGCGCTGGTGCTATCAGGATGGTCTTAACGACTACCTCTCCGAAGCGGTGAACGGGCTGATTACGCTGCCGGAAAAACCGTTTATCGGTAACTTTTCCGGCGAGACGGAAGCGGTGGACTGGGCGCTGCTGTGGCTGCCGGAAGGCGGCGAGCTGCTGACCGAAAGCTACGTCAACCTGATCCCGACCATGCAGGGCGGCACCCACGTCAACGGCCTGCGTCAGGGCTTGCTGGACGCCATGCGTGAGTTCTGCGAATACCGTAATATCCTGCCGCGCGGCGTGAAGCTCTCGGCGGAAGATATCTGGGAGCGCTGCGCCTATGTCCTGTCAGTGAAAATGCAGGACCCGCAATTCGCCGGCCAGACCAAAGAGCGCCTGTCGTCGCGCCAGTGCGCGGCGTTTGTCTCCGGCGTGGTGAAAGACGCCTTCAGCCTGTGGCTGAACCAGAACGTTCAGGCGGCGGAACAGCTTGCGGAGCTCGCCATCGCCAGCGCCCAGCGCCGTCTGCGCGCCGCCAAAAAAGTGGTGCGTAAAAAACTGACCAGCGGCCCGGCGCTGCCTGGCAAGCTCGCCGACTGCACCGCGCAGGATCTCAATCGTACAGAGCTCTTCCTGGTGGAAGGGGACTCCGCAGGCGGCTCCGCCAAACAGGCGCGCGATCGCGAATACCAGGCGATCATGCCGCTTAAGGGTAAGATCCTGAATACCTGGGAGGTGTCGTCAGATGAAGTGCTGGCTTCGCAGGAGGTGCATGACATCTCGGTTGCGATCGGCATCGATCCGGACAGCGACGATCTCAGCCAGCTGCGTTACGGCAAGATCTGTATCCTCGCGGATGCGGACTCCGACGGCCTGCATATCGCCACGCTGCTGTGCGCGCTGTTTGTGAAACACTTCCGCGCGCTGGTGAAAGGCGGTCACGTCTACGTCGCCATGCCGCCGCTTTATCGTATCGATCTCGGTAAAGAGGTCTACTACGCGCTGGACGAAGAAGAGAAAGCGGGCGTGCTGGAGCAGCTCAAGCGTAAAAAGGGCAAGCCGAACGTCCAGCGCTTTAAAGGTCTCGGCGAAATGAACCCGATGCAGCTGCGCGAAACCACGCTGGATCCGAACACCCGCCGTCTGGTGCAGCTCACCATCAGCGATGACGACGACGCGCGCACGCTGGCCGTTATGGATATGCTGCTCGCCAAAAAACGCTCTGAAGACAGACGTAACTGGCTGCAGGAGAAAGGCGATATGGCGGATATCGAAGTCTGATAACGCCCGTTCTGTAACGACACACCTTTCAGCGGCGCCTTCCGGCGCCGCTGCTCTTTCCGCCTGATAACCTCTTCTTTTTCGCCGCGTAGCACAACCTGCGGTTTTGTTTGCGAGCGAGATCAAATTCCGCCGCGTTAATCATTACTCCTGGAGTAATGATTCGCCCGCGCGCTTAATTGATGCTTTTTTCTCCTGGGCGCACACTGACTTTAGCGTTAAGCAAATCAAAAGATTCGCTGAATCAGGAGGTTAATAATGACGGCTTACCAAACGCCGGGGCGTGTCTGGAACACGCGCCGCACGGAGAAACAGCGGCGTCTCGCCTCGGTTCCCGTGCAGGGCAAAGTGTTGCCCACCGCAGATCTCACATCCATGCTCGAAAAACTCATCGCGCCCGGCGACCGGGTGGTTCTTGAAGGTAACAACCAGAAGCAGGCGGATTTTCTCTCCCGCAGCCTTGCTGAGGTAAACCCGCAGGTGGTGCATGACCTGCATATGATCATGCCAAGCGTCGGGCGCAGCGAACACCTCGATATTTTTGAAAAAGGCATCGCCCGTAAGCTCGACTTCTCGTTCTCCGGCACCCAGAGCCTGCGCATTTCGCAGCTGCTGGAAGATGGTCAGTTAGAAATCGGCGCTATCCATACCTACATCGAACTCTACTCCCGCCTGTATGTCGATCTCGCCCCGAACGTGGCGCTGATCGCCGGTTATAAAGCCGACCGCAAAGGGAACCTCTACACCGGGCCGAGTACCGAAGATACCCCAGCGCTGGTAGAGGCCGCCGCGTTCCATGACGGCATCGTCATCGCCCAGGTGAATGAACTGGTGGACGACGAGTGCGACTTGCCGCGCGTCGATATTCCCGGCTCGTGGATCGATTATGTCGTGGTGGCGGATAAACCCTTCTTTATCGAGCCGCTCTTCACCCGCGACCCGCGCCTCATCAAGCAGGAACACATCCTGATGGCGATGATGGCGATTAAAGGCATCTACGCCGAACACCAGGTGCAGTCCCTTAACCACGGTATCGGTTTTAACACCGCCGCTATCGAACTGCTGCTGCCGACTTACGGCGAACAGCTCGGCCTGAAAGGCAAAATCTGTAAACACTGGACGCTCAACCCGCACCCGACGCTGATCCCGGCGATTGAAAGCGGCTGGGTGGAGAGCGTGCACTGCTTCGGCGGCGAACTGGGGATGGAAGAGTACATCCGCGCGCGCCCCGACATCTTCTTCACCGGCGCTGACGGTTCGATGCGCTCCAACCGCGCCTTCTGCCAGCTGGCAGGCCAGTACGCGGTGGATATGTTTATCGGCTCGACCTTACAGGTGGACGGCTACGCCAACTCCTCCACCGTCACCCGCGGCCGTCTTTCCGGCTTCGGCGGCGCGCCGAACATGGGCCATGACCCACACGGCCGTCGTCACGCCACACCGGCCTGGCTCAATATGATCACCGAACCAGATCCGATGCAGCGCGGTAAAAAGCTGGTGGTGCAGATGGTCGAAACCTTCCAGGCAGGCGTGAAGCCGACCTTCGTGGAAAAACTCGACGCGGTCGATGTAGCGAAAGCCTCCGGGATGCCGCTCGCGCCGGTCATGATTTACGGCGATGACGTCACCCACGTACTGACGGAAGAGGGCATCGCGTACCTCTACCGCGCCGAAAGTCTGGAAGAGCGTCGCGCGATGGTCGCCGCGGTCGCGGGCATCACCGATATCGGGCTCGGCGTTGACGCCGCGCGCGTCGCCGAACTGCGTAAGAGCGGCAAAGTCGTGTACCCGGAAGATATCGGCATTCGCCGCGCCGACGCCACACGCTCGCTGCTTGCCGCGAGCAGCGTCGCCGACCTGGTGGAATGGTCAGGCGGTCTCTACAACCCACCTGCCAAATTCCGGAGCTGGTAATGAACCGACAGCCACTGACTCACGCCGAAGGCACCGCAGAGACGCTGGCGCGCATCGCCACCGCCTGCCTGATTGATGAAGCGAGACTCACCCCGAAGCCGGGTCTGGTGGACTGTCGGGGCAGCGGCGCGCATCACGATCTAACGCTCGCGCTGATGGAGCGCTCGGCTCAGAGCCTGACGCCAACCTTTCACGCGCTGGCCCAGCAGAGCTGGCAGCGTCCGGCGGATATCGCGCTGCGTGAAACGGTCGGCCGCCTGGGCCGCGAAGGCGAGGCGCGAATGATGGCGGCGACCTGCGGCGTCAACACGCACCGGGGCGCTATCTGGGCGCTGGGCCTGCTGGTAAGCGCCACCGCGATGTGCGGGGCAGCGGCTTCAGCCGACGCCATCGCCTCCACCGCCGCCCGGCTGGCGAGCCTGCCGGACGCGGCCGCGCCCAAGGGCTTTAGCAAGGGGCTTCGCGCCACGCGCCGCTATCAGGTGCCGGGCGCGCGCGAAGAGGCGCAGCAGGGCTTTCCGCACGTCACCGCGCTGGCGCTGCCGCAGCTTCATGAAAGCCGCCGTCGCGGCGCGAACGAGGCCGAAGCCCGGCTGGACGCGTTAATGGCGATCATGACCTCGCTCAGCGATACCTGCGTGCTCAACCGCGCGGGCCTGACCGGGCAGTTCACCATGCAGCGCGGCGCGCGCGCCGTGCTGGCGGCGGGCGGCACGGCGACCATCGAGGGGCGTCGCGAACTGGCAAAGCTCGACAGCGAGATGCTGGCGCTTAACGCCTCGCCGGGCGGGGCCGCCGACTTGCTGGCCGCCACGCTCTATCTCGACCGCGTGGGCGCGTCATCCCGAATAACTGATTAAGAGGGTGTTATGGAACAGATTACATTGTCATTTCCCGCGAGCCGCACGCTGAGCGGCAGAGCGCTGGCGGGAGTGGTCGGGTCCGGTGATATGGAAGTGCTGTTCACCGCCGACCAGCAGCAGGCGCTCAACGTCACCATCACCACATCCGTGGACAACAGCACGGCGCGCTGGAACGCGCTGTTTGACCGCCTCAACATGCAAAACGGCCTGCCGTCCGGCACGCTGATTATCCACGACTTCGGCGCGACGCCCGGCGTGGCGCGCATCCGCATCGAACAGGTTTTTGAGGAGGTCAGCCATGCGTAACGACCGCAGCTTTATCGAATTCCGGGCGCGGGACCGCGCGAAGGCGCTGCTGGATGACGGCAGCTACCGCGAACTGCTCGATCCGTTTGAACAGGTCATGTCGCCGTGGCTTGGCAAACAGGGCATCGTGCCGCAGGCCGACGACGGCATGGTTGTGGCGAAAGGCACCATCAACGGCCAGCCCGCCGTAGTCATCGCCATCGAAGGCACATTCCAGGGCGGCAGCATGGGCGAAGTCTCCGGCGCGAAAATGGCCGCGGCGCTGGAGCTTGCCGCTGAAGATAACCGCAACGGCATTCCCACCCAGGCGGTGCTGTGCCTTGAGACCGGCGGCGTGCGTCTGCAGGAGGCGAATCTGGGCCTCGCGGCGATTGCCGATATTCACGCGGCAATTGTTGACCTGCGCCGCTACACCCCGGTGGTCGGGATTATCGCCGGCACGGTCGGCTGCTTCGGCGGGATGTCCATCG
This sequence comes from Cronobacter universalis NCTC 9529, assembly GCF_001277175.1. Lineage (NCBI taxonomy): Bacteria > Pseudomonadati > Pseudomonadota > Gammaproteobacteria > Enterobacterales > Enterobacteriaceae > Cronobacter > Cronobacter universalis. The sequence goes on along the minus strand of NZ_CP012257.1, from coordinate 3,522,592 downwards.
CCGCCGCGTTATGCAGCTATCTCATCGTCACCCGCGAAGCGCGTTTAGGGCTTAACGGCCCGCAGGTTATCGAACAGGAAGCGGGCGTGGAAGAGTACGACTCCCGCGACCGTCCGTTTATCTGGAGCATGACCGGCGGCGAAGTGCGTTATGAAAGCGGTTTTGTCGACGCGCTGGTGGGCGATGGCGTGGACGCCGTGAAAACCGCCATGAACGAGGCGATTGCCCGGGGCGTACCGCAGCAGCACCGCAGCGATAACTACGCCTGGTATCTCGACCGCCTGAGCCGTTTCGATACCGCGAAACAGGCGGACCGCGAACAGATCAAACAGCTCTTTGCCCGGGAGGAAAAATAATGACTAATACAGTAAGCCGGGGCGCCTTATGGCTTGAAAAACTCGCGCCCGACGCGCAGCGTCTGCCAGGGCTTTGCCCGTCCGTACAGGTGGCCGACGCGACATTTAACGGCGAGCCTGCGCGCTTTATCGCGGTCGTGCCGGATGCCCATAACCACTACCCACGCGCCGCCCGCGGCGAAGTGGGGCTGCTGGAGGGCTGGACGCTTGCGAAAGTGGTCAACGAAACCCTTCAGGAAGATGCCGATAAAAGCGTGAAGCGCCCGATCATCGCGGTGATTGATGTGCCAAGCCAGGCCTATGGCCGTCGTGAAGAGGCGTTCGGTATCCATCAGGCGCTGGCGGGCGCGGCGGGCGCTTACGCGAAAGCGCGTCTCGCCGGGCACCCGGTTATCGGGCTGATTGTCGGCAAGGCGATGTCCGGGGCGTTCCTCGCCCACGGCTACCAGGCGAACCGCCTTATCGCTTTTAACGACAAAGGCGTGCTGGTGCATGCGATGGGCAAAGAGTCCGCCGCGCGCATTACGCTGCGTACCGTTGACGCGCTGGAGAAACTGGCGGCGACCATCCCGCCGATGGCTTACGACGTCGCCAACTACGCGACGCTTGGGCTGCTCTCCGACCTGCTCGATATCAGCAACCCGGATGCGCCGACCGACGCGGATCTGGCGCAGGTCAACGCCACGCTGCAACGCGCCATCGCGGATGCGCGCCAGGATCCGAGCCTGAAAACCCGCCTCGGCGCAGACAACCGCCGTAGCTCCCAGCTTGTGCGCGAACGCCTGCGCGCCAGCTGGTAAGTAATACCCAAAAAAGACCTGCCGGATAGCGGTTCCTGTGGGCGTAGCGATACGCCCATAGCGCCCCGCATCCGTAAAAAATAAAGCTCACCGCCCGTTCGGGTGTAAGGGCCACCATCGCACCAGTGTTGATTTTACTTTCATTACAGGTGACTTATGACTTACGTGATTATTCATGCGCTTGCTCCCATCTTTGTGATCATGCTGCTCGGCTTTATGGCGGGCAAAACAAAGATGGTCGATAACCAAAACGTCGCTTTACTCAATATCTTTGTGATGGATTTCGCGCTCCCGGCCGCGCTGTTCAGCGCTACCGTACAGACGCCGTGGGCGGGCATCGTCGCGCAAATGCCGCTGATTGTGGTGCTGGTGCTGGCGATGTGGGTCACCTACGCCGCCATCTATTTCCTGGCCGTCGGGCCGTTTAAGAAATCGCCGCAGGATGCCGCCGTGCTGACGCTCACCGTGGCGCTGCCGAACTACGCCGCGCTTGGCCTGCCTATTCTCGGCAGCGTACTGGGCGAAGGGCCGTCGACTTCGCTCTCCGTCGCCGTTTCCATCGCCTGCGGTTCGGTGCTGATGACGCCGTTCTGCCTGCTTATTCTGGAGCGTGAAAAAGCGCGCGCCAGCGGCGAAAACAGCGGCTCGACGCTCGCCATGCTGCCGGTGCTGATGTGGCGCTCGGTGAAAAAACCGATTGTCTGGGGGCCGCTGCTTGGGGTGGTGCTCTCTGCCATCGGCATCAAAATGCCGGAGCTGGTGCTGGCCGCTATCAAACCGCTGGGCCTTGCTGCGACCGCCGCCGCGCTGTTCCTGACCGGCGTTATCCTCTCGGCGCGTAAGCTTAAAATCAACTCCATGGTTATCACCGCGACCATCACCAAACTGCTGATCCAGCCGTTTATCGCCTGGGGTATCGTGCTGGCGCTTGGTCTGACCGGCCCGGTGGCGGTCACGGCGATCCTGATGATTGCGCTGGCGGCGGGTTTCTTCGGCGTGGTCTTCGGCAACCGTTTCGGCGTACAGTCGCCGGACGCCGAGGCGGTGCTGCTGCTAAGCTCCGTACTCAGCATTCTCTCGCTGCCGCTGTTTATTTCCCTGACGCAAGGACTCTGACCCATGACCTACACGCCGCGCCCTCACGATCTCCTCTGGCTTAACCGCCGCGACGCCCTTCAGGGCATCGACGCGCCCTGGGTGAGCGAGCAGTGGCGCAGCCATCTGCCGGTGGTGGTGCGGCGTGACGTGAGCGACAGCGGGCTTATTCCCGTCGGCGTGCGCGGCGTGAAGCGCGAGCAGCGCGCCGCAGGCTGGGTGAGCGCGCAGGATATCGTTCGCGTGGCGACGCCCGAATCGCTTGCCTGCCTCAGCGCGCTGTTGCGCTCGCCGTTTGTCTCCCAGCAGCCGGTGCAGGCGGCTATCCAGCTGGCCCAGCGGCAATGGCCGTGGGCGTGGGGCATTACCGGCTCTACCGGCTTTGCGCTCGCGACAGAAATGCCGGTGCTGCACGCGGCAAGCGATCTGGACCTCACGATACGCGCGCCTGAACGCCTGGAGCCTGACGCGTTCGCTGACTGGCAGCGCCTCGTCACACAGCTGCCGTGCCGCGCCGATACCCAGGTCGAAACGCCGCTCGGCGCGTTTTCACTGACCGAGTGGCTGCGCGACGGGCGCGCGCTGTTAAAAACCAACCAGGGCGCGCGGCTCGCGCGCGATCCCTGGCGCAGGGAGGATGCATGAAAATTCTTTTCACTTTCCCCGGACAGGGCACCCAGCGGCCCGGCATGTTGCAGCATCTGCCGGAGGAGGAGACGCGGCGTGAGGCGCGCGAGGTGTTAGGCGAAGCGCTTACGACGCTGGATACGCCAGACGCGCTGCGCCACACCCGTGCCGTTCAGCTCGCGCTGCTGATTGCGGGCGTCTCTTCCGCCCGCGCGCTGATGGCGCAGGGCGTGATGCCGGATATGGTCAGCGGGTTGTCCATCGGCGCGTATCCGGCGGCGGTGATTGCCGGGGCGCTCGATTTTCGCGACGCCCTGCGTCTGGTGGCGCTGCGCGGCGATTTAATGGAGCAGGCTTACCCTGAAGGCTACGGGCTGACGGCGATACTTGGGCTGCGCCTGGAGCAGGTGGAGAAACTGGCGGCGGCGCACGACGTTTACATCGCCAATTTAAACGCCGAGACGCAGATTGTGATCGCCGGGCGCGATGAACAGATGGCGGCGGCAGGCGAGGCGGCGCTCGCGCTCGGCGCCACGAAAGTGAACCGACTGGCGATCAGCGTGCCGTCGCACTGCGCGCTGCTGAATGCGCCCGCGCAACAGCTGGCGCAGGCGTTTGCGCGCGTCACGCTGCAACGCCCGCAGCGCGCCTATCTCAGCGGCAGCAGCGCCCGCGTGCTGTGGCAGCCTGAGCGCATCGCCGACGATCTTGCGTTTAATATGGCGCGCACGGTGCGCTGGCAGGAGGCGATGATCGCCGCCCGCGAACGTGAGGCGAGGCTTGCCATTGAGATGCCGCCCGGCGGCGTGCTGACCTGCCTGACGCGCCAGGCGGGCTTTGAAGGAGAGACGATTTCGCTGGAGCGCAGCGGCATCGCGGTGGCGCTGCATCTGGCCGCGCGCGTGTCGCGTGATTAGCTTTTAGCCAGGCTTAAGGCGTACATGCGGCACTCCGCCGCCAGCGCCAGCAGGTTAGGGTCGCGCTCGCGGCTGCGGGCGAAGACCAGCGCTATCTGCTGGCGCATCTGGTAAGGCTCCGCCAGCTTCAGCAGTTGCAGGTCGTTTTCATACAGTTTTTTCATGCGCCCCGGCACCAGCGAGAAGCCCACGCCCGCCTGCACCAGGCTCAGCATGGAGAAAATATCGTTTACCCGCGTGACGATATCCGGCTCGAACCCCGCTACGTGGAACGCCTCCTGAAAACCGGCGTAGGTCGCGAATCCTTCCGCCAGCGAGACGAATTTGCGGTCTTTATAGTCGCGCAAATCGGCCTCGCGACGGGTGTCGAGCGCTTCTGACGCCGGCGCCGCCAGGTAGATATCGTCGTGAAACAGCGGCGTCACTTCCAGCAGCTTGCGGTCAATCTGCGCTTCCGAAACGGAAATCAGGATCGCATCCAGCCCGTTGTCCTCCAGCATATTCAGCAGCACCAGATTTGAACCCATCGTCAGATCGAGTTCCAGTTCCGGGCGGCGCAGCTTCATGCCCATCAGCAGGCGCGGCACCGTTTCCAGCGTGAGCGAATAGAGCGTGCCGACCCGCAGCCGCCCAAGCCCCACGCCCGCCGTGCGCCGCGTCTCTTCGATGCCGCGCACCATCAGGCCGATCGCCTCCTGACAATACTCCAGCAATGTTTCGGCGGCAGGCAGCGCCACCAGGCTTCTGCCCTTGTGGACAAACAGCGGACAGCGCATCCCTTCTTCCAGACTGTGCAGCGCGCGATGCACGCTGACGGCGCTTACGCCCAGCGCCTCGGCGGTACGGGCGATGTTTCCCTTCTCCATAAACGCCATGAAGATGGAAAGCTTGCGAAACGTGATGTCGTCATCAATGGCTAATTTCATGCGGGCACGCTCTTAAGTCACGAGTCCGGGAGCTTAACGGCTGGGAGCGACGCGGTAAACCTTCATTGGCCGCAGGGTTTTTTAAACAAGGCACAGGCTATCGAATCTGTAGATTAATTCAGGTATGACTTATCAAACGGCGAGGCTATCGTAGCGGTAACACGGAACACGGAGCGAAACATGAGCACGCCATCTGAACAACACAATACGTTATCTGCGGGCAAATGCCCCTTCCATCAGGGCAACAGCAACCAAAGCGCGGGCGGCGGCACGGCCAGCCGCGACTGGTGGCCGAATCAGCTGCGCGTGGAGCTGCTCGCCCAGCACTCAAACCGCACCAACCCGCTGGGTGAAGATTTCAACTACCGTAAGGCGTTCAGCGAGCTGGATTACGCGGCGCTGAAAGGCGACCTGAAAGCGCTGTTAACCGATTCCCAGCCGTGGTGGCCTGCCGACTGGGGCAGCTACACCGGCCTTTTCATCCGCATGGCGTGGCACAGCGCGGGCACCTACCGCTCCGCTGACGGGCGCGGCGGCGCCGGTCGCGGGCAGCAGCGTTTCGCGCCGTTAAACTCCTGGCCGGATAACGTAAGCCTTGATAAAGCGCGTCGCCTGCTGTGGCCGGTGAAACAGAAATATGGCCAGAAAATCTCCTGGGCCGACCTGTTTATCCTTGCCGGCAACGTGGCGCTGGAAAACTCCGGGTTCCGCACCTTTGGTTTCGGCGCCGGGCGTGAAGACGTCTGGGAGCCGGATATGGACGTGAACTGGGGCGATGAGAAGAACTGGCTTGAGCATCGCCACCCGGAATCGCTGGCGCAGGCGCCGCTCGGCGCGACCGAAATGGGCCTTATCTACGTTAACCCGGAAGGACCGAACCACAGCGGCGATCCGGCCTCCGCCGCGCCCGCCATTCGCGCGACCTTCGGCAACATGGGCATGAACGATGAAGAGACCGTGGCGCTGATCGCAGGCGGCCATACGCTCGGCAAAACCCACGGGGCTGCGGCGGCGAACCACGTCGGCGTCGATCCCGAAGCCGCGCCTATTGAAGCGCAGGGCCTCGGCTGGCACAGCAGCTTTGGCAGCGGCGCGGGGGCGGATGCCATCACCTCCGGCCTGGAAGTGACCTGGACGCAGACGCCGACCCAGTGGAGCAACTACTTCTTCGAGAACCTGTTCAAATATGAATGGGTGCAGACCCGCAGCCCGGCAGGAGCCATTCAGTTTGAAGCGGTCGACGCGCCGGAGATCATTCCTGACCCGTTCGATCCGTCGAAAAAACGTAAGCCGACCATGCTGGTGACCGATCTCACGCTGCGTTTCGACCCGGAATTCGAGAAAATTTCGCGTCGTTTCCTTAACGATCCGCAGGCGTTCAATGAAGCCTTCGCCCGCGCCTGGTACAAGCTGACGCACCGCGATATGGGGCCGAAAGCGCGCTATATCGGCCCGGAAGTGCCGAAAGAAGATCTGATCTGGCAGGACCCGTTGCCGGCGGCGATTTATCAGCCGACGCAGGCGGATATCGAGAGCCTGAAAGCGGAGATCGCCAGCGCCGGTTTATCGGTAAGCGAACTGGTCTCCGTCGCCTGGGCGTCGGCCTCCACCTTCCGCGGCGGCGATAAACGCGGCGGCGCTAACGGCGCGCGTCTGGCGCTCGCTCCGCAGCGCGACTGGGAAGTGAACGCCTCTGCCGCCCGCGGGCTGGCGACGCTCGAAGCTATCCAGCGCGCCGCGAACAAAGCGTCGCTCGCCGACATCATCGTGCTGGCAGGCGTGGTGGGCGTTGAGCAGGCCGCAAAAGCCGCGGGCGTTGAGATTACCGCGCCGTTCTCGCCGGGCCGCGTCGATGCGCGTCAGGATCAGACCGACGTGGCGCTGTTTGAGTTCCTGAAACCGAAAGCTGACGGTTTCCGTAACTATCGCGGCGTGCGCAGCGGCACCCCGACCGAGTCGCTGCTTATCGATAAAGCGCAGCAGCTGACGCTGACCGCGCCGGAACTGACCGTACTGGTGGGCGGGATGCGCGCGCTCGGCGCGAACTACGACGCCAGCGCGCACGGCGTCTTTACGGACCGCGTGGGCGTGCTCAGCACCGATTTCTTCGTCAATCTGCTGGATATGCGTTACGCGTGGAAAGCGACCGACGCCACGGCTGAAGTGTTTGAAGGGCGCGACCGCGAGAGCGGGGAAGTGAAATACACGGCGACCCGCGCGGATCTGGTGTTTGGCTCTAACGCGATTCTGCGTTCTGTCGCGGAAGTCTATGCAAGCGACGATGCCCGCGAGAAATTCGTGAAAGATTTCGTGGCGGCCTGGACCAAAGTGATGAACCTGGACCGCTTCGATCTTCAGTAATCGTTACATGATGAACAAAAAAGGCGATGAATATTCATCGCCTTTTTTATGCGCATTTAAGCGTCAGACGCCGCTTTCCAGAATGCGAATGGTGGTATCCAGCACATCGCCTTTTACCGCGTCACGGAAGCCCAGCATATGCGGCGTTTCCAGGTGCGCTTTTAAGTGTTCCGCGCTCGCCCACAGCTCCACCATCACGATGGAATCCGGCGCGCTGGTCTGAAAATCGAGGCCGGTGGCGCTGTCCACCATCGGCGCATAGCCGTGGCAGCCCGCTTCCGCGAGCACAACGGGAATGATCTTCTTGAACTCTTCCAGCACCGCCTGACGGTGGTGCGCGCCAGGACGGGTACGAATTTCTGCTATAACTGTCAGCATGGTTAACTCCTTTTGTAAAACCGTCTGACAGTTAAGCAAAAATTTTCGCCAGATGCTCGCGATATTCTGCAATGTGGCGCGCCACGTCCGGCATTTTAATCACGTCGTTGGCGATATACGTCGGCAGCGCGGTCAGGCCCAGGAACTCGTTCGCCTTATGGAACGGCAGGTACACGCCGTCCACGCCCACGCCGTGGAAGAACTGATCTTTCTCGGTGAACGCTTCCAGCGGCGCGTTCCAGGTGAGCGACAGCATATATTTTTTGCCCTGAATCAGGCCGCCGGAGCCATACTTTTTCGAGGCGTCGGAGCGGGTGCGGCCATCGCTGGCGTACAGCGCGCCGTGGCCTTCGGTAAAGACATCGTCGATATACTTTTTGACGGTCCAGGGCGCGCCCATCCACCAGCCCGGCATCTGGTAAATAATGACGTCGGCCCAGAGGTATTTCTGCACCTCTTCTTTGGCGTCATATTCGCCGTCTGCGCGGGTGACCTTAACATCGTGCCCAACGTCGCGCAGGTAGCTCTCCGCGACCTCAGTCAGGGTGTCGTTAAGCTGGCCTTTGGAATGCGCAAACTGTTTCGCGCCATTAATGATAAGTATGTTGCTCATTATTTGTCCTCTAATTATCGCGTTTGTCATTAAGTTTACCCTGGCGGGCGATGCGGTAATATTGGCAAAACGCGCAAAGACTTTTGCTCTATCAGCAACAATCAACCCTGCTGTGACTCGGCGACGCAGATAGGGTACTATCGGCGGCAATATTGCCGTTTCCCCGTGTACGGCCAGCATTTCTGAGGAATAACGAGTAATGAGTGACTTAACTCACGATGGTGCAGAGCGCCTCGCGCTGCATGAATTCACGGAAAACGCCTATCTGAACTACTCCATGTACGTCATCATGGACCGCGCGCTGCCGTTTATCGGCGACGGGCTTAAGCCTGTTCAGCGCCGCATCGTCTACGCCATGTCGGAACTGGGGTTGAATGCCAGCGCCAAATTCAAAAAATCCGCCCGTACCGTGGGCGACGTGCTGGGTAAATATCACCCGCACGGCGACAGCGCCTGCTATGAAGCGATGGTGCTGATGGCGCAGCCGTTCTCGTACCGTTACCCGCTGGTGGACGGGCAGGGGAACTGGGGCGCGCCGGACGATCCGAAATCCTTCGCGGCGATGCGTTACACCGAATCGCGTCTGTCTAAATACGCCGAAGTGCTGCTGGGCGAACTGGGCCAGGGCACCGTGGATTATGTCCCGAACTTCGACGGGACGCTGAACGAGCCGAAAATGCTGCCGGCGCGCCTGCCGAATATTTTGCTGAACGGCACCACGGGCATCGCGGTGGGCATGGCGACGGATATTCCGCCGCACAACTTGCGCGAAGTGGCCAAAGCGGCCGTGAGCCTGATCGACAGCCCGAAAACCACGCTCGATGAGCTGCTGGATATCGTGCAGGGCCCGGACTACCCGACCGAAGCGGAAATCATCACCTCCCGCGCCGAAATCCGCAAAATCTACCAGAGCGGCCGCGGCTCGGTGCGTATGCGCGCCGTGTGGAAGAAAGAAGACGGCGCGGTGGTCATTTCCGCGCTGCCGCATCAGGTTTCCGGCGCCCGCGTGCTGGAGCAGATCGCAAGCCAGATGCGCGCCAAAAAGCTGCCGATGGTCGACGATTTGCGCGATGAATCGGATCACGAAAACCCGACGCGTCTGGTTATCGTGCCGCGCTCCAACCGCGTGGATATGGATCAGGTGATGAACCACCTGTTCGCCACCACCGATCTGGAAAAAAGCTACCGCATCAATCTCAACATGATTGGTCTCGACGGCCGCCCGGCGGTGAAAAACCTGCTGGAGATCCTCACCGAATGGCTGGCGTTCCGCCGCGATACGGTGCGCCGCCGTCTGAACTATCGCCTCGATAAAGTGATGCGTCGCCTGCATATTCTGGAAGGCTTGCTGGTCGCGTTTCTCAATATCGACGAAGTGATCGAGATTATCCGCAGCGAAGATGAGCCGAAACCGGTGCTGATGAGCCGTTTCGGCATCAGCGAAACGCAGGCGGAAGCGATCCTCGAACTGAAATTACGCCATCTCGCCAAACTGGAAGAGATGAAGATCCGCGGCGAGCAGAGCGATCTGGAGAAAGAGCGCGATCAGATCCAGGGCATTCTCGCCTCCGAGCGCAAGATGAATACCCTGCTGAAAAAAGAGATCCAGGCGGATGCCGACGCGTATGGCGACGACCGTCGCTCGCCGCTGCATGAGCGCGAAGAAGCGAAAGCGATGAGCGAGCATGACATGCTGCCGTCCGAGCCGGTCACTATCGTGCTTTCCCAGATGGGCTGGGTGCGCAGCGCCAAAGGCCACGACATCGACGCCAAAGCGCTGAGCTATAAAGCGGGCGACAGCTGGCTCTCGTCAGTCAAAGGCAAGAGCAACCAGCCGGTGGTGTTTATCGACTCCACGGGCCGCAGCTATGCGCTGGATCCGGTATCGCTGCCGTCGGCGCGCGGCCAGGGCGAGCCGATTACCGGCAAACTGACGCTGCCGCCGGGCGCGGTGGTGGAACATATGCTGATGACCGGCGAAGAGCAAAAACTCCTGATGGCGTCTGATGCGGGCTATGGTTTTGTCTGCACCTTCAACGATCTGGTGGCTCGTAACCGCGCCGGTAAAGCGCTGATTACGCTGCCGGAAAACGCGCATGTGCTCAAGCCGCTGGAAATTGAGCATGACGACGACATGCTGCTCGCCATTACGGCGGCGGGGCGTATGCTGATGTTCCCGGTGGCGGACCTTCCGCAGCTCTCCAAAGGCAAAGGCAACAAAATTATCTCGATTCCTTCCGCCGATGCGGCGAAGGGCGACGATAAGCTGGCGTATCTCACCATCCTGCCGCCGCAGAGCACCGTGACGCTGCACGTCGGCAAGCGCAAAATCAAACTGCGCCCGGAAGAGCTGCAAAAAGTGCATGGCGAACGCGGTCGTCGCGGTACGCTGATGCGTGGCCTGCAACGCATCGACAGCGTCGAAGTGGACGCCCCGTCGCGCCCGAAAGCCGACGACAGCGAGGCGTAACCCCCCGTATCGTGGCGAACGCATCGCCGCCGCGCTTTCTGTGATTATCTGCAGGAAGCGCGGCGGCCTCGCTTGCGTAATTTTCCCGCCCACGCCATTGTTTGTTTGCGCGTGACGCATAAAAATAAGTGTTTGAGTCTGCTCAACATCATGAGCCGCCAGGGATGCCTGACCGTGAGCGGTGTGTTTTCCGTTAAAGCCGTTATACTGGTCCGCGGCTGCGGCTTCAGAGGTAGTTATGTTATCGATCGTTCGAATGATTATTGTGGTTCTCTATAGCGTTGTGGTCTCAGTTCTGGGCTGTATCTGGTGTCTCTTCAGCCCGCGCAATCCGCGCCATGTGGCGACGTTCGGCCATCTGTTCGGCCGTCTTTCCACCGTGTTCGGCCTGAAGGTGGAGCTGCGTAAGCCGCAGGGCGCCGAAAACTACGGCAACGCTATCTACATCGGCAACCACCAGAACAACTACGACATGGTGACGGCGTCGAAAATCGTTCAGCCGCCGACCGTGACCGTCGGCAAAAAAAGCCTGGTCTGGATCCCGTTCTTCGGCCAGCTCTACTGGCTGACCGGCAACCTGCTTATCGACCGCAACAACCGCAGCAAGGCGCACGGCACCATCGCCGAAGTGGTGGAGCAGTTCCGCAAGCGCGATATCTCTATCTGGATGTTCCCGGAAGGCACCCGCAGCCGCGGGCGCGGTCTGATGCCGTTTAAAACCGGCGCGTTTCACGCCGCTATCGCCGCGGGCGTGCCGATTATTCCGGTCTGCGTTTCCAATACCCATGGTAAAATCAAGCTCAACCGTTGGAACAACGGTCTGGTCATCGTCGAAATGTTACCGCCTGTCGACACCCAGGGTTGGGGAAAAGAACAGGTACGGGAACTTGCCGCCCACTGCCGCCAGTTGATGGAAGAGAAAATCGCCCAACTGGATAACGAAGTGGCCGAGCGCGAAGCCGCTGGCAAGATCTGAGACTGACGGCAAGAACCGTCATTCATTACCCGTTTTCATGGAGCAACTATGTCACTCAGTCGGCGTCAGTTTATTCAGGCATCGGGCGCGGCGCTCTGCGCGGGCGCGGTGCCGCTGAGGGCGCATGCCGCAGGCCAGCAACAGGCGCTGCCGGTGCCGCCGCTGCTGGAGTCGCGCCGCGGCCAGCCGCTGTTTCTGACGCTCTCCCGCGCCCACTGGTCTTTCGTGCCGGGCACCCGCGCGCAGGTCTGGGGTTTCAACGGCCGCTACATGGGCCCGACTATCCGCGTCTGGAGCGGCGACGACGTCAAGCTTATCTACAGCAATCGTCTGCAGGAAAATGTCGCTATGACGGTGAGCGGGCTGCAGGTGCCGGGGCCGCTGATGGGCGGCGCGGCGCGCATGATGTCGCCTGGCGCCGACTGGGCGCCCGTGCTGCCGGTACGGCAGGCCTCCGCGACGCTCTGGTATCACGCCAATACGCCTAATCGCACCGGCCAGCAGGTCTACAACGGGCTTGCGGGCATGTGGCTGGTGGAAGACGCCGTGAGCAAAGCGCTGCCGGTGCCGAACCACTACGGCGTGGACGATTTTCCGATCATTATTCAGGACAAGCGCCTCGACAATTTCGGCACGCCGGAATACAGCGAGCCGGGCAGCGGCGGCTTTGTCGGCGACACGCTGCTGGTGAACGGCGCGCAAAGCCCGTATGTGGAGGTGTCCCGCGGCTGGGTGCGTCTGCGGTTGCTGAACGCCTCCAATGCGCGTCGCTATCAGTTGCAGATGAGCGATGGCCGCCCGCTGCATGTGATCGCAGGCGATCAGGGGTTTCTGCCCGCGCCGGTAGCGGTGAAGCAACTGGCGCTGGCGCCTGGCGAGCGCCGCGAAGTGCTTATCGATATGACCAACGGCGATGAAGTGTCTATCACCTGCGGCGAGGCGGCGTCGATTATGGACCGCATTCGCGGCATTTTTGAGCCTTCCAGCATTCTTATCTCCACGCTGGTGCTGACGCTGCGGCCCACCGGCCTGCTGCCGCTGGTGACGGATACGCTGCCGATGCGTCTGCTGCCGGATGAGATTATCAACGGCGCGCCGGTGCGCAGCCGCGATATCACGCTGAGCGACGATCCGGGCATTAACGGCCAGCTGTGGGATATGAAGCGTACCGACGTACAGACCCAGCAGGGAGCCTGGGAGCGCTGGACGGTGCGTTCCGATATGCCGCAGGCGTTCCATATGGAAGGGGTGAGTTTTCTGATTCGCAGCGTGAATGGCGCCGCGCCTTTCCCGGAAGATCGCGGCTGGAAGGATACGGTGTGGGTGGATGGTCAGGTAGAGCTGCTGGTGTATTTCAGCCAGCCCTCGTGGGAGCATTTCCCGTTCCTCTATTCGAGCCAGACGCTGGAGATGGCCGACCGCGGCTCAGTGGGGCAGATGGTCGTAAACCCGGCCCCGTAAGCCATTCGACAGAGATGAAAAAAGCCGCTGTGGAGCGGCTTTTTTGTGTCCGGGGGGCGTGACGCCAGTGGGGGTAAACGGTGGATGCGCTGCGCTTATCCACCCTACAACACCCTTTCCAGGCTCGTAGGGCGCACCCGCCATTAGCGGCGCGAAATATGAGAGTCAGGGCGGGTAAGCGCAGCGCACCCGCCATATGCAGCCACGCCAGACCCGCTACTCCGCCAGAAACAGCTCCAGCAGCGAATTAAGAAACAGCTTACCGTGCTCGGTTATCTGCCAGCTCTCCGGCGTTTCCACCAGATAATTTAGCGCAATCGCCTCGTCAATCTGCGGGCGAATCGCGGCTTCGCTAAGCCCCGTATAACGGACAAACTCGGCGCGCGGCGCCGGCTCCAGCAGGCGAAAACGGTTCATGAAAAACTCGAACGGCTTATCCTGCGTCTCGACCTCATGCTGCTTATCCAGGTAATTACCGGTCATATAGCCGCGCGGGTGGCGTGTTTTCGCGGTACGCAAAATACGCCCGTCGGCGAGCGTCACTTTGCCGTGCGCGCCGCAGCCGATACCCAGATAATCCCCGAAACGCCAGTAATTGAGGTTGTGCTGGCACTGATAGCCCGGTTTCGCGTAGGCCGATGTCTCGTACTGCGCATAACCGGCGGCGGTCAGCAGCTGATGCCCCTGCTCGAAAATATCCCACAGCGCGTCGTCGTCAGGCAGCACCGGCGGGCGCGAGCCAAACAGCGTATTCGGTTCGATGGTCAACTGATACCAGGAGAGATGCGGCGGGTTCAGCGCAATCGCCTCTCGCAAATCATCTAGCGCCTCTTCCAGCGACTGATCCGGCAGGCCATGCATCAAATCGAGGTTAAAGCTGCGAAGCCCGAGGCCGCTCGCAAGGCGCGCCGCGCGCTTCGCCTCTTCGGGCCCGTGAATACGGCCGAGACGCGCGAGTTTTGGTTCGCTGAAGCTCTGCACGCCGATGGAAATACGGTTCACGCCCGCGCGCTGATACTCCACAAAGCGGTCAGCTTCCACGGTGCCTGGGTTGGCTTCCATCGTGATCTCGGCATCCGGCGCGAGCGCAAGCCGCGCCCGCACGCCGTCCAGCAACGTCTGCATCGCCGGGCCGGACAGCAGGCTTGGCGTGCCGCCGCCGATGAAAATCGTCTTCACCTCGCGGCCCTGCGCCCAGGGCGCGTCGTTATCCAGATCGCTTAACAGATGCTGGACATAATCGTCATGCGGCACTTCGCCCTTCAGCGCGTGGGAGTTGAAGTCGCAATAAGGGCACTTCTGCACGCACCAGGGGATATGGATATACAGACTTAAGGGTGGCAAATCAGCCATTACGCATTGCTTCCAGTAATAATTTCAGCGCCTGCCCGCGGTGGGAAACCGCGCTTTTCTCTTCACGCGTCAGCTCGGCGGCGGTTTTGCCAAGAGAAGGCACAAAGAAAATCGGGTCGTAGCCAAAGCCGCCCTGGCCCGCGGGCGCGCGGGTAATCACGCCAGGCCAGGCGCCGTGAAAGACCAGCGGCGTCGGATCGTCGGCATGACGCATATAGACCAGCACGCAGTGAAACTGCGCCTGACGCTGCTCGTCCGGCACGTCTTTTAACGCCTCAAGCAGCTTTTCCAGGTTCTCCTGATCGCTGGCGTCGCTGCCCGCGTAGCGCGCGGAGTAAATTCCCGGCGCGCCGCCCAGCGCGTCAACCGCGAGACCAGAATCGTCGGCGATAGCCGCAAAACCGGTGACCTGAGCCGCGTGACGCGCTTTCAGGATCGCGTTTTCGATAAACGTCAGGCCGGTTTCTTCGGCGGAGTCGACGCCAAGCTCGGTCTGCGCCACGATATCCAGCCCAAACTCCTGCAGCAATGAGGCGAGTTCGCGCACTTTACCGGCGTTGCCGGTCGCGAGGACAACTTTCTGCATAGCGTAATCCTGTATTAATCGGTGACAGCCGCAACTTCCGTTGGGATCTGTTGAGGTTCGATGATTTTGACTTGCTTATGACGGCCCAGTTCGCCTTTCTCAATCACCACCTGGCTTTTAGCCACGCGGAACTGTTTCGCGAGATACTTCACCAGGTGGGCATTCGCCTGGCCGTCAACCGGCGGGGCGGTAATGGCGACTTTGAGCTCGTCGCCATGTAAACCGATAATGCTGTCGCGGCTGGCTTTCGGCTGGATATAGAGCCGTAACACCAGCCCGTCGACGGTTTTACTGACGGCGCTCACAGCAAATACCACAGCCCCGGGAAGAGATCCATGGCGAGGTAATTCAGCAGATAGAGCACGATAATCACGCCCATGGCGGAAAAATCGATGCCGCCCATGGCCGGGAGAATGCGGCGGATCGGGGCCATCAGCGGTTCAGTCAGCTGAATCAGCACAAACTCAATCGGGCTGCGGCCCTGGCTTACCCAGCTCATCAGCGAGCGGATAATAATCACCCAGAAGACTAACTGACCTGCGGATTTCAGCAGCGACAGCAGGCCCACCACCAGGTTAAACGGATCGAGCGACAGCGCGCCCGACTGAATCAACAGCAGCAGCGGGAATTTCAGCGTCGAGAGAATAAACGCCACCAGCAGCGACGAGGTGTCGATAGGCCCTATCGACGGAATAATGCGGCGCAGCGGGCCTATCACCGGCTGGGTAAATTTCACCACCGTCTGGGCGAGCGGGTTGTAAAAATCGCAGCGCGACCACTGCATCCAGATGCGCAGCAGCAGCACCATCACATACAGGTCGATCAGCGTTTTGACCAGGAAAGTCAACGTCAGCATGGCGTTCCTCAGAAGTTATTGTTGAGTGGCGCGGGCGTAATCGCGCGCGCCGAAAATCGCGGTACCAATGCGCACCATCGTGCTGCCAGCGGCGATGGCGGCTTCCATATCATCGCTCATGCCGAGCGAAAGCGTGTCTACCGTCGGGTAGCGCGCTTTAAGCGTCGTGAAGGCCGCCGCCATTTCACAGGCGACGGCAAACTGGCGCGCATACTCTTTTTCCGGCGCCGGAATGGCCATCAGCCCGCGCAGCCGCAGACGCGGCAGCGCCGCTATCTGCTCTGCAAGCGTATCCAGCTCGCTTAAGGCGATGCCGGATTTGCTCTGTTCGTCGCTGATATTAACCTGAATCAGCACGTTGAGCGGCGTCATTTCGTCGGGGCGCTGTTCATTCAGGCGAGTGGCGATGCGCAGTCGGTCGACCGTATGGCACCAGTCGAAATGCTCCGCCACCAGACGGCTTTTGTTGGACTGCAACGGGCCGATAAAGTGCCAGGTCAGCCCGTCCACGCCCGCGTCGCGGAAGTGAAGGATCTTTTCCACGCCCTCCTGCACATAGTTTTCACCGAATTCACGCTGCCCGGCGGCGATCGCTTCTGCTATCGCGCTCGCAGGTTTTGTTTTACTCACTGCAAGCAGCGTAACTTCTTCTGAAGCCCGGCCGCAGCGTTGTGCAGCCGCTGAGATTTTTTGGCGGACCTGCGTTAAGTTGCGTTCTGTCTCACTCATGATCAGGGAAGCTGTATGGAAATGGATGAATTAGTGGCGCTTAGTGTAAAGCATAACGTTTCGGATCTACACCTGTGTAGCGAGCTGCCGGCGCGCTGGCGCAGACAGGGGCGGCTGGAGCCGCTGCCGGAGCCTGTCCCGAAGCCGGAAAACCTGCTGGCGCGCTGGCTTGACGACGCCCATCAGCGCGAGCTTGCCGAGCGCGGGCAGACCGATTTCGCAGTCAGTCTGGCAGGCGGCGTGCGGCTGCGCGGCAATGCGTTTCGCCAGATGCAGGGCGTGTCGCTGGTGTTGCGCCTGCTGCCGCGCGGCTGTCCAAAGCTTGACGCGCTCGGCGTGCCCGCGGCGGTGCCGGGGTTACTGACGATGCCGGATGGCCTGCTGCTGGTCACGGGCGCGACCGGCAGCGGCAAATCGACCACGCTTGCGGCGATGGTCGGCTACCTGAATACGACGCTCGACGGTCATATTCTGACGCTCGAAGATCCGGTCGAGTTTTGTCATCAACCGGCGCGCTGTCTTATCCAGCAGCGTGAAATCGGCACGCACTGCCAGAGCTTCAGCGACGGCCTGCGCGGCGCGCTGCGTGAAGACCCGGATGTCATTTTGCTGGGAGAGTTGCGCGACAGCGAAACGATCCGGCTGGCGCTCACGGCGGCGGAGACCGGCCATCTGGTGCTGGCGACGCTGCACACCCGCGGCGCGGCGCAGGCCGTCGAGCGGCTGGTGGATGTCTTTCCCGCCGATGAACAGAACAAAGTGCGCAGCCAACTGGCAGGCAGTCTGAAGGCGGTGCTGGCGCAAAAGCTGGTGGCGGATGCGCAGGGTGGCAGAACGGCGCTGCATGAGCTGCTTATCAACACGCCCGCCGTGGCGAATCTTATCCGTGAGGGGAAAACGCACCAGCTGCCGGGCCTGATGGAAACCGGCCAGCAGCAGGGGATGCAGACCTTCGCGCAAAGCGTGGCGATGCGCCTGAACGAAGGCAGGCTGGCGCTGCAAAAAGACGCCAGCGCCGGGCGCTGGTGTTAACGCACATGGAGCGCGTAAAGCGCGGGCAGGGCGCCTGCGGTGCTGAGGATTTCAAGACGTATGACGCTCGCGATGTGTGGCGCATTGATGCGGTGTTCGCAGACGGCGTGGTGGTTATCCGTCACTTCCGCCAGCAGCCTCTCATCGGCCCACAGGCGGTAATGTGTGACGCAGTGCGGCGTCACGGCGCAGTCGTGGCCCATCTGGACGGTTTCCATCGCGTTATCGAAATCGTTATCGAAAATCAGCGTCAGGATGTCGAACGCCTGCGGCTGCGCCCAGCGCCATTCGACGACAGGTTGCGGATCGTCCGCGGCGGGCGCCCAGGCGTTGGTTTGCTGTTCGGGCCGCAGGCGGCCATTAAGCAGGTTTTCCGGCGGATAGCAGCGCAGCGGCGCGTCGAGGCGCAGCGCGGGCATAATCTGGTGCGGGCGGCGGCGCGGCAGCCAGAAGTCAAACTCGTCCACGCCGTAATCGCCATCGGCGACCTGACGCGATCGTTTGGCGACGCGCGCGTTAAGGCTGTTAAACACCATCATGACGCCAGGCAGGCGCTGCGCGCTGAGCGCCATCTCGATGGCCTCGCACCGATCGAAGACAATAAATACATAGCTGTCCTGCTCGGCGGTATGGCGCAGCGCCACCCGGTACGGCGCTGCGTCGTGAACCTCCAGCTCGCACTCGTCGAGCCAGCGCTCCGGCGTATAGTTGCCCGGTTTGTGGCTGGTCAGCAACTGAACGCGCAGACGCTGTGGAGCCTCTGCGCGCAACATGAAGTGCAGGGTCGGCAGCGACTGTCCGGCCCGCAGCGGCAGCAGCAGCGCGGTGCGGGCCGACAGCGGCGCCCATTCGCCGTTCGGCGTGAGTTCGGTAAGCTGATATTCGCTACTGACGCGAAGCCGCGCGCCGCGCGCCGGATCGTCCAGCCGCTGGCGGGGAATATAACAGCCCGTCGCCTGCAAATGCTGTTGCAGTTCGCCGATGCGCTCGCGCGCCGCCAGCTGGCGCGGCGTGATTTCCTGCTGATGGCAGAGCGCCGCCGCCCGGCCGACCACTTCACCCAGCAGCCCGCAGGTGCACATCACGCGGGCGCTGCCGAAGGCGACGTGCGAGGCGGAGATAAGCCGCCCGGTCAGGAACAGGTTATCCAGCGAGCGGCTGTAGAGGCTGCGCCAGGGGATGGTATAGGTGCCTTTGCTGTGAAACTGGCGGCAGCCGTCGTGAGTGCTGTAGACGCCATCCGCCGGGTGCAGGTCGATAGACCAGCCGCCGTAGGCCACCGCGTCGTAATGGTCGCGCTGCTCGATAATATCCTGCTGGCAGAGCAGGTGATCGCCTACAAACCGGCGGCTCTCGCGCTTGCCGGGAATGGTGCCGACCCACTCGATCGTCAGGTTTTCCGCATCCGGGAACTGGCCGGAGTTTTTAATGTGATCCCAGACGCCCCAGACTATTTTCCACAGCTCCCATTTGATCTCTTCGCTTTGATGGACGGTGTCGAGACGGCCGCCCCATTCAAGCCACCAGAGATCGCAGCCGTTAAGCGTGGAGGTCAGGCGCTGGTAGCGCGGAATATCGGTTATCTCTTTCAGCGCAAACGACGGCGGAACGAAGCGCACCGGCCCGCTGGTCTGTTTGGTGTAGAAGTAAATCGAGTGCCCGAGCTTGTGGCCGAAGCTGTCGCCCGGCGCCATTTTTTCGCCGAGTTCGTCCGCCTCTTCCGCGCCGACGCGAAACTCGGCGCCGGCAAGATAGCCCAGCACGCCGTCGCCGGTGGCGTCGCAAAACTGCGTGGCGGTAATGGTGTAAAAAGTTTCGTTAATGGCGTTAAAACCGCGGACGCGCGTAATCCGCTGGCCGTTATTGACGACGTCAAAAAGCGCGGTGTTCAGCAACAGCGTCAACCCCGGCTGCGAGCGGGCGAGATCCAGCAGCACCAGATCGAACATCACCGGATTGCCCTCTTTATTGCGCCAGAGGTTTTCTTCCAGAATCTCCCCCATAATGCCGCCTTCCCGCGCCCAGCGGTTGTTGTTACCCATGTGCGACGTGGCGCCGTTAGCCCACAGCCGCACTTCGCTGGAGGCGTTGCCGCCCAGCACCGGCCTGTCCTGCACCAGAATCACCTGCAATCCGTCGCGGGCGGCCGCCAGCGCGGCGCACAAGCCGGCGAGCCCGCCGCCTGCCACCAGCAGATCGGCGTGAAGGTGCTCTTCAGGAAAGGTCCGGTCAGCGCTGCGGGGAAAGACGTTCATAAACTTGTATCCTTCTTAACTGGCATTACACTCATGACATTGTCATGCAACGGGACTTCGCTATGTCTTCACAACCCAACCAGAGCCTGATCGATGGGATCCGCTGCCTGCAGTACCTGGTCTCCAGCGATCGGGCCATCGGTTGTCGTGAACTGGCCCGACTGATGGGCATTAACACCACACGCGTCAACCGCCTGCTGATGACAATGGCCTCCATCGGCCTCACCATGCAGGATGAGCAGCGCCGTTATCTGCCCGGCCCCGGCATTCACGCTCTGGCGGCGCAGGCGATTCGCGGCTCCGCGCTCTTCTCCCACGCCCTGCCGCTGCTTGAGCAACATGCGCCGAAAGATATCGTGGTGGCGCTGGGCGTACTCTGGGAAGACCAAATCATCTACATCTACCACTCCACGCCCGGCAGCCAGATGAGCCAGGCGCTGGCCGGTTTCCGTATGCTGCCCGCCTGGCAGTCGGTCATCGGCATGTCGCTGCTGGCGGCGGAAACCGACGAGGCGCTGGAAGCGCGCTTTATCCCTGAACAGTGGTCCCAGCTGGCGCCTCATGTGGCGCAGCAGCGCGAACGTGGTCTGGTTATCTGGCGCCACGACGACGGCGAAGTGTCGATGGCGAAACCGCTCGGCATTCATAACGCCGCGGTGGCGTTGGCCGGGATGTGGAACATCAGCAATCCTGAAATCCACTCTCGCCTTGAACAGCTCAACGATCTGGCCGCGCGGCTGATGAAACCGGTCTGATGTTTACCGATGATGTTTCTTTTATAGAAACGATTGGCGAGGCGGGCAAAGGCGGCGCAAGAGAAGTGTGATCCGTGACGGATTCATTAGCGGAAATAAAGGAATTCGGGCGGGTAAGAGAAGAATAAACGCAGCGTCAGGCGACGCTGCGAGTCATGCATCAGCCGTGTTGCTCGAAGTAGCTTTCCAGGATGACGACCGCCGAGGCGGAGTCTACGCTGCCTTTGTTGAGCGCGCGAAAGCCGCCGCGCTCAAAGAGCCCGGCGCGGGCTTCCACGGTGCTTAAGCGTTCATCGTGCAGCGTTACTTTAATGCCGAAGCGGCCATGCAACCGGTTGGCGAAGGTGCGCGCGCGCGCCGTCAGCGGCTGCTCGGTGCCGTCCATATTCAGCGGCAGGCCGACGATGACGTCGTCCGGCTGCCACTCTTTCAGCAGCTTTTCTATGAGCGTCCAGTCCGGGTTGCCGTTTTGCGCTTTGATTGCAGTAAGCGGGCGGGCCGTGGCCGTCACGCGCTGCCCAATCGCCACGCCGATACTTTTCGTGCCGAAATCGAAGGCCAGCAGGGTACCGCTCATTACGCGTGCCCCGCTTCGCCAGGCATGGTGTGGATGTCGATGCCGATAAGCCTGGCGGCCTCGCGCCAGCGGTCGGCGATAGGCGTGCGGAACAGGATATTCAGATCCGCCGGCGCCGTGAGCCAGGCGTTTTCCAGGAGCTCTTCTTCAAGCTGGCCTTTCTCCCACGAAGAGTAGCCGAGCGCCACCAGCACATCATCGGGCTGTTCGGCGGTGCCGAGCGTTTCCAGCACGTCGCGCGACGTCGTAATCACGGTGTTATCGGAAATACGGATACTGGAGGAGAACGCATCCGGCGGCGTATGCAGGATAAAACCGCGGTCTTCGGCCAGCGGGCCGCCGAGAAACACAGGCCTGTCGAGACGGATCGCCGGGTCGCGCGGCTCCGGCGCGATTTTCAGTTTCTGAAGAACACCTTCCACCTGCAGATTTTCCAGAGGCTTGTTAATGATAAGGCCCATCGCGCCTTCATTGTTGTATTCGCAGATATACACCACGGAACGGCGGAACAGCGGGTCCTGAAGGGCCGGCATGGCAATGAGAAAATGGTGCTGTAAATTCATCGTCAAAAGTTCTGTAGTCCTGGTTGGAAAATCGGCAGATTCAGTATGCGGGGAAAGTGGCGAGCTGTCACCCCCGGCGGGGTAGCGGGCGGGAGCGACCCCGCCCGAAAGGCTTACTTAGCGAGGCGTTTTTCGATGGCGTCCATCAGCATGCCGGTAATGGAAACCGGGTACTGCGCTTCGATTTCACGCACGCAGGTGGGGCTGGTGACGTTAATTTCCGTCAGCTTGTCGCCGATGATATCGAGACCCACAAAAATCAGGCCTTTCGCTTTCAGCGTCGGCCCGACGCGACGGGCGATTTCCCAGTCGCTGTCCGTCAGCGGACGCGGTTCGCCACGACCGCCTGCCGCCAGGTTGCCGCGGGTTTCGCCGCCCTGCGGAATGCGCGCGAGGCAGTACGGCACCGGCTCGCCGTCCACGACCAGCACGCGCTTGTCGCCATCTTTAATCGCCGGCAGGTAGTTCTGCGCCATGCAGTAGCGACTGCCGAGCACCGTCAGAGTTTCCGCGATCACGGAAAGGTTCGGATCGCCTTCTTTCACGCGGAAAATCGACGCGCCGCCCATGCCGTCCAGCGGTTTTAAGATGATATCGCCATGCTTTTCCCAGAAGGCTTTAAGCTGCGCTTTGTTGCGCGTCACCAGCGTATGCGGGGTCAGATCGGCAAACCACGCGGTGAAGAGTTTCTCGTTGCAGTCGCGCAGGCTCTGGGGCTTGTTGACGATAAGCGTGCCTTTCTCTTCGGCGCGCTCAAGGATGTAAGTGGCGTAGATGAATTCGGTGTCGAACGGCGGATCTTTACGCATCAGCACCACGTCGAGATCGGCCAGCGCGATATCCTGCTCGGTGCCGAACTCGTACCATTTGTCGTAGTTCTGCTCGACGCTCACCAGACGCGTGCGGGCGCGGCCTTCGCCGTTATCCAGATACAGATCCGCCATCTCCATATAGTGGAGTTCATAGCCGCGGCGCTGCGCTTCCAGCAGCATGGCGAAGCTGGAATCTTTTTTGATGTTGATGTTTGCGATGGGGTCCATCACGATGCCGAGCTTGATCATTATTTTTCTCCTTTAGCCCAGATCGCCAAAGCGCACCTGCAGTGCGGTGATGGCGGTGAGCGCAGTGGTCTCTGTGCGCAAAACGCGTGGTCCTAACAGGATATCAGTAAATTGATAACGTGCGGTCATGGCAATTTCGTCGGCCGACAGGCCGCCTTCCGGGCCAATCAGCAGACGCACGCGCTCAACGGGCTGCGGCAGCGTGTTAATGCTGTGCGCGGCGCGCGGGTGCAGATTGAGCTTAAGGCCGGTGTCCGGCTCGGCGCACCAGGCTTCGAGATCCATCGCCGGGCGGATTTCCGGCACCACGTTGCGTCCGCACTGCTCGCAGGCGGCAATCGCGATTTTCTGCCACTGTTGCAGCTTCTTATTAAGACGCTCTTCATCAAGCTTAACGCCGCAGCGCTCGGAGAAGAGCGGGGTGATCACGCTGACGCCAAGCTCAATCGATTTCTGGATGGTGAATTCCATCTTCTCGCCGCGAGACATCACCTGGCCGAGATGTAAAAAGAGCGGCGATTCGCGGTTCGCCTCTTCGGCGCTCACCACGTTGACCAGCACGCTTTTTTTACTCGCCTGGGTGATTTCAGCGGCAAACACCTGGTTGCTGCCGTCGAACAGCTGCAGCGCCTGGCCTGCGCTCATGCGCAGCACCCGGCCAACGTGGTTCGCGGCGTCTTCATCAAGAGCGATTTCACGCCCGACGACCAACGGCTCGGGGTGATAGATGCGGGGAATTCGCATGGGCATTTTCCGGTAAACGGGCTTGCGGCATCGCGCGGCAAGCCCTGCGTTAACAATTGCCCGGTAGTGTAGGTTAGCGGTTTTGCCCCTGGCAAGCCTGCTGTACGTAGGGGTTATGGTTGCCCTGCACCTTCGCGATGCGTTCGTCGCGGGTGCACTCCCACGGCGTCACCGGGTAGAGCTTGTTCCAGGCCTCGAAAAGCTGGGTCTGGGCGCGCGACAGGTTGAGCTGATATTTATCGCGCATATAGAAATAGGTGCGCGCGATAGCGCCGCGGGCGCGGGCCGGCGGCTCTGCCTGTTTATTTTTAAAGTCGACTTTCATTTCGCACTGGCCGTACTGGCCTTCGCCGCCGCGCCACTGGCTATAGAGGAAATTGCCGCGATCGCCGTTCACTTCGCCGACGGCGGGTTGCAGGTTATGAAGATCGGTTTCCATTTCGCGATAGACCGGATCTTTATCGCAGTTTTTCCGCCCGCCATCCTGCCAGCACTGGCGCTGGTGGCCGAACTGCCACGCGGGCACTACGTGTTCCCATTCGATGCGCGACGCGCGATTTTCATTTTTCCGCACCTGATAGCCGCAGGCTTTGAGATCGGGGATCCCTTTTTTGCCCTGCCAGGTAATCGGGCAGCCGCAGTAGAAATCGCCAGGCGCGTCGGCGTTGATTTTCACGCCAGCGGCTTTGGCCTGGCTGAAACTATGAATGCCGGACGCCAGCGCGGCAGGCGCGGCGAAGGCGACGCACAGCGCCGCCGCCAGTGTAATTTTGCGAGACATCTTCCAGCTCCTTGTCCGAAGGTGTTCGCAACGTAACGAAGGCGGGCGCCGGAAGCAATCGGTTATTGCCAGAAATTTCCTGAAGGCGTCAGCTTTCCGCAACCAGCGTGTCGCCGCAGCGCACGCAGCGGTACTGGGTTTCGCCGCGTACGACGCGGTTATGACGGCGCACGGTGAGCTGATGCTGCTGGCAGCGACAGCGGTAGGGGAAGGTATTGGCGCGTACTGAATCGAGTTCAAACTGATGCGTGCGGCGCGCCGGGACGCCGAGCACGCTTTCCATCATCCATTTCCACTCTTTGCCGTGCGGCGGCACGCGGCCGAAATGCTTCCACACCAGCAGATGCGCCAGCTCGTGCGGCACCACTTCATTAATGAACGCCTGCTGGTTTTCCAGCAGCAGTACCGGGTTTAAGCGGATTTCATAACTTTCGAGCCAGGCGGTGCCTGCCGCGGTGCCGCGCTGCTGATAAACCAGTTTCGGTTCTGGATAGTTACGACCAAGCCTGAGGTTGGCGCGCGCGAGCGCCTCGCGCAGGCTGCGCATCACGGCCTGTTGAATGGCGATAGGGAGACGTGGGGTTTTCATAGCGAGAGGATAGAACTGAGGAGGGGATGGGCGCAAGAGGCGGGAGCCCCTTGCGCATACCGCCCGCGTGAACGGGCGGCAAGGTCAGGCTTAGTCGTTCGAACCGATGTCGCGCAGTTTACGGCCCTGCATCAGGTTACGTTCGATATGCTCCAGCGATACGTGCTTGGTTTCCGGCACCAGCCAGACGGTCAGCACGATGAAGAACAGGTTGAGACCGGCGTAGACCCAGAAGGTCGGCGCGTTGCCCAGCGTGTTGAGCATGGTGAGGAAGGTCGCCCCGACGATCATGTTCGCAATCCAGTTGGTCGTGGTGGAGAGCGTGATGCCGAAATCGCGGCCTTTCAGCGGCTGGATCTCAGAGCACAGCACCCAGATCAGCGGGCCGGCGCTCATGGCGAAACCGATAATGAACATCAGCAGCATCGCGACGGCGAAGTACTGGCCTGCCGGGCTGTCAATGCCCATGTGCAGCATGGTGCCGAGAATGCCCATACCTGCCGCCATGACGATAAAGCCCAGAATCAGCGTTGGCTTACGGCCCCAGCGGTCGACCAGACCGATGGCGATAAAGGTCGCCAGCACGTTAGTCAGACCGACAATCACGGTGCCCCACATCTGTTCGGTCGTGTTGGAGTAACCCGCCAGTTCAAAGATTTTCGGCGCGTAATACATGATGACGTTCATCCCCGTGAACTGCTGCATCACCTGCAACAGAATGCCGAGGAAGACCGCGCGGCGGAAGTTGCTGTTGTCTTTAAACAGCGCCCAGCCGCCCTGTTTCACCTTCAGGCTTTCACGGATTTCTTCCAGCTCGCGTTTGGCTTCGGCGCTGGAGTCACGCAGGCGCAGCAGAACGCGCTCGGCGTCGTGGAAGCGGCGTTTGGCGGCGAACCAGCGCGGGCTGTCCGGCAGGAAGAAGACGCCAATCAGCAGCAGGATAGCCGGAATGGTGATAACCCCCAGCATCCAGCGCCAGGCGCCGCTGTAGCTGAACGCGGTATCGGAGAGATAGGCGCCCAGAATACCGATGGTGATCATCAGCTGATACATGGAAATCATACTGCCGCGGATTTTCTCCGGCGCGATTTCAGAAAGGTACAGCGGCGCGGTGTAGGAGGCGATACCGACCGCAAGGCCCAGCAGCACGCGGGAGATAATCAGCACTTCGGCATTCGGCGCAAACGCCGAGCAAAGGGAGCCGATAACGAACAGCACGGAGCCAATCATCAGGCTGTATTTACGCCCGAGACGCGAAGAGAGCCAGCCGCTACCGACCGCGCCGACGGCGGCGCCGAACATCATGGAGCTGACCACCCACTCCTGCTGGTGCGGCGTGATATTGAAATCTTTGGCGATGAAGGGCAACGCGCCCGCGATCACGCCTATGTCGAGGCCGAAAAGAAGTCCTGCCAGGGCCGCAAGGAAACAGACGAAGAACGTCATGGCCTTGTGCGAACGCCCCTGTTTTTTATTGTCAGGCATACTGCCCTCCAGTTGGGTTATTGGTTTTATCGTGGTAAAGGGTAAGTTAGCGTAACGTAAAAATATGTGATATCAGTCACGTGCGTGTAATCGGTTACACTAGTGTCAACTTGCGTAAAGTACTTATCCCTTTTTTTATCAGTTAATTAGTGTAGCCAGAAACGAAGCGGAAGAAAGGAATTCAGACTAAACCGAAGCGGGATGTAACAGACAGCAGAAGGGACGTTTGCGTAAAGACAATTCTGAAAAAACGCCGCTTTTCTTGTTCATGTAATCGCTTCCAGTGAAATCCTGTCCGTCGCGCTGGCAGAAAGTATAGCCGCTGGCGGTAAACAAGAAGGGACAGGACGCCATACCGCCCGAAAAGCAAAAGGCCAGCACGAGGCTGGCCTTTGGGGATACCGCGCGGGGATTATTTCAGACCGGCAGCGTCGCGCAGCAGTTGCGCTTTGTCGGTTTTTTCCCACGGGAAGTGTTCGCGACCAAAGTGACCATAAGCGGCGGTCTCTTTGTAGATCGGGTGCAGCAGATCCAGCATCTGGATCAGGCCGTACGGACGCAGATCGAAGAACTCACGCACCAGCAGGGTGAGCTGCTCGGTTGCAATTTTCTCGGTGCCGAACGTTTCAACCATGATAGAAGTCGGCTCCGCCACGCCGATAGCGTAGGACACCTGGATCTCACAGCGGTCAGCCAGGCCTGCGGCCACGATGTTTTTCGCCACGTAACGCGCCGCGTAGGCTGCGGAACGGTCAACTTTAGACGGGTCCTTACCAGAGAACGCGCCGCCGCCGTGACGCGCCATGCCGCCGTAGGTGTCAACGATGATCTTACGACCGGTCAGACCGCAGTCGCCCATCGGCCCGCCGATAACGAAACGGCCCGTCGGGTTGATGAAATATTTGGTGGATTCATTCAGCCATTCCGCAGGCAGAACCGGCTTGATGATCTCTTCCATGACGGCGTCGTGCAGAACGCTCTGCTCGATGTCTTCCGCGTGCTGCGTGGACAGCACAACGGCATCGATACCCACGATTTTGCCGGCGTCATACTGGAACGTCACCTGGCTTTTCGCATCCGGGCGCAGCCACGGCAGCGTGCCGTTTTTACGCACTTCGGCCTGACGCTGCACCAGACGGTGCGCGTAGGTCACCGGCGCAGGCATCAGCACGTCGGTTTCGTTGGTGGCGTAGCCGAACATCAAACCCTGGTCGCCCGCGCCCTGTTCAAGCGGATCGGTGCGGTCAACGCCCTGGTTGATGTCCGGAGACTGTTTGCCGATAGCGCTCAGTACGGCGCAGGAGTTGGCGTCAAAGCCCATATCGGAATGAACGTAGCCGATTTCGCGTACGGTGTTGCGGGTAATCTCTTCGATATCGACCCACGCGCTGGTGGTGATCTCACCGCCGACCAGCACCATGCCGGTTTTCACGTAAGTTTCGCAGGCCACGCGTGCTTTTGGATCCTGCTCAAGAATGGCGTCCAGCACTGCATCGGAGATCTGGTCCGCAATTTTATCGGGATGTCCTTCTGAAACAGATTCAGAAGTAAAAAGGTGTTTTGCCATGTTTTGTATCACCCTGGATAAATCAATTAGCTCAGCATACCGTGTGTTGGTGCCATCTTAGAAGAAAATTCTGCGGCCATGCAGGTAAACACACAGGAAGGCTAAGTGTTAATCAGTATAGATGGATTAACATCTGGATGGCTATTCTAGGTTAAATCTTAAGCCGATTTCCAGCAGTTTTTGAGGCGCTGAACAATGTGTTTAACGCAGCGCTGGCAAGAATTCCTGACAAGGACGGCAAACGGCGCTTTTTTGTTTTGCTTTTTACCCCTGTTCCCGGTATAAAACGGCGCGCGCGGCTCCTGCAAAAAAGCGCACGGAAACCATCCCCGTGTCGCCACTTCCAGCCGGGCTGAGAGTGATTTTTAGCTTTGGCTTATCGCCGGTCTACAAGGGCTGGCGTGGAGGTGATACCAGATAATGAACCGCCGTTATTCGCTTAATCTGCCATGCCGTTCTGGCGTGCGCTTTTCCCCCGCAACCTGCATCTCTTTTTTGCAAACCTGCCGATGTTCTACCCATCTCGGCGCTTCTCAGGATTCCCGGGCCGGTCACGGCTTGCGATAACTGAACAAGGGCTCTCCTGACGTCAGGAGTTTTCTCGTGGTTTCGCCGACCCGTCATACGGAGTTCGGTAACGTGTTTTACAATGATATGAATAAGAAACCGGTCGCGCGGCAGGGTGGTCAGCACTATGTGCTGGATAACTCTGCTGTTTATGGGTTGTTATCACAGTGTAACGCTGCGATAGTAGTTAACTGTTTTACACTTTCGACAAAATTTGAGGTTCGCTATGTCTGACGACATCTTTTCATCTTCGCCTTCGTCAGCGGGCGAACAGGGTGTACTACGTTCCATGCAGGAGGTTGCAATGAGCTCCCAGGAAGCCAGCAAGATGCTGCGTACTTACAATATTGCCTGGTGGGGCAATAACTACTACGACGTCAATGAACTGGGCCATATCAGCGTATGCCCGGATCCTGACGTCCCCGAAGCGCGCGTCGATCTCGCGAGGCTGGTAAAGGAGCGTGAAGCCCAGGGCCAGCGTCTGCCTGCGCTGTTCTGTTTCCCGCAGATCCTGCAACATCGCCTGCGTTCCATTAACGCGGCGTTTAAGCGCGCCCGTGAATCTTACGGCTATAACGGCGACTACTTCCTGGTCTACCCGATTAAGGTGAACCAGCATCGTCGCGTTATCGAATCGCTGATCCACTCCGGCGAGCCGCTGGGTCTGGAAGCGGGCTCCAAAGCGGAGCTGATGGCGGTGTTGGCGCACGCGGGCATGACCCGCAGCGTGATCGTCTGTAACGGCTATAAAGACCGCGAATACATTCGTCTGGCGCTGATCGGCGAGAAGATGGGCCACAAGGTCTATCTCGTCATCGAGAAGATGTCGGAAATCAAAATCGTGCTGGAAGAAGCCGAGCGCCTGAACGTGATCCCGCGTCTTGGCGTGCGTGCGCGTCTCGCCTCGCAGGGCTCCGGCAAATGGCAGTCTTCCGGCGGCGAGAAATCGAAATTCGGCCTGGCGGCGACGCAGGTGCTGCAACTGGTTGAGATGCTGCGCGAGGCGGATCGTCTCGACAGCCTGCAACTGCTGCACTTCCACCTGGGCTCCCAGATGGCGAATATCCGCGATATCGCCACCGGCGTGCGCGAATCCGCCCGCTTCTATGTGGAGCTGCATAAGCTCGGCGTGAATATTCAGTGCTTCGACGTGGGCGGCGGCCTGGGCGTGGACTATGAAGGTACGCGCTCGCAGTCTGACTGCTCGGTCAACTATGGCCTGAACGAATACGCGAACAACATTATCTGGGCTATCGGCGACGCGTGTGAAGAGAACGGCCTGCCGCACCCGACGGTTATCACCGAATCGGGCCGCGCGGTAACCGCGCATCACACCGTACTGGTTTCCAATATCATCGGCGTTGAGCGTAACGAATATACCGAGCCTACCGCGCCGTCTGAAGACGCGCCGCGCCCGCTGCAAAGCATGTGG
Source organism: Cronobacter universalis NCTC 9529 (assembly GCF_001277175.1). Taxonomy (NCBI): domain Bacteria; kingdom Pseudomonadati; phylum Pseudomonadota; class Gammaproteobacteria; order Enterobacterales; family Enterobacteriaceae; genus Cronobacter; species Cronobacter universalis. The sequence goes on along the minus strand of NZ_CP012257.1, from coordinate 3,492,680 downwards.
GAAACCTGGCAGGAGATGCACGAGCCAGGCACGCGCCGTTCGCTGCGCGAGTGGCTGCACGACAGCCAGATGGATCTGCACGATATTCATATCGGCTACTCTTCCGGGTCGTATTCGCTCCAGGATCGCGCCTGGGCGGAACAGCTCTATCTGAGCCTGTGCCAGGAAGTGCAGAAGCAGCTCGATCCGCAAAACCGCGCGCATCGCCCGATTATCGACGAACTGCAGGAGCGCATGGCGGATAAGATTTACGTCAACTTCTCGTTGTTCCAGTCGATGCCGGATGCCTGGGGTATCGATCAGCTCTTCCCGGTGCTGCCGCTGGAAGGTCTGAACCACGCGCCGACGCGCCGTGGCGTGCTGCTCGACATCACCTGCGATTCCGATGGCACTATCGATCACTACGTCGATGGCGACGGCATCGCGACCACCATGCCGCTGCCGGAATACGATCCGGAAAACCCGCCGCCGCTGGGCTTCTTTATGGTCGGCGCGTACCAGGAGATCCTGGGCAACATGCATAACCTCTTCGGCGATACCGAAGCGGTGGATGTGTTTGTATTCCCGGATGGCAGCGTGGAAGTGGAGCTTTCCGATGAAGGCGACACCGTGGCGGATATGCTGCGCTACGTCCAGCTCGACCCGGATACGCTGCTGACGCATTTCCGCGATCAGGTCAAACAGACCGATCTGGATGCCGCGCTGCAACAGCAGTTCCTGGAAGAGTTCGAGAGCGGCCTGTACGGCTACACCTATCTCGAAGACGAGTAATCAGGTTTCAGCCTCCTGCCGGTCAGGAGGCTGAAAAACGCGCGGCGAAATTTCCTGTTCTATACTGACGAGCATGAGCCGCGCGCTATTGAACCTGAACGAAAATCTGGCGATAATCCGCGCCAACACGCTGTACACGAATCCATCCCTTCCTCGTCGGGTTTAACGACGCGGAGGGGATTTTTTTTATCCCACGTCTCAACCTTAAAAAGAGGTCAGATTCATGAACACCTTAGGCCATCAGTACGACAACTCCCTGGTTTCCAACGCCTTTGGTTTTTTACGCCTGCCGTTGAATTTCATGCCGTATGACAGCGACGCCGAGTGGGTGATCACCGGCATTCCGTTCGATATGGCGACCTCCGGCCGCGCGGGCAGCCGCTTCGGGCCTGCCGCTATCCGCCAGGTGTCCACCAACCTTGCGTGGGAAGGCAACCGCTTCCCGTGGAACTTCGACATGCGTAAGCGCCTGAACGTCGTGGACTGCGGCGATCTGGTCTACGCGTTCGGCGACGCGCGCGAGATGAGCGAGAAACTCCAGGCGCATGCGGAAAAACTGCTGGCGGCCGGTAAGCGTATGCTCTCTTTCGGTGGCGACCACTTCGTGACGCTGCCGCTGCTGCGCGCCCACGCGAAGCACTTCGGTAAAATGGCGCTGGTGCATTTCGACGCGCATACCGACACCTACGCGAACGGCTGTGAATTTGACCACGGCACCATGTTCTACACCGCGCCGAACGAAGGCCTGATCGATCCGACCCGCTCTGTGCAGATCGGTATCCGTACCGAGTTCGATAAAGACAACGGCTTTACCGTGCTGGATGCGCCGCAGGTGAACGACCGCACCGTTGATGACGTAGTCGCGCAGGTGAAACAGATTGTCGGCGATATGCCGGTATACCTGACGTTCGACATCGACTGCCTGGATCCGGCGTTCGCACCGGGCACCGGCACGCCGGTGATCGGCGGCCTGACCTCCGATCGCGCGCTGAAACTGCTGCGTGGCATCCAGGATCTGAACATCGTCGGTATGGATATCGTGGAAGTGGCGCCGGCTTACGATCAGTCGGACATCACCGCACTGGCGGCGGCGACGCTGGCGCTGGAAATGCTCTACATCCAGGCGGCGAAAAAAGGCGAGTAATTTACGCCCGGCCCGGCAGCGTAACGTTCAGCCGGGCTGGCAGTCTTAGCAAAAACGCCGGACAAGGCGAAACCCTGTCCGGCGTTTTCTTTTATATAACTAAAGCTGCTTATTTCAGCCCGTCTGCCTTCATACGATCGCGAATATGCTGCGCGCGCGCTTCCGAGGCCGGATGATCGTCAAACATGGAGCTCTGACGGCCTTTTTCCAGCTTCGCGAGTTTCTCAAAGCTGGTGGCAAGCCCTGACGGGTTAATACCGCGTTTACGCAGCAGATCGTAGGAGTAGTCATCCGCTTCGGATTCCTGACGCTGCGAGAACTGCGCGTTCACCAGTTTTTCGCCAAGCTCGCCTAAATCGGACTGCGACAGGCTGCCGACGATACCGCCTGCGGAAGCGGCCGCGCCGCGTATCGCGTTGGTGCCCAGCGCCACCTGCATCCCGCGTTTCACATGGCCCAGCGCGACGTGGCCCATTTCATGGCCAATCACCGCTTCCACTTCGTTATCGCTCATCATGTCCATCAGCCCGCTGTAAACGCGGATGCAGCCGTTGGCCATCGCGAAGGCGTTAACGTCTTTTTCTTCGTAAACCTTGTAGTTCACCGGCTGGCCGTTGATGTTATCGCCCAGCGCCGCGGCGATTTTGTTCAGGCGCTGCGTATACTGGCTGTTCGCTGGCGCGATTTTCGCTTTGCTGTCCTGCGATTTACAGGCTTCGTCGCTCAGCGCTTTTACCTGCGCGTCGCTTAAGGTGTAGGCCTGGAACGCCTCGGCGCCTGAACTCAGCAGGCCGTTGGAATTCATATTTTGGCAACCGCTCAGCAGGGCTGCTGCGGTCATGCTCAGTACTATCGCGCGCATTTTCATCGTTATGCTTCCACGCTCCATTGAGGTTTTCATTATTGTCGCCGCGAAGCGGCTTCGTTGACGTGCGGCTAAGTATAAAGAGGTTTGCGCACCTGCGGCGAGTGGGTTGCGCAAACTGCGAGCGGCTTCCAGAGATTTCTTAGCGCACAAAAGGATGCTCCATGTACATGCCCAGCCGCTTGGGTTACATTGTGGGACAATTTTTCGGGCGTAGCCCATAACGCGTAGTAGTCAAGCCGTTAACAAGGCGTGGCCTTCAACTATCCGATCTGGAGTCAAAATGTCCTCTCGTAAAGAGCTTGCCAATGCTATTCGTGCGCTCAGCATGGACGCAGTACAAAAAGCCAAATCCGGCCATCCGGGTGCCCCGATGGGCATGGCTGACATTGCCGAAGTCCTGTGGCGTGATTTCCTGAACCATAACCCGCAGAACCCGTCCTGGGCCGACCGCGACCGCTTCGTGCTGTCCAACGGTCACGGCTCTATGCTGATTTACAGCCTGCTGCACCTCACCGGTTACGATCTGCCGATCGAAGAGCTGAAAAACTTCCGTCAGCTGCATTCCAAAACGCCGGGTCACCCGGAAGTCGGTTACACGCCGGGCGTGGAGACCACCACCGGTCCGCTGGGGCAGGGGATTGCGAACGCGGTCGGTATGGCTATCGCCGAGCGCACGCTGGCGGCGCAGTTCAACCGCCCGGGGCATGACATTGTCGACCATTACACCTACACCTTCCTGGGTGACGGCTGCATGATGGAAGGCATCTCCCACGAAGTCTGCTCGCTGGCGGGTACGCTGGGCCTCGGCAAGCTGGTGGCGTTCTACGACGACAACGGCATCTCCATCGACGGCCACATTGAAGGCTGGTTCACCGACGATACCGCGAAACGCTTTGAAGCCTACGGCTGGCATGTGGTGCGCGGCGTGGACGGCCACGACGCCGACGCCATCAAACGCGCCATTGAAGAAGCGCGTTCTGTTACCGACAAACCGTCTCTGCTGATGTGCAAAACCGTTATCGGTTTCGGCTCGCCGAACAAAGCAGGCACCCATGATTCCCACGGCGCGCCGCTGGGCGAAGCCGAAGTGGCCGCCACCCGCGAACAGCTGGGCTGGAAATATGAGCCGTTTGTGATCCCGCAGGAAATCTACGCGCAGTGGGATGCCAAAGAGATGGGCCAGGTGAAAGAAAGCGCCTGGAACGAAAAATTCGCCGCCTACGCGAAAGCATTCCCGCAGGAAGCTGCTGAATTTACCCGCCGTATGAAAGGCGAAATGCCGGCGGATTTCGCTGCGAAAGCGCAGGCGTTCATCGCGAACCTGCAGGCGAATCCGGCGAAAATCGCCAGCCGCAAAGCGTCTCAGAACGCCATTGAGGCCTTCGGCAAACTGCTGCCGGAATTCCTGGGCGGCTCTGCGGATCTCGCGCCGAGCAACCTGACCATCTGGTCTGGCTCAAAGGCTATTAATGAAGATGCCGCAGGCAACTACATTCACTACGGCGTGCGCGAATTCGGCATGACCGCCATCGCGAACGGTATCGCGCTGCATGGCGGTTTCCTGCCGTACACCTCGACCTTCCTGATGTTCGTGGAATATGCCCGTAATGCGGTGCGTATGGCCGCGCTGATGAAACAGCGTCAGGTGATGGTCTACACCCACGACTCCATCGGTCTCGGCGAAGACGGCCCGACCCACCAGCCGGTTGAACAGCTGGCGGCGCTGCGCGTGACCCCGAACATGAGCACATGGCGTCCGTGCGACCAGGTGGAATCTGCGGTAGCGTGGAAATACGCGGTTGAGCGCCACGATGGCCCGACGGCGCTGATCTTCTCTCGTCAGAACCTGGCGCAGCAGGAACGTAGCGAGCAGCAGCTGGCGGATATCGCCCGCGGCGCCTACATCCTGAAAGACTGCGACGGTCAGCCGCAGATCATCTTCATCGCCACCGGCTCTGAAGTTGAACTGGCTGTCGCCGCCGCCGATAAACTGGCCGCCGAAGGCGTGAAAGCGCGTGTGGTTTCCATGCCGTCCACCGACGTCTTCGACAAGCAAGATGCCGCTTACCGCGAAGCTGTACTGCCGAAAGCGGTCAGCGCGCGCGTGGCTATCGAAGCCGGCATCGCCGACTACTGGTTCAAATACGTTGGCCTGAACGGCGCTGTCGTGGGTATGACCACCTTCGGCGAATCCGCACCGGCGGAGCAGCTGTTTGAAGAGTTCGGCTTTACCGTGGATAACGTGGTAAGCCAGGCGAAAGCGCTGCTGTAATCGCTCATGGCGTTATAAAACGAACGGGAGGCCTGCGCCTCCCGTTTTTTATGGGCTCAGTCGCCCGGATATTTCTCACGCATCGCAATAGCGAACGGTGAGTTGTCGTAGTCTGATATCGGCCAGTCGCGATAGTCCAGCAAGTCATCCGCCATCTCCTGAATCACCGCGTTAAGCTCAAGCCGCGCCAGCCACGTTTGCGGTATGGCCGTGATGCCATACATTGCGCCGAGTAAGTTTCCGGCTATCGCGCCGGTGGAATCTGAATCGCCGTCGTGGTTTACCGCCATCAGTACGCCCTCTTCAAACGCGCGGGCGCGTAGCGCGCAAAACAGCGCGATGGCGAGCGCCTCTTCGGCCACCCAGCCTTCGCCCAGTTTTTTGATAGCCTCCTGCGGGGCGAGCGGCGCCGCGGCGAGCGAGCGCGCATGCTCCAGCGCCCGTCCTGTTTCTTCATGCTGCGGCGCGCTTTTCAGTAAATCCAGCGAATGCGTCAGCGCAGCGTCAAGTGATTCGCCCTGAACGAGCTGCAAAACCAGCGTCGCCAGTACCCCGCCGGTGAGATAGCCAGTCGGATGCCCGTGCGTGAGCGCGGCAAGCTGGCAACCGGTGTCAAACGCCGCTTTCAGTAAATCGCCGCCCGGGTAACGCATATAAAAAAGCCCCACCGGCGCCACGCGCATGACGCCGCCGCAGCCCTTGCTGTTATTACGGGCCGGTTCGCCGAAGGCGCGCATCTCGCGCAGTGCGCTGAGGCACGTATTGCCCGGCGCGCGGGCATGGAAGAGGGCGTTATGCCCGATAAGCCAGCCGGATAACTGCGTTTTATCCAGCAGATTGTGGCGATTGCGCTCGCCCTGCGTCAGCAGCCAGCGCAAATATGCGTGAGCGGTTACCGCCGTGAATGACGGGCCGATGCCGCGCATCGCCGCGCGCATCCAGGCCCGCAGTAATCCTTCGGCGGTAAAGAGCGTCATTTGCGTATCGTCCGTGATTTTTCCGCTGCCGCCCCAGGCGTGCCCGTAATCCGTGACGCCCGGCGCCCCGAAGCGCGTGGTGATTTCCGCCCGGCTTAAAAATTCCACCGGGCCGCCGAGCGCATCGCCCACCGCGCCGCCGAGCAGACAGCCGCGAAATCGCGCGCGCAGGGGCGTCAGGTTTGCCGCGTTTTCGTTCTCTTCTGGATACGCCATCACTGTCCCTTTGTTACTGTGGAGTCGCCACCATTGTAGGACGCGGCGGCAGGCGCGTAACGTCCAGATTTGCTCCCTTCACAGGCTTTATCCGTCTGTTATTCATCGCAACTGGTGCAACGGTGGAATTTATTCCAGAAAAAATGTGACGCAGGTCAGAAGTTAGTGTCATTTCGCCGCGGTATCATTCCTTTTATTCCATGTTTCGCTTATTCTTGCTGAAGCGTTTCAGTCGACTGACTGTTCGACAATCCATCAAACGGTTGTAGTTTGTGACGGGCGAGGATTCCCCTTCGAAGGTGGCTGCATTACTCTGTCAGCTTCTTCACATCCGGGATTCTGGCAGGAGATATATGACCTTACGCGTAGCGATTAATGGCTTCGGTCGCATCGGGCGCAACGTAGTTCGTGCGTTGTATGAGTCCGGCCGTCGCGCGGAAATCAGTGTGGTCGCCATTAATGAGCTGGCCGACGCTGCGGGCATGGCGCATTTGCTGAAATATGACACCAGCCACGGCCGATTCGCGTGGGATGTCCGTCAGGAAGGCGAGCAGCTCTGGATTGGCAACGATGTTATTCGTCTGCTGCATGAGCGCGACATTAACGCGCTGCCCTGGAAAGCGCTTAATGTGGACGTGGTGCTCGACTGCACCGGCGTTTATGGCAGCCGGGCCGATGGCGTCGCCCATCTTGAAGCGGGCGCGCGCAAAGTGCTGTTCTCACACCCGGGCGGCAACGATCTCGACGCTACCGTTGTCTACGGCGTTAATGAAGAGGAACTGCGCGCTGAGCATCGCATTGTTTCCAACGCCTCCTGCACCACCAACTGTATTATTCCCATTATTAAGCTGATGGACGACGCGTTCGGGATTGAATCCGGCACCGTGACGACCATCCATTCCGCCATGCACGATCAACAGGTTATCGACGCCTATCATCCGGACCTGCGCCGCACCCGCGCCGCCAGTCAGTCCATCATTCCGGTCGATACCAGGCTTGCCGCGGGTATAACGCGTATTTTTCCTAAATTTCATGACCGCTTTGAGGCAATTGCGGTGCGCGTGCCTACCATTAACGTGACGGCCATAGATTTAAGCGTGACGGTGCAAAAACCGGTAAAAGCCCATGAAGTCAACCTGTTGCTGCAAAAAGCGGCACAGGGTGCATTTCATGGTATAGTTGACTATACGGAATTACCGTTGGTCTCAACAGATTTTAACCACGATCCGCACAGCGCCATTGTGGACGGCACCCAGACACGGGTGAGTGGAGCGCACCTGATTAAAACACTGGTCTGGTGCGATAACGAATGGGGCTTCGCTAACCGGATGCTCGACACCACGTTAGCGATGGCAGCTATTGGTTTCAGGTAAGATTTCATCCGTTGCGGTCGTGTGGCCACGGCGTATGGGGTCTGCAAAACTTTAAGAATCAACGAGAGGATTCACCATGTCTGTAATTAAGATGACCGATCTGGATCTGGCAGGTAAACGCGTTCTGATCCGCGCCGATCTCAACGTTCCGGTAAAAGAGGGCAAAGTTACCTCTGACGCGCGTATCCGCGCCTCCCTGCCGACCATCGAACTGGCTCTGAAACAGGGCGCTAAAGTGATGGTGACGTCCCACCTGGGCCGCCCGACCGAAGGCGAATACAACGAAGAATTCTCTCTGCTGCCGGTAGTTAACTACCTGAAAGACAAACTCAACTCCCCGGTTCGCCTGGCGAAAGACTACCTCGACGGCGTCGAAGTAGCTGAAGGCGAGCTGGTGGTGCTGGAAAACGTTCGCTTTAACAAAGGCGAGAAGAAAGACGACGAGACGCTCGCGAAAAAATACGCGTCCCTGTGCGACGTGTTCGTAATGGACGCCTTTGGTACCGCGCACCGCGCGCAGGCGTCCACTCACGGTGTGGCGAAATTCGCTGACGTGGCGTGCGCAGGCCCGCTGCTGGCAGAAGAACTGGACGCGCTGGGTAAAGCGCTGAAAGAACCGGCTCGCCCGATGGTCGCTATCGTGGGTGGCTCTAAAGTTTCTACCAAACTGACCGTACTGGATTCCCTGTCTAAAATCGCTGACCAGCTGATCGTGGGCGGCGGCATCGCCAACACCTTCGTGGCAGCTCAGGGCCACAACGTCGGTAAATCTCTGTACGAAGCGGATCTGGTTGATGAAGCGAAACGTCTGCTGACCACCTGTGATATCCCGGTCCCGACTGACGTTCGCGTGGCGACCGAGTTCTCTGAAACCGCGACGGCTACTCTGAAATCTGTTACTGACATCAAAGATGAAGAGCAGATTCTGGATATGGGCGATGTTTCCGCTGAGAAACTGGCTGAAATCCTGAAAAACGCGAAAACTATCCTGTGGAACGGTCCGGTGGGCGTGTTCGAGTTCCCGAACTTCCGTAAAGGCACCGAAATCGTGGCTCGCGCTATCGCAGAAAGCGACGCGTTCTCCATTGCAGGCGGCGGCGACACCCTGGCGGCTATCGATATGTTCGGCATCGCCGACAAGATCTCCTACATCTCCACTGGCGGCGGCGCATTCCTCGAATTCGTGGAAGGCAAAGTACTGCCGGCAGTTGCGATGCTCGAAGAGCGCGCGAAGAAATAATGTAAGCAGGCGGGGTATCCCGCCTGTTTTTCAGCGCGCCTGACAGCTCGCTTACCCTTTCCAACGGTCGAAGATACACATACAGGACAACGTTAATATGTCTAAAATTTTTGATTTCGTAAAACCGGGCGTCATCACTGGCGACGACGTACAGAAAGTATTCCAGGTAGCTAAAGAGAATAACTTTGCGCTGCCGGCAGTTAACTGCGTGGGTACCGATTCCATCAACGCCGTTCTGGAAACCGCTGCGAAAGTTAAAGCGCCGGTTATCGTTCAGTTCTCCAACGGCGGCGCCGCGTTTATCGCAGGCAAAGGCTTCAAAGGCGAAGGCCAGCAGGCAGCGATTCTGGGCGCTATCTCCGGCGCGCATCACGTTCACCAGATGGCTGAACACTACGGCGTGCCGGTTATCCTGCACACCGACCACTGCGCGAAGAAACTGCTGCCGTGGATCGACGGCCTGCTGGACGCTGGTGAAAAACACTTTGCCGCTACCGGCAAACCGCTGTTCTCTTCTCACATGATCGACCTGTCTGAAGAGTCTCTGGAAGAGAACATCGAAATTTGCTCCAAATATCTGGAGCGCATGTCCAAAATGGGCATGACCCTGGAAATCGAACTGGGCTGCACCGGCGGTGAAGAAGATGGCGTGGACAACAGCCATATGGACGCTTCCGCACTCTACACCCAGCCGGAAGACGTTGACTACGCGTACACCAAACTGAACGCGATCAGCCACCGTTTCACCATCGCGGCGTCCTTCGGTAACGTACACGGCGTTTACAAGCCGGGTAACGTAAAACTGACCCCGACCATCCTGCGCGACTCTCAGGAATATGTTTCTAAGAAACACAACCTGCCGCACAACAGCCTGAACTTCGTGTTCCACGGCGGTTCCGGTTCTTCTGCGCAGGAAATCAAAGATTCCGTCAGCTATGGCGTAATCAAGATGAACATCGATACCGATACCCAGTGGGCCACCTGGGAAGGTATCCTGAAGTACTACAAAGAAAACGAAGCGTACCTGCAGGGTCAGCTGGGCAACCCGAAAGGCGAAGATCAGCCGAACAAGAAATACTACGATCCGCGCGTATGGCTGCGCGCTGCGCAGGCGAGCATGGTGACTCGTCTGGAGCAGGCGTTCAAAGAGCTGAACGCGGTAGACGTGCTGTAATCTTTTCTACAGCGTCATCTGAAAAAGCCCACCTCTGGTGGGCTTTTTTCTTTCTGAAATATCAACATAACCAGAATCTGATTCGCGGGTGGTTGACTGGCAGAGCGCCGGGGTTTTGTTTACCCTTTAACAACTGGCGCTGCCGTAATCCGGGCAGTTTATTAATCACCCGACCAGGGGAAAGGATGTCGAATGGATGATTTACACGTAATAGACAGTATTAATAACGCCGGCGGCTGGCTGGTGCGCAACCAGGCGCTGCTCATCAGCTACGCCGTTAACATTGTGGCGGCCATCGCCATTATTATCGTCGGGATGATTGTGGCGCGCGCCATCTCCAATACGCTTAACCGCGTTATGATCGCCCGTCATATCGACGCTACCGTGGCGGATTTCCTCTCGGCTCTGGTGCGTTACGGGATCATCGCCTTTACGCTGATTGCCGCGCTGGGCCGCGTGGGCGTGCAGACGGCGTCGGTTATCGCCGTTCTCGGCGCCGCAGGGCTGGCTGTGGGTCTGGCGCTGCAAGGGTCGCTTTCAAACCTCGCGGCAGGCGTGTTGCTGGTGACCTTCCGTCCGTTCCGCGCGGGTGAATATGTCGATCTCGGCGGCGTCGCCGGCTCCGTGCTGCATGTGCAGATCTTCTCCACGACGCTTCGCACGCCGGATGGCCGTATCGTCGTGGTGCCGAACGGGAAAATCATCGCAGGCAACATCATTAACTTCTCCCGCGAGCCGGTGCGTCGTAACGAATTTATCATTGGCGTCTCTTACGACGCGGATATCGATAAAGTGCGCGCGCTGCTGACGGAGATTATTCAGTCCGATGACCGCATCCTCAAAGATCGCGAAATGACGGTGCGCATGAACGAGCTGGGCGCGTCGTCCGTGAACTTTGTCATTCGCGTCTGGAGCAAGAGCAGCGATCTGCAGGAGGTTTACTGGGACGTGCTGGAGCGCATCAAGAAAACGCTGGATGCCAACGGTATCGGTATTCCTTACCCGCAGATGGATGTGCATTACAAGCCGGTGAAAAACGAGGCTGAAGAGAAAGCGCAGCCGCAAGCGCCGCACTCTGCGATTATTACGCAGCCTGACGCGCCGAAAGAAAAACCGGCCGACGGTCAGTAAGCTCAGGACGGTCTGCTATATGCAGACCGTTTTTTTACCCTGCTTCATTAGCGTTGCTTATTGGTGATTAAAAATATTCGTTTTTGCTAATGAAAAGCTGCCCTTACACTGAGCGCCTGTGATGACAACGCTTTGGGAACGCAACGTGTTAAGTTTTTATTTTCAGGGGTTTGCCTTGGGTGCGGCGATGATTTTGCCGCTCGGCCCGCAAAATGCTTTTGTATTAAATCAGGGCATCCGCCGCCAGTATCATCTGATGATCGCGTCGCTCTGCGCGCTCAGCGATATCGTCCTGATCTGCGCCGGGATTTTTGGCGGCAGCGCTGTCCTGATGCAGTCGCCCTGGCTGCTGGCGCTGGTGACATGGGGCGGCGTGGCGTTTTTGCTGTGGTACGGCTTCGGGGCGCTGAAAACCGCGCTGGCAGGCAACCCGGAACTGGCGTCGGCGGAAATTCTCAAACAGGGCAGGCTGCGTATTATCACCACGATGCTCGCGGTCACCTGGCTGAATCCGCACGTTTATCTCGACACCTTTGTGGTGCTCGGCAGCCTTGGCGGACAGCTTGACGCTTTACCGAAACGCGCCTTCGCGCTTGGCACCATCAGCGCGTCGGTTATCTGGTTTTTCAGCCTTGCGCTGCTTGCCGCCTGGCTTGCGCCGCGTCTTCGCACCGCAAGAGCGCAGCGGACGATTAATCTGCTGGTGGGCCTGGTGATGTGGGTTATCGCCTTCCAGCTGGCGCGCGAAGGGATACATCATCTGTCCGCGCTCGGCCTCTAAGCCTTCTCTGATGGACATTCCGCATTGAGCCGCTAAGCTTGCAGGCAGATGCCCGACTCTCTCTGGCGGGCGGTTTTACTTGCACGCAGCATGGAGGAAGAACAGTGAAGTTTAAAGTGATGGCCCTTGCGGCAATGATTGGTTTTGGCGCGACGTCCGTTCAGGCGAATGAACTGCCCAACGGCCCGCATATTGTCACCTCCGGCACGGCGAGCGTGGATGCGGTACCGGATATCGCGACGCTGTCTATTGAGGTCAACGTCTCCGCGAAAGACGCGGCATCCGCGAAAAAACAGGCGGACGATCGCGTGGCGCAGTACCTGACCTACCTGCAGAACAACGGCGTGGAGAAAAAAGACGTTAACGCCGCCAACCTGCGCACCCAGCCGGAATATGAGTATCTCAAGGATGGCAAAACCCAGCTGAAAGGCTATCGCGCGGTACGCACCGTCGACGTGACGTTGCGCAAGCTCGATAAACTGAACGAGCTGCTGGATGGCGCGCTCAAAGCGGGCCTGAATGAGATCCGCTCCGTCTCTTTAGGCGTGGCGCACCCGGATGAATATAAAGATAAAGCGCGTAAGGCGGCCATCGACGACGCGGTGCGTCAGGCGCAGCAACTGGCGAGCGGCTTTAACAGCAAACTTGGCCCGGTTTACAGCGTGCGCTACCACGTTTCTAACTACCAGCCGACCCCGATGATGCGCATGATGAAAGCCGAAGCGGCGGCGCCAGCTTCCGCGCAGGACACCTACGATCAGCAGACGATCCAGTTCGACGATCAGGTGGATGTGGTGTTTGAACTCCAGCCTTCCCAGGCCCAGAGCGGTACGGCGAGCCAGGGAACTGCGCCGGCGGCGACCAACGCGCCATCACAGCAGCAGTAAGAAAAACCCGCCATCTGGCGGGTTTTTTAATCCTGACGCAGCACTTTGCGTCCGTAATCCAGCAGCGCGTCGGTGACCTTGCGCATCATACGGCTCTCCGGCGCGAAGCGGTGCCAGAAGAGCATCCGGCGCTGGTAAAGCCCGGGTGTCAGGTCGATAAGCTCGCCGCTTTGCAGCTCTTTTTCAATCTGCAGATGCGGGATCATACAGCAGGTCGTGCCCTGGCGCGCCAGCTGTACGAAGGCTTCCGACGAGTTAACGATGTGGCAGGGCACGCTGCCCGGCGGCAGATCGAAATTCTGCTGTAAAAACGCCTGATGCATATCATCCAGATGGTCGAACGCGACGGCGGGCGCTTTCAGGAGCGACGCGCGCGTTACGCCGTTCGGGAAGTAGCGATCGGCAAAAGGTTTCGAGGCGACGAAGAGATAGTCCAGCGCGCCCAGTTGATCGACAAGACAGCTCGGCAGCGCCTGAGGCTGAATACTCACCGCGCCCACCACTTCGCCGCGGCGCAGCCGCTCCTGAGTGCGGGTTTCATCTTCCACCTGCAAATTGAGGCGTACCGGCGAATCCGCCAGCACGGGCGCCAGCGCGGGCAAAAGCCAGGTCGCGAGACTGTCGGCGTTGACCGCGAGCGACAACAGCAATGGCGTCGAGCCGGTCTGCTCATCGCCCAGCCACTCTTCTTCCAGCAGCTCGACCTGGCGCAGCAGGGCCAGCAGTTTTTGCCCCTGCTCGGTCGGGCGCGGCGGCACGGTGCGCACCAGCAGCGGCTGGCCAAAGGTGTTTTCCAGCTGTTTAATTCGTTGTGACACGGCGGACTGCGTAATACACAGCTTTTGTGCGGCGCGCTCAAACCCGCGCTCTCTTATCACCGCATCCAGCGCCTGTAGTGTTCGGTAGTCCGGGCGTTTCATCTCTGTGGTGTGCTCCCTGTCTCGTTATGTTTCGCACTATGACATAAATTTGCACCGGATACAGACCCAAACGCAAACATCGGAGCTGTGCCGCAGAATGACTCGCCCATTGCGTGACGGGTTGTTTTATAATGCGCCACAGTTTTTACACCACAGGCAAAACTCTCATGACGCAGGATGAACTTAAAAAAGCCGTCGGCTGGGCCGCACTGAAGTATGTCGAGCCGGGCACGATTGTCGGCGTAGGCACGGGCTCCACCGCCGCGCATTTTATCGACGCGCTGGGCACCATGAAAAACGAGATTGAAGGCGCGGTTTCCAGCTCTGACGCCTCCACCGCGAAGCTCAAAAGCTTGGGCATTACCGTTTTCGATCTGAACGAGGTGGATTCTCTCGGCATCTATGTGGATGGCGCAGATGAGATCAACGGCCAGATGCAGATGATCAAAGGCGGCGGCGCGGCGCTGACGCGCGAGAAAATCATCGCGTCGGTGGCAGAAAAGTTTATCTGTATCGCGGACGCGTCCAAGCAGGTGGATGTGCTCGGCACTTTCCCGCTGCCGGTGGAAGTGATCCCGATGGCCCGCAGCGCGGTCGCGCGTCAGTTGGTCAGGCTCGGCGGACGCCCGGAGTATCGTCAGGGCGTGGTGACGGATAACGGCAACGTGATTCTGGACGTTTATGGTTTGACCATTCTGGATCCGATTGCGCTGGAGAACGCCATCAACGGCATTCCGGGCGTCGTCACCGTCGGCCTGTTTGCGAACCGCGGCGCGGACGTGGCGCTCATCGGCACTGTAGACGGCGTAAAAACCATCGTAAAATGATCTGACAGGGGCGTTCCGGCGCCCCTGCGGTTAAAAAAATTCCCCTGCGTTAAATTTGGTGACATCTCTCACATTTTTGTATCCATCCTGTTAATCCTTCCGTCATATTTCTGCCATGCGACATTTTCTTCTGCCTTTTATCTCTGCGTGATGTTTCTTCAATGTCGCGACGCAAACGTTCATATTGCCGGAAACGCAAATTTTGATATGTTGGCAGAAGGCTGGCTTATTTCAGCTTCATAACAGTTCAGACAAGACAGGGTCGGGAAATGGCAAAAGTATCGCTGGAGAAAGACAAAATTAAATTCTTGCTGGTGGAAGGGGTTCACCAGAAAGCCATCGATAGCCTGCGTGCCGCAGGTTATACCAATATCGAATACCACAAGGGCGCGCTCGACAGCGAACAGCTGAAAGCGTCCATCCGCGATGCGCACTTTATCGGCCTGCGATCCCGTACTCATCTGACTGAAGAGATTTTTGCCGCAGCGGAAAAACTGGTCGCGGTCGGCTGCTTCTGCATCGGCACCAACCAGGTGGATCTGGACGCGGCGGCGAAGCGCGGCATTCCGGTCTTCAACGCGCCGTTCTCCAACACTCGCTCGGTAGCCGAGCTGGTAATTGGCGAACTGCTGCTGCTGCTGCGCGGCATTCCTGAAGCGAACGCCAAAGCGCATCGCGGCATCTGGAACAAACTCGCGACGGGGTCGTTTGAGGCGCGTGGTAAAAAACTGGGTATTATCGGTTACGGCCATATCGGCACCCAGCTTGGTATCCTCGCGGAATCGCTGGGGATGAACGTGTTTTTCTACGATATCGAAAGCAAGCTGCCGCTCGGCAACGCAACCCAGGTCCAGCATCTCTCCGATCTGCTCAACATGAGCGACGTGGTGAGCCTGCATGTGCCGGAAAACGCGTCGACCAAAAATATGATTGGCGCGGAAGAGCTGGCGCTGATGAAGCCTGGCGCGCTGCTGATTAACGCCGCGCGCGGTACGGTGGTCGATATCCCGGCGCTGTGCGAGGCGCTCTCCAGCAAACATCTGGCGGGCGCGGCGATTGACGTCTTCCCGGTTGAACCTGCGACCAACAGCGATCCGTTTAACTCGCCGCTGTGCGAGTTCGACAATGTGATCCTGACGCCGCACATCGGCGGTTCAACCCAGGAAGCGCAGGAAAACATCGGTCTGGAAGTGGCGGGCAAGCTCGCGAAATACTCCGATAACGGCTCGACGCTCTCAGCGGTGAATTTCCCGGAAGTCTCTCTGCCGCTGCACGGCGGCAGCGTCAGCCGCCTGCTGCACATCCACGAAAACCGTCCGGGCGTGCTGACCGCCATCAACCAGATCTTTGCCGAGCAGGGCATTAACATCGCGGCGCAGTATCTGCAAACCACGCCGCAGATGGGCTATGTGGTGATTGATGTGGATGCGCCGGAAGATATCGCGTACAACGCGCTGCAAAGCATGAAGGCGATTCAGGGCACGATCCGCGCGCGCCTGCTGTACTGAAGTGATAAGGCCGGGCATTTTACCCGGCCTGCTGAACGAGATGTTGAGCCGGGTTAGCGTAAGCGACCCGGCTTTTTATTTCACCAGCGCCAGGTTTTGGTCGGCGTCACCACCGCGGGCAGGGGAATATCCCACTCCTGCACCGGGAGGCTTTCCACCTGCTGACAATCGTGCGCGTAGCCGACCGGCAAGAATCCGTGCGCGCGCCAGTTTTGCAACGTGCGATCGTAAAAACCGCCGCCCATGCCGAGGCGCTGTCCAGTGTTGTCAAACGCCACCAGCGGCGTGATAAGCACGTCGAGACGGTCTAACGGCAGGACATGGCGCACATCCAGCGCAGGCTCAAGGATTTTCAGACGATTCGTGGCGAGCAGGCTGTCCGGCAGATAGCGCAGAAACAGCAAATTGCCGGGGCTGAAAGGGTGAAGCACGGGCAGGCACACCTGTTTTCCGGCGCGCCATAGTCCTTCAATTAGCGGACGGGTATCAAGCTCGCCATCAAAAGAGAGAAACACCGCCACGCTTTTCGCTTCCACCACCGGGGCGAAGCCCAGCATACGCGCAGCGGCCTGTTCGGCGAAATGCGCCTGCTGCTCGGCCGTCAGCGCACGGCGCTTGTAGCGGATCTCTTTACGGATGTGCTGACGAAGGTCTGAAGTAACGGGAAATTCAGTCATGGTAGTAGAAGAAGGGGGAATCTCCGAGATGCCGCCGCAGGCTGTAACCCTTGAACCCGTGGTTCAAGGTGAATGCGTCGTCACGGTTTTCAGGCTTCTCGGACGAACCGAGCATGCTCACCAACCGTGGAGCGTCACATTCTGTTTTTTTGAAATATCGGCTCAGGGGACTGGCCCGCTTGCGAACATCTCAGAGAAATTTTTTACTTCACGGTCACTCTACCATAGTAAACCCTGAAGCGTTATTCAAACTTTGGCTCCGCTCTTTCGCTTATGCGACCTTGCTCAAGTAATGCTTGTTCAATGGTCTGCTGGAGCATCCGGATACGCTGTTCCATGTTGGCCGCGTAGTCACGGGTTTTCACTTTTTCCTGAGCCAGCTCATAACAGATGTTTAATGCTGCGATGAAAACTAACTGCTCAGTATTGGTGACTCTAGTGCGAACTTTCAGATCTTGCAACCGTTGATTCAGCTCGTCCGCAGCCTGATTCAGTGCATCTCGCTGTTCAGGCGGGCAATTCACCCGCAGTGAACGCCCAAAAATTTGGATATCGACTGGTTGTGCAGACATTCCACTTTCCTGCTGTTGACTCGCCAACCATTCGCGCCGGGGCTGCGAAGGGGCGACACTATAGCTACCCTGATATGAAGACACAAGCCCTTTTCTGGTATCACCAGGGCACGAAGTGGTAGCATAACACGAACTCCTCCTCCCAACGACGACGAATGCGCATGTCTATACAGAACGAAATGCCTGGTTACGACGAGGTCGGCCAGTTGCTCAATCAGCAAGGCGTGGGCCTGACCCCCGCAGAAATGCACGGCCTTATCAGTGGAATCCTGTGCGGCGGCAATCATGACAGCAGCTGGCAACCGCTGCTGCACGACCTGACCAACGAGGGGCTGGCGTTCGGCCAGCAGCTCGCTCAGGCGCTGCGTCAGCTGCACGCCGCCACCAGCGATACGCTGGAGGATGACGGCTTTATGTTCCAGCTCTGGCTGCCGGACGGCGACGATGTCTCGGTCTTTGACCGCGCCGATGCGCTGGCGGGCTGGGTGAACCACTTCCTGCTGGGCCTCGGCGTCACCCAACCGAAGCTCGACAAAATCACCGGCGAAACCGGCGAAGCCATCGACGACCTGCGCAACATCGCCCAGCTCGGCTATGACGAAGGCGAAGATCAGGAAGAGCTGGAGATGTCGCTTGAGGAGATCATCGAGTATGTGCGCGTCGCGGCGCTGCTCTGCCACGACACCTTTACGCGCCAGTCACCGACCGCGCCGGAAGTGAAAAAGCCCACGCTTCACTAACATTCGTTTACTCAGGAGGTGCAATGACACAGCAAGAGTTTCTGCGACGCCGTCAGGCGTTGCTGGCGAAAATGGCTCCGGCCAGCGCGGCGCTGATTTTCGCCGCGCCGGAAGCGACGCGCAGCGCCGACAGCGAATACCCGTACCGCCAGAGCAGCGATTTCTGGTACTTCACCGGCTTCAATGAACCCGAAGCGGTGCTGGTGCTGATTAAAAGCGATGAAACGCACAGCCACAGCGTTATCTTTAACCGTCTGCGCGATAAGACCGCGGAGATCTGGTTTGGCCGTCGTCTCGGGCAGGAGGCGGCCCCGGCGAAGCTTGGCGTCGACCGCGCGCTGGCGTTTAACGAAATCGACGAGCAGCTGTATCAACTGCTGAACGGGCTGGATGTGGTCTACCACGCGCAGGGCGAATACCCTTATGCCGACGCCATCGTGTTCACCGCGCTGGATAAACTGCGCCGCGGCGCGCGTCAGAATCTCTCCGCGCCCGCCACGCTCACCGACTGGCGCCCCTGGGTACACGAAATGCGCCTGTTTAAATCGCCGGAAGAGCTGGCCGTCATGCGCCGCGCCGGCGAAATCAGCGCGCTGGCCCATATTCGCGCCATGCAGACGTGCCGTCCGGGCATGTATGAATACCAGCTGGAAGGCGAAATTCTGCATGAATTCACCCGCCACGGCGCGCGCTTTCCCTCCTACAACACCATTGTGGGCGGCGGCGAAAACGGCTGCATCCTGCATTACACCGAAAACGAAAGCCAGCTGCGCGACGGCGATTTAGTGCTTATCGACGCGGGCTGTGAATACAAAGGCTACGCGGGCGATATCACCCGCACCTTCCCGGTGAACGGCAAATTCACGCCTGCGCAGCGCGCGGTATATGACATTGTTCTGGAATCGCTGGAAACCGCGCTGCGTCTCTTCCGTCCTGGCACCTCAATTCAGGATGTGACCGGCGACGTGGTGCGCGTAATGGTGAAAGGGCTCGTCGGGCTGGGCATTCTCAACGGCGACGTGGAGCAGCTGGTCGCGGAAAACGCGCACCGTCCGTACTTTATGCACGGGCTCAGCCACTGGCTGGGGCTGGATGTGCATGATGTCGGCTTCTACGGCCCCGATCGCTCGCGTATCCTGGCGCCAGGCATGGTCATCACCGTGGAGCCGGGGCTTTATATCGCGCCGGACGCCGACGTGCCTGAAGAATATCGCGGTATCGGCATCCGTATCGAAGACGATATCGTCATTACCGAAACCGGCAATGAGAACCTGACCGCCAGCGTGGTGAAATCGGCGGACGATATCGAAGCGCTGATGGCGGCAGCGCCGCGCTCATGAGCGTGATTATCGCCGGCGGCGGCATGGCTGGCGCGACGCTTGCGCTGGCTATCTCCCGGTTTACCCACGGCGCGCTGGCGGTGCATCTGGTGGAAGCCAGCGCGCCGGAGTCCGCCGCGCATCCGGGCTTTGACGCCCGCGCCATCGCGCTTGCCGACGGCACCTGCCGCGAGCTGGCGCGCGTCGGCGTCTGGCAGGCGCTCGCGCCCTGCGCGACGCCTATCACCACCGTTCACGTCAGCGACCGCGGCCACGCCGGTTTTGTGACGCTGAACGCGCGCGATTACCAGACGCAGGCGCTGGGGAATGTCGTGGAGCTGCACGACGCCGGTCAGCGGCTTTTCAGCCTGCTGCGTAAAGCGCCGGGCGTGCATCTGCACTGCCCCGCGCGCGTGACGGCCATTACGCGCCGTGACGAGGCAGTCAGCGTACAGCTTGATAACGGCGAGACGCTGGAAGGGCAACTGCTGGTAGCGGCCGATGGTTCGCGCTCGTCCATTGGTGCGCAGTGCGGCATCGAGTGGCGTCAGCAGCCTTATCATCAGGCGGCAATCATTGCGAATGTCGCGACGGCGCTGCCGCATCAGGGCCGTGCGTTCGAGCGTTTTACCGAACACGGCCCGCTGGCGCTGCTGCCGATGTCGGGCGGTCGCAGTTCGCTCGTCTGGTGCCATCCTCTCGATAAACAGGCTGAGGTGCTGGGCTGGAGCGACGATCGCTTCTGCCGCGAACTCCAGACCGCCTTTGGCTGGCGGCTGGGGCGTATTACGCACGCGGGCGCGCGTAGCGGTTATCCGCTCGCGTTAAGTCTCGCCTCGCGGGTGATTTCTCACCGCACGGCGCTGGTCGGCAACGCCGCCCAGACGCTGCACCCGATCGCAGGGCAGGGGTTTAACCTTGGGCTGCGCGATGTGATGACGCTCGCCGAGACGCTGGCGCAGGCTTTCGCGCGCGGCGAAGATATCGGCGCGTATCCGGTGCTTGGCGCGTATCAACAGCGCCGCGAGCAGGATAAAGCCGCGACGATCGGCGTGACCGACGGGCTGGTGCAGCTTTTCGCCAACCGCTGGTCGCCGCTGGTGGTCGGGCGCAACCTTGGCCTGATGGCAATGGATCTATTTACCCCGGCGCGTGACGCGCTGGCCAGACGCACCCTTGGTTGGGTGCCGCGCTAAGGAGTCGAATGTGCAAAGTGTAGATGTAGCGATTGTCGGCGGCGGCATGGTCGGGCTGGCGGTAGCCTGCGGGCTGGAAGGCAGCGGGCTGCGCGTCGCGGTGCTGGAGCAGCGCGCGCCGGAACCGCTGGAGGCGAGCGCGCCGCCGGCGCTGCGGGTGTCGGCGATTAACGCCGCCAGCGAAGCGTTGCTCAAAAAGCTTGATGTCTGGGACGCCATTCTTCGCCAGCGCGCCACCGCCTATCACGGCATGGAAGTCTGGGAGAAAGACAGTTTCGGGCGCATCGCGTTTGATGACGCGTCGTTTGGCTTCAGCCATCTCGGGCACATTATTGAAAACCAGGCGATCCACTACGCGCTGTGGCAAAAAGCGCAGCAGTGCAAATCGGTGACGCTGATGGCGCCCGCGACGCTGCAACAGGTCGCGTGGGGCGAAAACGAAGCTTTCCTTACGCTTGAAGACGGCAACATGTTGACGGCGCGTCTGGTTATCGGCGCTGATGGTGCCAACTCCTGGCTGCGCGCGAAAGCGGAAATTCCGCTGACGTCCTGGGATTACCAGCATCATGCGCTGGTCGCCACGATCCGCACCGAAGAGCCGCATGGCGGCATGGCGCGCCAGGTGTTCCACGGCGACGGTATTCTGGCGTTTCTGCCGCTCAGCGACCCGCATCTCTGTTCCATCGTCTGGTCGCTTTCCCCTCAGGAAGCCGACCGGATGCAGCAGGCGCCGGTCTCGGCGTTTAATCAGGCGCTCTGCGTGGCGTTCGATAATCGCCTCGGCTTATGCGCGCTTGAGAGCGAGCGCCATGTCTTTCCGCTCACCGGGCGTTACGCGCGCCAGTTCGCCGCGCACCGTCTGGCGCTGGTCGGCGACGCGGCGCATACCATCCATCCGCTGGCCGGGCAGGGCGTTAACCTCGGCTTTATGGATGCCGCCGAGCTGATAAGCGAACTGCGCCGTCTGCATCAGCAGGGCAAAGATATCGGGCAGCACCTTTATCTGCGCCGCTACGAGCGCGGCCGCAAGCATGCCGCCGCGATGATGCTGGCGGGCATGCAGGGCTTCCGCGAGCTTTTCTCCGGCTCGAATCCTGCGAAAAAACTGCTGCGCGATCTGGGCTTAACGCTTGCCGATAAACTGCCGGGTGTTAAACCGCAGCTGATTCGCCAGGCGATGGGGCTTAACGATCTGCCGGAGTGGTTGCGTTAACTGCGTCACACTTCTCTTTCCGGCCCCCGGAAAGAGAAGTCGCTCCCCGTTTGAAATATTCTAATTTCACCCTCTTTTTCGAATTAGTTTTTTTAATCTGTCGAAATTTTCACTTTCATGAATTTCCCCTCAAAACAGCGATTTCTGCACGCTTATTTTGAAAACACGGCAAAGCGTTAGCGTTTTGGCCGTGCCTGAAACCTTTCAGGTAGTTTTTCGTGCTGCAGGGTGAAAAACGATTTCAGGCCATAAGCTAATCTGATGGCCCCGCCAGCCTTATGGTTTACGCCCTCGTTCGGTGATAAGTTCAGACGCAAGTTAACGTTTGCGTCGCCGCCGGGATCGGCGCCGGCGCCGGGTTTCATGCAGGGCGTTGCGCCGTCTGAAACCCACACCAACCCGGCTGACAGGATGAGGAAAAGATGGCTCAACAAACCCCGTTGTATGAACAGCACAACCTCTGCGGCGCGCGCATGGTGGATTTCCACGGCTGGATGATGCCGCTGCATTACGGCTCGCAGATTGATGAACACCATGCGGTGCGTAACGACGCGGGGATGTTTGATGTCTCCCATATGACCATTGTCGACCTGCGCGGCGCGCGTACCCGCGAATTCCTGCGCTACCTGCTGGCGAACGATGTGGCAAAACTCACCCAGCCGGGCAAAGCGCTCTATACCGGCATGCTCAACGCCTCCGGCGGCGTGATTGATGATCTGATTGTCTATTTCATGACCGAAGACTATTTCCGCCTGGTCGTAAACTCCGCCACCCGTGAAAAAGATCTCGCCTGGATCAACGAGCACGCCGAACCGTATGGCGTTTCCGTGACCGTGCGCGACGATCTCTCCCTTATCGCCGTCCAGGGGCCGAACGCGAAGGCGAAAGCCGCCACGCTGTTTAACGACGCGCAGCGTAAAGCCACAGACGGCATGAAGCCTTTCTTCGGCGTGCAGGCGGATGACCTGTTTATCGCCACCACCGGCTACACCGGCGAAGCGGGCTATGAAATCGCGATGCCGAATGAAAAAGCGGCCGGATTCTGGAGCCAGCTGGTGGAAGCGGGCGTCAAACCGTGCGGCCTTGGCGCGCGCGATACGCTGCGCCTTGAGGCGGGCATGAACCTTTACGGCCAGGAGATGGACGAGGGCGTCTCGCCGCTCGCCGCCAATATGGGCTGGACGATCGCCTGGCAGCCGGAAGACCGCGCGTTTATCGGCCGCGACGCGCTGGAAGCCCAGCGTGAGAACGGCACCGAACAGCTGGTTGGCCTGGTGATGACGGAAAAAGGCGTACTGCGCGGCGAACTGCCGGTGCGTTTCACCGATGACCAAGGCAACGCCCGCGAAGGCATTATCACCAGCGGCACCTTCTCGCCGACGCTCGGCTACAGCATAGCGCTGGCTCGCGTTCCCGCGGGTATCGGCGATACTGCCATTGTGCAGATCCGCAATCGCGAAATGCCCGTGAAAGTTACTAAACCCATTTTCGTGCGCGCCGGTAAGCCGGTCACGCAGTAAGTTTTGTTATCAGGAGAGAAGCAATGAGCAATGTGCCAAACGAACTGAAATACAGCAAAGAACACGAATGGCTGCGTAAAGAAGCTGACGGCACTTACACCGTCGGGATCACCGAGCACGCGCAGGAGCTGCTGGGCGACATGGTGTTTGTCGATCTGCCGGATGTGGGCACGACGGTTAACGCGGGCGATGATTGCGCCGTCGCGGAGTCCGTAAAAGCCGCCTCCGACATCTACGCGCCGGTCAGCGGCGAGATCGTGGCCGTCAACGACGCGCTGAGCGATTCGCCGGAACTGGTTAACAGCGAGCCTTACGGCCAGGGCTGGATCTTCAAAATCAAAGCCAGCGATGAGGCCGAAGTGGCCGCGCTGCTGGATGCCAGCGCGTATGAAGCGCTGTTAGAAGACGAGTAATTCACGGGACCTCGCCCCTGCGTAACGACAGGGGCACGCGCGGGCGCCGCTTACGCCCGCGCCGCTCCCGCCGGGAGCACGACTGACCATCGCATTTATTTGCCTCACTGCACGTTTCAGGAAATATCGCCCATGACCCAGACCCTGAGCCACCTGGAAAATCGCGACGCTTTTATCGAGCGCCATATCGGACCGGGTGTTGACCAGCAGCAGGAGATGCTGCGCACCGTTGGCGCGGACTCGCTGGATGCGCTGATTTCGCAAATCGTTCCTGCGGATATCCAGCTTGCGACGCCGCCCGACGTCGGCGACGCCGCCACCGAATTCGCCGCGCTGGCGGAGCTCAAAGCTATCGCCGGGCGCAACAAGCGCTTTAAAAACTATATCGGCATGGGTTACACCGCGGTGCACACGCCGCCGGTGATCCTGCGCAATATGCTGGAGAATCCGGGCTGGTACACGGCCTATACGCCGTATCAGCCGGAGGTGTCACAGGGGCGTCTGGAAGCGCTTTTGAACTTCCAGCAGGTGACGCTGGATCTGACGGGGCTCGATATCGCCTCCGCCTCGCTGCTCGATGAAGCCACCGCGGCGGCGGAAGCCATGGCGATGGCCAAACGCGTCAGCAAACTGAAAAACGCCAATCGTTTCTTCGTGGCCGCGGATGTGCATCCGCAGACGCTGGATGTGGTCCGCACCCGCGCCGAAACGTTCGGCTTTGAGGTGATCGTCGATGACGCGCCAAAGGCGCTCGATCATCAGGATCTGTTCGGCGTGCTGTTGCAGCAGGTCGGCACCACCGGTGAGGTGCATGACTATCGCGAACTGATTAGCGAGCTGAAATCCCGCAAAGTGATTGTGAGCGTGGCGGCCGATTTTATGGCGCTGGTGCTCCTGACCGCGCCTGGCAAACAGGGCGCGGATATCGTCTTCGGCTCCGCCCAGCGTTTTGGCGTCCCGATGGGCTATGGCGGCCCGCACGCCGCGTTCTTTGCCGCCAGCGATGAATTTAAACGCTCTATGCCGGGGCGCATTATCGGCGTGTCGAAAGACGCCGCCGGGCGCACCGCGCTGCGTATGGCGATGCAGACCCGCGAGCAGCACATTCGCCGCGAGAAAGC
The DNA here is from genome assembly GCF_001277175.1 of Cronobacter universalis NCTC 9529. Lineage (NCBI taxonomy): Bacteria > Pseudomonadati > Pseudomonadota > Gammaproteobacteria > Enterobacterales > Enterobacteriaceae > Cronobacter > Cronobacter universalis. The sequence continues at coordinate 3,467,820 of NZ_CP012257.1, read as the reverse complement.
GAACTCCAACATCTGTACCTCCCAGGTGCTGCTGGCCAATATCGCGAGCCTCTACGCCGTGTTCCACGGCCCGGCAGGGTTGAAGCGTATCGCCAGCCGCATTCACCGTTTCGCCGATATTCTGGCGGCGGGCCTGCAACAGAAAGGACTGAAGCTGCGTCACGCGACCTGGTTCGACACCCTGTGCGTCGAGGTGGCGGATAAAGCCACTGTTCTGGCGCGCGCGCAGGCCAGTGAAATCAACCTGCGCAGCGATATTCCGGGCGCGGTGGGCATTACGCTTGATGAAACCACGACCCGCGCCGATGTGCAGGCGCTGCTGCGCGTGGTCACGGGCGGCGACGCGGCAGTGGATATCGACGCGCTGGATAAAGACGTGGCGCATGACAGCCGCTCCATTCCGCCCGCGATGCTGCGCGATGACGCGATCCTGACGCATCCGGTCTTTAATCGCTACCACAGCGAAACCGAGATGATGCGCTATATGCACAGCCTCGAGCGTAAAGATCTGGCGCTGAATCAGGCGATGATCCCGCTTGGCTCCTGCACCATGAAACTTAACGCGGCGGCGGAAATGATCCCGATCACCTGGCCGGAATTCGCCGAGCTGCATCCGTTCTGTCCGGCGGATCAGGCGGAAGGGTATCTGCAGATGATTAGCCAGCTCTCCGACTGGCTGGTGAAACTGACCGGCTACGACGCGCTGTGCATGCAGCCGAACTCCGGCGCGCAGGGTGAATACGCGGGCCTGCTGGCGATTCGCCATTATCACGAGAGTCGCAACGAAGGCCATCGCGATATCTGCCTTATTCCGAGCTCCGCGCACGGCACTAACCCGGCGTCGGCGCAGATGGCGGGGATGCAGGTGGTGGTGGTCGCCTGTGATAAGCAGGGCAATATCGATCTCGCCGATCTGCGTGCCAAAGCCGAAACGGCGGGCGATAAGCTCTCCTGCATCATGGTCACCTACCCGTCCACCCACGGAGTGTATGAAGAAACCATCCGCGAAGTGTGTGACATCGTGCATCAGTACGGCGGCCAGGTTTACCTCGACGGCGCCAACATGAACGCCCAGGTGGGCATCACCTCGCCGGGCTACATCGGCGCGGATGTGTCGCATCTTAACCTGCATAAAACGTTCTGCATTCCGCACGGCGGCGGCGGTCCGGGCATGGGCCCGATTGGCGTGAAAGCGCACCTGGCGCCGTTCGTACCGGGCCACAGCGTGGTGCAGATTGAAGGCATGCTGACCTCGCAGGGCGCGGTTTCCGCGGCGCCTTTCGGCAGCGCGTCGATTCTGCCGATAAGCTGGATGTATATCCGCATGATGGGATCGCAGGGGCTGAAAAAAGCGAGCCAGACGGCCATCCTCAACGCGAACTACATCGCGAGCCGCCTGAAAGACGCCTATCCGGTGCTCTATACCGGCCGAGACGGCCGCGTGGCGCACGAATGCATTCTGGATATTCGTCCGCTGAAAGAGATGACCGGTATCAGCGAGCTGGATATCGCCAAGCGTCTTATCGACTATGGTTTCCACGCGCCGACCATGTCCTTCCCGGTGGCGGGCACGCTGATGGTTGAACCGACCGAATCGGAAGGCAAAGTTGAACTGGACCGCTTTATCGACGCGATGCTGGCTATTCGTGGCGAAATCGACCGCGTGGCGCAGGGCGAATGGCCGCAGGACGACAACCCGCTGGTGAACGCGCCGCACGTGCAGCGCGAACTGGCGCAGGCGTGGGAACACGCCTACAGCCGCGAGCTGGCGGCCTTCCCGGCGGGCTTTGAGAATAAATACTGGCCGACCGTGAAGCGTCTTGATGACGTCTATGGCGACCGTAATCTGTTCTGCTCCTGCGTGCCGATGAGCGAATACCAGTAACGTCAGGCATAAAAAATCACATCACAGAGGGCGCTTCGGCGCCCTTTTTTATTCCGTGCCGCACGCTGTTATGCCAGCACTACCTGATTGGTAGAGTATCCCTGTGCCGCGCGGATGCGTAAGGTACCGCAAGCTTTCTGTATCCCACACGATAAAAAGGAGAGAAGTATGTCCGTTGCACTTATCACCGGCGCGAGCCGCGGCATTGGCAAAGCGACGGCGCTGCTGCTGGGCGCGCAGGGCTACACCGTGGCGGTCAATTATCTGCATAACGCCGCGGCGGCGCAGGAAGTTGTTGAGCGCATCGTGGTGAGCGGCGGACGCGCGTTCGCCATTCAGGCCGACATCAGCGACGAGCGGCAAGTCATGGCGATGTTCAGGGCAGTCGATGAGCGGGGCGAGCCGCTCTGCGCGCTGGTGAATAACGCGGGCGTGCTGTTTACCCAGTGCATGACCGAGAACCTGACGGCGGAGCGCATTAACAAAGTGTTGGCTACCAACGTGACGGGCTACTTTCTGTGCTGCCGGGAGGCCGTGAAGCGCATGGCGCATCATCACGGCGGGCAGGGCGGGGCGATTGTCAATGTGTCGTCTGCCGCCTCGCGGCTTGGCGCGCCCGGCGAATATGTCGATTACGCGGCCTCAAAAGGGGCGGTGGATTCGCTCACCATTGGGCTGTCGCTGGAGGTCGCCGCGCAGGGAATACGTGTTAACGGCGTGCGTCCGGGGCTGATCTATACCGATATTCACGCCAGCGGCGGCGAGCCAGGGCGCGTTGACCGCGTGAAGTCCGCCCTGCCGATGCAGCGTGGCGGGCAGCCGGAAGAGGTGGCGGAAGCGATAGCCTGGCTTTTGAGTGATAAAGCCTCGTACGTGACGGGGAGTTTTCTCGATCTGGCGGGCGGTAAATAGGGGCGTTTAAGGCGGGTGCGCTGCGCTTACCTGCCCTACAATACAGAGCATCGCCGAATCGTAGGGTAGGTAAGCGCAGCGCACCCACCGGGGATAATCGCCACGACTACAACCCGGCGCGACTATCCGCGGTAGCATCACATCACAGCGTCTCGCCGTTACTTGCAATTACTGCTTTATACCAGGCAAAACTCTTCTTGCGTGAGCGTGACATATCGCCCGTGCCGTCGTCGTGCTTGTTCACATAGATAAAGCCGTAACGTTTGCTGTACTGGCCGGTGGTGAAAGAAACGCAGTCGATACAGCCCCACGGCGTGTAGCCCAGCAGATCCACGCCGTCATACGTCACCGCTTTCATCATCTGCTCAATATGGGCGCGCAGGTAATCGATGCGGTAATCGTCATTAATGCTGCCGTCCGCTTCCACGTTGTCATACGCGCCGAAGCCGTTCTCCACAATGAAAAGCGGCTTCTGATAACGCTCGTAAAGCTCGCACAGCGCGTAGCGCAGGCCCACCGGGTCAATCTGCCAGCCCCAGTCGGAGGCTTTCACATGCGGGTTCGGCACGCTGCCCTGGAAACCGCTCAGCGCATCGCCGCTGCCGCCTTCGGCTTTCACCGCGTTGGTCATGTAATAGCTGAAACCCAGATAATCGCAGCAGCCTTCACGCAGGATTTGCGCGTCGCCTTCTTCCATTTTGATACTGAAACCACGGCGCTCCCACTCGTTCAGCACGTAAGACGGGTAGTAGCCACGCAGCTGAACATCGGTGAAGACATAACGCTCGCGCATCGATTCCTGCGCATACATCACGTCTTCGGGCTTGCACGAGAACGGGTAGAGCGGCACCATCGCCAGCATGCAGCCGATTTTCATCGCCGGGTTGATGCGATGGCCGATTTTCACCGCCATGGCGCTCGCCACGAACTGGTGGTGCAGCACCTGATACATCGTCTCTTCCGGGTTGTCGTGCTCGGTGTAGACAACCCCGGAACAGCAGTAGCCGAACAGCGGCGCGCGCCAGTTGCGCTGGTTGTTGATCTCATTAAAGGTCATCCAGTATTTGACCTTATTCTTGTAGCGCTCAAACACCACTTCGGCGAAGCGAACAAAGAAATCCACCACTTTGCGGTTCGTCCAGCCGCCATACTGCTGCACCAGATGCAGCGGCATTTCAAAGTGAGAAAGCGTAATCACCGGTTCGATATTGTATTTCAGCAGCTCATCGAACATGTCGTCGTAGAACTGAAGGCCCGCTTCGTTAGGCTGCGTCTCGTCGCCGTTGGGGAAAATACGCGTCCAGGCGATAGAGGTGCGGAAACACTTAAAGCCCATTTCGGCGAAGAGCTTGATGTCTTCTTTATAATGGCCGTAAAAGTCGATGGCTTCATGGTTTGGGTAATATTTGCCCGGCTCGACTTCCTGCGTAATTTCACGCGGGACGCCATGCGCGCCGCCGGTCAGGACGTCGCAAATACTCGGCCCTTTGCCGCCCTGGTTCCAGCCGCCTTCTACCTGATGCGCCGCGACCGCGCCGCCCCATAAAAAGTCTTTCGGTAATTTAAGCTGTTTCATCGTGTCATCTCATTAACAGAAATAGTAAAAGGGAATAATAACGATAAAGTTATTGAGGCTGGTTGCGAGTCTAACAAAGGGAAGTGAAAAGTCACGCTATAACAAATAGCGCATGGCGTGACTTGTTACAAATAAAAAACAGGATGTTTTTTTATGCGAGTTTTTTCGCCAGCTTACGACCGAGTGTTTCGAGAATATAAATAACAGGAATTTGCGTTGTAATATCATACACACCCGCGATGCGCGTTTGCGGGATATGCCAGGAAAGATTAAAGTCAGCAAGTTTCGCCAGCGACGAATTATCATGGCTGGTGACGGAAAGGACTTTGCAGTTATGGAGGCTGAACTGACTGGCAAAACGCAGGATCTCTTCTGTTTCGCCAGACACCGACAGTACAATCGCCAGCGCATTTTTCGCCATGTCGCTGGTCACCGGGAAATAAGGGTCATCGATGTGGTTACTGAATTTTCCGACATTTGAGAAAAACCTCGCGCCATATTTAGCGAGTGCGCCAGAGGTGCCGGCGCCGACAAAAATAATACGCTCAGATTGTAAAATAATTTCTGCGGCCTGATCCAACAGGGTGTCAAATTCATCATTATTTACGCTGCGGAAAAAACTGATTATTTCGCTGGCGCCAAAATTCGCCTGCTGCGGTTCATTTTGTTCCAGATATAATTTAAAGCGCACGCGGAATTCAGAATATCCTTCGCAATTCATCTTGCGACAAAAACGCAGCACGGTGGTGGTGGAGACGCCCGCCGCATCCGCCAGTTCGCGAATGGTCATGTACATCACCTTATCGCGGTTTTTGACTACAAAATTGTAAACCATCATCTCAAGATTATTGAGGCTGGCGACAGCGGAATGGGTAAACATCGTCACGGCGCAACATCCTTTGGTCAATGCGTTCGGGCTCCGGCGCGGGCATTTTCAGCGGCATCGGTTCGCCCATGCTGCCATAAATTGCGCGAGCGCGCGTCACTCTTTATGCGTGTGGGTATGCGGGCGGATAGCGCCTGTGCGCCGTCAGGCTTATGATGGGCCGTAATTTTGGGAGAGACGCAATGAAAAACGACATCACATTCTACGCCCGTTTCCAGCAGGATATTCTCGCGGGAACCAAAACGATCACCATCCGTGACGGCAGCGAGGCGCACTTCACCCCAGGCCAGCGGCTGCGCACCGGCCGTTATGAAGATAATGGCTACTTCTGCACGCTTGAAGTGCTTAGCGTGACGCCGGTCACTCTGGCAGAGCTGAACGACGAACACGCGCGTCAGGAGAACATGACGCTGGCTGAACTTAAACACGTCATTACAGAGATTTACCCGGGGCTTAATGAGTTCTATGTGATTGCTTTTAAAAAGATTGATGAATAACGCCCGACTTTATGGCGAGCGGTAAGCAGGGCGGTTACGGACTGTCACAGATTTATTTTAGCGAACAGGTGTTCACTGGAATCATTCTCAGTTAGGCTATGTGGGCTGCGTTTTTTTTATTCAGTTTTACCGGAGTCGCCACATGGTTCGTAAGCCATTACTTGCGCAGGGATATTCACTGGCTGAGGAGATAGCCAACAGCATCAGTCACGGGATCGGGCTGGTGTTCGGGATAGTCGGGCTCGTCCTGCTCCTTATCCAGGCCGTGGACAGCAATGCCAGCGCCACCGCCATTACCAGTTACAGCCTCTATGGCGGCAGCATGATTTTGCTGTTTCTCGCCTCGACCCTTTACCATGCCATACCGCACGCGCGCGCCAAAATCTGGCTTAAAAAGTTTGACCACTGCGCGATTTATCTATTGATTGCCGGCACGTATACGCCATTTTTGCTGGTGGGGCTTAAATCTCCGCTGGCGCATGGATTGATGGTAGTTATCTGGGGCCTGGCGCTGCTCGGCATCCTGTTTAAGCTCACCATCGCGCATCGCTTTAAGGCGTTGTCGCTGGTGACGTATCTTTTAATGGGCTGGCTGTCGCTGGTCGTGATTTATCAGATGGTGATGAAGCTCGCGCCTGCCAGCGTGACGCTGCTTGCCGCCGGGGGCATCATCTATTCGCTGGGCGTCATTTTTTACGTCTGCAAGCGGATTCCGTATAACCACGCCATCTGGCACGGTTTCGTGCTGGGCGGCAGCGTCTGCCATTTTCTGGCCATCTACCTCTACATCCGCTGAGGCCTGCGCGCTGCGCTAACCGCTCCACTCACTCCCTTTTCGAAAACTCACCGCCAGGCGGCTGATGCCCCCTGGCGGCGTTACTGCCCTTATACAGGCCTCAGACGGTTATGCCTCTTCGAGCGAGTAGGGCAGCGGCTCGATATGTAACGTATGCGCGCCGCTCTCTTCACGAACGCGGAAGAGCGTGCCGGCTTCCAGATCGTTGTTCATCACCACCTGCGCCAGCAGACGGCCGTCATCCAGTTGCACGGCTGCCAGCACGGTGCCGGTACGACGCCAGTTTTCGCCCATCTGCATTTCAATATCTTCGCCAGGCTGCGGCACACGGCTGCCGTGCCCTGCCAGATACCACAGCGCGCGCTTATTAGCGCCGCGGAATTTCGCCCTCGCCACCATCTCCTGGCCTGCGTAGCAGCCTTTCTTGAAGCTGATGCCGCCCAGCGCCTGAATATTGGTTGCCTGCGGGATGAACTGGTTGCTGTTCGGCGCGTCAATCACCGGGAAACCGGCTTCGATGTCCAGCGCCAGCCACTGCGCGCTGGCGCTGAGCTGCGCTTCGCCACGCAGTTTTTCCGTAAGCTGGCTGGCGGTGTCGGCGTCGGTAATCACCATAAAGCGCTCCGCCGGCAGGCCGAACCACAGGAGCGTGGCGCCGCCGTCTACTACATGCGGATTTTGTTCATCCGGGAGCGTAGCAAAGTGATTCGCCAGCGCCGCGCGCGCCTGAAAACCAGCAACACCCAGCAGCACGGCGTCGTCGTTCGGCGCGATGGCGACTTTCGAGAACACCGCGTATTTTTTCATTTCCGCCAGTTGCGTGTCACGCACGCTACGGCGTTCAACCCAGGCGAAACCGTCGCCATGGCGGAACAGACGCAGGTTGCTCCACATTTTGCCTTTGGCATCGCAGTGCGCCACCAGCAGGTGCTGATGCTCGCCAAGCTCGGTAACGTCCGCCGTCACCTGGCCCTGCAAATATTTTTCGCTGTCCGGGCCGGTTATCGTTGCCAGCGCCCAGTCTTCCAGAGAAATGAGCGTCAGCGGCAGACGCGCGCTGGCGGCTGGCTGACGGGGAGGAAATGGAGTGAATGCCATAAATAAAGTCCCAGTGTGCTATCGCAATAATGGTCCACGCGAGTGGAGAGATAGCTTCATATTGTTAAAGAGCCGACGGAGTTTGCAAGCCTTTTAGCATCCCCTTTTGTGCCGTTAACGCATTCTTCGGGGCGGCTCGAAAGAAAAAATGTCGGTTGCACCGGGAACGTTATATTCGGGAAAACGCCTCGCAAATACGCACATTCGGCTGAAGGATGCGTGAAAAACGGGTTACACTACCTCTCGTCATTCAATGGTGGTTTAGCAGGTAAGAGACATGGATATTAATAATAAAGCCCGTATTCACTGGGCATGTCGCAGAGGTATGCGCGAACTGGATATTTCCATCATGCCTTTCTTTGAGTATGACTACGACTCCCTGAGCGATGAAGACAAACGCGTTTTTGTCCGCCTGCTGGAGTGTGACGATCCTGATTTATTCAACTGGCTGATGAATCATGGCAAACCTGCCGATGCGGAACTGGCGCGAATGGTGGCATTGATCCAGCAGCGGAATCAGGCTCGTGGTCCTGTGGCACTCTGATCTTCGCGTCTCATGGCGCTCGCAGTGGGTATCGCTGCTGCTGCACGGCGCCGTGGCCGTTATTATTTTACTGCTCCCGTGGCCGTTGCGGTATCTGCCGGTCTGGATGCTGTTGCTGTCTCTGGTGGTGTTTGACTGCGTACGCAGTCAGCGGCGTATCAATGCGTTTCAGGGAGAGGTGAGCCTGACGGCCGATTACCAGCTGCGCTGGCAGGGCGTCGACTGGCATATTTGCGCCACGCCCTGGATGTTGCGCAGCGGAATGATGCTGCGGCTGCGTCATCCGAAAACGACGCGCCGCCATCATGTGTGGCTGGCGTCAGACAGCATGACGGCGGCGGAGTGGCGCGATTTACGTCGGCTGTTGCTGCAACAGCCCGTGGGCGACAACCGCTGACGTCGCGCAGGCAAACTCAGGAGAAGTGCGCCGCCATTTCGCCGAGGATTTGCTCGCACCAGCTTTCGATACGCGCGTCGCTCAGGTCATATTGATTGGTTTCATCCAGCGCAAGGCCGACGAACAGCTCGCCATCGGCGATAACGGGTTTCGCGCTCGTGAACTCATAGCCTTCCGTAGGCCAGTAGCCGACAAACTTCACGCCTTTAGGGCTCAGTTTGTCGTGGAGCATGCCGAGCGCGTCGAGGAACCATTCGCCGTAACCTAACTGGTCGCCCATGCCGTACAGCGCCACGATTTTTCCGTCGAGGTTGAGCGCATCCAGCTGTTCCCAGATGGCTTCCCAGTCCTCCTGGAGTTCGCCGAAATCCCAGGTAGGAATGCCGAGGATCAGCACATCATACTGTTCCATGAGCGTCGGCGAGTCGTCTTTAAGGTTGTACAGCGTGACCAGTTCGGGACCAATAATATCGCGGATTTTTTCAGCCGCCATTTCGGTGTAACAGGTGCTGGAACCATAAAAAAGACCAATGTTCATAACGATAACGTCTCATTTCCTATTGTGCGGAAGCGTCAGTGTATCAGATCCCGCTTCCAGTCAGGCATAATGCAGCGACCGGGAGCGTCAGTGAGGTGGTAGTGGAACAGGATTTAGCCCGTATCGAACAATTTCTCGATGCGCTCTGGCTTGAGCGCAACCTGGCCGAAAACAGCCTGAGCGCGTACCGGCGGGATCTCAACATGGTCGTGGAGTGGTTGCACCATCGTGGGTTGTCCCTTGCGACGGTACAGAGCGGCGACCTCCAGACGTTGCTGGCAGAGCGCGTCGAAGGCGGCTACAAAGCGACCAGCACGGCGCGCATGTTGAGCGCCGTGCGTCGGTTGTTTCAGCATCTCTACCGTGAAAAAATCCGCGATGACGATCCGAGCGCGTTGCTGGCGTCGCCAAAGCTGCCGCAGCGTCTGCCGAAGGATTTAAGCGAAGCGCAGGTGGAAAGGCTTCTGCAGGCGCCGACGGTCGAAGAGCCCATTGAGCTGCGTGATAAAGCCATGCTGGAAGTGCTCTATGCCACCGGTTTGCGCGTTTCTGAACTGGTCGGGCTGACCATGAGCGACGTGAGCCTGCGCCAGGGCGTCGTTCGCGTTATCGGTAAAGGCAACAAAGAGCGGCTGGTGCCGCTTGGCGAGGAGGGCGTTTACTGGCTTGAACAGTACCTCGTGCACGGCCGCCCGTGGCTGCTTAACGGGCAGTCGCTGGATATCCTCTTTCCGAGCAATCGCGCCCGGCAGATGACGCGTCAGACCTTCTGGCATCGTATCAAACATTATGCTCAACTGGCGGGCATCGATAGTGAAAAGCTTTCGCCGCACGTTTTACGCCATGCGTTCGCCACGCATCTGTTAAATCATGGCGCCGATTTGCGCGTGGTACAGATGCTCTTAGGCCACAGCGATCTTTCCACCACGCAGATCTACACTCACGTGGCGACGGAACGGTTGCGGCAACTTCATCAACAGCACCACCCCAGAGCGTGAGTGCAGAATTTAAGGACACGTTATGAAAAAAACTATTGCGCTGCTCTCCGCTACGCTGGCGGCTTTCTCAGGATTTGCCCAGGCGGATGACGCCGCCATCAAGCAGTCGCTCACTAAACTCGGTGTGGCGAATGCCGACATTCAGCCCTCTCCGCTGGCAGGTATGAAAACCGTGCTGACCGAAAGCGGCGTTATCTATGTGACCGAAGACGGCAAACATATTATCCAGGGGCCGCTGTATGACGTCAGCGGCGGCCAGCCGGTCAACGTGACCAACCAGATGCTGATGACCAAACTCAACGCGCTCGAAAAAGAGATGATTGTCTATAAAGCGCCGCAGGAAAAACATGTCATCACCGTCTTTACCGATATCACCTGCGGTTATTGCCATAAGCTGCATGAAGAGATGAAAGACTACAACGCGCTGGGCATCACTGTGCGCTATCTGGCCTTCCCGCGTCAGGGGCCGCGCAGCGAGCCGGCGAAAGATATGCAGGCGATCTGGTGCGCGAAAGACCGCAATAAAGCCTTCGATAACGCGATGGGCGGCGGCAAAGTGGCGGCGGCGAGCTGTGATGTCGACACCGCGAAACATTACGAGCTCGGCGTGCAGTTTGGCGTACAGGGCACACCGGCGATCGTGCTGAGCAACGGCGCGATGGTGCCGGGCTATCAGGGGCCTAAAGAGATGAAAGCGTTCCTGGATGAGCATCAGAAACAGCTTCAGGCGAGCGGACAGTAACGGGTGAGCAAACAGACACAACTTCGCAGGCGCTCCCCGGATAACTCCATTACGCTGCCGGATACTTTACCGCCGCTGCTCCGCAGGCTCTATGCCAGTCGCGGGGTGCGCGGCGCGCAGGAGCTTGAGCGCAGCGTAAAAGGCCTGCTGCCCTGGCAGCAGCTCTGCGGAATTGAAGACGCGGTGGCGATGTTGCATGACGCGCTGCGCGAAGGGCTGCGTATCATCGTGGTCGGCGATTTCGATGCGGACGGCGCGACCAGTACCGCGCTGAGCGTGCTGGCGCTTCGCGCGCTTGGCGGAAGCAATGTGGCGTATCTGGTGCCTAACCGGTTTGATGATGGCTACGGCCTCAGCCCGGAAGTGGTCGATCAGGCCCACGCGCGTGGCGCGCAAATGATCCTGACCGTTGATAACGGCATCTCGTCCCATGCGGGCGTTGCGCGCGCGCATGAACTGGGCATTCCGGTGCTGGTTACCGATCACCATTTGCCCGGCGATACGCTGCCAGCCGCGGGCGCTATCATCAACCCGAACCTGGCGGAGTGTACGTTCCCGTCGAAATCGCTCGCAGGGGTCGGCGTTGCGTTTTATCTGATGCTGGCGCTGCGCGCGCATTTACGAAGCGTCGGCTGGTTTACGGAAAAGGGTATTCCGGAGCCGAATCTCGCGGAGTTTCTCGATCTGGTGTCGCTCGGCACGGTCGCGGACGTGGTGCCGCTGGATGCCAACAACCGCATTCTTATCTGGCAGGGGCTGAGCCGCATTCGTGCCGGGAAATGCCGCCCGGGCATTCGCGCGCTGCTTGAGATAGCCAATCGCGAGGCGCACCGCCTGACGGCAAGCGATCTCGGCTTCGCGCTGGGGCCGCGGCTTAACGCGGCAGGCAGGCTGGATGATATGTCCGTGGGCGTCGCGCTGCTTCTGTGCGACAACATCGGCGAGGCGCGCATGCTGGCAAACGAGCTGGACGTGCTGAACCAGACCCGTAAAGAAATTGAGCAGGGGATGCAGGCGGAAGCATTAACGCTCTGCCAGCAGCTTGAGCGCAGCGGCGAAACGCTGCCGAGCGGCATTGCGATTTTCCATCCTGAATGGCATCAGGGCGTGGTCGGCATTCTCGCCTCGCGCATTAAAGAGCGCTTTCATCGCCCGGTTATCGCGTTCGCGCCTGCGGGCGAGGGGATACTCAAAGGTTCGGGCCGTTCGGTGCAGGGCCTGCATATGCGCGACGCGCTGGAGCGTCTCGACACGCTCTATCCCGGCATGATGCTTAAGTTCGGCGGCCATGCGATGGCGGCGGGGCTTTCGCTTGAAGAGGCGCGTTTCCCGGAGTTTCAGGCGCGTTTCGCCGGACTGGTTAACGACTGGTTAGATCCGGCGATGCTACAAGGCGAAATCTGGTCTGATGGGGCGCTCGCGCCGCAGGAGATGACGCTGGAAGTGGCGGAGATGCTGCGCGACGCCGGTCCGTGGGGGCAGATGTTCCCGGAGCCGCTGTTTGACGGGCGTTTTCGCATTCTGCAACAGCGTCTGGTCGGCGAGCGGCACCTCAAGCTGATGCTGGAGCCGGTCGGCGGCGGGCCGCTGCTTGACGGCATCGCGTTTAACGTCGACACCACCTGCTGGCCAGACCCTGGCGTGCGCGAAGTGGAGCTTGCCTATAAGCTTGATGTGAATGAGTTTCGCGGCAACCGCAGCCTGCAATTAATTATCGACCATCTCTGGCCCGTTTAGCGCCAGGATAAACTATAAAAGGCGGCGTAAATCCGGTAAACTTTCCGTTTTACGACCGCATTTTGCCCATCTTCATCACTAAAAGATTCTACAGCCATGTTTGAAATTAACCCGGTAAAGAACCGCATTCAGGACCTCACGGAGCGCTCAGACGTTCTTAGGGGGTATCTTTGACTACGATGCCAAGAAAGAGCGTCTTGAAGAAGTAAACGCCGAGCTGGAACAGCCGGACGTCTGGAACGAGCCCGAACGCGCGCAGGCGCTGGGGAAAGAGCGTTCCTCCCTTGAAGCAATCGTCGAGACGCTGGATCAGATGTCCCAGGGGCTTGATGACGTAGCGGGCCTGCTTGAGCTTGCCGTCGAAGCGGACGATGAAGAAACCTTCAATGAAGCGGTTGCCGAGCTGGACCAGCTTGAAGCCAAACTCGCGCAGCTCGAATTCCGCCGCATGTTCTCCGGCGAATATGACAGCGCCGACTGCTACCTGGACATCCAGGCCGGCTCCGGCGGCACCGAAGCGCAGGACTGGGCCAGCATGCTGCTGCGTATGTATCTGCGCTGGGCCGAAGCGCGCGGCTTTAAAACAGAAATTATTGAAGAGTCCGAAGGCGAAGTGGCAGGCCTTAAATCCGCCACCATTAAAATCTCCGGCGATTACGCGTTCGGCTGGCTGCGCACGGAAACCGGCGTACACCGTCTGGTGCGTAAGAGTCCGTTCGACTCCGGCGGCCGCCGCCACACCTCTTTCAGCTCCGCGTTTGTTTACCCGGAAGTGGAAGACGATATCGATATCGAAATCAATCCGGCGGATCTGCGTATCGACGTGTACCGCGCGTCAGGCGCGGGCGGTCAGCACGTTAACCGTACGGAATCCGCGGTGCGTATTACCCACATTCCGACCGGTACGGTCACGCAGTGTCAGAACGACCGTTCTCAGCACAAAAACAAAGACCAGGCCATGAAGCAGATGAAGGCGAAGCTGTACGAGCTGGAAATGCAGAAGAAAAATGCTGAGAAGCAGGCGCTGGAAGATAACAAGTCCGATATCGGCTGGGGCAGCCAGATCCGCTCCTACGTGCTGGACGATTCCCGTATCAAAGATCTGCGCACCGGCGTTGAAACCCGCAATACACAGGCGGTGCTGGACGGCGATCTGGATAAATTCATCGAAGCAAGTCTGAAAGCAGGGTTATGAGGAACCAACATGTCTGAACAACAAGCACAAGGCGCAGAAGCGGCGGTCGATCTTAATAACGAACTGAAAACGCGCCGCGAGAAGCTGGCTGCGCTTCGCGAACACTGTGTCGCGTTTCCGAACGATTTTCGTCGCGACCATACCTCAGACCAACTGCACGCTGACTTCGATGGTAAAGAAAACGAAGAGCTGGAAGCGCTGAACATTGAGGTCTGCGTAGCAGGCCGTATGATGACCCGTCGTATTATGGGTAAAGCATCTTTCGTTACGCTGCAGGATGTCGGCGGCCGTATTCAGCTGTATGTGGCGCGTGACGATCTGCCGGAAGGCGTCTACAACGAGCAGTTCAAAAAATGGGATCTCGGCGATATCCTGGGTGCCCGCGGTAAACTGTTTAAAACCAAAACCGGCGAGCTTTCCATTCACTGCACCGAGCTGCGTCTGCTGACCAAAGCGCTGCGCCCGCTGCCGGATAAATTCCACGGCCTGCAGGATCAGGAAGCGCGCTACCGCCAGCGTTACCTTGATCTCATCGCTAACGATGAATCCCGCAAGACCTTTAAAGTGCGCTCGCAGATCCTGGCAGGTATCCGTCAGTTCATGGTCGGCCGCGGTTTTATGGAAGTTGAAACCCCGATGATGCAGGTGATCCCGGGCGGCGCGTCCGCGCGTCCGTTCGTGACGCACCACAACGCGCTGGATCTCGACATGTATCTGCGTATCGCGCCGGAGCTGTACCTCAAGCGTCTGGTGGTAGGCGGTTTCGAGCGCGTGTTTGAGATCAACCGTAACTTCCGTAATGAAGGCATCTCTGTACGCCATAACCCTGAGTTCACCATGATGGAACTCTATATGGCGTATGCGGATTACAAAGATCTGATCGAACTGACCGAATCCCTGTTCCGCACCCTGGCGCAGGATGTGCTCGGCACCACGCAGGTGCCTTACGGCGAAGAGACGTTTGATTTCGGCAAGCCGTTTGAAAAACTGACCATGCGCGAAGCCATCAAGAAATATCGCCCGGAAACCGATTTGGCGGATCTGGATGATTTCGAGAAGGCCAAAGGCGTTGCGCAGGCCGTCGGCATTAAAGTCGAGAAGAGCTGGGGTCTGGGCCGCGTTGTGACCGAGATCTTCGAGGAAGTGGCCGAAGCGCACCTGATTCAGCCGACCTTCATCACTGAATACCCGGCAGAGGTGTCTCCGCTGGCGCGCCGCAATGATGAAAACCCGGAAATCACCGACCGCTTTGAATTCTTCATCGGCGGCCGCGAAATCGGCAACGGCTTTAGCGAGCTGAACGACGCGGAAGACCAGGCGCAGCGCTTCCAGGATCAGGTTGCCGCGAAAGATGCCGGCGATGATGAAGCGATGTTCTACGACGAAGACTATGTGACCGCGCTGGAGCACGGCCTGCCGCCGACGGCGGGCCTCGGCATCGGGATCGACCGTATGGTAATGCTGTTTACCAACAGCCACACCATCCGCGACGTGATCCTCTTCCCGGCGATGCGTCCGGTGAAATAAGCCTTCTGGCTTCATCATGAAAGCCGCGCGCTCCTTCGGGACGTGCGGCTTTTCTTTTATGGTTACGGGTTTGGGTCATCCGGGCGTAGCTGCTAAGATAAGCGCCGTTATTTCAAGGTGTCACTGAATTAAGGAGCCGTTTTGAACACGGACTGGCCGCCCGCCCGCACATTACTGAAAACGCTGTGTTTATTGTTTTGCTTGTTTCTGACTGCCTGCTCGAGTAACAAAGCGGGCGTCTCGGATGCGACAAAAGGCGGCTATAGCGGCTCTGTCTATACGGTCAAACGAGGCGACACCCTCTATCGCATTTCCCGCATCACGGGTACCAGCGTCAGCGAGCTGGCGCGCCTGAACGGCATCTCTGCGCCTTATACGATCGAGGTCGGACAGCGGCTGCGCGTGAGTAGTTCCTCTGGTTCAGCCTCTTCACGTAAAACCGCCTCCCGCCAGACAACGGCCGCACGCAAAACCGCCTCTCTGCCGAAAGTGGACGCGCCGCCGCCAGGCCAACGCTGCTGGCGATGGCCGACCAGCGGCAGAGTGGTGATGGGATATTCAACCGCCGATGGCGGCAATAAAGGCATTGATATCGCCGGTCGCCGCGGCCAGCCGATTTACGCCTCGGCAGCGGGCAGGGTGGTCTATGTCGGCAACCAGCTGCGCGGTTACGGGAATCTCATCATGATTAAACATAATGAAGAGTACATCACCGCCTACGCGCACAACGACACGATGCTGGTCAACAACGGCCAGCAGGTGAAGGCAGGGCAGAAAATCGCGACGATGGGCAGCACCGGCTCCGATTCCGTCGGTCTGCACTTCCAGTTGCGCTACCGCGCGACCGCTATCGATCCGCTGCGCTACCTGCCGCCGCAGGGCAAATCGCCTTCCTGTTAACGTTATACCGCCCGCCTGCACGCGGGCGGTTGCTTATAAATCCGTCAGTTAACGTGCCGGGGGCTTGCCAGCCATGGGTGAAAGCCTATAATGCTTAACGCACCTCATCGCGGGCGTAGTTCAATGGTAGAACGAGAGCTTCCCAAGCTCTATACGAGGGTTCGATTCCCTTCGCCCGCTCCAGATTCACCTTCCCTGAAGTATAACAAAGTCAACTTTCTCTCGATAAATCAACGCTTATAGCATGCTATTAGTCGATTGAATTTAACAGTAATCCCCCTGGGTCAACCTGAATGCAAGGGGGCTGATTGTCCCCCCTGCTGAGAGGTACCTTCAATAACGCTGACTTTCTCATGCGAAAGATATTAAAGATATCGACGCATGAATGAGGAAAATGAGCGTATATAATTTATCAGAACTGTTTTTTTACCTTCAGGGCAAACTGTTTCGGTGTTATGCCAAAGAACTCTTTAAAGTTACGGATAAAATATGAAGTACTGGTATAGCCCACTTCATTAGCAATACTGTTAATATGCTTCTCAGTCGTGGTGATGAGTTTCGCAGCTTGATGCATGCGAATATCCAGGACCAGTGTATTAAAATTATTACTCTCTTTCTCCAGCTTTTTACGAATCGACACCTCCGACATATGTAAAATGCTCGCCAGATCTGCCAGCTTCCACGATTTAGAGAGATCAGCTTCAATGATTGACTTCAGTCGCTCAGTAAAGGTGGTATCCGTTGATACTGACAAGGAATAAACTAACGATTCTACATCTCTCATTTTAGAAAGAAGATAGGTTATTTTATAAACTTGTCGGTGTTGTGGAACATCGCTCCCAATTAATCGCTCGAAGATTTTCGTATCTGTTTCATCAACCGGGCAAGTAAATATTTTACGCCGCATCTGGTTAACTCTTTGCGGATCCAACAGAAGCGGCTCCATTACCTTACAGACACAACTTAATACATCACTTTCAACATGATAGAGCTCATAAGGGACTCCTTTGCCTAACACTTTTAATGCAACGTCAATCACTGTGTTTTTTTCGACGTAACAAAGTGATTCAGGGGGTACATTAAAGGACTGCCCATCTTTCGTTTTTATAAGCAGCTGAGCATCTCGCAGATAGATAATCGCACAGTTATAAAAACGGATTTTTTTCAACACTAACAAATTGTTGTGTGTGAAACTTTCCTTAGACGGAAAGTTAAGGGTACTTAAAGCACTTTGACTATTCATACAGTCACCCCCATGCTTTGTATGTATATAATTTCATGGGTTATCAGCCATGTAAACTCGGAATTTTTTAACACTAGAAATAGTTTATGTTTTTAATTATTTTTTAAAATTATGTATTTATATAAAATACAGAGAGTTACACAGAGGTTTTGATGAGTTAATTAACAATTTTAATATTATCGGTGTGAAATAACTCGAAAATATACATTCACACATTTGGTTTAAGAAAAAGGGTCTTAAGCAAGAACGGAAGCTTTCGTGTGGATTTTGCACCCAGTTTGAGTTTGATCGATCGTATTTTATAATAAATATTCTTCTCCTTTAGCTGTGTTAAGGTCGCGATTTCTGAGATTTTCTTCCTCTTAAAAAATACAGATAGACTATTTTTCGCTCATCATCCGTAAGGTTATTGAAAACTGAAAGAGGCAAAGGTCTGCGGCTTGAGGACAGCTGCAGCTTTTGATCCTGATACGAGACTTGCTCAAGGCAGAGACAGGTGATCGGGAATTTTTCCATCAAAAAGCAATAAGAGGAGTAATCATCTCTGTCACATACCAGATAAACATTTTTATACTTATTCAGTACCTTATAAGAAAGATAAATGCTTTTGTACTCGTAGCATTTAATATCTCGATCATCGTTGGCGAGCATTGATAACCCGTAATTGAAATAAGCATTTTTACTTGCCAACAAAAAAGCAATGGACATAATAATTCTTAGCTACCAAATTTATTAGACACCTTTACTAAAAGTGACTATAAGGTATGAAAAGTACAAAAACCACCCTCAAAAATAACCCATTGTGATAAAATTATGCACACTAACTTGTTGCGTAAATAGGTTTGATTATCACTTGCAATTAATTCATAAAAAAGCCTGAACTATTGGTTCAGGCTTTTAATTAATCAAAGTCTAAAATCAGAATGAATAACGGATATTGGCGTTAATTGCTTTATCAATATCGTAATGACCGAAGGCTGAACGTTCTATATTAAGACTAATCCTAGTGTTTTCTTTAATTTTGGCATTAACACCTAAACTGAAGTTAACCCGGCTATCTTTACCATTCTTAATATGAGCTTCCCCGGCAAAATCATGAACAACCGTCTCTGCCGGTTTAAACAGGTCATACTGATAATGAACGCCAGCCAGCGTCGTCAGCTCCCAGTCTTTACCTCTGAACGTTTTTCCGGATTCCACCCCCGTACGGCCTATCAATGGATTCTCCTGCTTACGCTGCATGCGCATCTCTGAGCCTGCAGACTGCCAGTCAAACCGGTTTCCTGACACTAAGCCATAGACCAGTTCCGTCTGCGGCTGAATAAATGTCTCTCCTGGCAGCGAGAAGCGCCAGCCGGTTTCTGCACCCAGATACCAGGAGTGCGAGCGGTAATCCTGCTCCGGCATTCCTGTTTCACTCGCCGAATAGTGGTTGTCGTGGCGAACATATTTACCGATCGCATCCACATACAGCCCGGAATCAAATATTGCGGAAGCATAAAGACCGATACCGGTTGATTTCGTCTGACCGGACCAGCCGGCGCCATGACTGTTACTGTGAGTGAATGTTGCCGTCACACCGGTAAACAGGTCGCCCCCGTCAAACGCGTGCTTTCTGTCGGCCCCTGTTTGCAGGTGAGTCCAGCTGTCGGAATAACCCGCCTCTGCGGAACCCGTACCGCTGAAGACTCGCGCCCACGCCCCGGTTTCACCGTGGGTATTGCGCAGGTCGCCCATGCGGTAGTTCAGGTTATTCATCTCCGTCAGGAAGTTTTTATATCCCGTATTCATAACGGCTTTGCTGGCCTGCAGCGCCGCGCTGTCCTGCTGCACGTCAAACCCTTCCAGTCGCCATTGTTTGCTGTTACCGCTCTCCACGATACCCATCTGTGGCGTGAAGGTATGAACACCCGCGCGCTGTGTCACAGGTTTGAGCGTGAACACCCCGTCAGCCGTCGCTTTCGGTGCCGTCACTAACGGGACGGGTGACGTTTCCTTACGCACTGAAGCCGCAGACGGGACAACAACCAGCGCATTGTTTTTACCGGTCAGCGACTGCTTAACCGTTAACGTATCTGCCGTTTTACCGTCAGTGTTCATGATGAACTGGCTGTTGCTGGCCGTCAGAGTGTCCACCGTCAGAGAACCCGCTGCGCCAGCATTGTCAAAGCGCACCTGTGAACCTTTCAGGTCGAGAGATTTCACCACGGACTGCCCATTCGCCTGCCAGAGGGTATTTGTCATCACCGTGCTGGCCAGTGGCGCACTCAGGTTGCCACTATAAGCCGTAAACAGATCCTCACTGGCATCCTCTGCAGTTCCAAAATTCAGGCTGGTCGCATCATCCGCCTGAATATTACCTGTCATCACGCCACCCGCGCCGACATTCAGCGTGGTGCCCTGCCCGTTAAGACGCCAGCGTTCAGCCGAGTATGCTCCGGATAACAGCGAGAGCGTTGATCCCGCACCGGCAGTCACTTCACTGTCAGAAACCAGCCCCGACGTCGCCGTCAGCTTCGCGCCATCCGCCAGCGACAGCGGTGACTGGCTGAAACGGCTGAACTGGCTGAGAACGGTATCGCTGGACGCCACGGTCACCGAACTGTCTGCGCTGTTAATCCCGCCGGTAAAATGCTCATTAATGTTCAGGCTGGAGCCGTCCTTCAGCTGTACGCGTCCGGTGAAACGGCTCTGATCGGCGTCGTTTGTCGCTTTTGACTGCCCGAATGACGGCGTGGTTTTCACACCGTTCCCGTCATTGAGATCGATATAGAGATCTTCACTGCCCAGCGTTACGGTGGAATGGCCGGCATTAATATTAGTATTAAGACTGGCATTCCTCGCCAGCCTGAAGTCAGCATTACGCAGGTTAAGCTGCTTCAGGCTAAACTGGCGGGTTTCCCAGTCACTCTGGGTAAAGGAAACCGGCTGAGTGAGGACAGAGTTGTCGCCCAGCGCCTTCAGCTTACCCGCCACGCCCTGAGTGCTGACGGCATGGATAACCGGATGCCCCTGGATAAACAGGCGACCATCTTGTTGAGTGAAGCTACCCTGCGTGTTCATCCCGCCGTCCATGACAAAGTCGTTCTGCGTTCCGGGCGTAACGGTATTTTTGACATCAACATTGCCGGTGAAGTGACCGTGCCAGATATTGGCAACCGCCGTTGTGGCATCTGCTTTGTTAAAATCCAGATTCACCGTGGCCTGCGGTCCACTGTTAGTCAGCACGGCACCTCCATCCGCGCCGTTGAGCTGATGGAAGGTAAGGCTGTTACCATTGATATCAAGCTTACCGCCGCGGTAACCCCATTTGATATTGTCGGGATTAACCTGTTTGTCATCGCTTAACACAACGGTTGGGCGGCCGCTCACAATACTGACATTATTAAAGGCCTGAACATTGCCATCGCTGTCCGGGCGCTGCGCCAGAATGACCGTCCCCTCACCGACATTCAGCCCACCGGGGTTGATACCCGTACCATTGACTTTCAGTGTCCCGGTACCGAGCTTGTGCAGGTTATCACCCTTGACACCGTTCACCTGCCAGTCGACGGTGTGATCGCCGCCAACAATGATCCCGCCACCTTTCCAGGTCTGAGAATCGAGGGGTTTTACTGTATAATCGTCATCAAAAGTCAGCGTTCCTGCGCCCTGATTAATAGCGTTTTCTAATACAACGTTTCCTCCTCCCTGGAAGGTAAGATCTTTGCCGCTGTTCAATGAGGCAGGCCAGGTTGCTCCCTGATTGCCATGCATTGACCAGGAGTCTGCGCCCTGAGTTAATGTGCCAGTGCCAGTTTTGTCATCATAAGCCCAGTGAATATCGCCTTTATTTGGTTGTGAATGAACCGGAGCATCAGCGTTCTGCTTTATGGTATTAGTCACATCCCCAACCGGAATGATCGTAAACCAGTTCGTATTTCCATTAACGCCCGCATAAGAATTGAGCACGGCAGCTACAACCCATTCGTTTTGCTTAGCATCCCAGGCAAAAAGCGGAGAACCACTGTCGCCAGGAGTGCCATAGGAGGAAAGCGGCTGATTTGTTGTGTTAGTGACAAAACTCCAGTCCGAGATAAAAGGCGGGTTTACTATCCCCCCTGTTTTATAGGAATATGCCCCTGCCAGATGAACCAGTTTTCCACTCGCCTCTTTTACATATTGAGTTCCCGTACCGACCCTATAGAAAACAGGGAACCGCTTCTGATCCTGATAGGTGCCTCTTGCGGTTCCAGCACTGGTCATATTCAGCGGTGTAACCTCCGTCACTATTTTGTTCAGACGGGGTCTATGAAAGTCCCGCCAGTGGTTATTTCTGTCGACCAACGTATAAGTCGTGTCGTCGCCATAACCAAATTTCACCTGTTTATAACCACCGTTATGCTTTACGCTGACGACATATTGTGGCGCAACCAGCGTTGCAACACCTGTTCTGTCAGTTGAGCTAAAGTCAATCATGGGCGCTTTATTTAAATGCGTAATGACGTTGCCCTGTTTATCATAAAGAGGAATATTCACAGCGCCTGGTTTGAAGACGCCTTTGTTTTCCGCAAAATCACGGTAGGTCTGATAAGGCGTATAGTTTGTCGTCACTGACGCCATCGATGAAGCAGAACCTACTAATCCCATCCCCATCATTAACAGGACACTCAACGAGAGGGAGGACGTAACGCGCTTCCTTATCCCTTTACTAATCTCTGAAACGACGACCGCTTCACCCTTTGTATTCTTTTTTATTGCATATGTTTTATTCACCTTATCCCCCGGCGACTATCAGTTTAAATAACGGACAGTCAAACAACCAGCGGCATTGGTCAATAAAAAAATGGTTTATTACTATTTTTGTATCCTTAAAAGACATTCTGACAATAAAATGACGGCAACGGCTTTAATTTATTCCTTCTTCACAAAATAAAAAGAAACCCACCAAAAACAAGAATAAGCCAAGCAATCGCGTCATAAATATCAAAATAAGATAGAAAACTGACGATCGTTGACTTTAAGGTTTGCCTGCGAATTTTCGCCATAATATATTCTGTCTCGCTCATTAAGATGGTTATGAGCTGACTTAAGAATATCAAGCCTATTATTATGGAGTATAAAATGAAAAAGCTGATTTTAGGTTCGGCAATTCTGGCTGTTCTGGGTGTAGCGTCTAATGCGATGGCTGCGCCAAACAGCGGCACTGTAAATTTTATGGGTAGTGTTTCTACAGCGACTTGTGACTTTTCGCTGAAAGATACTACGGGTAGTGATATTGCTAATGTTAACTTAGGTGTATTATCAACTACTGTAGCTGGTAATGGCACTCCTGTTACCTTTAAGCTTGTGCCTTCAAAAGATGATTGTGTTAATAAAACTGCTGCCAATGTTTCCTGGTCATCTTCAACGCTGGATCCTAATGGTATTGTTAATGCCACTAAAGGTGGAACTAATGCCTATCTGAAGGTGAATACTACTAATGCCACCCAGAAAGGCGACGCTTCCTATATTAAGGAAGGTCAAACTTCCTTCGATTATACGCAGACAGGAGGTAAAATTCCATCATTTGATTATACTGCCGTACTTACGAAGCCAACTACCGGTGTAACCGCAGGTCAATTTACTGCTTCTGCAGCCTATGTCGTGAGCTATAAATAATTAATTTTTTGATTAAAAGGGAGTGCTTGCTCCCTTGTTAGTAAAATACACGTCGGCAAGGAATAAAAATGAAAATAAAAGTGTTATGTGTCGCAATCATTTTTCATTTATGGTCGAATGAAATTCTTGCCGACGACTTTAACTACAGCTTTATCCGCGGTGGCAGTAAAGAAGTTCCCGAAGTGTTGAAAAATACCGGGCAAAATATACCCGGAAAATACGTTGTCGATCTGCTATTCAATGGTTCAAAAACAGTAACCTCTGTAGATTTAGTAATCAGTAATGACGATGCTGAGCATATTTGTCTTTCAGAAGAATGGTTACGCGAAAAAGGCATTAATATAAATAAAGAACTCTATAAAGCGTATCTTGATCCCGCTCGTAATTGCTATCTTATTGATAAAGAGAAGAACAGCCGGGTAAAATTTGATCCCTCCCTGCAAGAGCTGTCAATCGATATGCCTCAGGCAGGTTTTATCGATACCAAAAAAGACGGTGGCCCCTGGGATTATGGCAGTCCCGGTTTAAAAATCGCCTACGACCTTAACACCTCAAAATCAAGTAACCAGGACCGGACCACTTACGGTAATATCGAGGGTCAGGTCAATATTGGCGAATGGGTACTGCTTGGCAGGGGATACGCATACCAGGGGGAAAAATTTCAGAGTAATAATCTGCTGTTAACGCACGCCATTAAATCGATGAAGTCAGATATCCTGATTGGTAAAACCCAGTCCTACAATACCCTGAACGATGGCTTCACCTTTTATGGCGCACAGTTAAAATCCAATCAGGATATGTATCCCTGGGACTCACAATCCTATGCCCCTGTAATAAACGGTATTGCCAGAACGCATGCCCGTGTGACCGTTGAACAAGGCGGATATACACTGAAATCGTTTGTGGTTCCGCCAGGACCTTTTGTGATCAACGATCTGACTGGTGTCTATTCAGGCGATCTTATTTTAAAGATTTATGAAGAGGACGGCACAGTCAAAGAACAGCGTTTCCCGGTCGCCGTTCTGCCGAATTTATTGAAACCCGGCAATTATAATTACAATGTTGCCGTAGGTAGCAAAGTGAACCAGTACAATGACAAGCGTGATGAGGATAGCTTATTCGCGCAAATGACCTATGACTATGGTTTTGAACCCTTTACGCTCAATACCTCTGCGCTGGTAGATAAAAACTATCACAACATTGGCTTAGGGGTTATCCGCTCTTTCGGCTGGTTCGGCGCCGTGGCAATGAGCGGCAACCTGGCACAGGCAAAATACTACAATGGCAAAGCGATGAGCGGCTTTAGCACGTCAGTGAAATATGCCCGCGCCTTAGGAGAAAACGCGAATTTACAGTTGATTGGTTATCGCTTTAACTCAGAAAATTACATTGATTACTCAGATTTTAACTATCGCTATTACAGTCTGTTAAACAACAGACCTAAACAGCGGTATGAATCAATTATCACCTATCAATTGCCAGAAAGGAGCGTCTTCTTAAATATGTCTGCCTGGAAAGAGGACTACTGGGATAGCTCCAGTGAGGTAGGGGCAAACATAAACCTCAGCAAGAGTTTTAATAATATCTCGGCCTCTCTGAACGCCGGGTATTCCCGATTGCAGGGAATGGAAAGCGATTATAACGCCGGGGTGTCCGTAAGCGTACCCTTCAGCGTGTTTGATAAATCGCAGTATAGTTACTCAGCCATAAATTACGATCGCCGTAACGGCACGAATTTCAATACCGGTGTTTCCGGAAGTGTTAACACACGCTTGAGCTATAACGCCTCCGTTAGCCAGTCGCGTAATACCACAGGAAGCGCGATTTCTGCTTCTTATCTGTTTGATGCGCTACATACGTCAGCCAGCTATTCACAAATGGGAAGCACTTCCAGCTCTTCCTTCCAGGTTGGCGGAAGTATTATCGGACTGCCAGATGCGGGCATTCTTTTTACTCCTGTGAAAAATGATGAAATTGCGGTTGTGCAAATGGATGATGTTCCGGGCGTCAAATTTAACGGCTCGATGCCGGGCGACAAAAAAGGTCGCGCCGTTATCCCGTTAACGGCTTATAACAATAACACCATTACGGTCAATGCGGACAACTTGCCGCAGAGCGTCGAATTAACGGAAAACGCCATCAATGTAACCCCGACAGAGAATGCCATTATCTATAAAAAAGTGAAATACAGAAAAATTAATACGTATATCGTCAAAGTCATCAGCAGCAATGGTTTTGTTATTCCAATGGGGAGTATCGCTAAAAACGCAGAAAGTCAGGAAATCGGCTACGTCAACAACGGCGGGATTCTGTTAATGAACCTTGAAGATAAAGACGAAGGGATCATTTCTGTGGGAGACTGCAAATTCGATTCACGATCGCTGCAGAAAGATATGGGTAAGGTACAGGAGATTAAGTGTGATTAAGAACAATACAGTGAGAAAGTTTTTCATTTCTGCGTCACTGCTTTTATTTACAGCATCAAGTCACGCAGCGTTTGTCCTTAACAGTACGCGTTATGTATTTGATGAAATAAGAGAGAATATCTCTGTACAGGTTGATAACCAGTCCACTCAGGAGTATGGCGGACAGATATGGATTGAAAACCAAGATCAAAACGACAAAAACGTCTATTTTGTGCCCAGCCCGACGTTCTTCAAAGTGGCCGATCAGCACAAACAAATCTTGCGTATACTGAAAATTAATGATGCCTTACCAAAAGACAAAGAATCGCTTTTCTGGATCAATATCCAGGAGATCCCCAAAGCACCAAAAGAAGGTATGAATGCGCTCTCGATTGCGTTACATACTCAGGTCAAAATGTTTTATCGTCCTGATGCGTTGAAAGAAAAAAGGGAGGGTGCCGAGCAGAATATTAAAATGATAAGCAGTGACGGTAATACTATTCTCTGGAATGACACGCCTTACTATTTTGCGATAATCAGTGTTAAACAAAATGGCACGCCTGTAAAAATGAGTGGCGATATTAAAGATAAGCTCTCTGTCTTTGCCCCGGGTGATAAAGTATCGCTGGGTCAGCTAATCACCGGTACCAGCCTGAGTATTGTGGCGTTCGATGATTATGGCGTCGACAAAGAGTATAAATTAAATAAATCCTAAGGCGCATAAGGTTTTCGCTATGTATAAATTCGTCCTTCTTTTTTTTACGGTTTTTTTATCCCTCAGTGCTTTACCCGCCATGGCGGCAAACTGTAGTGGAACTATAGTTTTTAATGCCGACCCTAGTGACAAGTCCTATTACTACTACGGTTATACAACAGATAATTATGATCCATTGTTCATAGGGCAATTCACCATACAAGATAACATGACTTGTGATCCCGACTATGTTGAGAATGCAACCCCTATGGGGAGAATGGTCATGAAAATGACTGGCGGAGGGATTTGTAAAGACCCCACCACCATAACCACCTCCTATCCAGGAATTGAATGGAAACTTGAGGGCATGCATTGTGACGGCGATAGGATTTCCTCCGACAGAATCCAGGCTGCTCAATGGCAAGGACAAATTACATGGCCTGCTGGCACTGTTTTAGGAAAAGCCAAACTTATCGTGAACGACGAGTACTGGACTCAAAGCACTCAATTGGGCCAATATTCTGTTAAAATCCAGACACCTACCATAGGGAATACAGTAGCATATAACCCGGCAGTGAATGTTACTTTTGGTCTGGGAAATACTATGACTTTTAATTTTAAAGACACTGCCACTTGTTCAATGACTCTTTCAACAGAAAATATGGATTTTGGTAGATTATTGCAAAGTGATATCAATGATGGCTCTTTATATAAAGAGTTATCAGTCTACTACTCCTGCAAAAATAAGGCATTGATTAATGGGTTATATATCCGTTTTGAACCAGAGAATGTGGTTGATGCAGCAAATGGTATATTTAGTGCCAATGGTAGTGATGGGCGGAAATTGAATTTTCAGATTTATAGAATGCTTGGGAATTTACAAGCTATTCCCCTTAATGCAAATTATAAAATATTTGATCCAAACAGATGGAAATTTGATGCTACAGAAAGATTCAGAATCTATGTCAAGCCTTCTACCTCCTTTCCTGTCGGAAAGGTTTCTACATACATGAATGTTTCGCTAATATACAGATAGGCCAGGTTAATTATGCACAGATGGTTACTGTTTTTTTTGATAGCTTTTTCATTTCATAACGCATCTGCGTCGCAATCAGTGCAGAAGAGAGTGGCTATAAGCGCCGAGTTAGCCGTAAATACTTGCGCATTGTCACTCTCTCCGGCAAACCTGAACTTTCAACAAATCAGCGTTAGCCAGTTTGAAAATAGCGTAACAACACCACAGACCGTTGATTTGAATATTGCTTGCAGCTGGCCTGCAACCGGGATCTCAATAAAATTTTCGCCAGCCGCTGGCGTTTCCGAGAACAGCACTAACCTGATGAAAACGGGATTATCCGGCGTTGGGCTTGAATTATCATGGAAAAATTCAACCGCCACAGATTTTACGCCGCTGATATTGAATAAGCCTTTTGCACCCGCATCCACGGCATTAAGTAACAAAAATCAAACGCTTGGCCAAATTCAACTTTTACCTAAAGAAATTCCAGGTGAAACGCTTCAGGCGGGAAACATTTCCACCAGTCTGACTGTCGAGGTGACCTATGATTGACAGGACATATCTTTTTTTTCCGTTACTGATAGGGATGTTAGGCTCATTAACGGCATTTAATAATCATGCTGCACAAAAGGCAACGGCAACTCTCCCCATTACAATGACGGTTACCAACCCACAGTGCAAGGTTAACCATGGTCTTGGACTGCCTCAGACCGTGCAACTTCCATTGATCTCAACATCAGGTGCCTTATTGAGCGATAATAATAACGTTGAAGTTCCCATTGTGATTGATTGTGGCACCTCTAATATCACCAGGTTTGAAGTCACGTTGAATGGAGGCAGTAATTCAAAGATCAAAACATCAAATAATATGGTGGATATTACCTTGTCATGGAAGAAAGGCGGCGGTGTTGTTGAGTTCGGAAAACCGGTTGAACTGAGTAAAGCCCCTTTTCTTGTAAGCCCAAATCAGTTTGATGGAACTTTATTGGCCAGTGTCTCCCCCCATTCGGGAACTATACCGGCAGGTGACTACACTGCCAGTTTGCCTGTGACATTTACTTATTATTAAACTTTGCTGACACCACGTTATACTGGTGATGAGAATTGATCTGCAAAAATTTTAAAGCTGACGGACTGCACCGTTCAATTGTGGCTAGCTTAAAAGCCGGAGGTTCTCTGGCTTTTCAGTTGGTGGTGCGCATGCCATCTTTAATTCACCAGGATTTTCCCCATATCCCTCCAACCTCAGGGCGCGGAACCGTTTGTCTTATCTGCTGTCATGGTTAGAGTAAATATAGATAAATTAATACAAGCGTGAGCTATTCAGTCAGGGAGCGACACGCATGAGTAAACTCTTTGGGTCTGCTTTTTCGCGTTGCTTGTGGCTTCCGCCAGTGCTGGAAAGGGGACCGATGGCGGAAATGGTTCTGATGGTGGCAGTTCCAGTAATGCGTCGGGACGCGAGAGCTGTCCGGGAGGAACGGACCCGGATAAGAACGGTAAATTTTTTCTTCCGGGAACCAAAGAGCAGTGCAACCCAGGTTCGCAGGACGCTGCAAAAACGGATAATTCCCGGTAGTAAAGCAAGAGGCAATATTGATCTGTTACCAGCGTAAGATATTGCCTCTGTAATAATTATCGCACCGTAACGGTAGTTTTCTGATGTCATACCGGAATAGCGCAGGCCGCCCTGCGCTATTTACATTTTTTATTTCACGGCATAACAGCGTCCGGCAACTCGCCTTCGATTTCCCACTGGGTTGAATTTTGAGTCCAGATTAATTTGATAAATTTATCATCCCCCTGCGTAACTAACCTCCGATTGCCGGTCCTGTTTTTCTTCTATAAGATTTTTCTTTTCGGAGGACAAACATGTCGGTTACTGATGCACTGCTTGCGTATACCCTTGCGGCGACGCTATTAACCCTGACGCCGGGGCTGGATACGGCGCTGATTTTGCGGACCGCGGCGGCGGAGGGCGGAAAAAAAGCCTTTCAGGCGGCGCTCGGCATTGATGCCGGCTGTTTTGTCTGGGGCGCGCTGGTGGCGTTCGGGCTGGAGGCGCTGTTCGCGGTGTCTGAAATGGCGTACTCCATTCTGAAGTGGTGCGGCGCCGGCTATCTCTGCTGGCTCGGCATTCAGCTTCTGCTGCGTCCGCGCACCACGTTTGATACTCGCCAGGGGAATGAAACGCGCGCCGGCAACAGCTTTTTGCGCGGTATGCTGGGCAATGTGCTGAACCCGAAAATGGGCGTGTTTTATGTCTCCTTCCTGCCGCAGTTTATCCCGGCGGGGCATTCGCCGATGGTCTGGACGTTCCTGCTGGTCGCCATCCATGCGTTCATCGGCACCCTCTGGTCGCTGACGCTGATTGTCGCCACCCGTTACGCGTCAGGCGTGTTGAAAAAACCGGGCGTGGTGAAGTGGATGGATCGCGTGACGGGCAGCGTGTTCCTGCTTTTCGCCGCAAAACTGGCATTAAGTAAACGCTGACCGGGCGTTAACGTCAGCGCCGTTAAGTGTCATCCGGCGCAAATAAGGTCTTTCTGTAGTGGTTTTATTAACGCGCCGTCTCATTATGAAAAAATGGGGCGGCGCGCTATCTGGTTTTTACTATGCTGATCGTTACGATATCTCTGGCGCGTGTTATCAGCATGGAAACTTATCCGTTCCCCGAACGGCCCGAAGAGGCCATCACCTCTCTTATTAATGCCCTGAAAAATAGCGGCGAGCTGCGCCATTTCGCCAGCGGCGCGCATATTCCCGTGCAGCCTGATTATATTATTGTGATAGAGCAAGGCGCCGTGTCGATGCACCGCGTCATGGACAGCCTGACGATGATTGAGTCGACGCGGCCTCAGCTGCTTGGCATCACGTACAATAATCAGTTTACTCGCCATTTTACGATTAAAGCCGAATCGGCGTGCGAGGCGCGGGTGGTGCCGCGTGAGGAGTTCGAGGCCCTTATCGAAACGCGTCAGCTCTGGCGTGAACTGCTGCAGGTCGTCTCCTGGTACTACGACGTGCTTTACTGGAAAAGTTATCACTTCCTCGGGCGACAGTCTTATACGCTCATCCGCAACTGCTTAATTGAGCTGGCGGCGAAAAACGAACAGGAGCGGGACGAGATTAACGCCTGCGATTTTATTCGCGGTAAAACCAATCTATCCCAGAGTTATATTCTCAAAGTCTTTAGCGATTTGAGAAAAGGCGACTATGTCGATATTTCCCGCGGGCGTCTTAAAGCGATAAATAAACTGCCAGAACGTTATTAGCCCGTGCGATCACCTTTCAGACCTGTGCCGACGCCCGATGACGTGCGGCGCAGATTCCTTGTGATACCCCTCACCAATTTTTAAACAATCACGAAATGATTTTATAACAAGCGGCTACTATGACCCGGTTCACTTCCCGGAGATAACAATGAAAGATGTGGTAATTGTGGGTGCCGCACGCACGCCCATTGGCTGTTTTCAGGGCCAGCTTGCGCGTCGCTCGGCGGTGGAGCTCGGCGCGGTGGTCATTGAAGCGCTGCTGGCGCGCACCGGGCTTAATCCGCAGGATGTCGATGAAGTGATCCTGGGCCAGGTGCTGACGGCGGGCGCGGGCCAGAACCCGGCGCGCCAGACCGCGCTCAACAGCGGCCTGCCGTGGTCCGTGTCGGCGATTACCATTAACGACGTGTGCGGATCTGGTCTGAAAGCGCTTCATCTGGCGACGCAGGCCATTCAGTGCGGCGAAGCGGATGTCGTGATCGCCGGCGGTCAGGAGAACATGAGCCGCGCGCCGCATGTACTGACCGAAGGGCGCACCAGTGCGCCTGCTGATAGCCATATTATCGACAGCCTGGTGCATGACGGGCTGTGGGATGCCTTTAACGATTACCATATGGGCGTTACGGCGGAAAACCTGGCGCGCGAATATAACATCAGTCGCGAACATCAGGACGCGTATGCGCTCGCGTCACAGCAGAAAGCGCGCGCGGCCATTGACAGCGGGCGGTTTCGTGACGAGATCGTGCCGGTGGTGGTCGAGCAGCGGCTTGGCGCGCCGCTGGTGGTGGATACTGACGAACAGCCGCGCGCCGACACCAGCGCGGAAGGGCTGGCGCGGCTGTCGCCCGCCTTTGACAGGCTCGGGAGCGTCACGGCGGGGAACGCCTCGTCAATCAATGACGGCGCGGCGGCGGTGCTGATGATGAGCGCCAGTAAGGCGCAGGAGATGGGGCTGCCGGTCCTGGCGCGTATTCGCGCCTTCGCAAGCGTCGGGGTCGATCCGGCGCTGATGGGCATCGCGCCGGTGTACGCCACGCGCCGCTGTCTGGAGCGCGCGGGCTGGCAGCTTAATGATGTCGATCTTATCGAAGCCAACGAGGCGTTCGCGGCGCAGACGCTGTCGGTCGGCAAACTGCTGGAATGGGACGAGCGTAAAGTCAACGTCAACGGCGGCGCGATTGCGCTGGGGCATCCTATCGGCGCGTCCGGCTGCCGCATCCTGGTCTCGCTGGTGCATGAGATGGTGAAACGCGATGCCCGTAAAGGGCTTGCCACGCTTTGCATCGGCGGCGGGCAGGGCGTGGCGCTGGCGATTGAACGCGATTAGGGTTGTATTTTTTCTTCCTTTCTCCTTTCTCCTTTCTCCTTTCTGAACGCTTTGCCGGGTAAGCCAGCAAAGCGTATTTCGTTTTGCTGCTAATAATGCCGCATAAGTGATTATATTTTTCTTATCTGTTGCCTGATTGATTATTTTTATTTGCGTAAATTCTTAACGTGCCGCCAAAAATAAATGCGTTACTGCGTCTCTGCAAAAATTAAAGTGTGATTCAAAACATGCTTTTCAGGTGTTCGAATGATTTTTTATTGAGCTGAATCACGCGCTTTGTTTTCGATATTTTTGAAACAAAGCATTACGATCCGGATCACTAAAATAACGCCACCTAAAAAATAAAATGCAGTTTCATAAAAACGAAACGCCATTTTATTAGGGGTATTCTATGTTTAAGAAAGCACTGGCATTGGCTGTCTTCTGTGGGGCCTCATTCGGGGCACAAGCGGTTACCGTAGATTTACGTCACGAGTATATTGATAGCGGCACTAACGCCGATCGCGTTGCTGTTTCACACCGTTTTGATAATGGTTTTGGTTTTTCCGTTGAGGCGAAATGGAAAACCGGCGGTGACGATCAGTCGCGTCCGTTTAATGAAGTGGTGGGGAATGGTCATGAGGATCAGATTAGCTGGCGCTGGAAAGCGACCGACGCTATCGCTATTACTCCGGCGTTTACCATCGAAAGCGTTGACAGTAAGACCATTTATAAGCCCAACATCCATGTGCAGTACAGCTTTGAGAATGGTTTCTATGTCGCGGCCCGCTATCGCTATGAATATACCCGCGTGCCGGAAGGCAAAGATGACGATGATAAAGTTAACCGCGGCGACGCCTGGGTGGGCTTTGCGCTGGGCGACTGGCGTACCGAGCTGAATTACGTCTATGCGCAGAGCGAAGAAGGCTTTACGCGTAATAATGGTAAAAACTATTCCAACGAATATAACGCAAAAGTGGCTTATAAAATTGATAAAAACTGGTCGCCCTATTTCGAAGTGGGAAATATCGGCGTGAAAGAAACCGACGAACGCCAGACGCGTTTACGTGTCGGTGTGGCATACAGCTTCTGATAAAACTTCACCCTCATTCTGCCCCTCATGATAGCGGGGGCAGAATTCCTGTTTTGCTGTTTTCTGATAGCGTGCTCCTGAGAATAAGCACACCGCCCATGCAGGGGCGGTTTTTTTATGCCTGAGCAAATTAGCGCCGTTTTTTTCCTGCGCTCATTCTTAACCATCAAATAGTCTTTACGAAAAATAGGGCTTGGAAATAAAAAAGCCCTCCAGGAGAGGAGGGCAAAGCTCAGTAATGGAAACAGGACTCTTATTATTATGACACTCTCAGCATTTCACGTTGTTCGGGCAGTTTTGCAAGATAAACGGCCGGTTTGCCGTCTTTATCGGTGCTGAAGAGAATGGCGTTGCCGTCCGGGCTAAAAGAAGGATGCGGATGCGTGACCTGACGGCTGCCGGCAAAGGTCTCCCAGGAAGTATCGTGGCGCGCCACGCGGTAATAAGATTTTTGTGCGACATCAAACACATACAGGTAAGGGTCGTTATCGATGGTATAGCCGCCGGTGTCTTTCACGTCCACTGGCGTGCCGGAACCGTCGCCTACCAGCAGCGTACCGTCGAAATTGCTCATCAGGTGCGAGCAGGCCGGAATGGGCATCACTTCTTCATTCACGCCGCTGTCCGGGAGGTAGCGATAAATGGTGCGGCCCTGTTTGCCTTTGAAATAAGAGACATAGACCAGCGCGGAGCCGTCCGGCACCCAGAATTCGTGCGTACAGCTTTCACCCTCGGCGTGTTCTTTCACCTTGCGCACGTTACTGCCGTCTTCATTTACCATCCACATACGGGCATCGACCAGATCGTGAGGGCCTTCATGACAGAACGCGACGGTATTATCGTCGAACGGACGATAAATCGGGTGCCCCAGCCAGATCTTCTCTTCATGAATCGTTTCGCTGGCGCCGGTTTGTAAATCAACGCGCAGCAGACGGCAGTGCGGCCCTTTATGGAAGAAATCATGGAAGATTTTCCAGTCGCTTAGCGGCACATAATCGCTTTTGGCGATTTCGATCCCGACCAGTTTGGTGCAGTCGCTGTTCGCGACCCAGGTGCCGTAACCGACCCACGCTTCCGGCACGCGGTAAACGTCGCGCTCGGCAAGCGTGATGAGGTTGACTTCACGCAGCACGCGATCGTTTTTTACGTAATAAAGATACTTGTCGTCCGGCGAAAGGAAACCGCCAAAGGTGTTGTCACCCGCGCCTTCGGTAAGCTGTACCGCCTCGGCCTGTTCAAGGTTCAGCAGGTAATAGTTCCAGTGCCCGTCGAATTCCCCGGCAAACAGCAGATGGCTGCCATCGTTAAAAAAGCACTTCTGGTAGAAGTAGTTACGGTGACAGGTCACCTCCGGGGGGGTTAAACGGGTGACTTCCGCCCCGGTATCTGGATCGATGCTCACCTGATACTGAAGTTTTACCCGCATGCCTTTGGCCATAGAGCGCTCCTTACGTTGCCGGCTGGCGTTCGCTGATTAAATTCGAAAACTGAGATACAAATTATCAAAACAGCGTTTCAATGTGTGTGACTGTGGGCGCATTTCTGCTCAACCTTTTCAAAAAAAGACCATTTCTGGACAAATGCATCGCGAAAGCCCCACCGCGGGTGTCGTTAATATAGGGCGATAATGAGGTAGCCCACGTCAGGTTTTTTTATTTATCTTTCTGATTTTTAATATTTTATTAAATGGTAGTAAAAGCGATGCGTATCCCTGTAATCAGCTAAACGTGACCGGAACATCAATTCTGGCAAGTCTCACCTATAAAAATGAAACAATGTTTTATTTAGAATTGAAAAGGTGTTTCGCTACGTTTAAGATGGATTCAATCTTGAAAAACGAAACGCTGTTTTGCTGTTTGATTTATCTCTCCACGTCTCTCTTTTTAACGCGTGGTCATCGTGAGATGGCGTAAAGCGACCCGCGCCGGGCTCCGGTGCTGGGCGTTTTATGACATCAAAATCAGGTGGTTAAGAGAGGACGTAAGCGGCGGACAGCCTTATCACGGTGACGCCTGTCGCAGGCAGGCTTGATTACAAGGAAACACACATGATTCTGGATGCATTCTCCCTTCAGGGTAAAGTCGCGATCGTAACCGGCTGCGATACCGGTCTTGGTCAGGGTATGGCGCTGGGTCTCGCGGAAGCGGGCTGCGATATCGTGGGCATTAATATTGTCGAGCCAACGGAAACCATTGAGCGCGTAACCGCGCTGGGCCGTCGTTTTCTGAGCCTGACGGCCGACTTACGTAAGATTGACGCCATTCCCGAGCTTATTGAACGCGCTGTCGCGGAATTCGGGCATGTCGACGTGCTGGTAAACAACGCCGGCCTGATCCGCCGTGAAGACGCGATTAACTTCAGCGAGCAGGACTGGGACGACGTGATGAACCTGAACATCAAGAGCGTCTTTTTTATGTCTCAGACCGTGGCGAAGCAGTTCATCGCCCAGGGCAACGGCGGAAAAATTATTAATATCGCGTCCATGCTCTCCTTCC
Source organism: Cronobacter universalis NCTC 9529 (assembly GCF_001277175.1). Lineage (NCBI taxonomy): Bacteria > Pseudomonadati > Pseudomonadota > Gammaproteobacteria > Enterobacterales > Enterobacteriaceae > Cronobacter > Cronobacter universalis. The sequence goes on along the minus strand of NZ_CP012257.1, from coordinate 3,432,423 downwards.
AGGGCGGGATCCGCGTGCCGTCTTACACCGCCTCAAAGAGCGGCGTGATGGGCATTACCCGTCTGATGGCGAACGAATGGGCGAAGCACAACATCAACGTGAACGCCATCGCGCCGGGGTATATGGCCACCAATAACACCCAGCAGCTGCGTGCCGACGAGCAGCGCAGCGCCGAGATCCTGGACCGCATCCCGGCGGGCCGTTGGGGCCTGCCGAGCGACCTGATGGGGCCGGTGGTGTTCCTGGCGTCCAGCGCATCGGATTACATTAACGGTTATACCGTGGCGGTCGACGGCGGCTGGCTGGCGCGGTAAGCGTAATGCGCAGGTAAAAAAGCCTCCCGCGTGGAGGCTTTTTTATTGGAGGGGCGCGGTGGGTGCGCTTTGCTTACCCACCCTACGGGGGAGGTGGCGCCGACTACGGTGGGTGCTTACCCACTCTGTGGGGGAGGTGATGCTGAATACGGTGGGTGCGCTTTGCTTACCCACCCTGCGGGGAGGTGGTGCTGACTACGATGGGTGCGCTTTGCTTACCCATCCTACAAAAACGCGCGACCCTTTTCGCTCGTGGCGCGTAGGGCGGGTAAGCGCAGCGCACCCGCCGTTTACCATGTTTACCAACCCCGCCCGCAGGGACGGGGCAAGAGGAGAAAAACCGCCCTTAACGCATCGCGCGTTTCAGAATGCGCTCCGCCTGGCGCTGGAATTCCGCGGCGGCTTCTTCAACGGATTTCTGACCGTAATCGATATACTGCAGCGCGGTGCCAAACTGCGACACGATCTGCGGATCGTCGAAATATGGCGAGATAGCAAGCGTGGTCGGCAGCGACTGCGCCAGCTTCAGGCCGGACACCGACGGATCTTGATCTTTAATCACGCCCGCTTCGGTAAGCTGCGCCACCGCGGCTTTACTCAGCGGCACGCCGCGCTCAAGACCCAGCGCCGCCACACCCTCTTTGCTGTTCAGCAGGAAGTTAATCAGCTGCGCGGCCTCTTTCGGGTGTTTGGTCGATTTACCGATAGAGAGCATCTGCGCCGGTTTAAAGAACAGGCCCGCGTCTTTCGCGCCCGACAGCATCGGGTAGGCGCCAAGCTCCAGCTTCGCAGGCGGCTTTAAGTTGTCGGAGTATTTGGTGATGGTGGAGTTCCACATATAAGTGCCGGCCCACTCGCCCTGGATCCACGGCTTCATCTCATACATGTTGCTCTTGCCGAACGAGGCATAATATTTGGTGTCCGGCATGACGTGGCTGTCGATAAGCTTCTTATACATGCCGAAGAACTCGACCCACTGCTCTTTGCTGTAAGCGAATTTTTTGGTTTTCTCATCCACCGCCGAAATATTGTATTTCTGCACCATGTACGAGTTGAGCAGGGCCAGCACATCCTGATGCTCCAGCACGACCGGGTAGTACTGCTTGCCGAGTTTCGACTCGAACGTTTTGCCCGCGGCCATCAGCGCGTCCCAGGTTTTCGGGTATTCGACGCCCGCTTTTTTCCAGGTTTCGTTGTTGTAGTAAAACACGCGCGCGGTGACGGAGATCGGAATGCCGTTCAGCTTGCCGTTGACGGTAGTGGACTTCAGCTCTTTCGGGTCGAACTGGCTCAGGTCGATAATCTCTTTCACCTGATTTAAGTCGTAAAACCCGTCGCCGTTTTTCGAGAAGATCGGCAGCCAGTTCCAGTTGGTCTGCATCACGTCCGGCTCGGTGCCGCCGGCGATTTGCGTGGTAAGACGCGACAGATGGCCGTCCCAGCCGGTGTATTCCGGCTTAACGCTAATTTCCGGGTGCTGTTTGTGAAACTCCTCCAGCGCTTTCAGCGTGACCTGGTGACGGCCGTTGCCGCCCCACCAGGACATTCGCAGCTCGACGTTTTCCGCCGAGTGGGATGGAAACGCGCAAAGGGCAAGGGTAGAAGCTAATGCTGTGCTAACGAGGGCTTTTTTCATTATAAGACTCCTGTCAGAGAGAGAGGTTCTGTTCTGTTTTGGCGTCAAAAAGATGACACTTATTCATGTCGAACTTAAAATACACCTTGCGGTGAAGGCCCTTATCAATCATTGGCTTAGCTTCATCGGAAGGGATGCGGCAGGTCATTTCGAAATCCGCCACCTTCAGGTAGACGAAAAATTCGTGACCCATATTCTCCACGCGCACCAGCTCACCGGCGCCGCAGGGTTCGGCGTAGGGCGTATCGGAGATTGAGATATATTCCGGGCGAATGCCGAAGAAAACCTGCTGCCCGGCGTACGCGGCCACTTTCTCCTGCTGACGCGGCGTCAGCGCCAGGCGATTATCACCGATGCAGATCAGCAGTTGACCTGCTTCTTCCACCAGTTTGCCGGGCTTGATGTTCATCTCCGGCGCGCCGATAAAGCCCGCCACGAACATGTTTTTCGGGTAGTGATAGAGGTTGTCCGGCGTATCCACCTGCATAATGTGGCCAAGCTTCATCACGCAGATGCGGTCGCCCATGGTCATCGCTTCGGTCTGATCGTGCGTCACGTAGACCGTGGTGGCCGGTTTGCCGCTCTTTTTCAGCTGCTTATGCAAATCGGAAATACGGATACGCATCGAGGCGCGCAGTTTAGCGTCGAGGTTAGAAAGCGGCTCGTCGAAGAGAAACACATCCGGCTTTTTCACAATCGCGCGGCCCACCGCCACGCGCTGCGCCTGGCCGCCGGAGAGCTGGCGCGGCAGACGGTCGAGCAGCTCTTCCAGCTCAAGGATTTTCGCGGCTTCATCTACCTGACGGTTAATCTGATCTTTCGGCAGTTTGCTGAGCTTCAGGCCGAAGGCCAGGTTCTCGCGCACCGTCATATGCGGATAGAGCGCGTAGTTCTGGAACACCATCGCGATGCCGCGCTCTTTCGGCGCCAGGTTGTTCACCAGCTTCTCGCCGATGCGCACTTCGCCGCCGCTGATCGTTTCCAGGCCCGCGAGCATACGCAGCGTGGTCGATTTGGCGCAGCCCGACGGCCCGACAATCACCATAAATTCACCGTCGGCGATTTTCAGGTCGATACCATGAACCGCTTTAAAGCCGTTGGAATAGACTTTTTCTAACTTATTGAAAATAACTTCAGCCATGATATTCCCCTGTTAACCTTTGATTCCGCTGCTGGCCACGCCCTGTACGAAGTAACGCTGGGCCAGGAAAAAGACGATGATGGACGGCAAAATGGAGATGCTCGCCATTGCCAGGATTTCGTTCCACGGCGCGCCTTCGGTCACGTCGATGGACATTTTGAGCGCCAGGGCGATCGGGTATTTATCGACGCTGTAGACGTAAATCAGCGGCCCGATAAAGTCGTTCATCGACCACATAAACTGGAACAGCGCGACCGAAATCATGGCGGGCTTGAGGATCGGCACCACCACATACCACAGCACCTGGAAGGAGTTGCAGCCGTCGATTTGCGCCGCTTCTTCCATATCGCGCGGCACGCCGCGCAGGAACTGGATCAGCATAAAGACGAAGAATCCCTGGGTGGCGAAGGCCATCGGCAGCCAGAGCGGCAGATAACTGTTGAGCATCCCCATTTCGCGGAACATCAGATACTGCGGGATCAAGAGCACGGTGCTCGGCAGCAGCATGGTGGCGATAAGCGTGGCGAACCAGAATTTCTTCCACGGGATCTCAAAGCGCGCGAAACCGTACGCCACAATGGTGGAGGAGATAACCGTCAGCACCACTTTCGGGATCACATACTTGAAGGTATTCATCATGTAGTGGCCGAAATTATATTCGGTGCCGGTTTTCCAGCCGTTGATAAAGCCGTCCCAGGTCGCATGTGTCGGCCACAGGCCTAGCGTGGTGAAAATCTCGTGGTTGGGCTTAAACGACGCCGAGAACATCCACGCCAGCGGGTAGAGCATCAGCAGGCCGACGAACAGCAAAATCACGTAACGGATGGCGCGGCTGACTTTTTCGCGCCGCAGCGTGCGCGCCACTTCACGGTCGCCCGCGCTCATGGCGGGGCGGGGAGCCAGTTGTCCCTGTTGAATATCAGCCATTTTTGCCTCCCTTATCGGCGGAGTAGAAGACCCAGTATTTCGAGGACTTAAAGGCGATGGAGGCGAAGAGCGCCACCACCAGGAACAGCACCCACGCGAGCGCCGCGCCGTAGCCCATATCGAAATATTTAAAAGCGGTGTCGTAGATATAGAGCGAGAAGAGATAGGTGTAGTAGGTCGGGCCGCCGCCGGTAATCACGTACGGGCCGGTAAATTCCTGGAACGCCTGGGTGGTCTGCATAATGAAGTTAAAGAAGATCACCGGCGTAATCAGCGGCACCGTCACCTTTATAAACATCTGCCACTTCGAGGCGCCGTCGATCATCGCCGCTTCATACTGCGACTGCGGCACGTTTTGCAGCGCGGCCAGGAAAATCACCATCGCGGAGCCAAACTGCCAGACGCGCAGCAGCGTAACGGACATCAGCGCCAGCGACGGCTCGCCGAGCCAGTTCACCGGGTCGAGTCCAAATACGCCGATAAAGCTATTCAGCAGGCCGTCGATGGCGAATAACGCGCGCCACAGGACGGCGATAGCCACAGAGCTGCCGAGGATCGACGGAATGTAATAGGCGGTGCGGAAGAAGCCGATGCCGCGCAGTTTAAAATTGAGGACAAACGCGATGCCGAGCGCGAAGGCGAGCTTTAACGGGATGGTGAGGAAAACGTAGGCGAACGTGACGCCCATCGATTTCCAGAACAGATCGTCATCCATCAGCATGTAACGGTAGTTTTCGATTCCGTTAAACACCGGCGGATTCATCAAATCGTACTCGGTAAAGCTGAGCGCGAAAGAGGAAACAAAAGGGAAGGCCGTAAAGACTATCAACCCGATGATGTAGGGTGATATCCAGGCCAGACCCAGGAGCTTGTTTTCATTCATACATACCTACCTGGCATTCAAGGGTTTATTAATCGGATCGGATGTCGTGTGCAGCAAAGCGCGACAGCGAGCGGGCCTGGCCCGGAAAGGTGTGGCCGGGCGGCCTCGCCACCGCTATGTCAATAATGTCTTGTCAAGAAAACAGGCGACCGTAACGTGATGAAGATCGCGACTTTTATAATTTATTGAACCGGCGTTTCTTGTTTCTAAAACAGCGTTTTAATTTATTTTATTGCTATTTATTTTGCCGTCATTCGATAAATGGTGGAAATGTGATCGTGGTCGAAACGCTGTTCCGGTTTTTTGAAGCAGCGCCATTTTCAGGAAGAGGGAGGTAATACAACTTCTGGTAGGTCGCTAAATTAGTGTTTGCCCTGAATTCGGATTATTCGTAATAATAATGATTGCGGACGTAGTATCTCTCCTCAGAACAAGGATATGTTTCTCTGTTGTGCACAACTTTTCCAATTTTGTCAAAGGCATAGGTATGTGCGCCCGTTTACTTTATGACATTTATGTATTTATTTAATGAAACAATTCGCACGCTTATTGTTTTCATGAAAATAATTTTGACTCCATCAGCAGTTCAATTAAACGTAACGCACCCACTATGTCATCGATAGATATTAAAAATAGTTCGCTGGCCTCCGCGCCGGATTACCCGCTCCTGGATCACCCGCGCGCCGAGTTAGATCTGTTCGCGCTTGTCGACGTGCTGTTCAAAGCCCGTAAAGTGATCGTCTCGATCACGGCGCTGTTTATCGTAATGGGCTTGGCGCTGGCGTTTTTGCTGCCGCAGAAATGGACCAGCGAGGCGGTGGTTTCCATCCCGGAAACGCGGCAGCTGATTGAGTTGCAGCGCGTGCTGGTGGATCTGCAGGTGCTGGATGTCGATGCCGCGATTGACGCCGCGTCGCTTGAAAATATGTTCCTGAAAAAATTCGATTCGCGCGCCCTCCAGGAGAAATTCCTGCGCACCTCGCCGTGGGTGCAGCAGCAGGTGAAAGAAGCGCAGGATGATACCGAAAGCCTACAGCGCGCCGTTACGCTGGTGGCACAGCGCATTAAAATGACCTCCAACGATAATCCGAAAGCGCCAACGGCTTCGCCTTACAGCTCCTGGACGCTGAGCTTTACCGCGCCAAAAGCGCATGACGCGCAGCGCGTGCTGAAGGAATACATCAACTATGCGGCGCTGGCGGTACAGCGGGAAGTGCTTGAGAATCTGCGCGCGATCGTTGAACTGAAAGCCAAATCGGAAGAGAGCCGCCTGGTGATTGAACGCAACACGCTGGCTAACGAGCATAAAATTGCGATTCAGCGTCTGAACTATTCGTTGCAGGTCGCGAACGCCGCAGGCATTAAAAAACCGGTTTACAGCAACGGGCAGGCCGTAAAAGACGATCCGGATTACTCCATCGCGCTTGGCGCCGACGGGCTCGCCCAGAAACTCGCCATTGAGCGTTCTATTACCGATGTCACGGTGCTGAACGCCGCTATTCAGAGCCGCGAATATCGTCTGGCGGAGCTGAAAAAGCTCAATCTGGCCGACGTAGACTTCCAGCCGTTCCATTACCAGATGGTGCCTTCGCTGCCGGTGAAAAGCGACGGACCGGGTAAATCGCTGGTGCTTATCCTGGCGGCGATGGTGGGCTTTATTACCGCCTGCGCACTGGTGCTGGTGCGTAATGTTATCGCGCAGCGTCAGGTCATGGCGCAACACCCGGCTGGCGCTGATACGCTGCTGCCGTGATACGTTCCGCGTGTAAAAAAGCCGCCTCATCGGGCGGCTTTTTTATGGGCGCGGTTTATTTGAGGAAATCTTCACGCACCGGCGTAAAGGTGTCGAGCAGCGTGCCGGGGGCAATACAGACGCAGCCGTGCATGATATTCGGCTGTTTATAGAGCGTGTCGCCCGCGCTCACGCGGCGGGTTTCTTCGCCGATGGTGAACTCGAATTCGCCGGAGAGCACATAAGTGAGTTGTTCATGCGGGTGGCAGTGCATCGGGCCGACCGCACCGGCGTCAAAGTTGACTTCCACCGCCATCATTTTGCCGCCGTGGGCCAGAATGCGGCGCGTGACGCCATTGCCTAAATCCTCGAGCGTCGTCTCGTTGTGATAGATAAACATGCCGAACCTCTGAATTGTGAAACGTTGTTTCATTTAATCTATCCTGGCCAGGAAAAGAAGAGAACGCGCCGCGCCGGGAAATGGCGGGCGGATCACATTTGTTCCGCCCGACGGGCATGTTATAACCGGGAAAGCGCAAAAGGAGACCATGATGAAAACAGTCGGCTTGCTCGGCGGCATGAGCTGGGAATCCACCATTCCTTACTACCGGTTAATTAATGAAGGGGTGCGCGACCGGCTCGGCGGGCTGCACTCCGCACAGTTACTGCTGCACAGCGTCGATTTTCATGACATCGAAGCCTGCCAGGCGAGCGGCGAATGGGATAAAGCGGGCGAGATGCTGGCGCAGGCGGCGCTCGGCCTTGAACGCGCCGGCGCGCAGGCCATTTTGCTCTGTACCAACACGATGCATAAAGTGGCGCACCAGATTGAAGCGCGCTGCGCGCTGCCGTTTTTGCATATCGCCGACGCCACGGGCCGCGCGATTGCGCAGGCCGGGCTGCGCCAGGTCGCGCTGCTCGGCACCCGTTACACCATGGAGCAGGATTTCTACCGCGTGCGGCTGGCAGAGGGGTTTGGCGTCACGTCGCTTATCCCGGATGCGCCTGCACGTTTGCGCATTAATCAGATTATTTTTGATGAGCTCTGCCTTGGAAAAATCACCGAGGAGTCAAAACGCTACTACCAGCAGCAGATTGCGCTGCTGGCGGCGCAGGGCGCGCAGGGCGTGATTTTCGGTTGTACCGAAATCGGCCTGTTGCTGGGCGCGCAGGATTGCCCGGTGCCGGTGTTCGATACCGCCGCGCTGCACGCCGCCGAGGCGGTGAACTTTATGCTGGGCGACCAGGGCTTGCCAGCATCGCCTCCAGCGTGTCGCTAAGCCCGGTCATTTGCTGTTGCAGATGCCGGCTGAACGCCTCAACCAGCGCCGACGCGGGGCGATGTAAGGGGCGGATCAGACTCACCGTGAACGGCACCGCCACGCTAAAGCGGCGCACCACAATGCCCGTCGCCGCGTAATCCAGCGCGGTGAGCGGGTTCACTATCGATACCCCGACGCCCGCGCGCACCATAGCGCAGACCGACGCGGCGCTGTGCGTTTCCAGCACCATGCGCCGCTGCACGTTATGCTCCTGAAAGAGCGAATCGAGGAGCTGCCGGTAGCTGTCGGTGCGCGACAGGCTGATGTAGTTTTCCCCTGCGAAATCGTGCGGCGTCAGTTGCGGTTTATCGGCCAGCAGATGGCCAGCGGGCAGCACGCACACTTCATTTAACGTCAGCAGCGTCAGACGTTCGGTGCCGGCGGGCGTGGCGGTATTTTCCGTAATGCCTAAATCGTGGCGCTGGGCGGAGAGCCACTCTTCAAGCAGCGGCGACTCCTGCGGCACGATGTTCAGGCTCACTTCCGGGTAGTTATCCAGAAAGGGTTTGAGCAGCAGCGGCAACAGCGACTGCGAGAAAACCGGCAGGCAGGCGATGGAAAGCTCGCCCTGGCGGAACTGGCGCAGGCTCTCGGCGGCGCTGATGATGCGGTCAAGCCCGTACCAGGAGCGCTGGACTTCTTCAAACAGGCGCAGCCCCTGAACGGTGGGATGCAGGCGTCCGCGGCTGCGGGTAAACAGCGACAGGCCAATGAGTTTTTCAAAGCGCGCCAGTTCGCGGCTGACGGTGGGCTGCGAGGTGCGCAGGAGCGCCGCCGCCTCCGTGAGATTGCCTGCGGTCATGACCGCGTGAAAAATTTCGATATGGCGGAGCGTGACGCCAGGCATTAAGGTTTCCTCGTTGATTGAAGTTGTGCGCGCCAGGCAAACCGCTGGCGGGTGCGCTTTGCTTACCCGCCCTACGGGTAAAGCGCGCGGCAAGTGGCGGGTGCGCTCTGCTTACCCGCCCTACGGGTAAACCTGGGAACGTAAAAGCCATATCATTTTTGCATAGACTCCCGAGAAAACGATATTTTTTCTTCGCTAACGTCTGTGGCGTAATGAAGGCATTAGCTTAAAGGAGTCTCGCCATGCCACGTTCGCTTTATCACACCGACAGCGCCCTTAACGCCGACACGCTGCTGCCGCTGCCCGCGCAGTACGGCGGCCCGGTCTGGGTTTATGACGCGCAGATCATCCGCGCGCAAATCGACCGCCTGCGCCAGTTCGACGTTATTCGTTTCGCCCAGAAAGCCTGCTCGAATATTCATATTTTGCGGCTGATGCGCGAGGCGGGCGTTAAAGTGGATTCCGTGTCGCTCGGCGAGATCGAACGCGCTATCGCCGCGGGCTACGATCCGCGCCAGAACCCGGATGACATCGTATTTACGGCGGATGTGCTTGATGAGGCCACTATCGCCCGCGTGCATGAACTGAGCGTGCCGGTCAACGCAGGCTCGGTGGATATGCTGGAGCAGCTCGGCGCGGTGTCGCCCGGGCATCGCGTCTGGCTGCGCATCAATCCGGGCTTTGGCCACGGCCACAGCCAGAAAACCAATACCGGCGGCGAGAACAGCAAACACGGCATCTGGTACAGCGATCTTCCGGCGGCGCTGGCGGTGATGCAGCGCTATCAGCTGAAGCTGGTCGGCATGCACATGCATATCGGCTCCGGCGTCGATTACGGGCATCTGGAGCGCGTATGCGGCGCGATGGTAAGCCAGGTGATCGAGTTCGGCCAGGATCTGGAGGCGATCTCCGCCGGCGGCGGGCTCTCCATCCCTTACCGCGAGGGCGACGAAACTATCGATACCGGCCACTATTTCGGCCTGTGGAATCGCGCCCGCGAGCAGATCGCTGAGCACTTTGGTCACCCGATCAAACTTGAGATCGAGCCGGGGCGTTTTCTGGTGGCGGAAGCGGGCGTGCTGGTGGCGCAGGTGCGCAGCGTGAAAGAGATGGGATCGCGCCATTTCGTGCTGATCGACGCGGGCTTCAACGATCTGATGCGCCCGTCGATGTACGGCAGCTATCACCATATCTCCGCGCTGGCGGCGGATGGGCGCGATCTGCGCGATGCGCCGCTGCTGGATACGGTGGTCGCCGGGCCGCTGTGCGAGTCGGGGGATGTATTTACGCAACAAGAGGGCGGCAAAGTGGAAACCCGCGCGCTGCCGGCGGTGCGTCCGGGCGATTATCTGGTGCTGCACGATACCGGCGCGTATGGCGCGTCGATGTCATCAAACTACAACAGCCGTCCGCTCCTGCCGGAAGTGCTGCTGGAAAACGGCGAGGCGCGCACCATTCGCCGCCGTCAGACGATCGACGAATTACTGGCGCTTGAGCGTTTTTAACGGCGCGACGGCGTAAGGGCCGGGCGCTACGGAATCCCGCAGCACCAGGGTGCCGGTAAACGGCGGGATCGCGGCAAGCGGTTCGTCGCGCGCCAGCCGCACCGCGCTCTCAATCGCGGTGGTTATCATATCTTCAATCGGCAGACAGACCGTCGAGAGCCCGGGCTCCAGCCAGGCGGCGCTCGGCGCGTCGTCGAAGCCGAACAGCGACACATCTTCAGGGATACGCAGGCCCGCCTGGTAGAGCGCTTTCGACGCGCCGAGCGCCATATCGTCGTTGCAGGCGAACAGCGCGCTGAAGCGCACGCCGCGCTCCAGCAGCTCCTGACAGCGCGCGTGGCCGCCGCTCATGCTCGAATCGCCGTTTTTAATCAGCGCCTCGTTCCCTGCGATGCCGTGTTTTTCCAGCGCGCGGCGATAGCCCAGCAGCCGCGCCTGGCCGGTGGGCGTGGCGAGCGACACCGTGATGCAGGCGATCTCCCTGTGCCCCTGTTCAATCAGATATTCCACCGCCTGAAAGGCCGCGTTCTGCTGTTCGAAAAAGACGCAGCGCTCGCGCGCCTGGCTGACGTCGCGGTTGATGATCACCAGCGGCACGGCGGTGTTATCAATCAGCTCCATAATCGCGGTTTCGCTCATATGGCGGGTGTACAGGACGATAGCGTCGCACTGCCGGTCCGCCAGCATCTGCACGGCTTCCAGCTCGCGCGCGGGCGTGTCGTGACCGTCGGTGACGATAAGCTGTTTGCCGTGCGCCTCGGTCTGGCGCGACGCCTGCTGCAACAGACGCCCGAAGTAGAAGCCGTTAAAGCTCGATACCACCAGGCCAATGCTGTTACTGGTGCGGTGCGCCAGCGAACGGGCCAGCAGGTTAGGGCGGTATCCCAGTTCTTCCATCGCCCGGAACACCTGCGCGCGGGTGCTCTCTTTCACCTGGCCCGTGTTGTTCAGCACGCGTGAAACGGTCGCTTTGGAAACGCCTGCCCGAACTGAAACATCCCGCATTGTCACCATTCCCTTCGCTCCCGTTGTCGTCGTGATGCGATGGAGTTTAACACACAAGCCGGGCGGCAACGGGGCCGCTCCTGCGCGTCTGCCGACCATTCAGGCTACGGCTGATTCTGGTATGCCAAATTGCGTGGTTTTGATTATTTGGAATACCAATGGCCGTTTATGGGAGAAATGTCACAGATAATTCTGCCGGGCGATCCTATTTTTTGGCATACCAAAAAAGGTGTTCAGCGGTAACCTTTCCATTAAAAAAGCCACATTCAAAGAGGGCACACCCTATGGCGTTCCAGGAAAAGTTGATCGACTCTCTGGGCAGTTTCGCGACTAAATTCAATAGTTACCGCTATATCATGGCGATTAAAGCGTCGTTTATTACGCTGATGCCGGTGATCATCGTCGGCGCCTTTTCGGTGCTGATCTCCAATATGGTGCTGGACCCGAAAAACGGGCTGGCGAGTTTTCAGGCGCTGTCATTCCTGGCGGCGCTCAAGCCCATCACCAGCGCCATTAACTACGCGACGCTGAACTTCTTAAACATCGGCGCCGTCTTTTTAATCGGCATTGAGCTTGGACGTATCAACGGCATCAAGACGCTCTTTCCCGGCCTGCTGGCGGTGATCTGCTTTATCTGCGTGACGCCGACCACGGTCGAAATGCTGGTGGATGGCGAAATGCATGTGGTGAAAGATGTGCTGCTGCGCCAGTTCTCCGACACCCGCAGCCTGTTCCTCGGGATGTTTATCGCCATTCTCTCCGTTGAGATCTACACCTGGCTTGAGCACCGCGACGGGCTGAAAATCAAAATGCCCGATACGGTGCCGCCGAACGTCTCGGCGTCGTTTTCGGCGCTGATCCCGGCGATCATTACCACTACCGCTATCGCTACATTCGGTTTTGTGTTCCATCAGGTGACCGGGATGTACCTCTACGACGCGGTCTATCAGGTGGTGCAGCAGCCGCTGGAGCGCGTGGTGCAAAGCCTGCCAGGTATTCTGCTGCTGATGTTCGTCGCCCAGCTCTTCTGGGTGATCGGCATTCATGGCAACCAGATGATTAAGCCCATCCGCGAGCCGCTGCTGCTCGGCGCCATTACCGTCAACATGAGCGCGTTCGAGCAGGGCAAAGAGGTGCCGAACATCATCACGATGCCGTTCTGGGATGTCTATATGAGCATCGGCGGCTCCGGGCTGACCATCGGCCTGCTGATCGCGGTGATGATCGCCACCAAACGCAAAGAGATGAAAGAGATAGCCAAGCTCTCGTTCGGCCCCGGCATTTTCAATATTAATGAACCGGTGATTTTCGGGATGCCAATTATGCTCAATCCGATCCTCGCGGTGCCCTTTATCATCACGCCGCTGGTGACCGGCACGATAGGCTATTTCGCGACCGTTATGGGCTTTGCCGGGAAAGCCGTGGTGATGGTGCCCTGGACCACGCCGCCGCTGATTAACGCCTGGCTCTCCACCGCAGGCTCCATGGGCGCGGTCGTCACGCAGCTGGTCTGCATTCTGGTGTCCATTCTTATCTATCTGCCGTTTGTGAAGATTGCGTCGCGCCGCGCGGAGCAGGCGCAGGCAGAAGCCACCCGCGTTGAAACCGCGAAAAACGTATGAGGACCGCATGAGCGAAAAAACTCTCGCCATCCCGCAGGATTTCATTCTCGGCGCGGCGTCGTCCGCCTGGCAGACCGAAGGATGGAGCGGCAAAAAACCGGGCCAGGATTCGTGGCTCGATCTCTGGTATCAGAACGACCGCCACGTCTGGCACGACGGCTACGGCCCTGCGGGCGCGACGGATCTGATTAACCGCTACGAAGAAGATGTGGCGCTGATGAAACAGGCGGGACTAACGCACTACCGCACGTCGATCAACTGGTCGCGCTTTTTCACCGATTATGAAAACGGCGTTGTCGATGAAGAGTACGCGGCGTATTACGACCGCTTCCTGGACGCGATCAGGGCGGCGGGCGTCGAACCGATGATCTGCCTTGAGCACTATGAGTTGCCAGGCTATCTCTTTGAAACTTACGGCGGCTGGTCGTCCAAAAAGGTGGTCGAGCTGTTTGTGCGCTACGCCGAAAAAGTCTTTGAGCGCTACCACCACAAAGTGTCGCGCTGGTTTACCTTCAACGAACCGATTGTGGTGCAGACGCGCGTCTATCTCGACGCGCTGCGCTGGCCGTATGAGCAGAACACCGCCACCTGGATGCAGTGGAACCACCATAAAACGCTCGCCACCGCGAAAGTGGTGCGATTGTTTCGCGAGAAGGGCTACGCGGGCAGCGTGGGGGTGATCCTGAACCCGGAAGTGACCTATCCGCGCTCGCGGGCGCCGCACGATGTGAGCGCCGCCGAACGCTACGATCTCTTCTATAACCGTGTGTTTCTCGACCCGTTAGTCAAGGGCGTCTACCCACCTGAACTTATGGAACTGCTGGAGAAGCATGGCGTCGCGTGGGAGTTCAGCGAAGAGGAGCTTGCGATTATTCGCGACAATACCGTGGATGAACTTGGCATTAATCTTTACTACCCACATCGCGTCAAAGCGCCGTCGCGCGCCTGGCACCCGGAGACGCCGTTCCATCCGGCGTATTACTACGAGCCGTTTGAACTACCGGGGCGGCGAATGAATAAATCGCGCGGCTGGGAGATCTACCCGCGCATCATTTACGACATGGCGATGCGGCTTAAAAACGATTACGGCAACATCCCGTGGTTTGTGGCGGAGAGCGGAATGGGCGTTGAAAACGAAGCGCAGTTTCGCAACGCCGACGGCGTGATTGAAGATGACTACCGCATCGGGTTTATCGGCGAGCACCTGTACCAGACGCTGCTGGCGCGCGAAGCGGGGGCCAATTGCCAGGGCTATATGCTGTGGGCGTTTACTGACAACGTCTCGCCGATGAACGCTTTTAAAAACCGCTATGGCCTGGTCGAAATTGACTTAGCAAACCAGCGCGCGCGGCGGCCGAAAAAATCGCTGCACTGGTACAGGCGACTGCGCCAGTCGCGCACCCTGACACTCACAATTGATGATGAATGGAAATAAGGACCGCTGATGAAACGTATCGTACTGTGCTGTTCCGCCGGCATGTCCACGTCGCTTGTGGTCACGAAAATGGAAAAAACCGCCGCCGAACGCGGGCTTGATCTGAAAATTTACGCCATTCCCGAGCAGAATCTGCGCGATGAACTGGAACTCCACGGCGGCGATATTCAGGCGGTGCTGCTGGGGCCGCAGGTGCGCTTTAAGCTTGCCGAAAATAAAAAGCTCACCGACGAGCACCAGATCCCGATCGCGGTCATTGATTCTGTCGCTTATGGCACGCTTAACGGCGCGAAAGTTCTCGATCAGGCGTTATCTCTGGTAATCTAACGCGCCGCGAAGCCGCCATGCGGCACGCGAAATTGGGTCCATTCAGAGCACAGGTGATCACGTGGAGAAGGCAGTCGTTCCGCCGGAGAAAAAGCAGTATCAGGAGATTGGTGAGGATCTGCGCGCGCAAATTATCCAGGGCCACTACCCGGTCGGCTCCCGTCTTCCGCCGGAGCGCAATATCGCCGAGAAATATGGCGTCAGCCGCACCATCGTGCGCGAGGCGCTGCTGATGCTGGAACTGCAGGGCACCGTGGATATTCGCCAGGGCTCCGGCGTCTATGTGATGCGCATTCCGGCGGAGCATGAAGCCGAAGAGGAGCGTTTTTTCTCAAGCGATATCGGCCCGTTTGAAATGCTGCAGGCGCGGCAACTGCTGGAGAGCAATATCGCCGCGTTTGCCGCGAAAATGGCCACTAAAGCGGATATCGATAACCTGCGGCGGATACTGGAGCAGGAACAGCGCGCCATCGCCATGAATGACACCACGCAGGACAACAACAAGCTGTTTCATCTGGTGCTGGCGGGCGCGTCGCAAAACCAGATGCTGCTGGCGACGGTGGAAAGCATCTGGCACCACATGGACAGCAGCCCGCTCTGGCAGCAGCTGCGCGCCCATATCGAAACCCGCGCGCATCGCCTGAAATGGCTTGGCGATTACCAGACCATTCTCGCGGCGCTGCGCCGTCGCGATGTGATGGGCGCCTGGCAGGCGATGTGGCAGCATCTGGAGAATGTGAAAAACAGCCTGATGGAGCTCTCCGATGCCGACGCGCCCGATTTCGACGGTTATCTGTTTGAATCGGTGCCAATTTTTCAGGGAAAACTGCAATGACTATCGTGCCGCTGTATGAGGCTCCGCAACATGCGGAGCAGGTGACCGACTGGCTGTGGCGGGCGTTCGGCACCTCGCTGCCGCGCGCGTTTTTTGCAAGTATCGTGACGCACAGCCAGCAGCCGGGCCAGCTGCCGCTCACTTTTGTGGCGATTGATGGCGAACGGCTGCTCGGCACCGTGGGGCTGTGGCGCTGCGATTTAATCAGCCGTCAGGATCTCTTTCCTTGGCTGGCGGCGCTTTATATCGATGAGGCGCAGCGCGGCAAGGGGCTTGGCGGGGCGTTGCAGCGCGCGGTGATGGACTACGCGCGCCAGCACGGTTTTCCGGCGCTGTTTCTCTACTCCGCCTGCCGGGATTACTACGAACGTTTCGGCTGGGCGTATATCGGCGACGGTCTGGACTATCCCGACCAGACCGTGCATCTCTATCGCTACGATTTATCCGTTTCGGCGGGCGCCACAACCGAGTGACGGCGTACCAGCGTCGGGGTAAAGATATTAGTGATTTCCGGCGGCGGAAGGTTATCCGCCAGCGCTAAGGCGAGTTCCGCCGCCTGGGTCGCCATGGTGACGATCGGATAGCGGATGGTCGTCAGCCGCGGGCGCACATAGCGCGACACCAGCACGTCATCAAAACCTATCAGCGAAATCTCCTGCGGCACCGCGATGCCGTTATCGTTCAGCACGCCCATCGCGCCCGCCGCCATCGAATCGTTATAGCAGGCCACGGCGGTAAACTGTTTCCCCTGGCCGAGCAGCTCGGTCATCGCCTGCTCCCCGCCGCTTTCATCCGGCTCAGCCCAGGCGACCAGCCGGTCGTTACAGGGCAGATCGTGTTCGCGCAGCGCGTCGTAATAACCCTGCAAACGATCCTCGGCGTCCGAAATCGCATGGTTTGAACAGAGATACCCGATGCGCGTATGGCCCTGCTGAATCAAATGCCGGGTGGCAAGCCAGGCGCCGTAGCGGTCGTCGAGCGCCACGCAGCGCGCTTCGAAGCCCGGCAGAATGCGGTTGATCAGCACCATGCCTGGGATCTGTTTCATCAAAGGGATAAGGTCTTCATCGGGAATCGTTTTGGCATGCACCACCAGCGCCGCGCAGCGGTGGCGAATCAGCTGTTCAATCGCCTGACGCTCTTTTTGCTCGCTGTGGTAGCCGTTGCCGATGAGCAGAAAATTCCCGGTGTGGTAGGCCACCTGTTCCACCGCTTTGACCATCGCCCCGAAGAACGGGTCGGAAACGTCGCCCACCACCAGGCCTATGGTTTCCGTGGTCTGCTGGGCCAGCGCCCGGGCGTTGGCGTTAGGGTGATAGTTGAGCTGTTCCATAGCGCTCAGCACCGCCTGGCGGGAGGCGTCGCTGGCTTTGGGGGAATCGTTAATAACGCGGGAGACCGTCGCAACAGAGACTCCCGCAAGCCGCGCAACATCCTTAATAGTCGGCATTCAGTACCTTCAGGGGTAAGCGTTTACACTGCGGTAAGTGTTACGGAAAAGCGCAGCCACTTCAAGCCGCATGCCCGGTGTGCGGGCGCTTGCTCACAAAAGCCAGGGTGCGAATTAAGGAGAGAGTGGCCGTGGATGTAACCAGAAAAAGCCAAATAATTTCAGATAAAACCTTTAGTTACACTTTGCGATGGGCTGTTGCGATTGCTGGCTGGCGGGTAGCGCACGCGGGTTGCTACATTTGAGATCCCAGAGGTATTGATAGGTGAAGTCAGCGACTTAGCTGATCACAACACTTACACCAGCCTGCGCGGATGCGCAGGTTTTTTTTTGCCTGTTTTTCGCCCGCTCTCATCATCCCGCTGGTTAATTCCATCACCACATCTCTTCATCGCGCCGGCCCTGCCAATTTCTCCTGTCGCCCCTGTCCGCCGAGTCGTGTAATCTGCGATAACTATACTTAACCCTCGCTAAAGGAAAACCAAGGGCGTTGATATGGTTTTAAAATTTTTTCGCTGGCTGTTCCGTTTGCTCTTTCGCATCCAGGTATACGGAGATACCGGGCCGCTGACTCAGCAGCGCGTGCTCATCACGCCAAACCACGTATCGTTTCTTGATGGCGCGCTGATGGCGCTGTTCCTGCCTGTCCGCCCGGTGTTCGCGGTCTACACCTCTATCAGCCAGCAGTGGTATATGCGCGCGCTGAAGCCGCTGATTGACTTCGTGCCGCTCGACCCGACCAAACCGATGTCGGTTAAACAGCTGGTGCGTCTGGTGGGCGAGGGGCGTCCGGTGGTGATTTTCCCGGAAGGGCGCATCTCTATCAGCGGATCGCTGATGAAAATCTACGAAGGCGCGGGTTTTGTGGCGGCGAAATCGCAGGCCACGGTGATCCCGGTGCGTATCGAAGGCGCGGAGCTGACCTTCTTCAGCCGCCTGAAAGGGCTGGTAAAACGCCGTCTCTTCCCGCGTATTTCCATTCACATCCTGCCGCCGACCAGCATCCCGATGCCTGACGCGCCGAAAGCGCGCGACCGCCGCAAAATGGCGGGCGAAATGCTGCATCAGGTCATGATGGAAGCGCGCATGGCGGCGCGCCCGCGCGAGACGCTGTTTGAGGCGCTCATTAATGCGCAAAAGCGCTATGGCGAGAGCAAAAACTGCCTGGAAGATATCAACTTCAAGCCGGACACCTACCGCAGCCTGATGATGAAAACGCTGTTCGTGGGGCGCATTCTCGATAAATACAGCGCGCCGCGCGAGGCCATCGGCCTGATGTTGCCGAACGCCAGCATCAGCGCCGCGGTGATTTTCGGCGCGGTGATGCGCGGGCGAATCCCGGCGATGATGAACTACACCGCGGGCGTGCAGGGGCTGACCAGCGCCATTACGGCGGCGCAGATCAAAACCATTTTCACCTCGCGCCAGTTCCTGGATAAAGGCAAGCTCTGGCATCTGCCGGAGCAGATAACGTCTGTGCGCTGGGTCTTCCTGGAAGATCTGAAAGGCGAAGTGACGGCGAAGGACAAAGCGTGGATCTTCGCGCATCTGTTAATGCCACGCCTCGCGCAGGTGGAGCAGCAGCCGGAAGACGCGGCGCTGATCCTCTTTACCTCAGGATCAGAAGGCAACCCGAAAGGCGTGGTGCACAGCCACAAGAGCCTGCTCGCGAACGTGGAGCAGATCCGCACCATCGCGGATTTCACCGCCGACGATAAATTTATGTCGGCGCTGCCGCTGTTCCACTCTTTCGGTCTGACGGTCGGGCTGTTCACGCCGCTGCTGACCGGCGCGGAAGTCTTCCTCTACCCAAGCCCGCTGCACTACCGCGTGGTGCCGGAGCTGGTGTATGACCGCAACTGTACGGTGATTTTCGGTACATCCACTTTCCTTGGCCACTACGCACGCTTCGCGCATCCGTACGATTTCCACCTGGTGCGCTATGTGGTAGCCGGTGCCGAGAAGCTGCAAGAGAGCACCAAACAGATCTGGCAGGATAAATTTGGCCTGCGCATTCTGGAAGGCTACGGCGTGACCGAATGCGCGCCTGTGGTGTCCATTAACGTGCCGATGGCGGCGAAGCCGGGCACCGTCGGGCGTATTCTGCCGGCGATGGACGCGCGCCTCGTTGAAGTGCCGGGCATTGAGCAGGGCGGGCGTTTGCAACTGAAAGGCCCGAACATCATGAAAGGCTATCTGCGCGTGGAAAACCCTGGCGTGCTGGAAACGCCTGCGGCGGAAAACCCGCAGGGCGTCAGCGAGCCGGGCTGGTATGACACCGGCGATATCGTCGCCTTCGACGAGCAGGGCTTTGTGCAGATCCAGGGGCGCGCCAAACGCTTTGCCAAAATCGCGGGCGAAATGGTGTCGCTTGAGATGGTGGAAGGCCTGGCGCTGGCGGTCTCGCCGGAGAAAATGCACGCCACGGCGATTAAACATGATGCCGCGAAAGGCGAGGCGCTGGTGCTGTTCACCACCGACCCGGAACTGACCCGCGAAAAACTGGCGCAGCAGGCTCGCAGTAAAGGCGTGCCGGAACTCGCGGTGCCGCGCGATATCCGCTTCCTCAAACAACTGCCGTTGCTCGGCAGCGGCAAGCCGGATTTCGTGTCGCTGAAAAAAATCGTCGACGAGGAAGAGACGCATCATGCCTGATTCGCACAACCCGAACGGCTCGCTGTTTTCGCGGGGAATGATGGCGGTTATCGTCGCGCAGTTTCTGTCGGCGTTTGGCGATAACGCGCTGCTGTTTGCCACCCTCGCGCTGCTGAAGCAGCAGTTCTACCCGGAATGGAGCCAGCCGGTGCTGCAGATGGTCTTCGTCTGCGCCTACATCCTGCTGGCGCCGTTCGTGGGCCAGGTGGCGGACAGCTTCTCCAAAGGGCGGGTGATGATGGTCGCCAACGGCCTGAAGCTGCTCGGCGCGGTGGTTATCGTCTTCGGCGGCAACCCGTTTGTCGGGTATACGCTGGTGGGCGTCGGCGCGGCGGCCTATTCGCCCGCCAAGTACGGCATTCTCGGCGAGATAACCACCGGCGACCGTCTGGTGAAAGCGAACGGGCTGATGGAGTCGTCGACGATCGCGGCGATCCTGATTGGCTCTATGGCAGGCGGTATGCTGGCGGACTGGCATGTGGGGGCGGCGCTGGGCGTCTGCGCGCTGGCCTACGCCGGGGCGGTAGGCGCGAACCTGCTGATTCCGAAACTGGGGGCGGCGCGGCCTGGCCAGTCCTGGCGCTTCGGCCCGATGACGCGCAGTTTCTTCACGGCCTGCCGCACGCTGTGGCAGAACGACGAAACCCGCTTCTCGCTGGTCGGCACCAGCATGTTCTGGGGCGCGGGCGTGACGCTGCGTTTTCTGCTGGTGCTGTGGGTGCCGGTGGCGCTCGGCATTACCGATAACGCCACGCCGACTTATCTGAACGCGATGGTAGCGGTCGGTATTGTGGCGGGCGCGGGGGCTGCGGCGAAACTGGTGACGCTGGAGCGCGTGTCGCGCTGTATGCCTGCGGGCATTCTGATTGGCGTCGCGGTTATCTTCTTCTCACTCCAGCAGGCGGCGCTGCCGGCTTATCTGTTGCTGCTGCTGATAGGCTTTTTCGGCGGGTTCTTCGTGGTGCCGCTCAACGCGCTGTTGCAGGAGCGCGGCAAGCGCTCCGTCGGCGCGGGCAACGCGATTGCGGTGCAAAACCTCGGCGAGAATACCGCGATGCTGCTGATGCTGGGGCTCTATTCGCTGGCGGTGAAACTCTCGCTGCCGGTGGTGGGGATTGGCGTCGGTTTCGGCGCGATTTTCGCGCTGGCCATCGCCGGGCTCTGGCTTTGGCGACGTAAGCAGTAAAAAAAGACCCGCTCCGGCGGGTCTTTTTGTATCAGCATCAGCGGATGGCGCGGCGCTTACGGCGCCGGGTAGGTATAAACCTGATGTACCGCTTCGAGTTCCGCCAGCACGTCTTCACTGAGCGTCAGATGCAGGCTTTCGACGTTAGTTTTTAGCTGTTCCATCGTTGTGGCACCCAGCAGCGTGCTCGCCACAAACGGCTGCTGGCGCACGAACGCCAGCGCCATCTGCGCCGGATCCAGGCCGTGGCGCTTCGCCACCTCAACATACGCCGCCACCGCTTTTTGCGACTGCTCACTGCTGTAGCGCGTAAAGCGGCTGAAGAGCGTATTGCGCGCGCCAGCGGGTTTCGCGCCGTTCAGGTATTTGCCGGTCAGCGTGCCGAACGCCAGCGCGGAGTAGGCCAGCAGCTCGACGCCCTCGAACTGGCTCACTTCCGCCAGCCCCACTTCGAAACTGCGGTTCAGCAGGCTGTACGGGTTCTGAATGGTGACGATGCGCGGCAGATCGTGTTTATCCGCCAGATGCAGGTAGCGCATCACGCCAAAGGCGGTTTCATTCGACACGCCGATATAGCGGATTTTCCCCGCGCGCTGGAATTCCGCGAGCGCCTCCAGGGTTTCCAGCAGCGTGACGACCGGCGCGCTGTCGGTCCAGGTGTAGCCCAGCTTGCCGAAGCAGTTGGTCGGGCGCTGCGGCCAGTGCACCTGGTAGAGATCGAGATAATCGGTCTGTAAACGTTTCAGGCTGGCGTCGAGCGCGTCGCGGATATTTTTACGATCCAGCGCCTGGTTAGGGCGGATGCCGCTGTCGCTGTTGCGGCTCGGGCCGCTGACCTTGGAGGCGATCACCAGCTTCTCGCGGTTCGCGCGTTTTTTCAGCCAGTTGCCGACATAGGTTTCCGTCAGACCCTGCGTTTCGGGGCGCGGCGGGACGGGATACATTTCGGCGACATCAATCAGGTTTATGCCCTGGCTTACCGCGTAATCGAGCTGTTCGTGGGCGTCGGCCTCGCTGTTTTGTTCACCAAAGGTCATGGTTCCCAGCCCCAGCGTGCTGACTTCAAGTGAGCTATGAGGAATACGGTGATAATGCATAGCCGGCCTACCTTCTGTTGTTCAGTCCGCGTCAGGCCATTCCTGACAAAGGAATATAAACATGGCAGAGGGGAGACAAAAGGAAAAGAGGGGAGGGAGAAAAAACCAAAAGGTCAGCGTGACGCTGACCTTTTATTTAACGCTCAATGATTTGCGAAACCTGATCGCGGTTAATCTGCATCTCGTTACCCTGCGGGTCGCGATAGCTGACCAGACCGGTTTCGTCATCGACCTGCGGTTTGCCTTCAGTCAGGATCATCCGGCCATCTTTGGTCGCCATGACGTAATCACTGCTACAGCCTGAAACCGCGAAGGCCAATCCGACGGCAGAAATTGCTACAGCCCATTTATTCATTGTTTTTCGCCTCATCAGGAAGGGGTCCACGTAGAGTCTAGTAAAAAGCAGCGAGGCGGCGCGAAAAAGCAGCAAATTCTTAAAAGCACTGAGGAATAAACAAAAACGCTCCCGAAGGAGCGTTCGTCTTACAGCGGTTTTTTCTTGTTGCGCAGCAGATTGAGGCTTTCCACGGCGATGGAGAAAAACATCGCGAAGTAAATGTAGCCTTTCGGCACATGAATATCGAAGCTCTCCAGCATCAGGGTGAAACCCACGAGAATCAGGAAAGAGAGCGCCAGCATTTTCACGGACGGATGGCGCTCGACAAATTCGCCGATAGGGCGCGCGGCGAACATCATCACGCCTACCGCAATCACCACCGCCGCCATCATAATAAACAGATGATCGGAGAGGCCCACCGCGGTAATGACCGAATCCAGACTGAAGATAATATCCAGCAGCATGATCTGGAAGATGGCGCCAAAGAAGGAGTGCACGTTGGTTTTCAGGCCTTCTTCCTCGCCTTCGATCGTTTCGTGGATCTCTTTACTGGCTTTCCAGATAAGGAAAAGGCCGCCCAGCAGCAGGATCAGATCCCGCATCGAGATGGCCTGATCGAACACCGTAAACAGCGGGTTGGTGAGCTTTACGACCCAGGCGATCGACGCCAGCAACGCGAGGCGCATAATCATCGCCGCGCCGAGACCCAGCTTACGCGCCGGCGCCTGCTGAGACTTCGGCAGTTTCGCCACGACCAGAGAGAGAAAAATGATATTGTCGATCCCAAGCACAATCTCCAGCAGCGTCAGCGTACCGAGCGCCAGCCAGGCGTTGGGATCCGTTATCCATGCAAACAACATTCAAAAAGTCCTGCTTAAAGTAACAAAACGCTAATTATATGCGTCTGCGCATGGCTGTTGACAAAAATTTAAGGTGTTCATAACAAAAAATGGCGCGCCAGCAGCGCGGCGGTGAAGTTTTTCTTCAGGTAAAAGCCGCGCGGTAACGTCAGTATCGGCTCGCCGTGCGCGCCGAACGCGGGCGTCAGCGCTTTGCTGTTGGCGGCTTTTGGACGCAGCTGCAACACTTCTCCGTGACGCGCGGTGATGCGTTCCACCTGACCCAACACAATCAAGTCCATTAACTCTTCCCAGTCACGGCGCAGCCGATCGTCTTCCTGCGGCGACGGGCTCCAGAGCAGCGGCGCGCCGACGCGTCGCGCGGCCAGCGGGATGTCGCGCTCGCCTTCCACCGGCACCCACAATACGCGTTTGAGCTTGTGACGCACATGGCTGGTTTCCCACGTCACGCCGGTATTGCCCGTCAGCGGGGCGACGCACACAAACGTCGTTTCAAGCGGGCGGCCCTGGCTGTCTATTGGGATCGTTTTCAGCTCCACGCCAAGCGCGGCGAAATCCTGTTCCGGTTTACTGCCTGCGCTCGCGCCAAGCCAGCGCTCCAGCAACACGCCTGTCCAGCCCTTATCGCGACGCAAATCGGCGGGGGTGTCGAGCCCGGCCAGCGTCGCCAGCTCGCCAAGCGTCAGCCCCGCCAACTGCTGCGCCTGATGCAGCAGCTGCGCTTCATCGACGGGCGGTTGAGTAAGAGGAGCGAGGGACGTCATAACCATTACCTTCTGATTAAAAAATGAACAGCAAAAAACCTGCTTGTGGGAAGAGTTTACCTGCTTGTGAGCAACAGGGGCAATGCTATGATTTAAAATGCTTTTTAGACGGAAAAAAGATTTCCCGGGCGTCGCGGATTGAGGTTGTTCAATTCTGGTCACCGACAATAAACAGGATCTTACACCACTTTATCCACAGAAAAATGGGATAACTGTGTAAATACCCCACTACTGTTTCGATTTACAGCCTTGACGGACGGGGAAAACCGTCTTTTTCAGCAATTTGTGACTAAGTTATTGGCATAATCTGTGGATAAAAACGACGCTGGTCGATCTTTCGTCAGAATAAGGATCGTGAGTGTGATGATCGTCACGCTACGCGGTGAATATCATGCTTTTTTAATTTTAATCGTTTGAATAGCAATGAAATTTTATCTATAAGAATTATCCTTACCTATAAGTTGTTTTGGGTTTTCCCTGGGAAATAAGACACTTCTTCACAAAGATATCCACAGAAAAAGTGAATAAAAGCAGCCTTCAACCGCATTCCCTGTTTATAACCCCGCATATTTTTGTGAGTTATTCAAATGTTATTCCTGTTCACAGCGGCTAACAGAGTGGTTTACCGTCAATGAGGAGTATGAAACAATCGTTACTATCCAGGTTTATTTTGAGGTAGTCCGGTGATCGATGATGATGGCTACCGCCCGAATGTTGGTATCGTGATCTGTAATCGTCAGGGGCAGGTAATGTGGGCCAGACGTTTTGGTCAGCACTCCTGGCAATTTCCGCAAGGCGGTATTAATCCCGGCGAGTCGGCGGAGCAGGCGATGTACCGCGAGCTTTTCGAAGAGGTCGGTTTACAACGAAAAGATGTGCGCATCCTTGCCACAACCCGAAACTGGTTACGTTACAAATTACCAAAACGTTTGGTGCGTTGGGACACAAAGCCGGTATGTATCGGCCAGAAACAAAAGTGGTTTCTTCTGCAGTTAATGAGCAACGACGCCGATATCAACATGCAAACCAGCAGTACGCCTGAATTTGACGGCTGGCGGTGGGTAAGCTTCTGGTATCCGGTGCGCCAGGTGGTCTCTTTTAAGCGCGATGTGTATCGTCGGGTGATGAAAGAGTTCGCAAGCGTTGTAATGCCGTTGCAGGAGAGCGCGCCACCGCAGCGTAATCCTTCGCCTGCCTGGCGACGTAAAAGAGGTTAAGCCACGCAAATTATGCTCACCCGGTTGCGAGAAATAGTCGAGAAAGTGGCCAGCGCCCCGCGCCTCAACGAGGCGCTGGATATTCTCGTGACGGATATCTGTCTTGCGATGGATACCGAAGTTTGTTCGGTTTATCTCGCCGACCACGACCGGCGATGCTATTACCTTATGGCAACCAGGGGGCTGAAAAAGCCGCGCGGGCGTACCGTCACGCTGGCCTTTGACGAAGGCATCGTCGGGCTTGTCGGGCGTCTCGCCGAACCCATTAACCTCGCCGACGCGCAAAAACACCCCAGCTTTAAATACATTCCCGCCGTACGCGAAGAGCGTTTTCGCGCCTTTCTCGGCGTGCCGATTATTCAGCGCCGCCAGCTGCTTGGCGTTTTAGTCGTTCAGCAGCGCGAGCTGCGCCAGTACGACGAGAGCGAAGAATCCTTCCTGGTGACGCTCGCCACCCAGATGGCGGCGATCCTGTCGCAATCTCAGCTTACCGCGCTGTTTGGCCAGTACCGCCAGACGCGTATCCGCGCGCTGCCGGCCTCGCCAGGCGTGGCGATTGCGCAGGGCTGGATGGACGCCACGCTGCCGCTGATGGAGCAGGTGTACGAAGCCTCGACGCTGGATACCGGGCTTGAGCGCGAACGCCTGACCACCGCGCTCGAAGAAGCCGCCGGCGAATTCCGCCGCTACAGCAAACGCTTTGCCGCAGGCGCGCAGAAGGAGACGGCGGCGATTTTCGATCTCTACTCGCACCTGTTGTCCGACGCGCGGCTGCGTCGTGAGCTCTACGACGAGGTGGATAAAGGTTCGGTCGCCGAGTGGGCGGTCAAAAAAGTTATCGAGAAATTCGCCGAGCAGTTCGCCGCGCTGACCGATGGCTATATGAAAGAGCGGGCCGGCGATCTGCGTACGCTCGGACAGCGCCTGCTGTTCCATCTCGACGATAACATCCAGAGCCCAAATACCTGGCCGGAGCGTTTTGTGCTGGTGGCGGATGAGCTTTCCGCCGCGACGCTCGCCGAGCTGCCGCAGGACCGACTGGTGGGCGTTGTCGTGCGCGACGGCGCCGCTAACTCCCATGCCGCTATCATGGTGCGCGCGATGGGTATTCCGACCGTGATGGGCGCGGATATCCAGCCTTCTGTGCTGCATCACCGTATGCTGGTGGTGGATGGTTATCGCGGCGAACTGCTGGTCGACCCAGGCCCGGTGCTGCTTCATGAATACCAGCGGCTGATTAGCGAAGAAAATGAACTTAGCCGGCTCGCCGAAGATTATGTCGAACAGCCCGCCTGTCTGAAAAGCGGCGAGCGGGTGCAGGTCATGCTGAATGCGGGCCTGAGCCCGGAGCATGAAGAGAAACTGGGCAGCCGTATCGACGGGATTGGCCTTTACCGCACCGAAATCCCGTTTATGCTGCAAAGCGGTTTCCCGTCAGAAGAAGAGCAGGTGGCGCAGTACCAGGGCATGTTGCAGATGTTTAATGACAAGCCAGTGACGCTGCGCACACTTGATGTCGGCGCGGATAAACAGCTGCCCTACATGCCCATCAGCGAGGAGAACCCGTGCCTCGGCTGGCGCGGTATCCGCATCACGCTCGATCAGCCGGAGATCTTTTTGATCCAGGTGCGCGCCATGCTGCGCGCCAACGCCGCGACCGGCAATCTCAGCATTCTGTTGCCGATGATCACGAGCATCGACGAAGTGGACGAAGCGCGTCGGCTTATCGATCGCGCTGGCCGCGAAATGGAAGAGATGCTCGGCTATGAAATCCCTAAACCCCGGCTGGGCGTGATGGTGGAAGTGCCATCGATGCTCTTCATGCTGCCTCACCTGGCAAGCCGCGTTGATTTTATTTCCGTCGGCACCAATGACCTTACCCAATACCTGCTGGCGGTAGACCGCAATAACACGCGCGTCGCCAGCCTCTATGACAGTCTGCATCCCGCGATGCTTCGTGCGCTTAAAATGATCGCCCTTGAGGCGCAGCGCCTCGGCATTGATCTGTGCCTGTGCGGCGAAATGGCCGGCGACCCGATGTGCGTCGCGCTCCTGGTCGGTATGGGCTATCACCATCTCTCCATGAATGGCCGCTCGGTCGCGCGCGTGAAGTATCTGCTGCGGCATATCACGCTGGAAGAAGCTGAAACGCTTAGCGGGCGCAGCCTGGAATCGCAATCGGCGACCGAAGTACGTCATCAGGTGGCGGCGTTTATGGAGCGTCGCGGCATGGGCGGCCTGATTCGCGGCGGCCTGTAGCGCAGCGATAGCAGGGCGTGCTCTTACATATCTTTTACAACTTCGTGTCCTCGCCCACGCTGGGCTTTATGCTATGATCCGCTGCCTTAGGAGCGCCCGGAAAAGGGCGCAGCATCTCACCCGCTGTCCACTTTCAGCGGGATAACAACAGGTTTTGGTGACAGATGAATAGTGGCTATCTGCATTTTCCCGATTTTGATCCGGTAATTTTCTCCCTTGGGCCGGTTTCGCTTCACTGGTACGGGCTGATGTACCTCGTGGGCTTTGTATTCGCCATGTGGCTTGCCGTTCGTCGCGCTAATCGCCCCGGCAGCGGTTGGACCAAAAATGAAGTTGAAAACCTGCTGTATGCGGGCTTCCTCGGCGTTTTCCTTGGCGGCCGCATCGGTTATGTCCTGTTTTACAACCTGCCGCTGTTTCTTGAAAATCCGCTCTATCTGTTCCGCGTCTGGGATGGCGGGATGTCTTTCCACGGCGGGCTCATCGGCGTTATCTGCGTCATGATCTGGTTTGCGAAGCGCACCAAACGTAACTTCTTCCAGGTCTCCGATTTTATTGCGCCGCTTATCCCCTTCGGGCTTGGCGCTGGCCGTCTGGGTAACTTTATTAATGGCGAGCTGTGGGGCCGTGTCGACCCGGGCTTCCCGTATGCCATGCTTTTCCCGGGCTCGCGCAGCGAAGATATCAGCCTGCTCTCTTCGCATCCGGAATGGCAGTCGCTCTTTAATACCTACGGCGTGCTGCCACGCCATCCGTCGCAGCTCTATGAGCTGTTCCTGGAAGGCATCGTGCTGTTTATCATTCTGAACCTGTTTATCCGCAAACCGCGTCCGATGGGTGCGGTTTCCGGCCTGTTCCTGATTGGTTACGGCGCATTCCGTATCATTGTTGAATTTTTCCGTCAGCCGGACGCGCAGTTTACCGGCGAGTGGGTGCAGTACATCAGCATGGGGCAGATCCTCTCCATCCCGATGATCGTCGCAGGCGCAGCCATGATGGTCTGGGCTTATCGCCGCCGCCCACAGCAGCAACTTTCGTGAGACGCCATGAAACAGTACCTTGAACTGATGAACAAAGTGCTCCATGAGGGAGCACAAAAAGATGACCGTACCGGCACCGGGACGCTCTCGATTTTTGGCCACCAGATGCGTTTTAACTTGCAGGACGGCTTCCCGCTGGTTACCACTAAACGTTGTCATTTACGCTCCATCATCCATGAGCTGCTCTGGTTTCTGAAAGGCGATACCAATGTCGCCTATTTACATGAAAACAACGTCACCATCTGGGACGAATGGGCAGATGAAAACGGCGATCTGGGCCCGGTTTACGGTAAACAGTGGCGCTCCTGGGCGACGCCCGATGGCCGTCATATCGACCAGCTGGAAACCGTCATCAACCAGCTGAAAAACGACCCGGATTCGCGCCGTATCATTGTTTCTGCCTGGAACGTAGGCGAGCTGGATAAAATGGCGCTGGCGCCTTGCCACGCGTTTTTCCAGTTCTACGTAGCGAACGGCAAGCTCTCTTGCCAGCTCTACCAGCGCTCCTGCGATGTGTTCCTCGGCCTGCCGTTTAACATCGCCAGCTACGCGCTTCTGGTGCATATGATGGCGCAGCAGTGTGACCTTGAACCGGGCGATTTCGTCTGGACCGGCGGCGATACGCATCTCTACAGCAATCATCTGGAACAGGCGCGTTTACAGCTCACCCGCGAGCCGCGTCCGTTGCCAAAACTGGTTATCAAGCGTAAGCCGGATTCGCTCTTTGATTACCGGTTCGAAGATTTCGAAATCGAAGGCTACGATCCTCATCCGGCTATCAAAGCGCCCGTCGCGATTTAACGCTTACCCTGCCATAACCGACGCTGCCCTGCGTCGGTTTTTTTATCCTCGTTATTCATTCTTCGGCACGTCTTCCAGGCTTCCTGCAAGCGCATGTAAATATGTTGATTTCTTTCGAGATGTCTTCCGGTTTCGCCGATTGGCGCTGGTCATGTTTGCCGGCAGTGGCACACTTGCGCCATGAACAGAAAACAGCAGGGCTATAGCCTGATTGAAGTGATGGTGACGCTGGTCATTGTTATCAGCATGAGCGCGGCGGGCGTGTATGGCTGGCAGCGCTGGCAGAACCAGCAACGTTTATGGCAGACCGCGCAGCAAACGCGGGATTTTCTTGAGCAGCTCAGAGAGGATGCTAACTGGCGTAATGTCGATCACCGGCTCAAGTTACAGCGTGGCCCTGAGGGTTGGTGTCTGGCAACACAGACGAGTGATGAGCAGGTGTGCCGTAAAGGCGCGAAGAATCAGTTTTCACCGCCGTGGTCAGAGGTGGAGATTGGCGAGATGACGCCGGGGCTGGCCTTTTTTGGCTTACGTAATACGGCCTGGCCCGGGCATATCATTTTGAAAAGCCAGGCGGGCGAGTGGCGGATCATTATTTCGGTCTGGGGACGGATCCGGTTATGCGAGCCGGGGGAAGGGACATCATGCGTGTAAAAGAGAAAGGGTTCTCTCTGCTTGAAGTGCTGATTGCGCTTGGGATAAGCAGCATGTTGTTAACCGGTGCGGCCAGATTGCTCCCGGCGTTGCAGCTCGGCGTACTGCGCCTGGCGCAACAAACATTGCTCCAGGAAGAGCTGTGGCAACTGGCATTTACGGTAGGCAAGCAGATACAGCGGGCCGGGTATTGCTACGGGGGTTGCCAGGGCCACGCGCTGCAACTCAATAGCGAGGGGAGCTGTTTGCTGGTGCAGTGGGACGCTAACAGCAATGGACGCTTTGAAGGCGCGCCCTCAGCGGAGGCGGAACAGACCGGGTATCGCTTGCGCGACGGTAGCCTTGAGACGCAGCGCGGCGCCACGTCCTGCGAGGGTAAAGGGTGGGAAAAGATGACGAATCCCGCCATGGTGCGCATCGACAGGTTTCAGATTCAGGAAAAACGGCGGCACGGCTTCCCTCCGTTATTTACCGTGGCGTTACGCGCAACCATGCTCCGCTACCACGGCGATCCGGTAGCCGTTGAGCATAGCGTCAGTGGGTTTAACTTATGAACGCGAGGGAGAACGGCATGTCCACCATCGCTATGGTTCTGGCTTTGCTGCTGCTGGGTAGCCTCATGCTGGGTGGATTGCAGCAGCAACTGGACAGCCGCTTTGGCCGGGCGGCAAACGAGAGCGCGGCGATTAAAACGTTTAACGCGGCGCTTTCAGCACTGGCATTGGCGCAAAGCCGGGACTGGGCATTTACGCCGCAGTGGCAATGTCAGCGGGTGTCTGAGGTGAAAGGTCGCGCCTGCGTCAGGCAGATGCAAACGTATGTTCTGGTCGCGGCGGAGGGCATGGAAGAGAATGCCGTGCCACTCACGCTCTGGCGCTGGGCGCAGCCTGACGGTGAGCGGCTGCGTTTTATGCCGCATGGCTGGAGCGATTTTTGCCCACTCGCGGAGGCGAAGCAATGCCAGCTTCCCTGACTCGCCAGCGTCAGGCTGGGTTTAGCCTGCCTGAAGTGCTGGTTTCCCTGGTTTTATTCATCATTGTCATCGGGGCGCTAACGGGATATTACCAGGTACTGGCGCAAGGGTTTCTTAATCAGTGGCACTATCGGCAACTCTGGCGTTTTGCGAGCCAGCAGGCAGAAATCAGTCCGCCGTCTTTGCCTGAAGGCTGGAAAGCGACGCGGGTGGAGACTTCCAGTGCGGGATGTGTCAGCATTTCGGTTATTGTGTCGAGCCCCGGGGGCAGGCAAGGGCAGTTAAGACGTTTACATTGCCCCTCAGAAGAGCAGTAGTCAGGAGTCACTATGTTACGGGTTTATCACTCCAACCGGCTTGATGTGCTGGAGGCGATTATGGAGTTCATTGTTGAACAACAGCCGCTTCCCGATCCTTTCGAGCCTGAAATCGTCCTGGTGCAGAGCACCGGTATGGCGCAGTGGTTGCAGATGAGCCTGGCACAGAAATTCGGCATCGCCGCGAATATTGAATTTCCGCTTCCGGCAAGCTTCATCTGGGACATGTTCGTGCGCGTGCTGCGCGATATTCCGCAGGAGAGCGCCTTCACCAAACAGAACATGAGCTGGAAACTCATGAAGCTTCTGCCTGGTCTGCTCGCTTCGCCTGACTTCGACATGCTGCGCCACTATCTGCATGATGACGAGGACAAGCGAAAGCTCTTCCAGCTCGCCTCGCGCGTGGCGGATCTCTACGATCAGTATCTGGTGTATCGCCCCGAGTGGTTAACTCGCTGGGAGGCGGGAGATGTTGTCGATGGTCTTGGCGATCCGCAGCGCTGGCAGGCGCCGCTCTGGCGTGCGCTGGTGGAACACACCGCCGAACTGGGGCAGCCGCAGTGGCACCGCGCCAACCTTTATCAGCGTTTTATACGTACGCTTGAGATGGCGGAAAGCTGCCCGGAAGGGCTGCCCGCGCGCGTGTTCATTTGCGGCATCTCGGCGCTGCCGCCCGTCTATTTACAGGCCTTACAGGCGCTGGGTAAACACATTGACGTGCATCTTCTTTTTACTAACCCGTGCCGGTATTACTGGGGCGATATACAAGACCCGGCCTTCCTGGCGCGGCTGTTGAGCCGCAAGCGTAAACTGCATGCGAAAGAGGGAACGGCACCGCTTTTTAAAGACAGCGAAACGGCACCCGCCCTGTTCAACGAGGAAGGCGAGCAGGAAGTGGGAAACCCGCTGCTTGCTTCCTGGGGCAAATTAGGCCGCGACTACACGTATCTGCTTTCAGGCCTTGAGCGCTTTGAAGAGATGGATGTGTTTGTCGATCTCGAACCCGATAACCTGTTGCACAGCCTGCAGTTCGATCTGCTGGAGCTGCGTAACCAGGCGCAGGCGGGCGTGACGCTTGAGGAGTTTGAGCGCAGCGACGGGAAGCGCGAGCTGGATCCTGACGATCGCAGCATCAGCGTGCATGTCTGCCATAGCCCCCAACGCGAAGTCGAAATCCTTCATGACCAGCTCCTGCAAATGCTGGAGGCGGATCCAGAGCTGACGCCGCGCGATATCATCGTGATGGTGTCTGATATCGACAGTTACAGCCCGTTTATTCAGGCCGTATTTGGCAGCGCGAGTCAGGAGCGTTACCTGCCGTTCGCCATCTCGGACCGGCGCGCCCGCCAGGCGCACCCTGCGCTTCAGGCCTTCATTACATTACTCTCGCTGCCGGACAGTCGTTTTGTCTCTGAAGATGTTCTGGCGCTGCTGGAAGTTCCGTCGCTTTCCGCTTGCTTCAACATCAGCGAAGAAGGGCTGCGCTTCCTGCGACAATGGGTTAATGAGTCCGGCGTGCGCTGGGGCATTGATGATGACAACGTGCGTGAGCTGGCCCTGCCAGCGACCGGGCAGCATACCTGGCAGTTCGGTCTCACCCGTATGCTGCTGGGCTACGCCATGGAAAGCCATCTTGGCGAATGGCAGTCGGTACTGCCATATGATGAATCCAGCGGACTGATTGCCGAGCTGGTCGGCCACCTTGCCGAACTCTTAATGCAGCTTAACCTGTGGCGCAAAGGGCTTTCGCAATCGAGGCCGCTGGCGGAGTGGCTGCCGGTCTGTCGGGAAATGCTCGATAGCTTCTTCGCGCCGGATGCTGAAACCGAAGCTGCGCTGGCGTTGATTGAACAGCAGTGGCAGGCCATTATCGAGCAGGGCATTGGCGCGCACTATGAAGATGAAGTACCGCTCAATCTGTTGCGTGATGAACTGGCGAAAATGCTCGATCAGGAGCGCATCAGCCAGCGTTTCCTCGCCGGGCCGGTGAACTTCTGTACGCTAATGCCGATGCGCTCTATTCCTTTTAAGGCTGTATGCTTGCTCGGCATGAACGACGGCGTTTATCCGCGAACGCTTGCGCCATTAGGGTTCGATCTAATGAGCCAGAAGCCGCAGCGCGGGGATCGCAGCCGTCGCGACGACGATCGCTATCTCTTCCTTGAGGCCCTGATTTCCGCCCAGCAACAACTTTATATCAGCTACATTGGTCGCTCAGTACAGGATAACAGCGAAAGGTATCCTTCAGTGCTGGTGCAGGAGCTGATGGATTATCTCGCTCAGAGCCATTACCTGCCAGGTGATGAAGCGCTTAACTGCGATGAGAGCGCGCAAAGGGTGAAAGCCCATCTGATGCGGCTTTATCCACGTACGCCTTTCGATGCGGAAAACTTTCAGCCAGCCAGAGAGATTCAGAGCTACGCCCGCGAGTGGCTGCCTGCGGCCAGCGAGCAGGGCGAAGCGCATCCGGAATTTATCAAACCGCTTGCCCCAGTCATGCTTGAGGAGCTGCCGTTTGAGCAGTTCCAGCGTTTCTGGCGCCATCCGGTGCGTGCCTTTTTCCAGCTACGGCTGAAGGTTAACTTCCGCACGGAAGAGAGCGAACTGCCGGACGCCGAGCCTTTTACGCTGGACAGCCTTGGCCGCTACCACATGAACCAGCAGCTACTGAATACGCTGGTGGAGCAACAAGATCCTGAAGCCCTCTACCGGCGTTATCGCGCGGCGGGTGAGCTGCCCTATGGCGCGTTCGGGGAGCTGTTCTGGGAAAGTCAGCTACAGGAAATGCAGGTTCTGGCCGAGCGAGTGCTTGCCGAGCGCGATGGAGGCGAAAGCCAGGAGATTGCACTTGAGCTTGGCAATGTTGAAATGACCGGCTGGCTACAACATGTGCAGCAGGACGGCCTGTTACGCTGGCGGCCTTCCATACTGCGTGTTGAACATGGAATGCAACTTTGGCTTGAGCATCTGGTCTACTGTGCCTGCGGCGGTGAAGGAACCAGCCGGCTTTATGGTCGAAAAGACAGCTGCTGGCGCTTTCCGCCTGTACCGCGTGAGCAGGCAGAACACTATTTGCGCGAGCTTACCGAAGGCTTTCAGCAGGGAATGCGCGAGCCTCTGATCTTATTGCCTCAGAGTGGCGGCGAGTGGTTAAAAGCGTGTTATGACGCGAAGAACGACGTCATCCTGTGGGATGAAGAAATCCAGCAGAAAGCGCGTAATAAGCTGATTCAGGCCTGGACGGGCAACCAGATGGTGGAAGGAGAAGGCATGGATATCTGGTATCAGCGGCTGTGGCGCAACCTGGAACCCGAATATTACGAGGCCATCATCCGCGAGGCGCAGCGTTACCTGTTGCCGCTGTTCCGCCATCATCAGCCCTGAAAGATTAAGCGCAGATGACATTTCAAGGCGCCCCGAAAGAAGGGCGTTGCGGCATGTGCCGCTTGTTAATGATGAATAGCAGAAGCTGTAAATGAGAGGTTTATTAATGCCTGGATGTCGTAACTGGTACAAAGCGCTGTTGATCTGCATGGCCTTCTGGGCCCCCTTGTCTCAGGCCGATACTGGCTGGCAACCGCTGAAAGAAACGATCCGCAAAAGCGATCGTGATAACCGGGAATACCAGGCTATCCGCCTCGACAACGGGATGGTGGTGTTACTGGTCTCCGATCCGCAGGCCGTAAAATCACTCTCTGCGCTGGTGCTGCCGGTGGGGTCGCTGGAAGATCCTGACGATCATCTCGGGCTCGCGCACTATCTTGAGCATATGACGCTCATGGGCTCGCAAAAATACCCTGAGCCCGACAGCCTTGCGGAATACCTCAAGCTCCACGGCGGCAGCCATAACGCCAGCACGGCGCCTTACCGCACCGCCTGGTATCTGGAAGCCGAAAATGACGCGCTTGCCGGCGCGATGGACAGGCTTGCGGACGCGATTGCCGCGCCAAAACTCGATAAAACCTTCGCCGATCGTGAACGTAACGCGGTAAATGCGGAATTGACCATGGCGCGTGCGCGCGACGGGATGCGTATGGCGCAGATCAGTGCCGAAACGCTGAATCCGGCACATCCAGGCGCGCGTTTCTCCGGCGGCAACCTGGAGACGCTGCGTGACAAACCGGGCAGTCCATTGCATCAGGCGCTGGTGGGGTTCCGGGATAAATATTACTCCGCCAATATTATGAAAGCCGTGGTTTACAGCAATCGCCCATTACCGGAGCTGGCCCGCATGGCCGCCGACACCTGGGGACGGGTGCCGAATAAAAACCTGACGGCGCCAGAGATCACAACACCTGTCGTTACCCCGGCGCAGCAGGGAATTTTTATTCATTATGTTCCCGTACAGCCGCTTAAGGCGCTGCGCGTGGAGTTTCGCATCGATAACAACAGCGACAAATTCCGTAGCAAAACCGATGAGCTCATCGGCTATATGATAGGCAGCCGCAGCCCCGGCACGTTATCTGACTGGCTGCAAAAAGAGGGGCTTGCCGAAAGCGTCAGAGCGGACTCCGATCCGGTTGTCGCCGGAAACAGCGGTGTGATGGTCATTTCCGTCTCGCTGACGGATAAAGGGCTCGCACAGCGCGACCGCGTTGTGGCAGCTATTTTCCGCTATCTTCAGACGCTGCGCGATAAAGGCATTGATAAACGCTATTTCACCGAGCTGTCTCATGTGCTGGATCTCGATTTCCGTTATCCCTCCATCACCCGGGATATGAACTATGTCGAGTGGCTGGCCGACAGCATGCTGCGCGTGCCCGTGGCGCATACGCTTGATGTCGTGAATATTGCCGACCGTTTTGATCCCGGGGCAGTGAACGCGCGCCTTGCCATGATGACGCCGGAAAACGCGCGTATCTGGTATATCAGCCCTGACGAGCCGCACAATAAAACGGCCTATTTTGTCGGCGCGCCTTATCAGGTTGAGAAAATCCCGGCGGCAACGCTAAAACAGTGGCAGACCCTTGGGCGGCAAATCGCGCTCACGCTGCCCGAGCCAAACCCGTATATTCCGGGCGATTTCAGCCTGATTAAACCCCAAAAGCCATATGCGCATCCTAAACTGCTGATTCAGGAGCCGGAACTGCGCGTGCTCTATATGCCAAGCCGCTATTTCGCCAGCGAGCCGAGAGCGGATATCACGCTGGTGCTGCGTAATGAGCAGGCGATGAACAGCGCGAAAAATCAGGTGTTGTTCGCGCTGAATGATTACCTGGCCGGGATTGCCCTTGATCAACTGAGCAACCAGGCTTCCGTGGGCGGCATTAGTTTCTCCAGCAGCGCCAACAGCGGGCTGATGATTAGCGCGAACGGCTACACCCAGCATTTACGTAAGCTGTTCCTGACCCTGCTGGACGGCTATTTCAGCTATGAGCCCACCGAGGATCAGCTGGCGCAGGCGAAATCCTGGTATAAGCAGATGCTGGCGTCGGCGGAGCAAGGCAAAGCCTACGATCAGGCCATCATGCCGGTACAGATGGTCTCTCAGGTGCCATATTTCCAGCGTGAAGCGCGCCGCGCCTTGTTGCCGGAGATAACGCTTAATGACATTCTCGCTTACCGCGAAAGCCTGAAAACCCATGCCCGCGCGGAGTTTCTCGTGGTCGGCAACCTGGCCCCTGAGCAGGTGAAAAACTTCACCCAGGATGCCGTACGCCAGTTGGGGCTTAAAGGGAAAAGCTGGACGCGCACCCGGGATGTCAGCGTTGAGAAAACGCAGCAGGCCATTTTTAACAAGGCAGGCAGCAGTACGGATTCCGCGCTGGCCGCGCTGTTTGTGCCTGTCGGGTATACCGAGGCGACCAGCTCCGCCTGTAGCGCCATGCTTGGGCAGATTATTTCGCCCTGGTTCTATAACCAGCTGCGCACGCAGGAGCAGTTAGGCTACGCGGTCTTTGCCTTTCCAATGCCGGTAGGGCGTCAGTGGGGGATCGGGTTCCTGTTGCAGAGCAGCGAAAAGCAGCCCGATTATCTCTGGAAACGCTATCAGGCTTTCTTCCCGCAAGTGGAGTCGCGGCTTCGCACGCTGAACGCGCAGGATTTTGCGCATATTCAGCAAAGCATCATTAACGATATGCAACAGGCCCCACAGACGCTGGGCGAAGAAGCCTCGCAGGTGAGTAAAGACTTCGATCGGGATAATTTAAATTTCGATTCTCGTGATAAAGTTGTGGCCGAAATCAGACAGCTGACGCCGCAGAAACTGGCCGACTTTTTCCATCAGGCGGTGCTTGCCCGGCAGGGCATGACGATCCTCTCGCAGGTATCCGGCAGCCAGAGCCCGCAGGCGCGTTATGCGGTGCCTGAAGGATGGCCGGTGTATCAAAGCGTCAGCGACTTGCAACAATCTTTACCGCTTCTGAGTGACACGCAATGACCGATGAGCCCGCAGCGCCCCTAGATCCCCTCCGCTTGCCCTTAACGGGCGAGCGGTTGATAGAAGCCTCTGCCGGCACCGGGAAAACCTATACCATCGCAGCGCTGTATCTGCGTCTGCTGTTAGGGCTGGGCGGCGAGGCGGCTCACCCGCGCCCGTTAACCGTTGAAGAGCTGTTAGTCGTAACCTTTACCGAGGCCGCGACGGAAGAGCTGCGCGGGCGTATCCGCAGCAATATTCACGAACTACGTGTGGCCTGCCTGCGCGAGCGCACCGACGATCCGCTCTACCAGCGGCTGCTGGATGAAATTCCGGATAAACCGCTGGCGGCCCGCACGCTGCTGTTGGCGGAGCGCCAGATAGACGAGGCGGCCATCTTTACCATTCACGGTTTTTGCCAGCGGATGCTGAGCCTGAACGCCTTTGAGTCGGGGATGCCCTTCGAGCAGCAGTTGATTGAAGACGAATCGTTGCTGCGCTATCAGGCCTGCGCCGATTTCTGGCGTCGCCACTGTTATCCGCTCGCCAAACCGCTGGCGCGCGTGGTCTGTGAACAGTGGGACGGGCCGGAATCACTGCTGCGCGATGTAAACAGTTTTCTGCATGGCGAAGCGCCGAAGATAAAAACCCCGCCGCCGGATGACGAAACGATTGAGTCGCGCTATGAAAACGCGATTGCGCGTATTGATGAGGTCAAAACGCTGTGGCGTGACAACGCCGCTGAACTGGCGGCGCTGATTCAGAATTCGGGCGTCGATAAGCGCAGCTATAGCAGCCGTTATCTGCCCGCCTGGCTTGATCAGGTGGCCGCCTGGGCGCAGGAAGAAACCACGTCCTGGCAACTACCGGGCGCGCTGGAAAAATTTGCCCAAAGCACGCTGCTTGAGAAGACTAAAAAAGGCGACGCGCCGCGCCACGCGGTATTTGAAGCAATCGATGCGCTGCTGGCCGAGCCTTTCACCATCCGCGATCTGCTTATTGCCAGAGCAATGGCGGAAATCCGCTATACCGTCGCGCAGGAGAAGCGCCGCCGCGGCGAACTGGGTTTTGACGATATGCTGAGCCGCCTCGACGAGGCGCTGAATCAGCCGGGCGGCGAGGCGCTGGCGGCGGCGATTCGAGCGCGTTATCCGGCGGCGATGATCGATGAATTCCAGGATACCGACCCGCAGCAGTACCGCATTTTCCGTCGTATCTGGCTGGGCCAGCAAGAGACCACGTTGCTGCTTATCGGCGATCCGAAGCAGGCGATTTATGCGTTTCGCGGCGCGGATATCTTTACTTACATGCGCGCTCGCGGCGAAGTAAACGCTCACTATACGCTTGATACCAACTGGCGTTCGGCGCCAGGGATGGTTGAGAGCGTCAATAAAGTGTTCAGCCAGATGGATAATGCGTTTATGTTTCGCGATATCCCTTTCCTGGCAGTGAAGCCTGCCGCGCGCAACCAGTCGCTGCGTTTTACCTTCGCCGGGAAAACCCAGCCCGCCATGAAACTTTGGCTCATGGAAGGCGACGGCGCAGGAGTAAGTGATTACCAACAAACGATGGCGCGCGTCTGTGCGCAGCAGATCCGCGACTGGTTAAGCGCGGGCATGAAGGGTGAGGCGCTGTTGTGGCGCAAAGAGCAAGCGAGACCGGTTCAGGCGTCAGATATCACGGTGCTGGTGCGTAACCGCATCGAAGCGAATCTGGTACGCGAGGCGCTGAATGCGCTTAACATTCCTTCCGTTTATCTTTCTAACCGCGACAGCGTCTTCGCAACCCAGGAGGCGCTGGAGATGCTCTGGCTGCTACAGGCTGTGCTGGCACCAGAGGTCGAGACGAAACTTCGCAGCGCGCTGGCGGCAAGTATGCTCGGGCTGGATGCGCCTGCCATTGAGGCGCTTAATGAAAATGAAAACGCCTGGGATGCGCTGGTAGAGGAGTTTGACGGCTACCGACAGATCTGGCTGCGTCGCGGCGTGATGCCGATGCTGCGCGCGCTCATGACGCACCGGCAGGTGGCGGAAAATCTGCTCGCCACACCGGGAGGCGAGCGCAGACTGACGGATATTCTCCACCTGAGCGAATTGCTCCAGGAGGCTTCCGCGCAGGCCGACAGCGAATATGCGCTGGTGCGCTGGTTAGCGCAGCATATCGCCGAGCCGGACGCCAGCGCCTCCAGCCAGCAGCTGCGTCTGGAAAGCGATAAGCATCTGGTTCAGGTCGTTACTATTCATAAGTCGAAAGGGCTTGAATATCCGCTGGTCTGGCTGCCCTTTATTGCCGATTTCCGCGAGCAAAAACAGGCCTTTTACCACGATCGCGAGACGTTCGCGCCGATGCTCGATCTGAGCAACGCCGAAGAGAGCCTGGAGCTGGCGGAGATGGAGCGGCTGGCTGAGGATTTACGTCTGTTGTATGTGGCGTTGACGCGCTCCATCTGGCATTGCAGCCTGGGCGTAGCGCCGCTGTTTCGCCGCCGCGGCGCGAAAGAAGGGGAAACCGATCTTCACCGCAGCGCGCTCGGCAGGCTGATTCAACAAGGCGAAGCGCTGGATGCGAACGGCCTGCGTCGCTGTATTGAGGCGCTGTGCGATGAAAACCTGGCGCTGGAGATCCCGGGCGAGCCGGACAACACGCCCTGGATGCCGCCGGAGTCGGCGCCGCCGACGCTTGCCGCGCGCGAGCTGCAACGCCGTATCATCGATGAATGGCGCGTTACCAGCTATTCCGGCTTGCAGCAGCATGGCGCAGCGCGCGCGCTGGATCTGCTGCCGAAGCTGGATCTGGACGGCGCGGGCGCGCGGGACGTGCCTGATGAACCGGTAATGTCGCCGCATACGTTTCCGCGCGGCGCGTCGCCTGGCACTTTTCTGCACAGCCTGTTTGAAGAGCTCGACTTCACCCAGCCGGTGTCGCCGGAGTGGATGGCGCAGCAGTTACAGCTGGGCGGCTTTGATGAAGCCTGGCAACCGGTGCTGAGCCGCTGGATTGATGACGTGCTGAGCGCGCCGCTGAACGAGACCGGCGTGTCGCTGAATCAGCTTGGCGCGAAAGATAAACAGGTGGAGCTGGAGTTTTATGTGCCGATTGACGCCGCGCTGCGCCCTGAGGCGCTTGACGCGCTGATTCGCGAGCATGACCCGCTTTCCGCGCAGTGCCCGCCGCTCGATTTCCGCCAGGTGCGCGGCATGCTGAAAGGCTTTATCGATCTGGTTTTCCGCTGGCAGGGGCGTTACTACCTGCTGGATTACAAGTCCAACTGGCTGGGCGACAGCCCGCAGGCTTATACCTTTGAGGCGATGTCGCAGGCGATGCAGACGCACCGTTACGATCTGCAATATCAGCTATACACGCTGGCGCTGCACCGCTATTTGCGTCATCGCCTGCCGGATTATGATTATGAGCGCCACTTCGGCGGCGTGATTTACCTGTTTTTGCGCGGCGTAACGAAAGAGGACGCCCGTCAGAGCATCTTTACCACGCGTCCTGCGCAGGCGCTGGTCACCGCGATGGACGCGCTGTTTGCCGGCGCGGAGGAGAAAGCGTCATGAAAATGCATCAACTCATCCAGCAGGCCGTTGTGCAAAAGCTCCTGCGCCCGCTGGACGCCCAGTTCGCCATGATGGTGGCAAGCGATGAAGAACCCGCGGTAATGTTCGCCGCCGCGCTGGTCAGCCGCGACGCCGGAGAAGGGCACGTTTGT
Source organism: Cronobacter universalis NCTC 9529 (assembly GCF_001277175.1). Taxonomy (NCBI): domain Bacteria; kingdom Pseudomonadati; phylum Pseudomonadota; class Gammaproteobacteria; order Enterobacterales; family Enterobacteriaceae; genus Cronobacter; species Cronobacter universalis. The sequence goes on along the minus strand of NZ_CP012257.1, from coordinate 3,391,212 downwards.
TTGCCCCTTTCACGGCTGTGTGCGGCGCACTGCTTCGCCGGGCGTCACGATGAAATGGCGCAGAGGCTGTTTGAGGCGGCGGGCAATCCGGACGACTGGCGCTCGCTGTTATTAGCATCGCCCGCGGTGAGCGAGGACGATGCGCCGACGCCGCTGAAGCTTATCGGCGAGCGCCTGTATCTGAACCGCATGTGGCGTCATGAGATGGCGGTCGCGGCGTTTTTTCGCGAGCGTAATCATCGTATCGAGCTGGAGGAAGCGCGCCTGAGCGCAGTGCTGGAGGCGCTTTTTGGGCCGCCAGGCGATGAAACAGACTGGCAGAAAGTGGCGGCGGCAGTCGCGCTCACCCGACGCATCGCGGTAATTTCCGGCGGGCCGGGAACCGGGAAAACCACCACGGTGGCGAAACTGCTGGCGGCTATGGTTCAGCTTGCGGAGGAAAAACCGCCGCGTATCCGCCTTGCCGCGCCTACCGGTAAAGCGGCGGCGCGTCTGACGGAATCGCTTGGCGCCGCGCTGCGCCGTTTACCGCTGAGCGACGCGCAGAAAAACGCGCTGCCGGAAGAGGCCAGTACGCTGCACCGCCTGCTGGGCGCGCAGCCAGGCAGCCAGCGGCTGCGCTACCACGAAGGTAATCCGCTGCATCTGGATGTTCTGGTGGTGGATGAGGCTTCGATGATAGACCTTCCGATGATGGCGCGGCTTATCGCGGCGCTGCCGGACCACGCGCGGGTGATCTTTTTAGGCGATCGCGATCAGCTCGCCTCCGTGGAAGCGGGCGCGGTGCTCGGCGATATCTGCCACTACGTAAACCACGGTTTCACCGCAGAGCGCGCCGCCGAGCTTGGCCGCATTACGGGGTGTCACATTAGCGGCGGCGAGCCGCATCCCGCGGGGGCGCTGCGCGACTGCCTGTGCCTGCTGCAGAAAAGCTATCGTTTTGGCAGCGATTCCGGCATCGGCCAGCTCGCGTTTGCCGTGAACCGCAGCGATCATCGCGCCGCCAGCGCGACGTTTAGCCGGGGATTTGACGATATCGCCTGCAAGACACTAGCGGGTAACGACGATTACGCGCAGATGATTGACGAGACGCTGGCAGGCTACGAGCGGTTCTTAACACTGGTCCGCGAGCGTGCCGAGCCGGAGGCCATTCTTGCGGCCTTTAGCGAATTCCAGATGCTCTGCGCGCTGCGTGAAGGGCCGTTCGGCGTCGCCGGGCTTAACGAACGTGTGGAACATGCGCTGGCGCAGCGGCGTCTGATTCGTCGCACGCCGCTGTCGCGCTGGTATGAAGGGCGGCCGGTGATGATTTCTCGCAACGACAGCGCGCTGGGGCTGTTTAATGGCGATATTGGCGTGGCCCTGGATCGCGGCAACGGCCTGCGCGTCTGGTTCCCGATGCCTGGCGGTAAGTTAAAACCCGTCGTGCCAAGCCGTTTGCCGGATAATGACACCGCGTGGGCGATGACGGTACATAAATCACAGGGTTCTGAGTTCGATCATGCGGCGCTGCTCTTGCCGGGGCAGTTCGCGCCGGTGGTCACGCGGGAGCTGGTCTATACGGCGATTACGCGCGCGCGGCGGCGGTTGTCGCTGTATGCGAATGAGCGGGTGCTGGAGATGGCTATCGCGACCAGAACGGAACGGCGCAGCGGCCTGATGGCCTGCTTTGAACAGTAAACGCGGCCCGGCGATGGCCAGGCCGCAGCAGGGCTGTCAGGTTAAATCCGCCATCAGCACCTTCGAGCGGCGCTGGTAGTTGTACATCTGTTTTTTGCTTTCGGGCAGCAGGTCGATATCCACCGGCGCGAATCCGCGCTCCTGGAACCAGTGAATGCTGCGTGTAGTAAGCACAAACAGTTTGGATAAGCCCATCTGTTTGGCCTGGGTGGCGATGCGCTGCAACAGCACTTCGCCGCGCGCTGAACTGCGGTAATCCGGATGCACTGCCACGCACGCCATCTCGCCAATTTTCTCTTCCGGGAACGGATAGAGCGCGGCGCAGGCGATAGTCAGGTTATCGCGCTGGATAATCGTGAATTTATCGATCTCCATCTCCAGCTGTTCGCGCGAGCGGCGCACCAGAATACCCTGCTGCTCGAGCGGCCGGATAAGCTCCAGAATGCCGCCGATGTCATTAATGGTGGCGCGGCGGATCTGCTCGGCGCTCTCCATCACAATCTGCGTGCCGATACCGTCGCGGGAGAACAGCTCCTGCAGCAGCGCGCCATCTTCCTGATAGCTGATAAGGTGGCAGCGACGCACGCCGCTGCGGCAGGCTTTTACCGCGCCGCGCAGAAAACGCACGGTGCCGGAGTGGTAATCGCCGGCGGCTTCCAGCGTATCAAGACGCGCCTGCGCCTCGTTCGGGAACAGCTCGGAAATAATATCGCCGTCATCGCTCATTACACCCTGCGACGAGCAGAACCCGATCATCTTCTCGGCCTTGAGTTTGATGGCAAGCTGGGTGGCGACTTCTTCTGAGGTCAGGTTAAAGCTCTCGCCCGTCACCGATACCGCCACCGGCCCGAGCAGCACGATAGCGCCGCTGTCGAGCTGGCGGTGAATAGCGTCTTCATCGATGCGGCGAATGCGCCCGCTGTGGCAGTAATCGACGCCGTCATCCACGCCGAGCGGCTGCGCGATGATAAAGTTGCCGCTCACCACATTAATATGCGCGCCCTGCAGCGGCGTGTTGCCGAGGCTCATCGACAGACGAGCGGTGATATCGAGCTGCAGCAACCCGGCGGCCTGCTTTACCAGCTCCAGCGTTTTGGCGTCGGTGACGCGGGTGTGCTTGTGATAAACCGGCTCGTGGTGATGTTCGGCAAGGTTGGCGTCGATTTGCGGACGCGCGCCATAGACCACCACCAGGCGGATGCCGAGGCTATGAAGAAGACCTATATCGTTGACGATACTGGAAAAGTTTTCATGCTCAATAGCCTCGCCGCCAAGCATGATGACAAACGTTTTGCCCCGATGGGCATTAATATAGGGAACAGAATGGCGGAATCCCTGGACCAGTTCAGTTCGACGCTCCTTCACCACGGCAAAACCTCTCAGTGAATGGTTATTCGTAATTTGTGTATTTTTATTCTTTTATTATCCCATACGCAAGTGGCAATTTTATGGCGGCGACGCGTCATTACCGCGAACGCCTACGTTCAAAGGCATTTGTTTACCCTTTTATAGATGACAGTTCCGATACCATTCGCTAAAGTTTTTGGCCATTTTGGTCGTAAGTTGAGTTATTCGCATTAATGCTCGGGAGTGGCATGTCAGGTTCCAGTCATCTTTTTAGTCGTCGCCAGCTGTTACAGGGCGCGGGGGCGATGTGGTTATTGAGCGTCAGCCAGGCGGGCCTGGCTGCGTCGGGCCAGGTTATCGCGGTGCGCGTCTGGCCGGCTTCCGCCTATACCCGCGTGACGCTGGAATCTAACCGTGTACTGAAGTATCGCCAGTTTGCGCTGAGTAACCCGGAACGCATCGTGGTGGATCTCGAAGGCGTCAATCTGAACGCGGTACTGAAAGGCGTGGGCAACCAGATCCGCGTCGACGATCCTTTCATTAAATCCGCCCGCGTCGGTCAGTTTGACCCGAAAACCGTGCGCATGGTGTTTGAGCTGAAGAAAAACGTTACGCCGCATCTGTTTGCGCTGGCGCCGGTCGCTGAGTTCCGCGAACGTCTGGTTATCGATCTCTACCCGGCCAACGGCACTAACGAGCAGGATCCGCTGCTGGCGCTGCTTGAGGATTACAACAAGGGCGAGCTGGATAAACAGGTACCGCCCGCGACCAGCGGGCCGCAGCCGGGCAAAGCGGGGCGCGATCGTCCGATTGTCATTATGATTGACCCCGGTCACGGCGGCGAAGACCCCGGCGCGATTGGCAAACATAAGACGCGTGAGAAAGACGTGGTGCTGCAAATCGCCCGCCGCCTGCGCGCGCTGATTGAACGCGAAGCCAATATGAAGGCGCTCATGACGCGCAATGAAGATATTTTTATTCCGCTGAAAGTGCGTGTAGCGAAGGCTCAGAAGCAGCGCGCCGACCTGTTTGTGTCAATTCACGCGGATGCCTTTACCAGCCGCGCCGCGCGCGGTTCGTCCGTTTTTGCGCTCTCGACCAAAGGCGCGACCAGTACGGCCGCGAAATACCTGGCGCAAACCCAGAACGCCGCTGACCTGGTGGGGGGCGTGAGTAAAAGCGGGGACGTTTATCTTGATCACACCATGTTTGACATGGTGCAGTCGCTGACGATTTCCGACAGCCTGAAATTCGGCAAAGAAGTGTTAGGACGCCTCGGGCAGGTGAACAAACTGCATAAGAATAAAGTGGATCAGGCGGGCTTCGCGGTACTGAAAGCGCCGGATATTCCGTCGATTCTGGTTGAAACCGCGTTTATCAGTAACGAAGATGAAGAGCGTAAACTTCGCACCGCGGCCTTTCAGCAGGAAGTGGCGGAGTCGATTCTGGCAGGGATCAAAGCGTATTTCGCCGATGGCGGGACGCTGGCAAGGCGCGGATAACGCGCCTTTTTGCCTTACCGGGACAGAGTGATACAGGGGAATAGCTGAATTGCGGACATAAAAAAACACCCGTCAGGGTGTTCATTTTATTGGTTGCGGGGGCCGGATTTGAACCGACGACCTTCGGGTTATGAGCCCGACGAGCTACCAGGCTGCTCCACCCCGCGTCCGTCTTACTTCTTCACATTGTCGCGCCGTGCGCGTTAATTGGTTGCGGGGGCCGGATTTGAACCGACGACCTTCGGGTTATGAGCCCGACGAGCTACCAGGCTGCTCCACCCCGCGTCCGTGGATGCGCACTATACTCCGCTGAGCTTTCGATGCAACCTTTTTTTAAAACAATAAGCTGAATCGGCGTCAGCTTGCTGAAATATCATCCGCCTTGATGATTCTTTAATCCCGTTGCCTGTCTGAAAGGGCTTATGCGTTTCCTTGCGAGCGCCGGTTTGCTATCTTCGCCTGCGGACAGCGCAATAGCGGAGAGAGTCATGAAAGGACGTTGGGCAAAATATCTGGCGGCAGGGGCGATGATCGCGCTGCTTTCCGCCTGTTCCTCCAAACCGACCGATCGCGGTCAGCAATATAAAGACGGCAAATTTACGCAGCCGTTTTCGCTGGTAAACCAGCCGGACGCCGTTGGCGCCCCCATTAACGCCGGAGATTTCTCCGAGCAGGTCGCGGCCATTCGCAGCGCCTCGCCGCGTCTTTTTGGCTCTCAAAGCAGCGTCTATAACGCCGTGCAGGAGTGGCTGCGCGCCGGTGGCGATACCCGCTCGCTGCGCCAGTTTGGCATCGATGCCTGGCAGATGGAAGGGGCGGATAATTACGGCAACGTCCAGTTTACCGGCTACTACACGCCGGTGGTGCAGGCGCGCTATACCCGTCAGGGCGAATTCCAGTACCCGATTTACCGTATGCCGCCAAAACGCGGACGCCTGCCGTCGCGCGCCGAGATTTATTCCGGCGCGCTCAGCGATAACTACGTGCTGGCATACAGCAACTCGCTGATGGATAACTTCATTATGGATGTGCAGGGCAGCGGCTATATCGATTTCGGCGACGGTCGCCCGCTGAACTTCTTCGCCTATGCCGGGAAAAACGGCCATCCGTATCGCAGCATCGGCAAGGTGCTTATCGATCGCGGCGAGGTGAAGCGTGAAGATATGTCGATGCAGGCGATTCGCCACTGGGGCGAAACCCACAGCGAGCAGGAAGTGCGCGCGCTGCTGGAAGAGAACCCGTCCTTTGTCTTCTTTAAGCCGCAGAATTACGCGCCGGTGAAAGGCGCAAGCGGCGTGCCGCTGATTGGCCGCGCGTCGGTGGCGTCTGACCGCTCGATTATTCCGGCCGGCACCACGCTGCTGGCGGAAGTGCCGCTGCTGGACAATAACGGCAAGTTCAACGGACAATATGAGCTCAGGCTGATGGTGGCGCTGGATGTCGGCGGCGCGATTAAAGGCCAGCATTTCGATATTTATCAGGGCATCGGCCCGGACGCCGGTCACCGCGCAGGCTGGTATAATCACTACGGCCGCGTCTGGGTGCTGAAAACCGCGCCGGGCGCCGGCAACGTGTTCAGCGGCTGATTATGCTATTCTGAGCATCCTGTCGTCCGGCGGCGTAACGCCAGCCGGGCCTGCGGATTACTGAGCAAGGGTGAGGGAAAACTCTCACCCTTTTTATATCTGAGGTTTTATGGCTGTAGTTATCACAGACGCCTGGCGCAGCCGCTTTGGCGGCACGGCCCGTTTATATGGCGAAGCGGCGTTGCAGCTTTTTGCCGACGCGCATGTCTGCGTGGTGGGCATCGGCGGCGTCGGTTCATGGGCCGCGGAAGCGCTGGCGCGCACCGGTATCGGCGCGATTACGCTTATTGATATGGATGACGTCTGCGTCACCAATACCAATCGTCAGATCCATGCGCTGCGCGACACGGTCGGGCAGGCGAAATCCGAGGTCATGGCCGAGCGTATTCGGCAGATCAACCCGGAGTGCAGCATCATCGTGGTGGATGATTTCGTCACCGTTGATAATGTGGCGCAATATATGAACGCCGGGTTTAGCTATGTCATCGACGCTATCGACAGCGTGCGGCCAAAGGCAGCGCTGATTGCGTACTGCCGCCGCAACAAAATTCCGCTGGTGACCACCGGCGGCGCGGGCGGGCAGACCGATCCGACGCAGATCCAGGTGGTCGATCTCGCCAAAACGATTCAGGACCCGCTGGCCGCGAAACTGCGCGAGCGGCTGAAAAGCGACTTCGGCGTGGTGAAAAACAGCAAAGGGAAGCTTGGCGTGGACTGCGTTTTCTCCACCGAGGCGCTGGTATATCCCCAGGCTGACGGCTCGGTATGCGCCATGAAAAGCACGGCGGAAGGGCCGAAGCGCATGGACTGCGCTTCTGGCTTTGGCGCGGCCACGATGGTGACCGCCACGTTTGGTTTTGTGGCGGTGTCGCACGCGCTGAAGAAGATGATGGCGAAAGCGGCGCGCGGCGCTGTGTAATCAGGCCTTGCGGGCGGCGTCCTGTATCGCCTGCGCCAGCGCCGCCAGGCCGTGGCTGCGCGATGCGCTAAGCTGGGCGCGCAGCCCTAACTCGTCAAATAACGCCAGCGGAGAGTGTTCCTGAAGCTCCTGCGGCGTTTTGCCTTCCACGGTGGTGAGCAACACCGCCAGCAACCCGCGCACGATGCGCCCCTCGCTATCGCCATAGAAGTGCAGCCCGCCGTCGGGGCGCTTTACATAGCCGAGCCAGACCCGGTTTTCACAGCCGGGTATCTCCTGCGCTTCTTGCTTTAATTCCTCCGGCAGCGCCGGAAGTTGTTTGCCGAGCAGAATCAACTGGCGATATTTATCTTCCCACTGGGTGAGCGGGCCAAACGTCTCACGCAGCGTGTCAGGGGTAATCGAAGCGCCGAACGGATGCCCGGCCAGGTAAGCAGTCGTCATTTAATCCACCAGTATGTCCAGCGCGCGGTCGATGGCGGCGATCAGCGCCTCGACGTCGCCTTGCGTATTATAGGGCGCGAAAGAGGCGCGCAGCGTGCCGCTGACGCCAAGCGCCGCCAGCAGCGGCTGGGCGCAGTGCTGGCCGGCGCGCAGCGCGATGCCGGACTCCGCCAGCAGCGTTACCAGATCGCTGTGGTGCACGCCTGCGAAATCAAACGCCAGCAGGCTGGAATCCTGACAGCGAAACGAGCGAAAGCCAGGGCGTTTCGCGAGTTCCGCCTCGGCAAGCGTTGCGAGTCCGCGGCTGTAGCTTTCGGCTTTCGCCAGATCGATATCCTCAAGCCAGGCGAGCGCGGCGCTAAGGCCGATCACGCCCGCGACATTGGGCGTGCCCGCTTCAAAGCGGTACGGCACCGGCTGCGTTTTAAAGCCCTCGAAGGAGACTTCAGTCACCATTTTACCGCCGCCCAGCCACGGCGACATCTGCGCCAGCAGGTCGGTTTTGCCATACAGCGCGCCGATGCCGGTCGGGCCATAAAGCTTGTGGCCGGAGAAAGCGTAAAAATCGATATCCAGTTGCTGGACGTCCGGCGGGCAGTGAACCACGCCCTGCGCGCCATCCACCACCACCACCGCGCCGGCGGCATGAACTTTCGCAATCGCTTCGGCGAGATCGGGGCAGCCGCCGGTGACGTTGGACATCTGGCCCAGCGCCAGCAGGAATGTGCGCTCATTGATAAGCGTGGGGAGCAATGCGACATCCGGCAGGCGATCGGCGCCAAGCGGCAGTTTCACGATTTTCGCGCCGGTCTGCTCCGCCACCATCAGCCACGGCACCAGATTGGCGTGATGCTCGGCTTCGCTGACGATAATCTCATCGCCCGGCTTCAGGCGCGGACGCGCATAGCACTGGGCGATGAGATTGATGGATTCGGTGGTGCCGCGCGTCCAGACGATATCGCGGCTGTCGGGCGCGTTGATTAACCGTGCGACGCTGCCACGGGCGGCCTCGTATCGTTCGGTAAGGCGCTGCGCTTCGGCGAACTGGCTGCGATGCACATTCCCGGCGCTCAGTGAATAGAACTGCTGGCTGGCGTCAATGACCGGCTGCGGTTTTAGCGCCGTGGCGGCGCTGTCGAGATAGACGCCTGCATCACGAAGCGCAGGAAACTGCGCGCGAAATTGGGCGGGACTGAATACTTTCATGATACTCCTCTTTCCAGTCCTTCGATCGTGGCCCATTTGGTGTCCTTAAACAAGGTTATTGATAACCATCGGATAAGTCTGTTTATTCTGGCAAACGGCAGAAAGCAGGTTATGCTGAATAGTGTTAGGTGAATATTTCAGCCTGTTAGCAGACGAAGTTTACATAGCATTAAACTCTAAAGGAGAAGAACCATGAATAAACTTGCCGCTGTAGTATCAGCATGCATGATGACTTTTGCTCTGAGCGCTTGTTCCGGTCCTAACTATGTAATGCATACCAATGACGGCCGTTCTATCGTGACCGACGGGAAACCGAAAACCGATGACGATACCGGTATGATTAAATATAAAGACGCCAACGGTAATCAGCAGCAGATCAACCGTACCGACGTGAAAGAGATGGTTGCGCTGGAGAAATAATCGACTCGCGCAGGCAAAAAAAAGCACCGCAAAGTGCGGTGCTACATTAATCACTATGGACAGACAGGGTAAATGTACAGGAAGTGAAAGAGTAGCTTAGCTACGATGGTCTGAATCGCAGACCAAATGCAAACACAACAACACAACATCACAACCGTAAGCCAAAAGCCCTCCAGAACTCTCATTCCTAAAGACTTTTCGTTCCGGCTCAGGAAGTGCCGCCACTATAGGTATTTGCTGGTGTAACCTCAACGGACAAATTATAATGGCTCAGATAAAAAAAACTAATGGGTGACGACTTGTTTCTCGTTTGTTAATACGCATTTACACATAAGCCAAACATCATGTCCAAGCGATTACCGCCGTTAAACGCATTACGTGTTTTTGATGCCGCCGCGCGCCATTTAAGCTTCACAAAAGCTGCCGAAGAGCTCTTTGTCACCCAGGCTGCCGTCAGCCACCAGATAAAATCGTTAGAAGATTTCCTCGGGCTGAAGTTATTCCGCCGACGCAACCGTTCTCTTCTGTTAACGGAAGAGGGACAGAGCTATTTCCAGGATATTAAAGAGATTTTCTCACAGCTGACGGAAGCGACGCGCAAACTCCAGGCGCGCAGCGCGAAAGGCGCGTTGACGGTTAGCCTGCTGCCGAGTTTCGCTATTCACTGGCTGGTCCCCCGACTCTCCAGTTTTAACAGCAGCTGGCCGGGCATCGACGTGCGTATCCAGGCGGTGGACCGGCAGGAAGATAAGCTTGCCGACGACGTGGACGTGGCGATTTTTTACGGCCGCGGCAACTGGCCGGGGCTGCGGGTGGAAAAGCTTTATGCGGAGTATCTGCTGCCGGTCTGTTCGCCGCTGCTGCTCACTGGCGAAAAGCCGTTAAAGGCGCCGGAGGATTTAGCCCGCCATACGCTTCTGCATGACGCCTCGCGCCGCGACTGGCAAACTTATACGCGCCAGCTCGGTCTCAACCATATTAATGTCCAGCAAGGACCGATTTTCAGCCACAGCGCCATGGTGCTGCAGGCCGCTATCCACGGTCAGGGCGTGGCGCTGGCCAATAATGTCATGGCGCAGTCGGAGATCGAAGCGGGCCGCCTGGTCTGCCCGTTCAACGATGTGCTGGTGAGTAAAAACGCTTTTTACCTGGTTTGTCATGACAGCCAGGCAGAACTGGGTAAAATAGCGGCCTTTCGACAATGGATACTGGCGAAAGCGGCGAGCGAGCAAGAAAAATTCCGTTTTCGCTATGAACAATAACGATGATTCGCGCGACGTTATCGCGCCTTACTGTAGGGTTACATCATGACCAGCCGTTTTATGCTGATTTTTGCCTCAATCAGTGGCTTTGTTTTTGTGGCGCTGGGCGCTTTCGGCGCGCACGTCTTACGTAAAACGCTTGGCGTTGCGGAGATGGGCTGGATCCAGACCGGCCTTGAATATCAGGCGTTTCATACGCTGGCGATTTTAGGGCTGGCGGTGGCGATGCAGCGTCGCATCAGCATCTGGTTTTACTGGAGCAGCGTTTTTCTGGCGCTCGGGACGGTGCTTTTCAGCGGCAGCCTCTATTGTCTGGCGCTTTCTCATCTGCATTTATGGGCCTTCGTTACGCCGGTTGGCGGCGTAAGTTTTCTGGCCGGTTGGATATTAATGTTAATTGGCGCGGTGCGTCTGAAGCGTAAAGGTTCGGTTCATGAATAAGGTCATTTTGTACTGCCGTCAGGGTTTTGAGAAAGAGTGCGCGGCAGAGATAACCGACAAAGCCGCGCAGCAGGGCGTTTTTGGTTTCGCCCGCGTCAAAGAAAACAGCGGATATGTGATTTTCGAATGTTATCAGCCGGAAGAGGCCGATAAGCTTGCCCGTGAGCTGCCGTTCAGCTCCCTGATTTTCGCCCGCCAGATGTTTGTGGCAGGCGAGCTGTTGCAGGATCTGCCGCCGGAAGATCGCGTGACGCCGGTCGTCGGGATGTTGCAGGGCGTGGTAGAGAAGGGCGGCGAGCTGCGCGTCGAGGTGGCGGACACCAACGAAAGCAAAGAGCTGATGAAGTTCTGCCGCAAATTCACCGTGCCGCTGCGCGCCGCGCTTCGCGACGCGAAGATTCTGGCGAATTTCGAAACGCCGAAACGTCCGGTAGTGCACGTCTTTTTCATCGCGCCAGGCTGCTGCTACACCGGCTATTCCTATACCAATAACAACTCGCCGTTTTATATGGGCATCCCGCGCCTCAAATTCCCGGCGGACGCGCCAAGCCGTTCGACGCTGAAGCTGGAAGAGGCGTTCCATGTGTTTATCCCGGCGGATGAGTGGGATGAGCGTCTGGCAAACGGCATGTACGCGGTGGATCTGGGCGCCTGCCCTGGCGGCTGGACGTATCAGCTAGTGAAACGCAACATGTGGGTCTCGTCCGTGGATAATGGCCCGATGGCCCAGAGCCTGATGGATACCGGGCAGGTGACGTGGCTGCGTGAGGATGGGTTTAAATATCGCCCGACCCGCACCAATATCACCTGGATGGTATGCGACATGGTGGAAAAACCGGCCAAAGTCGCGGCGCTGATGGCGCAGTGGCTGGTCAACGGCTGGTGCCGCGAAACCATTTTCAATCTCAAGCTGCCGATGAAAAAGCGCTATGAAGAGGTGTCGCAGAATATCGCTTCGATTCAGGCGCAACTGGACGAACACGGTATTAACGCGCAGATCCAGGCGCGTCAGCTTTATCACGACCGTGAGGAAGTAACCGTTCACGTTCGCCGCTGGTGGGCCGCCGTCGGCGGGCGTCGCGATGAGCGATAAGCGTCTTAGTGGCGCATAAATAAACGGCGGGTGCGCTCACGCTTACCCGCCCTACGGATATGCGGTTGAATAATTATGGTATGGCGGGTGCGCTGCGCTTACCCGCCTTACGGGATATACGGTTGAATAATTAATGTAGGGCGGGTAAGCGTGAGCGCACCCGCCTTTTGTATGGGGCGCATAGCGCCCTGAAATCAGCCCTTCAGCCGCAGTTGCTGCAAATTCCCGTCGAGCTGTAAATCCGTTTTCAGCGTCGCCACCTCACGGCAAATAAAGGCGCTCTCGCGGTGCGCTTCGAGCTTTTTACGCCACTTCTCCGGCACGTCGTCGAGCCGCTCATAGAGCGCCTCCAGCGTGCCGAAATCGTTAATCAACTGCGTGGCGCTTTTCGGGCCAATACCTGCAACGCCCGGTATCTTCGAACTGCTAATGCCCGCAAGCCCCCAGAAATCCGCCAGCCGGCCTGGCGCCACGCCAAATTCACTCTCAATAAACGGCGCGTCCAGCCAGCGTTTCTGGAAATAGTCGCGGATGCGGATTTCCGGACGTAAGAGCTGACAGTAGCCTTTATCTGTCGACACAATCGTCGCTTCATGACCCGCGGCCGCGACTTTCACCGCGAGCGTGGCGGCGAGATCGTCGGCCTCGTTGCCTTCGACATGCCAGCAGGGAACGCCGCGGCGGGTAAACGCCTCGCGAAGCGCAGGCATCTCCAGGTGCAGATCGTCCGGCATCGGGGGGCGTCCGGCTTTGTAATCGGGAAGAAGCTGATGACGCCAGCCCTGCGCGCGGGCTTCATCGTCAAACACCGCGACGGCGTGCGTCGGCTGGCTGTTGCCAATCAGTTGCTCCAGCGCGTGCAGGCAGGTATCCACGCATGGCGTGCCCTGCACCGCATGTATCCGGCGGATCAGGTTAAGCGCATCGACAATCAGCAAATGAACGGGCATGGCGGCATCCCTTACGAAAATAACAGGCCGTTACCGTAACATTTTCGACGAGCGCCCACCATAAAGCGGTGCGGATTCAGGAAGATAACGCGCAAAAAACCGCCCTGCGGACAGGGCGGTGAGAGGTGGGATTAATCGCAGGCGACGACTTTGACCGCCAGCCCGCCGCGTGACGTTTCACGGTAGCGGGCGTTCATGTCTTTGCCGGTTTCAAACATGGTTTCGATGACTTTATCAAGGCAGACGCGCGGCTCGCTGGTGCGACGCAGCGCCATGCGCGCCGCGTTAACGGCCTTCACTGAGGCGATGGCGTTACGCTCGATGCACGGCACCTGTACCTGGCCTGCCACCGGATCGCAGGTCAACCCCAGGTTGTGCTCCATCGCGATTTCCGCCGCGATGCAGACCTGCGCCGGGCTGCCGCCGAGCAGTTCCGTCAGGCCTGCCGCCGCCATGGAACAGGCGACGCCCACCTCGCCCTGACAGCCGACTTCGGCGCCGGAGATAGAGGCGTTCATCTTATAGAGCGAGCCTACTGCGCTCGCCACCAGCAGGTAGCGCGCCAGTGAGTTAGCGTTTACTTCGCGGATAAACTTGTCGTAGTAAGCCAGTACCGCCGGAACGATACCGCAGGCACCGTTGGTCGGCGCGGTGACGACGCGGCCGCCTGCGGCGTTCTCTTCGTTAACCGCCAGCGCGAACATGTTGATCCAGTCCACGACGTTCATCGGGTCGGCGTCGTTCTTGTCGTGGCTGACAAGCATTCGACGCAGCGCGGCGGCGCGACGCGGAACCCGCAGCTTGCCGGGCAGAACGCCTTCGGTGGTGATGCCGCGCTCAATGCCCGCGCGCATGACGTCCCACACCTGCGAGAAGTGCGCTTCGAGCTCTTCTTTGCTGCGCAGCGCCAGCTCGTTTTTCATCATCAGGCCGGAGAGCGACAGACCGGTTTCACGGCAGTGGCGCTGCAGGTCCGCTGCGGTTTTATACGGGTATGGCACTTCAGCTGCGGACGCTTGCGTCTGGCCGAAGTGCGCTTCATCGACGATAAAACCGCCGCCGATAGAGTAATACGTCTGGCTGTAGACAACATCGTCGCCCGCAAGCGCGGTAATACGCATGCCGTTCTCGTGCAGCGCCAGGTTATCGGCATGAAAATTCATGCACTGATCCACCGGGAACGCCACTTCGTGCGCGCCGTTCGCCAGCATCAGACGGCTGTGAGTATTCACGTCCTGAATGAAACCGGGAATGGCGTCGATATCTACGGTGTCAGGCAGGTTGCCCGCGAGGCCCATAATAATGGCGATGTCGGTATGGTGGCCTTTGCCGGTCAGCGACAGGGAGCCGTACACGTCCACCACGACTTTCGTCGTCTTATGCAGCAGGTTCTGCGCGATAAGGTCGTCGGTAAACTGTTTGCCCGCTTTCATCGGCCCTACGGTATGGGAACTGGATGGACCAATACCGATTTTGAAAATATCAAAAACGCTGATCATGATGTGTACCATCGAATAAATAACGGGGAAGGGCTCGCGCCGCCGGGCGGCGGCGCGGACAAAGGATTAGCTGAAGAGTGAGTAGAAAATCGCGGAGATAGCGATAAGACCCATAATGGTCACAAAAACGTTGCTGATGTGGCCGCTGTATTTACGCATCGCCGGGACTCTCGCAATGGCGTACATCGGCATCAGGAACAGGATCATCGCGATAATCGGGCCGCCCAGCGTTTCGATCATGCCGAGGATGCTCGGGTTCAGGGTCGCTACGATCCAGGTGGTGATCAGCATGAACAGCGCGGTAATGCGGTTCAGTTTGTTCACTTCGATGGTTTTGCCACGGCTGCGCAGCGATTTAATCACCATGCCGTTGAAGCCTTCACGGGCGCCCAGGTAGTGGCCGAGGAACGATTTGGTGATGGCGATGATGGCGATAATCGGACCTACCCAGGCGATAACCGGCACGTTGAAGTGGTTAGCCAGGTAAGACAGGATGGTGATGTTCTGCGCTTTCGCTTCCGCCAGGTTTTCCGGGGAGAGGCTCAGTACGCAGCTGAACACGAAGAACATCACGGTAACGACCATCATGATGTGCGCGTACGCCAGAATGCGGGAGCATTTTTTCTCCGCTTCCGCGCCGTACTCTTCGCGTTTCGCCACGGCGAAGGCGGAGATGATCGGCGAATGGTTGAAGGAGAACACCATCACCGGGATCGCCAGCCACAGGGTCATCATCAGGCCATTACCGGTAGAGGCGTGGCTGAACGACAGCGTTTCCAGCGCGGCACCGCTCCAGTTCGGGATGAGGAAGCAGGCCATCAGCATCAGTACGGCGACAAACGGGAAAACCAGCACGCTCATTGCTTTAACAATCATCTGCTCGCCGAAGCGCACGATGGTCATCATGCCGATGATAAGAATCAGCGACAGGATCGCGCGCGGCGGGGACGCCAGCCCCAGCTGGTGCGTGATAAAGCTGTCGACCGTGTTGGTGATCGCCACGCTGTACATCAGCAGGATAGGGTAAATCGCGAAGAAGTAGAGCAGGGTGATGACTTTACCTGCGCCAACGCCGAAATGTTCTTCAACGACCTCGGTGATGTCTTCGCCCGGGTTTTTACCTGAGAGCACGAAGCGGGTCAGCGCGCGGTGGGCGAAGAAGGTCATCGGGAAAGCGAGGATGGCCATGATAATGAGCGGGATCAGGCCGCCGACGCCGGCGTTGATCGGCAGGAAAAGTACCCCTGCGCCAATCGCGGTGCCGTACAGGCCAAGCATCCACATAGTATCGGTTTTTCGCCACGCGCCGCTTTTCGCGGTGGTAGCAATGGTGCCGGTTTGAGTCGTTTCCATCTGTGTATCTCCTGGAGGAAGCAAAAACGAACTTTAAAGTGACATTCAATAAATTTGCGACGAAAGGTAAAACGAAATCCTGTAGAGCGGGATTATTTTATAATTTTTCCCCAAATCTCTTGCGGTGCGAAAGATACATTCACGTACTGAATCTATCAGTGATCCCGATCCCAATTGCAATAATACACTTTTTTATTAGGCGTTTTTTAGATCATAACACTGGCTTTGGACGCCGCCCCGGTATTAATGGGCGCAAAGCCTGACACTGACGGCAGATGAGGTAAATAGAGCGGAATAAAATGGTTATTATTTTTCTGTAAAAATCGCGGAAAACAGCACACCCGGGTTCTTTCACAGAAATTTCCGGGATTATGCGCGGTGTTTTTTAACGCGCAAACGTTTTGGTTAAGTCAAAGAGTGTAAAAAAGGCGGCCTGCCGGCCGCCTGATTTCAGGTGCAGATTTCGTAGCAGGGAATGTACGCGGAGCCAGGGAGTTTCATACGGTGCTGGGCGACGAACCCTTGCAGGAGATCGTCCATGCGCTTCATTATTTGCGTATCGCCATGAATTTTATAGCGTCCGTACTGTTCAATCGCGCGGATGCCCACCTCTTTGACGTTACCCGCGACGATGCCGGAGAAGGCGCGGCGCAGGTCGGCCGCCAGAATTTCCGTCGGCTGATCGGGGTAGAGCTTCAGGTTAGCCATATTTTCGTGGGTCGGTTCGAACGGCACCTGGAGATCCGGCGAAATGCGAATCGCCCAGTTAAAGCTGTACGCATCGCCCGTTTCACGGCGGCACTCTTTCACCAGCGGCATCGCTTTTTTCATCTCGCGCGCCACTTCCGCCGGGTCGTCGATAATTACGCGATAATGGCGGCGGGCCTTCTCGCCGAGCGTATTAACGATAAAGTCGTCCAGCACGCGAAAGTAATCAGCGCTCTCTTTCGGGCCCGTCAGGATAAGCGGCAGCACCTGTTCCGCGTTATGCGGGTTCATCAGAATGCCGAGCAGATACAGCAGCTCCTCCGCCGTACCGACGCCGCCCGGGAAGATAATGATCCCGTGGGCGATACGCACAAACGCTTCGAGGCGTTTTTCGATATCCGGCATGATGACCAGCTCGTTCACCAGCGGGTTTGGCGGCTCGGCGGCGATGATGGACGGCTCCGTCATACCGATAAAACGCCCCTCTTTATAGCGCTGCTGGGCGTGGCCGACCGCCGCGCCTTTCATCGGCGCTTCCATCGCGCCTGGTCCGCAGCCGGTGCAGATATTTAATTCGCGCAGCCCCAGCTGGGTGCCGACGCGTCGGGCGTAGAGATATTCGGTTTCGTTAATCGAGTGGCCGCCCCAGCAGACCACCATATTCGGCGCCTCGCCCACATGCAGCGCTTTCGCGTTGCGCAGGATAGAAAACACCAGGTTGGTGATATGAATGGAGTCAGTCAGATTCAGGTGCTGAAAACGTCCGGCGTTATGGATTTGCCCGTTGACGAACAGAATGTCGCGCAGCACCGCGAAGAGGTTGGCCTGCAACGAGCGAATGATCTGCCCGTCGACGAACGCCTCTTCCGGTGGATTAATCAGCTCAAGCTTTACGCCGCGCTCGCGGCGCAGCACGTTAATATCGAAATTTTCAAAGCGCGACAGCAGCGTTTTGCTGTTATCGGTCTGACTGCCGGAATTGAGAACCGCAAGCGAACAGTTGCGAAAGAGTTGATACAGGTCGCTGCTGGCGGTGCGCTTAAGCATGTCCACTTCCAGCTGCGACAGCAGATCCATCGAGCCCAGCGGGCTAATATGTGTAATCAAGTAAGCTCCTTACGGGGCGATAAACGCCGCTCCCTCTGATTACAATAGCCCCGCCATGTGACATTTAACAACCCACCCCGCACCGCCCTTGTGACGGATTTGCGGGATGTTTAGCAATTACTGACGCGCAAGACGCCCGGTGGCTGGCGTAAAGTCGCCATTGCTGCGCCACGGGTTGATATCCAGCCCGCCGCGACGGGTGTAGCGCGCATACACGCTGAGCTGTTCCGGCTGGCAGAAACGCGTGATGTCGTTAAAGATGCGCTCGACGCACTGCTCGTGAAATTCGTTGTGATGGCGGAACGAGACCAGATAGCGCAGCAGCTTTTCGCGACAGATTTTCGGCCCGCGATAGCGTATCTGTACAGAGCCCCAGTCCGGCTGGTGCGTGATAAGGCAGTTGGATTTCAGCAGATGGCTCACCAGCGTCTCTTCCACGCGCTCTTCGCCCGCGGCGCCGGAAAGCAGCGCGGCGTCGAATTCATAATCGGTGATGACGATATCCTGATTATCGATGCAGTCGCCGTCAAGACGCGCGACCGGCTCGCCTTCCACCTCCTCAAGCCGACGTAGCGTCACGGAGACGTCGCCCTGCGCGCAGGCGAGTAAATCGCGCTCCAGCGTCTCGCGTACCGCGTCCAGACTGTCAAAACGCGTCTGGTTAAAGCTGTTGAGATAGAGCTTAAAGCTTTTCGATTCCACCAGGTTGACGCTGGTCGCGTTAATCTCCACCTGGCCTATCGCCACCTGCGGCAGGCCGTTACGGTTAAGCCAGGAGAGCTCGTACATCGTCCAGATATCCGCGCCGTGAAAGGGCAGATCATCGACGCGCAGGCCCAGCGGATCGCGGTTTAAACTGCGCGGGACAGGCTGGAGCAGCGAGGCGTCGTAAACGTCGCGGTAATCAGTGGATTTGCCGAGCGTCAGGCCGTGAAGCGCCTGATGATTTTCATAAGAAGTCATGTGTCACCGTGATAATACAGGTACAATACAGGGTTCAGTGTATCTTACCTGACCTGAAGAGAGAATCTGGTGCAAAACGAAGTCCAACAGGCGCTGGCGGCATTCAGCGCGCGCTACTGCGAAGCGTGGCGGCAACAGCGGGGCAGCCTGCCCGTCAGTGAAGAATATATCGGTATTTCCTCCCCGTGCATTGTCTCCACCCACCCGGACGCGGTAGAGTGGCAACCTCAGCCGTTTACTCCCGAAGAGTCTCTCGGCGCGGTTGAGAAGGCGCTCGATATTGTGATTCAGCCGGACGCCCATGCGTTTTACGCGAGCCAGTATGCCGGCGATATGGCCGCGCGGCATGATGAACTGACGTTAACGCTGTTACAGGCCTGGAGCCGGGACGATTTCCGCCGTGTTCAGGAAAACCTGATTGGCCACCTGGTGACGCAAAAACGCCTGAAGCTGTCGCCGACGATTTTTATTGCTACGCTTGATAGTGAGCTGGATGTGGTTTCGCTGTGTAATCTGACCGGCGAAATCGTGCGCGAGACGCTCGGCACCCGCCAGCGACGCGTGCTGGCGCCATCGCTCAGCGCGTTTCTGAACCAGCTTGATCCCCTTGTGTAATCCTTTTTTGCCTGCCCCCGTGTAAGAGATCTCTCACAAACCCTGTGAGAGATCGCCGTCAAAGTAAGGGTTTTCTTACCTTAGTCAGAAATGAATACGCTTATATTTCAAAGGCCTTTGTGATTGCGCTGCGCTTACGAATGAAACTTATCTTAAATTGAACCTGTAAGCTGCCTTGTAAGTGCAGGCGTTATGCGAGATTCTATCCCTGCCGACACGGAGTGGCGCAGAAGCGAACATCAGGATGATGACGCTTCAAAAGGACACGCCGGAGGGCGATTCAGGGAAGGCTTCAGGATGAAGCGAAAGGACGGCGCAGGAGCGCTGAGGGACACCTCCAGGAAGGAGAATGTGAGCCGGTCAGGATTACCGGTGGGTCAGGAAGACCAGGGACACGCATCTGGATGATGCACCAGTGACATCAGGACGATGTGGGCAGGACGCGTAAACGGACGTAAGACCGCAAGGTCGCAGGAAAAGTTGTCACGGACGAGCAGGGAGCACCGAAAAGTAGCCGGACTGCTGCGAAACGAACCGGGAGCACTGTGTTATCACAGTGCTCCCTTTTTTTATGCTTTTTTTTCTGTCGCCGGGAAATGCTATGCTGCGCGCCCGGTTTTTTGATTCACAGAGGTTGTTATGGAACGCCATCAACGGGTTCGTCAGCAGCTGCAACGCGTCGAGCAGGCGTTGCGCCATCATCAGCAGTGGCAAAGCGCCGCGCCGCACTCCTCCGCGTTTGAAAGCACGCAGCCTTTTTGCATGGACACGCTTGAGCCTTACGAATGGCTGCAATGGGTGCTGATCCCGCGTCTGCACGCGCTACTGGACGCCGGTGCGCCGCTGCCGCAGGCGTTTGCCGTAGCGCCTTACTATGAGGTTGCGCTTGAAGCCGGTCATCCGGCGCGCGACGCCGTGCTGGTGACGCTGGTTGAGCTGGACGCGCTGTTCGCCGGTGACGACGCGTGAGCCTCGAAATCCTTTATCAGGATGAGTGGCTGGTGGCGGTCAATAAGCCGTCCGGCTGGCTGGTGCACCGCAGCTGGCTCGATCGCGACGAAAAAGTCGTCGTCATGCAGACGGTTCGCGATCAGATAGGCCAGCACGTTTTTACCGCTCACCGTCTCGACAGGCCAACGTCCGGCGTGTTGTTGATGGGCCTTTCCAGCGAGGCGGGAAGGCTTTTAGCGCAGCAGTTCGAACAGCATCAAATTCAGAAGCGTTACCATGCGATAGTGCGCGGCTGGCTCACCGACAGCGCCGTGCTGGATTATCCGCTGGTGGAAGAGCTTGATAAAATCGCCGATAAATTTTCCCGCCAGGATAAAGAACCGCAGCCTGCCGTCACGCACTATCGGGGCCTTGCGACGACCACCCAGCCGGTGGCGGTCGGGCGTTACGAGTCGGTGCGCTATAGCCTGGTGGAGATGCTGCCGCAGACCGGGCGCAAACATCAGCTGCGTCGTCACATGGCGCACCTGCGCCATCCGATTATCGGTGACTCGAAGCATGGCGATCTGCGCCAGAACCGCGCGGCGGCCGAGCACTTTGGCTGTAACCGCTTGATGCTGCACGCCAGCGAGCTGACGCTGACGCACCCCTTTACCGGCGCGCCGCTCGCCATTCGCGCGGGTCTCGATGATGTCTGGCGTCAGGCGCTGGCCCATTTTGGCTGGCAGGCGCATCTCCCCGCTGCCGATGGGGTTGAGTTTCCCGTAGCGAACCCTCAGGATGAAGGCAGTCTGAATCCACAAGGAGATTAAGCGATGGCGAGCGTAGGGATTTTTGTCGGCACCATGTACGGGAATTCACTGCTGGTGGCCGAAGAGGCGCAGGCGATCCTGAAAAAACAGGGGCATGACGCGACGGTGTATGAAGATGCCGATCTGACCGACTGGGAGCGTTATGGCGATGGGTACGCGCTTATCGTCACCTCCACGACCGGCCAGGGCGAGCTGCCTGACAGCATCGTGCCGCTCTATCAGGCTATCAAAGACCAGCACGGTCATCAGCCGACGCGACGTTACGGCCTGATTGCGCTGGGGGACAGCAGCTACAGCCACTTTTGCGGCGGCGGCAAGAAATTTGACGCGCTATTGCAGGAACATGCGGCACAGCGCGTCGGCGAGGTGCTATACATTGACGCCGCGGAATACCCGGAGCCGGAAACGCTCTCCAGCCCCTGGGTCGAGCAGTGGAGCGCGCTGCTTAAGTAAACCGCACCGTCGGCGTCACGCGCGCCGACGCGGTTTACATCCCGGAGATACGATGCGCTTCGCGCGCCACGTTATCCATCTCATCCAGTAATTCCAGCAGCTCCGGCTCCAGTTCACTGGCGGGAACGCCGCTGCGCAACTGCTGTTCAATCAGCTGGCAGAGGTTTTTCAGGCGTGGCACGCCGCTGTAGCCGCAACTGCCGTGTAGTTTGTGGATCATGTCGGTCAGCCCTTCCGGGTTTTCACCCACCAGTTGTTCTTCCACGCGGTTGCGGACTTCCGGTAAAAACGCCAGCAGCATTTGCAGCATATCGCGCGCCAGATCGGGCTTATTGGCGGCCTGGCGCAGCGCCAGGCTCCAGTCGAGCGTGGCGTCCGGGTTGACGTCGGGTGGCGCTATCGCAGGTACGCTTGCGACAACCGGGACGGCGTAGCCGGGCTGGTAGCGCAGCAGCAGCGCCCGCAGTTTCTCTTCTTCAATAGGCTTCGCCAGATAATCGTTCATGCCGGCGCTGAGCAGCTTCTCTTTCTGCCCCGACATGGCATGCGCCGTCACGGCGATAATCGGCGTGTGCTGCTGCTGCGGCAGTTTGCGGATAAGTTCGCAGGCGTGAATGCCATCCATGTCCGGCATCTGGATATCCATCAGAATGATGTCGAACGGCTGAAGCATGGCGCGCTCCACCGCCTGATGCCCGCTCTCGCACAGCACCACATGCTGCACCATATCCTCCAGCAGCGCGCCGATAAGCTTCAGGTTGGCCGGGTTGTCATCCACGGCCATCACCGTCATCGGCATTCTGCTCTGATCGCCGTCAGGCAGTTCGCGGGCATGAATAAGACGGCAGTGCTCCAGCAGCAGCGGCATTAAACGCGTGGCCGTCACCGGTTTCAGGAGACAGGCGCTGGCTCCTTCTTTTTTCAGCATCTCGGCGTTGATCTGCGCGTGGCACGGCAGGGCGAGGATCAGGCAATCGGTGAGCGTCGCCGCGCGGGCCAGCTGATCGTGGCGCATCGACAGCGGCTCACGGTCTGTGACGGGCGCGGCGTACAGCAGAATGTCGTAATGCGCCTGCGGTAGCGTTGCCAGATCCGGGCTATAGACAACCGTAAGCGGCGTATTGGCGAGCAGATCCCGCGTGCTTTTCGCCGCCGCGTCGTTTTTCTCGACATACGCCAGACGCATCCCAGCCAGCATATCGGTGGCGTGACGATCCGCCAGCGCGTTCGGGTTCAGGTCGAGGCTGATATGGAACCAGAATGTCGAACCGCGATGCGGCTGGCTGTGGAACGAAATATCGCCGCCCATTTCGTTCACCAGCTTCTGGGTGATCACCAGCCCAAGGCCGGTGCCGCCGTGACGGCGTGAAATGCTGGCGTCGGCCTGGCGAAACGCCTGGAACAGGCGCGACTGATCGCGCTCCGGGATGCCGATGCCGGTATCGCGGATTTGCACTTCAATCTGTACCTTGTTGTTACTGATGGCGCGCTTCTCCACCACGATGTCGATATTGCCGTGGTCGGTGAATTTAATGGCGTTGCCCACCAGATTCGTAATCACCTGCTGAAGACGCAGCGGGTCGCCAATCACATTATCCGGCACGTCGTGCCGCACGCTGATGGTCAGCTCCAGCCCTTTATCGTGCGCGGAATGCGCCAGCAGCGTCACCACTTCATCCAGCGTATTGCGCAGAGGGAACGGAATGCTCTCCAGCAGCAGTTTCCCGGCCTCAAGCTTCGAGAAATCCAGCACGTCGTTAATGATGCTGAGCAGGTTATTCGCCGAACGCTCGATGGTATTGAGGTGATCGCGCTGGGTCGGCGTCAGATCGGTTTTCAGCGTCAGGCGGGTAAAGCCAATCACGCCGTTCAGCGGCGTGCGCAGCTCATGGGACATATTAGCGAGGAACTCAGACTTAATGCGCGCCGCTTCCTGGGCGCGTTTTTTCGCCAGATCCAGCTCGACGTTCTGGATCTCCATCTGTTCGAGCGTTTCACGCAGATCGGACGTCGCCTGGTCGATATTGTGCTGCATCTCTTCATGGTAGGCGGCAAGCGACATCGCCATTGAGTTGATGCCGTTTTTCAGCATATCCAGCTCGCCCAGCATAAAGCCTTCCACGCGGCTGTCGAGCTGGCCGCGGCGGATGCGGTCGACGGTGTTGACCATATTGCGGATAGGGGCGGTGACGTCACGCATCAGGCGCCAGGCGAACAGCACCGCGCAGGCCATACAAATCAGCATCATCAGCAGCGAAATCGCGATCTCCTGATATTGCTGAAGCCGTACCGATTTCAGATCGAGCTCCAGCGCCACGTAGCCCAGCGGATTGGCGCTGAGCTTAGCGTCAGAGACTTCAGACTCATCAGGAGAGTAGCGCTCGGACACCACGGGCGTGCGCAAAATCAGCATATCGTCGCGGCGCGTCACGCTAAGGCTGGTCGGCATGGCCGCGCCGTCCGGGAGCTGCAGTTCGGACGGGTCAAGCTGATAATTAGAGGTGACAAACAGTTTATTGTCGCGATCGTAAACGGAAATGGCGCGTACAATTTCCGAATGCCGACGATGCAGTACGCTGACCAACTGGCGCACCGACTCCTTATTTTGCAGGCTCATGCCATATTCGCTGGCGACCGCCAGCGGCTCGATAATACTGGCGCCGGCGTCCTCCAGCTGGCGCTGCAAATCGTGATAGCGGTGCACAACGAAGAAAACGCTGAGCAGCAGGCCGATGATAAATGTGGGCGCCAGGATAAGAATCATCATCCGCGCGCGCAGGCTGTAGTTGGTCATGGGGTTCCGTTATGGGACAATCAGCGACATTCAGTTTATGTGAGAAATTTCCTGGCGATGGCGCAATTCTACTCTGCAAAGCGACGCGTGACGACGCGTGAAATCATAACCGTGACGGCCGACGGCCTTGATGCCTTCGGGCAGGGCGTGGCGCGCCACCACGGCAAGGCGCTGTTCATCCCCGGTTTACTGCCAGGCGAGCGCGCGGAAGTCGTGCTCAGCGAAGAGAAAAAACAGTTCGCGCGAGGCGACGTCAAAAAGCGTCTTTCGGAAAGCCCGGAGCGCGTAACGCCGCTGTGCCCGCATTTTGGCGTATGCGGCGGCTGCCAGCAACAGCATGCCAGCGTGGAGCTACAACAGCGCAGCAAAGCGCAGGCGCTGGGGCGGATGATGAAGCGCGAGGTGGATGACGTCATCAGCGGGCCGGCGTGGGGCTATCGCCGCCGGGCGCGCCTGAGCCTGAATTTCCCGCCGCGCAAACCAGGCTTACAGATGGGGTTTCGCAAGGCGGGGTCGAACGATCTGGTGGATGTGCATCGCTGCCCTGTGCTTGTGCCCCGTCTTGAAGCGTTGCTGCCCACACTTCGCGACTGCTTAAACAGCCTTGATGGCGTTCGTCATCTTGGTCATGTTGAACTGGTGGACGTCACCAGCGGTCCGCTGATGGTGTTGCGCCATCTCAAGCCGCTCAGTCCCGCCGATCGCGAAAAACTGGAACGCTTTTCGCATTCCGAAGGCGTGGCGCTGTACCTTGCGCCGCAGAGCGATACCCTTGAGGACCTTAACGGCGAGATGCCCTGGTATGAATCCGACGGCTTAAGGCTCACCTTCAGCCCGCGCGATTTTATTCAGGTCAACGATGCCGTAAACCAGCAGATGGTGGCCCGCGCGCTGGAATGGCTGGATATTCAGCCTGGCGAGCGCGTGCTGGATCTGTTCTGCGGCATGGGCAACTTTACGTTGCCGCTGGCCCGGCGCGCGGAAAGCGTGGTGGGCGTCGAAGGGGTTGCGGCGCTGGTTGAGAAAGGCGGCTATAATGCCAGTCTTAACGCCTTGAAAAATGTCACCTTCTTTCTGCATAACCTGGAAGAAGACGTTACCCGGCAGCCGTGGGCGCAGCAGGGGTTTGATAAAGTGCTGCTCGATCCGGCGCGTGCGGGCGCGGCGGGCGTGATGCAACATATTGTGAAATTAAAACCGCGTCGGGTGGTCTATGTCTCCTGTAACCCTTCCACGCTGATGCGTGACAGTGAGGCGCTGCTCGCGGCGGGCTATCGCACCGGGCGGCTGGCGATGCTGGATATGTTCCCGCATACCGGCCATCTGGAGTCGATGGCGCTGTTTGAAAGAGATTAAGTAGTCAGGCCGCCGCGCGGTGCGGGCAGGCTGTCCCGAAAGGAGAGGACGATGGTTGCGGTAAGAAGTGCACATCTTAATAAAGCTGGCGAATTTGACCATGAAAAATGGGTGGCGAGCCTTGGTATCGCCAGTCAGCCGTCGTGTGAACGCTTAACCGAAACCTGGCGCTATTGCGAACAGCAGACGCAGGGCCATCCGCAGGCTGAGCTTCTGCTCTGGCGCGGCGTGGAGATGGTCGAAATCCTCACCATGCTGAGTATGGATATCGATACGCTGCGCGCCGCGCTGCTCTTCCCGCTGGTGGACAGCGGCGTCGTGAGCGAAGAGGTGTTAAAAGAGAGCGCCGGCAAATCCGTCGTCGGGTTAATTCACGGCGTGCGCGATATGGCCGCTATCCGCCAGCTCAAAGCCACGCATCACGATTCCGTCTCCTCCGAACAGGTCGATAACGTGCGCCGCATGCTGCTGGCGATGGTCGATGACTTCCGCTGCGTGGTGATTAAACTCGCGGAGCGCATCGCGCACCTGCGCGAAGTGAAAGACGCGCCGGAAGATGAACGCGTACTGGCGGCGAAAGAGTGCACCAACATCTACGCGCCGCTGGCGAACCGTCTTGGCATCGGCCAGCTCAAATGGGAGCTGGAAGATTTCTGCTTCCGCTATCTGCATCCGGACGAATACAAACGCATCGCGAAGCTGCTGCATGAGCGGCGCATCGATCGCGAGCACTATATCGACGAGTTTGTAACGCATCTGCGCACCGCCATGAAAGAAGAGGGCGTTAAGGCGGAGGTTTACGGCCGTCCGAAACATATCTACAGCATCTGGCGCAAGATGCAGAAAAAGCATCTGGCGTTTGACGAGCTGTTCGACGTGCGGGCCGTGCGCATTGTCGCGGAGCGCCTCCAGGACTGCTACGCCGCGCTTGGGATCGTGCATACGCACTATCGCCATCTGCCGGATGAGTTTGATGATTATGTCGCCAACCCGAAACCCAACGGCTACCAGTCTATTCATACCGTGGTGCTGGGCCCCGGCGGCAAAACCGTTGAAATCCAGATCCGCACTAAACAGATGCATGAAGAGTCTGAGCTTGGCGTAGCGGCGCACTGGAAGTACAAAGAGGGCGCGGCAAGCGGCGTGCGCAACGGTCATGAAGACCGTATCGCCTGGCTACGTAAACTCATCGCCTGGCAGGAAGAGATGGCGGATTCCGGCGAGATGCTCGACGAACTGCGCAGTCAGGTCTTTGACGACCGCGTCTACGTGTTCACCCCGAAAGGCGATGTCGTCGATCTGCCCGCAGGCTCCACGCCGCTCGATTTCGCCTACCACATCCACAGCGATGTCGGCCATCGCTGCATCGGCGCGAAGATCGGCGGCAGGATCGTGCCGTTTACTTATCAACTGCAAATGGGCGATCAGATTGAAATTATCACCCAGAAGCAGCCGAATCCGAGCCGCGACTGGCTGAATCCGAACCTCGGCTACGTGGCCACCAGCCGCGCGCGAGCCAAAATTCACGCCTGGTTCCGCAAACAGGATCGCGATAAAAACATTATCGCCGGTCGCCAGATCCTGGACGACGAGCTGGCGCATCTCGGCATCAGCCTGAAAGAGGCCGAGAAACACCTGCTGCCGCGCTACAACTTTAATGAAGTCGACGAGCTGCTGGCGGCGATTGGCGGCGGCGATATTCGCCTTAATCAGATGGTGAATTTCCTCCAGGCGCAGTTCAACAAGCCCAGCGCTGAAGAGCAGGACGCCGCGGCGCTGCGCCAGCTGCAGCAAAAAACCTATACGCCGCAGGGGCGCAGCACCCGTGATAATGGCCGCGTGGTGGTCGAAGGCGTCGGCAATCTGATGCACCATATCGCCCGCTGCTGCCAGCCAATCCCTGGCGACGACATTGTCGGCTTTATCACCCAGGGACGCGGCATCTCTATCCATCGCGCCGACTGCGATCAGCTGGCGGAGCTGCAGTCGCACGCGCCGGAACGCATCGTCGATGCGGTGTGGGGCGAAAGCTACTCGGCGGGCTATTCACTGATCGTGCGCGTGACCGCGAATGACCGCAGCGGTCTGCTGCGCGATATCACCACGATCCTCGCTAACGAAAAGGTCAACGTGCTCAGCGTGACCAGCCGCAGCGATACCCGTCAGCAACTGGCGACCATCGATATGGAAATCGAAATCTATAACCTTCAGGTGCTTGGCCGCGTGCTCGGCAAACTCAATCAGGTGCCTGATGTCATCGATGCGCGCCGCCTGCACGGCGGCTGACGCGCGCGGCGGCGCCGTGCGGTAACGCCGCGCCGCCTTTATTTTCTCCTCCAGCGTGAGGCGCGTGGCGGTTCTCGCCACGTCTGTTTTTATAAGGACTTTCCATGACTCAAATCGACCGCCTGCTCGGCATTATGAAGCGTCTTCGCGACCCGCAAACCGGCTGCCCGTGGGATAAAGAACAAACCTTCGCGACCATCGCCCCGTATACGCTTGAAGAAACGTATGAAGTGCTCGACGCGATTGCGCGTGAGGATTTCGACGATCTGCGCGGCGAGCTGGGCGACCTGCTGTTTCAGGTGGTGTTTTACGCCCAGATGGCGCAGGAAGAGGGGCGTTTTAATTTCGACGATATCTGCACGGCCATCAGCGATAAGCTTGAGCGCCGTCACCCGCATATCTTTGGCGACGCGGATTTCGGCGACAGCGCCGAGGTGCTGGCCAATTGGGAGAAAACCAAAAGCGCCGAGCGCGCGGAAAAAGCGCAGCACTCCGCGCTGGACGATATTCCGGAAAGCCTGCCGGCGCTGATGCGCGCGCAGAAAATCCAGAAGCGCTGTTCGGCGGTCGGCTTTGACTGGACGTCGCTTGGGCCGGTGGTCGACAAAGTGCACGAAGAGATAGACGAAGTGATGCACGAGGCGCAACAGGCGGTCATTGACGAGGCGAAACTGGAAGAAGAGATTGGCGATTTACTGTTCGCGACCGTCAATCTGTCCCGCCATCTGGGAGCGAAAGCCGAGACCGCGCTGCAAAAAGCCAACCGCAAGTTTGAGCGTCGGTTCCGCCAGGTCGAGGGGATTATTCGCGCGCAGGGCCTGGAAATGGAGCAGGCGAGCCTCGATCAAATGGAAGCGGCATGGCAAACCGTTAAACGCCAGGAAGTTGATAGTTAACGGTTTTCCGCGTCAAGCGCGCGTTGTGGGCACTTATTTCCAACAAGCGCTTGATTTGCGTCAAAAACATTTCTGAGAAAAGGGCTATTTTCTACCGGCTTGGGTCTGGCGAGGCCAGCCGGTGAACGCGAAGAATGAAAGTTTGTGACCCCCGTCCTGTTCGGGTATACTACTTTCCCGTCCTGGTTATTCCATCGTCTTTAAACCTAACTTCTCAGGTTCAGCATGACAACGAACTATATTTTTGTGACCGGCGGGGTCGTTTCCTCTCTGGGTAAAGGCATTGCCGCAGCCTCCCTCGCAGCCATTCTTGAAGCCCGTGGCCTCAACGTGACTATCATGAAACTGGATCCGTATATCAACGTCGATCCAGGCACCATGAGCCCAATCCAGCACGGGGAAGTGTTCGTTACTGAAGACGGCGCTGAAACCGATCTGGACCTGGGGCACTACGAGCGTTTTATCCGCACCCGCATGACGCGCCGCAACAACTTCACCACAGGCCGTATCTATTCTGAAGTTCTGCGCAAAGAGCGCCGTGGCGACTACCTGGGCGCGACCGTTCAGGTTATTCCGCACATCACCAACGCTATCAAAGAACGCATTCTGGCGGGCGGCGAAGGCCATGACGTCGTGCTGGTCGAAATCGGCGGCACCGTGGGCGATATCGAATCCCTGCCGTTCCTCGAAGCCATTCGTCAGATGGCGGTTGAAGTGGGTCGCGAACACACCATGTTCATGCACCTGACGCTGGTGCCGTATATGGCGGCGGCCGGTGAAGTGAAAACCAAACCGACCCAGCACTCCGTTAAAGAGCTGCTTTCTATCGGTATTCAGCCGGATGTGCTGATCTGCCGCTCCGATCGCGCCGTTCCTGCCAACGAACGCGCCAAAATCGCTTTGTTCTGTAACGTACCGGAAAAAGCGGTTATTTCTCTGAAAGATGTCGATTCCATCTATAAAATTCCGGGCCTGTTGAAATCGCAGGGGCTGGACGATTATATTTGTAAACGATTCAGCCTGAACTGTCCGGAAGCTAACCTGTCTGAATGGGAACAGGTTATTTACGAAGAAGCGAATCCGGCGGGCGAAGTCACTATCGGTATGGTCGGCAAGTACATTGAACTGCCGGACGCCTATAAATCGGTTATCGAGGCGCTGAAACATGGCGGCCTGAAGAACCGCGTGACCGTCAACATCAAGCTTATCGATTCGCAGGACGTAGAAACCCGCGGCGAAGAACTGCTCAAAGGTCTGGATGCGATCCTGATCCCTGGCGGCTTTGGCTATCGCGGCGTGGAAGGCAAAATCGCCACCGCGCGCTACGCCCGTGAAAACAACATTCCTTACCTCGGCATCTGCCTCGGTATGCAGGTTGCGATGATTGAATATGCACGCCACGTTGCGGGCATGGAGAACGCCAACTCCACTGAATTTGTGCCAGACTGTAAGTTCCCGGTCGTGGCGCTCATCACCGAATGGCGTGATGAGAACGGTAATGTTGAGACGCGTACTGAGAAGAGCGATCTCGGCGGGACGATGCGTCTGGGCGCGCAGCAGTGCCAGTTGTCAGACGACAGCCTGGTACGCAAGCTGTACGGCGAGCCTGTGATTACGGAACGTCACCGTCACCGTTATGAAGTCAACAACATGTTGTTGAAGCAGATTGAAGCCGCTGGCCTGCGCGTTGCGGGCCGTTCCGGCGATGATCAGTTGGTCGAGATCATCGAAGTGCCAAATCATCCGTGGTTTGTCGCTTGTCAGTTCCACCCGGAATTTACTTCCACACCGCGCGACGGGCATCCGCTGTTTGCAGGCTTCGTAAAAGCCGCCAGCGAGTACCAGAAACGCCAGGCGAAGTAAGCAGAGTTAGAACGGCAACGCGCGACCTTTTCGCGCGTTGTTTGTCTGGAGTTTTAGTTTAACTTGTACTGAGGAAAATCTAATGTCCAAAATCGTTAAAGTCATCGGTCGTGAAATCATCGACTCCCGTGGTAACCCGACTGTTGAAGCCGAAGTTCACCTGGAAGGCGGTTTCGTAGGTATGGCTGCTGCCCCGTCAGGTGCTTCCACTGGTTCCCGCGAAGCGCTGGAACTGCGCGATGGCGACAAATCCCGTTTCCTGGGCAAAGGCGTAACCAAAGCGGTTGGCGCGGTTAACGGCCCGATCGCTCAGGCTATCGTTGGCAAAGATGCTAAAGATCAGGCTGGTATCGACAAGATCATGATCGATCTGGACGGTACTGAAAACAAATCTAACTTCGGTGCAAACGCCATTCTGGCCGTTTCTCTGGCTGCTGCTAAAGCTGCTGCTGCTTCCAAAGGCATGCCGCTGTACGAGCACATCGCTGAACTGAACGGCACCCCGGGCAAATTCTCTATGCCGGTTCCGATGATGAACATCATCAACGGTGGCGAGCACGCTGACAACAACGTTGATATCCAGGAATTCATGATCCAGCCGGTTGGCGCTTCCAGCGTTAAAGAAGCTATCCGCATGGGTTCTGAAGTGTTCCATCACCTGGCGAAAGTGCTGAAAGCCAAAGGCATGAACACCGCGGTGGGCGACGAAGGCGGCTACGCGCCGAACCTGGGCTCCAACGCCGAAGCTCTGGCTGTTATCGCTGAAGCGGTAAAAGCAGCAGGCTACGAACTGGGCAAAGACATCACTCTGGCGATGGACTGCGCAGCGTCTGAATTCTACAAAGACGGTAAATACGTTCTGGCGGGCGAAGGCAACAAAGCGTTCACCTCTGAAGAGTTCACTCACTTCTTGGAAGACCTGACCAAACAGTACCCGATCGTTTCTATCGAAGATGGTCTGGACGAGTCTGACTGGGACGGTTTTGCATACCAGACTAAAGTTCTGGGCGACAAAATCCAGCTGGTGGGCGACGACCTGTTCGTCACCAACACCAAAATCCTGAAAGAAGGCATCGAGAAAGGCATCGCTAACTCCATCCTGATCAAATTCAACCAGATCGGTTCTCTGACCGAAACTCTGGCTGCGATCAAAATGGCGAAAGACGCTGGCTACACCGCTGTCATCTCTCACCGTTCTGGCGAAACCGAAGACGCGACCATCGCTGACCTGGCGGTAGGTACTGCGGCTGGCCAGATCAAAACCGGTTCCATGAGCCGTTCTGACCGCGTTGCTAAATACAACCAGCTGATTCGTATCGAAGAAGCGCTGGGTGAAAAAGCGCCGTTCAATGGCCGTAAAGAGATCAAAGGCCAGGCATAATCGCCCGACCTTTTACTCAGAAGAATGCCAGTCGATTGACTGGCATTTTTTTATTTAAAATCGACTTCCATCTGCTGCGGAATGGTTAAACCGTGGGTGGTTTGCACGCAGCGGGCGATATAGTCGGTAAACCGCGGCGGCTTCGGCATACCGAGTTTCAGCAGCTTATCGTTACTGAAACGCACATTCAGCGTGGCGAATGCGCCATATAAACGCATCGCTTTCAGCATCAGCCGCTCATTACACGGCCCGAAAATATCTTTCAGTTCACGGCGCATTTTCACTAAGGTTTCATAGCTCACCTGCGCATAATGATCCGCAATCGGCGCTTTTTCCTGGGCCTTCGCCATCGCGATATCAATATCCGCAAAACGCACGCTATTTTCTTCGCCGGCAGAAATATGCACGACTTCACCGTGCGCCATCTCTTTTTGCAGAAGCAGCAGTAACGCCTCGGCGCAATAATCTACCGGGATCACATCCACGCGATCTTCCAGCGAGCACATAAATTTCTGAAGCATCAGCCCCATGCTGAAGACCCAGAAAATACTGGTGGAGGGCTGGCAGCCGTGATGAGTATGCCCGACCACGATAGAAGGGCGGGCGATCACCAGCGGCAGATGCGGACAGTGCTGACGCATCAGCTGTTCAATGGCCGATTTCGAATGCGTATAGGCGACGAGATGTTCGGCGTTTTCGCGGAATTCGGCGCTTTCAGGCACCAGCGAATGGGGTTCTGGCGTGCACGACATCGCCGTACCGACGTGCAGAAAGCGCTGCAACCCCGCGACGCCAGCCATACGGCGGGCGAACGCCAGCGTTCCTTCGACATTCACCTTCCAGATAAGTGGGTTATTGCCAAACGACGCCACGGCCGCGCAGTTGATGACGTGCGTGACGCTCTCGAGGCGCGGATCGTGCAGAAAACTCTCCGGTTCGCCTAAATCCCCGCACAAAATGTGCGCGGCATTCAGCGCCGCCAGCTGTGTCTCGCTGAGGTTAAACTTGCGCATATTGCTGAGCACGCGCGTCAGTCCGGCTTCGCTGTTTTCGGCACGAACGAGCAATACTAAATCGACCTTTTCAGCGCGCTGAAGCATCTTCTCTAATACCGCACCGCCCAGAAAACCCGTTACGCCCGTTATTAATAAAGTTGTCATTTCTGTTATTCCACCAGGGTTGATTGGGCGGATTGTAGGAGCAGAAAAGTAAACGGCGCATAAATAGAAGCGAGGCGTAAAAAACTGAAAATTAAGGTTATTTTAAGGAAAGTCGTAAGAGGGATTTTAGTATGACAGCGAAACGAGGGGAAAAATCCTCTCGCTATAATAAAAATATTTATCTTATTGAATTTATGTCTTTTTATTAGCGAGATTTACGATTAAGAAAAAATGAATAATCCCACGAAAATTACGTCTGGTTACATTATTGATGATTTAAAAAAGGCGTTGCAGGTTATTCGCATCCTGCAACGCCGTTTTATTACAGCAATAACGGCAGCGTGGCGCTGGCCGTCTGCTGGCTGGTTTCACTGTAACGGCTGTCAGACGCGATAAGCGACGCTGTTAATAATTCCACCAGCAGCATCGCGCCCACTTTGGCGTTCAGCGCGCCGGCGTTAAGCGGCCCTTCCGGTTTGGCGGCCACAAGCAGCATATCGCTTATTGATGCCAGCGGACTGCGCGGCGTGTTGCTCAGCGTGAGAACAGGCGCCCCGGCTTTTCGCGCGAGTTTCACGGCATGCAGCAGATCGCGGGTTGAGCCGGAGCTGGAAATGGCGACCACCAGATCCGTTTCACCCAGCGTCGTCGCGTTCATCGAGGCGCGATGCATATCGCTGAACAGTTGCGCCGGTTTACCGAGCCGCAGCAGCTTGTAATGCAAATACTCACCGATAATCGCGCTCGCCGCGACGCCGTAAATCTGCACCGAACCCGCCTGATGCAGCGCCCGCGCGGCCCGCTCCAGCATGGCGCGATCCAGCAATTGCGCGGTATCGCGCAGCGCCTGCACCGACTCTTCCACCAGCGCGTCCAGCGCATCGCCGCTCTGCGCGCGCGGCGCCTGCCCGCGCTGAACATCCAGCGCCAGCGCCATTTTAAATTCGGTATAGCCTTTGCACCCGAGCGCGCGGCACAGCCTCGTCACGCTGGCTTCACTGGTGTCACTCTCGCGGGCGAGCTCGGTGATGGTGAGATAAAGCACGCGCGCCGGGTCGCTCAGGACATAGTCCCCCAGTTTGCGCTGCGTGGGGCTAAACCCAGACAGCGCCTGGCGCAGCTTGAGCAGTAAATTTTCATGGTCAGACATAACAG
Source organism: Cronobacter universalis NCTC 9529 (assembly GCF_001277175.1). Taxonomy (NCBI): domain Bacteria; kingdom Pseudomonadati; phylum Pseudomonadota; class Gammaproteobacteria; order Enterobacterales; family Enterobacteriaceae; genus Cronobacter; species Cronobacter universalis. The sequence continues at coordinate 3,357,010 of NZ_CP012257.1, read as the reverse complement.
GATCCTGAAGCACCGACGACTGCCGATGAGTGTGCGGGAAAGCCCGCTACCAATGCCAGCCATTTTAAAAAAGTATGATCGGCTTCGCTATTATTGGTGATAATTTTCATAATATATTTTTATTGTGATAAATATTTTCATCATTACAACACCGGGGATTTCATCATGGCACTCTTCAGCGGAACATCTTCAGGGCGCTGGTTTGAAAAGGCGCAGCGGTTTGGCAAGTCGTTTATGTTGCCGATTGCCGTGTTACCGGCGGCGGGTCTCTTGCTCGGCGTCGGCGGCGCGCTCTCCAATCCCAATACGCTGACGGCGTATCCGTTTCTCGACGTCGGCTGGCTGCAGGCGATTTTCACGATCATGAGCAGCGCCGGGGCGATCGTCTTCGCGAACCTGTCGGTGCTGTTTGCCGTCGGCGTGGCGGTGGGACTCGCGCGTACCGATAAAGGCACGGCCGGTCTCGCCGCGTTACTGGCGTTTCTGGTGATGAACGCCACCATTAATGCACTGCTGACTTTGACCGGGCAGCTCGCGCAGAGCAATCCGGGCGCGGTCGGGCAGGGAATGGTGCTCGGGATCCAGACGCTGGAAACCGGCGTTTTCGGCGGCGTGGTGATTGGCCTTGTGACCTGCGCGCTGCATCAGCGGTTTAATAAAATCGCGCTGCCGCAGTTTCTGGGTTTTTTTGGCGGATCGCGGTTTGTACCTATTATCAGCGCGCTGGCGGCGATTGTGGTCGGCGCGGCGATGACCGTCGTCTGGCCGCATTTTCAGAAAATGATTTTCGGGCTTGGCGGGCTGGTTGAGGCGACCGGTTATGTCGGCACGCTGCTGTATGGTTTTATCCTGCGTATGCTTGGCCCGTTCGGCCTGCATCACATCTTCTATCTGCCTTTCTGGACGACGGCGCTCGGCGGCAGCGAAATCGTCAATGGCCAGCTGGTGGAAGGCACGCAGCGCATCTTCTTCGCGCAGCTCGCTGACCCGACGACGCAGCAGTTTTATATCGGCACGTCGCGGTTTATGTCGGGGCGTTTCATCACCATGATGTTTGGCCTGATCGGCGCATGCCTTGCGATGTACCACACGGCGAAGCCGGAGAATAAAAAGCGCGTCGCCGGGCTGCTGCTCTCTGCGGCGCTGACCTCATTCCTGACCGGCATCACCGAGCCAATTGAGTTCTCCTTCCTGTTTGTCGCGCCCGTGCTCTATGTCATCCACGCCTTCTTCGACGGGCTGGCTTTTATGCTGGCGCATATCCTGCACATCACTATCGGCCAGACGTTCTCGGGCGGTTTTATCGATTTCATTCTCTTTGGGGTTTTGCAGGGCGAGGCGAAAACGCACTGGCTGATGGTGCCGCTGGTCGGCGTGCCGTGGTTTTTCCTCTATTACTTCACCTTCCGTTTCCTGATCACGCGTTTTGATTTCGCCACACCAGGCCGGGAAAAAGAGACCCAGGAAAGCGTGGCGATGAAGGACAGCGAGCGGGCGCAGGCCGTGGTGGCCGGGCTCGGCGGGCGGGATAACCTTCAGGAGGTCGACTGCTGCGCCACGCGGCTGCGCGTCACCGTGAACGACGGAACCCAGGTCGATGAGGCCGCGCTGAAAGCGACCGGCGCGCGCGGCGTGATCCTGCGCGGCAACGGCGTACAGGTTATCTACGGCCCGCACGTCACGATTATTAAAAACGAAATCGAAGAGTTATTAAGCTGAGGTCAACGATGTTAGAGCACATCAAAGGAAAGCTGGTGGTCTCCTGCCAGGCGCTGGAAAACGAGCCGCTGCACAGCCCGTTTATTATGGGGCGAATGGCGCTGGCCGCCGCGCAGGGCGGGGCGGCGGGGATCCGCGCCAATAGCGTGGCGGATATTCTGGCGATTAAAGAACAGGTGGCGCTGCCGGTCATCGGCATCATCAAACGGGATTACCCCGCAAGCGACGTGTTTATCACCGCGACGCTGCGCGAGGTCAGCGAGCTGATGGAAGCGGCGCCTGAGATGATCGCGCTGGATGCCACCGCGCGCCCGCGCCCTGGCGGCGAAACGCTCGAACAGTTCGTCGGGGAGATCCGCCGTACCTGGCCTGATGTACTGCTCATGGCGGATGCCTCAAGCGTTGAAGAAGCCGTGACGGCCGAAGCGCTCGGTTTCGACTGCGTGGGCACCACCCTTTACGGCTATACGGCGAACACCCGGGGGCATCGCCTGCCGGAGAACGATTTCGCGCTGTTAAAAGCCGTGCTGGCGGCGGTGACGGTCCCGGTTATCGCCGAAGGGAATGTAGACACGCCTGAGGGCGCGGCGCGCTGCCTGGCGCTCGGCGCGCATGCGGTGGTGGTGGGCGGGGCTATTACACGCCCGCAGCAGATTACCCGTCGCTTTGCCGACGCGCTGCGCTCACCAGTTGTCTGACGAGCCGCCGCCGTCACTTGAGCCGCCATCGCCTGAGCTGACGCTGTGGTGGCTGCTGTGATGGCTGGCGCTGTCGCCGCCTGAGGACGAGTGAAGGTGGCTGGTCGAAAGCCAGGCGGCGGAGGCGTCGCCGGATGATGAGCCGTTACCCGCCGCGCTGAGCCGATAATTCGGGAAGGCAAACACCACGACCAGCGCCAGGATCATCAGCAAAAAGGGCACGGAAAAGCTCAGCCAGAGAAACGGCTCCACCCACGGGAAAAAGTTACTGGTGATGGCAAGCGCGGGCGTCAGCAGGCAGGAGGTGCCGAAAAAAAGCGTCATCAGCGTTTTCTTTTTGCGCAGCATGATTAAGGCAAACAATACGATGGCGAGAACAGGCAGCGCCAGCCAGTAAGAGAAATTCAGCAGCAACGGTTTCAGCCAGGCCTGTACCCACGAGGGCGAAGCCGCAGGCGGCAGCGGCTGATGGCTGAGCAGCGCGTCGATACCGGTAAGCCCCTGACGCAGGCCTTCGGTGAGATCGCCCGCCCTGAACCAGGGCAGCATATACTCTTTAATAACCCTGCTCGCCAGTTCATCCGGAACCGTCTTTTGCAGCCCGCGCCCCGTTTCGATGCGCACCAGACGATCGTGCCAGGCGACCAGGATCAGCACGCCATCGTTGCGCTGCGCATTGCCGAGCCGCCAGGTATTAAAGGTGCGCGTCGCAAAACGCTCCAGGTTGTCGCCTTTTAATTCCGGTAACACCAGAATCGCCGTTTGCGCATGGGTGCGGGTATTGATAGCCGACACATCGTCAAGCAAGGCCACGTATTCCTGGCCGCTCAGCAGATCGGCGGGATCGTTGATAACGCCACGCATCGGCGGCACCTCGAGGGGCTGCGCCAGCGCGCTCACGCTCACTAACGTCAGCGCTACCGTCAGAATGAATGACGCTAATGTGCGTACCATAACTTTTGCCTTGTCCTTGTTTCCGGCTGGCCGTGCCGCGCCATAGTAACCGCCGCCTTGTGGGCCTGCCAATGCCCTGGAATTGAGGGGCAAATACGCATCAGACCTGGCGACGGCTGCCGGTAAGGCGCAAATGGCACATGCCAGCCTGGCGGTTATCTGTAATAATTACCGTTTTAGTCATCAACTGAGTGAATCATGCAGTACCCGATTAATGAGATGTTTCAGACCCTGCAGGGCGAGGGTTATTTTACCGGCGTGCCCGCCATTTTTATTCGTCTGCAGGGATGCCCCGTAGGTTGTGCCTGGTGCGATACCAAACACACCTGGGAGACGCTCGCCGATCGGGAAGTGTCGCTTTTCAGCATTATCGCGAAAACCAAAGAGAGCGATAAATGGGGGGCGGCAAGTCCGGAAGAGCTGCTGGCGGCGATTGAGCGCCAGGCCTATACCGCGCGTCATGTGGTGATCACCGGCGGCGAGCCGTGCATCCACGATCTGCTGCCCTTAACGGAGCTTCTGGAAGCGCACGGTTATAGCTGCCAGATTGAAACCAGCGGCACCCATGAGGTGCGCTGCACCACGGGGACCTGGGTGACCGTCTCGCCGAAGGTGAATATGCGCGGCGGTTACGAGGTGCTGGATCAGGCGCTGATGCGTGCCGATGAAATCAAGCACCCGGTGGGGCGTATGCGTGATATCGAGGCGCTGGATGAACTGCTGGCGCGTCTGCATGACGAAAGACAGCGGGTAATTGCGCTTCAGCCGATTAGCCAGAAAGAAGATGCGACCCGTTTGTGCATTGAAACCTGTATCGCCCGCAACTGGCGGCTGTCGATGCAGACGCACAAGTATCTGAATATCGCATAAAAAAGAGGGGCGTTAAGCCCCTCTTTTTTGTGTATCACACCGCCAGAAGCTTATTCGCCGCGATATACGCAACCCGCGGTGCAGGTCTCTTTAATCATCACCGCGCTCAGCAGCGGCAGGCGGGGTTTCATCTGATCCCAAATCCAGCGCGCCAGCACTTCGCTGGTCGGGTTTTCAAGGCCCGGAATATCGTTCAGATAATAGTGATCCAGGCTATCGTAGATCGGCTTAAACGCCGCTTTCAGCTCGGCGAAATCGATAATCCAGCCGGTATGAGGGTCCACCTCGCCCGTTACCTCCAGGCGCACCATAAAAGAGTGTCCGTGCAGACGACCGCACTTGTGGCCTTCGGGGACATGAGGGAGTCGGTGAGCGGCTTCGAAGATAAAATCTTTAAACAGGGTGGTAGGCATAACGCAGTCTCAGTCTTGCTAAAAAACCGCCGCATAGTACCGGAATTGACCGTTTTTAGCATTAACTAAAACCCTCATAAACGATAAGCGCGCAAAACACCTCGCGACGTGAAAAAATGACCATTATTTTCAATGAGATAATTAACCCGTTTTTACGCTTATACTTATAGATAAAACTGGTTAGTCCATTTGGTTATTTATTATTTCCATCCCTTCTTTAATTGTTATTCTTGCCGCCGTTACCCTTACTTTCTCTTCTGTTTTTGCGATAAAAAACAGCTTTGCTACTGGAACATAACGACGCATGACGACTCAGGCCTCACCGAACGCTTTGCTCCCGCTCAGCCCGGAGCAGCTGGCTCGCCTTCAGACGGCGACTCATGATTTCACCCCCACGCAGCTCGCCTGGCTTTCGGGCTATTTCTGGGGAATGGTAAACCAACAGCCAGGTGCGGCGGTGGTGCAAACGCCCGCGGCGCCTGCGTCGGTCATTACGCTGATTTCCGCTTCCCAGACAGGCAACGCGCGCCGCGTGGCGGAAGCGCTGCGCGACGATCTGCTGGCGGCGCAGCTCAATGTGAATCTGGTTAACGCGGGCGACTATAAATTCAAACAAATTGCCCAGGAAAAACTGCTTATCGTCGTGGCCTCAACCCAGGGCGAAGGCGATCCGCCGGAAGAAGCCGTCGCGCTGCACAAATTCCTGCTGTCGAAAAAAGCGCCGAAGCTTGACGGTACAGCGTTCGCCGTCTTTGGTCTTGGCGATACCTCCTATGAGCGCTTCTGCCAGGCCGGTAAAGATTTCGATACCCGCCTTGCGGAACTGGGCGCCGAGCGCCTGCTGGATCGCGTGGATGCCGATGTCGAATACCAGGCGGCCGCTCAGGCGTGGCGCCAGCGCGTCGTTGACGTACTGAAAGCGCGCGTGCCGAAAGAAGCGCCGTCCCAGGCGGCGTTCACCGCCAGCGGCGCGGTCAATCTGGTTGACTCGACCCCTTATACCAAAGAATCGCCGCTTACCGCGACGCTCTCGGTGAACCAGAAAATCACCGGGCGTCATTCGCAAAAAGACGTGCGCCATATCGAAATCGATCTGGGCGACGCAGGCCTGCGCTATCAGCCGGGCGACGCGCTCGGCGTCTGGTACCAGAACGATCCGGCGCTGGTGCAGGAACTTCTTGAGCTGCTGTGGCTGAAAGGCGACGAGCCGGTGACGGTGGGCGAGAAAACGCTGCCGCTCAGCGAAGCGCTGCAGTGGCATTTTGAGCTGACGGTGAACACCGCCGCTATCGTTGAAAATTACGCGACGCTGACCCGCAGCGAAGCGCTGCTGCCGCTGGTGGGCGATAAAGCGAAGCTGCAAGATTATGCCGCCAGGACGCCCATCGTCGATATGGTGCGCTTCGCGCCGGCCCAGCTTGACGCCGAACAACTGCTCGGCTTGCTGCGCCCCCTTACGCCACGCCTCTATTCCATCGCTTCGTCGCAGGCGGAAGTCGAAAACGAAGTGCACATTACCGTTGGCGTGGTGCGTTTCGACATCGAAGGCCGTCCGCGCGCGGGCGGGGCGTCGAGCTATCTTGCCGATCGTCTGGAAGAAGATGGCGAAGTGCGCGTGTTCATCGAGCACAACGACAACTTCCGCCTGCCGGCAACGCCCGAAACGCCCGTCATTATGATTGGGCCTGGCACCGGCATCGCGCCGTTCCGCGCCTTTATGCAGCAGCGCGAAGCCGATGGCGCGACCGGTAAAAACTGGCTCTTCTTCGGCAACCCGCACTTTACGGAAGATTTCCTCTACCAGGTCGAATGGCAGCGCTATGTCAAAGAGGGGCTGTTAACCCGCATCGACCTTGCCTGGTCGCGCGATCAGGACCATAAAATTTACGTACAAGACAAAATCCGCGAGCAGGGCGCGGAGCTGTGGCGCTGGATCCAGGAAGGCGCGCACCTTTATGTCTGCGGCGACGCCAATCGCATGGCGAAAGATGTCGAGCAGGCGTTACTGGAAGTGATTGCGGCTTACGGCGGGATGGATGCCGAAGCGGCGGATGAATATTTAAGTGAGCTGCGCGTTGAGCGCCGTTACCAGCGAGACGTCTACTGATGAGCGAAAAATACCCAGGACCTTTGGTGGTCGAAGGAAAACTTTCCGATGCGGAACGCATGAAGCGTGAAAGTAACTTCCTGCGCGGCACCATTGCCGAAGATTTACATGACGGGCTGACCGGCGGGTTTAATGGCGACAACTTTCTGCTGATCCGCTTTCACGGCATGTATCAGCAGGATGACCGCGATATTCGCGCCGAGCGCGCGGCCCAGAAGCTGGAGCCGCGTCACGCCATGATGCTGCGCTGCCGTCTGCCGGGCGGCATCATGACGCCGCAGCAGTGGCTGGCTATCGACAAGTTCGCCGAAGAAAACACGATTTACGGCAGCATTCGTCTGACCAACCGCCAGACGTTCCAGTATCACGGTCTGCTGAAGAAAAACGTCAAGCCGGCGCACCAGATGCTGCATTCCATCGGGCTTGACGCGCTGGCGACCGCCAACGACATGAACCGTAACGTGCTCTGCACGTCAAACCCGGTCGAGTCGCAACTGCATGCCGAAGCTTACGAGTGGGCGAAGAAGCTCTCTGAGCATCTGCTGCCGCGCACCCGCGCCTATGCGGAGATCTGGCTCGATCAGGAGAAAGTGGCCACCACCGACGAAGAACCGATCCTCGGCGCGACCTATCTGCCGCGTAAGTTCAAAACCACCGTCGTGGTGCCGCCGCAGAACGATGTCGATCTGCACGCGAACGACATGAACTTCGTCGCGATTGCGGAAAACGGCAAGCTGGTCGGCTTTAACCTGCTGGTGGGCGGCGGGCTCTCTATTGAGCACGGCAACAAGAAAACCTACGCGCGCACCGCGACCGAGTTTGGCTACATTCCGCTGGAGCATACGCTGGCAGTGGCCGAAGCGGTGGTGACGACCCAGCGCGACTGGGGCAACCGTACCGATCGTAAAAACGCCAAAACCAAATATACGCTGGAGCGCGTCGGGCCTGACGTCTTTAAAGCGGAAGTGGAGCGTCGCGCAGGCGTGACGTTTGAGCCGGTGCGTCCGTATGAGTTTACCGGCCGCGGCGATCGCATCGGCTGGGTGAAAGGCATTGATGATAAATGGCACCTGACGCTGTTTATCGAAAACGGCCGTATTCTCGATTTCCCGGACAAGCCGCTGAAAACCGGCCTGAAGGAAATCGCCAGGATCCATAAAGGCGATTTCCGCCTGACCGCCAACCAGAACCTGATCGTGGCGGGCGTGCCGGAAGGCGACAAAGCGAAGATAGAACAGCTCGCCCGCGCCCACGGCCTCATGGCGGGCGTGACGCCGCAGCGTGAAAACTCAATGGCGTGCGTCTCCTTCCCGACCTGTCCGCTGGCGATGGCCGAGGCGGAGCGCTTCCTGCCGCAGTTTATCGATAAAGTCGACGGGATCATGGCGAAGCATGGCCTGGCGGACGAGCACATTGTGCTGCGCGTGACCGGCTGCCCGAACGGCTGCGGCCGCGCGATGCTGGCGGAGCTGGGTCTTGTGGGGAAAGCGCCGGGGCGTTACAACCTGCATCTGGGCGGCAACCGCATCGGTACGCGTATTCCGCGGATGTATCGTGAAAACATTACCGAATCGGAGATCCTCGATAATATCGACGAGCTGGTCGGCCGCTGGGCGCAGGAGCGCGAGCCGGGCGAAGGGTTTGGCGATTTCACGGTGCGCGCCGGGATTATCCGTCCGGTGCTCGATCCGGCGCGGGATTTCTGGGAATAAGCGGTTAGCGCGGCGGGCGGTAACGGTGGATGCGCATAGGTTCGCCTTTCCCTAGGGCGGGTAAGCGTAGCGCACCCGCCAGCACGCGCCTGGCGCGTCACCGCCGCACCGGTATCACATTCATGCAAGCGAGGTTCACATGTCCGTACTCGATCTACATGCGCTGAACGCACTGGAAAAAGAGGCCCGCGCCGGGGCGCTGGCCGACACCAACGCGCAGCTTGAGGCGTTAAGCGCCGAGGCGCGCGTCAGCTGGGCGCTGGAAAACCTGCCGGGCGAATTTGTACTCTCCTCAAGCTTCGGCATCCAGGCGGCGGTCTGCCTGCATCTGGTCACGCAGCAGCGCCCGGATATTCCGGTGATCCTCACCGATACCGGCTATCTCTTTCCGGAAACCTACCGCTTTATCGACGAGCTGACCGAAAAGCTCAACCTGAACCTGAAAATCTACCGCGCCGAGCAAAGCCCGGCCTGGCAGGAGGCGCGCTACGGCAAGCTGTGGGAGCAGGGCGTTGAAGGGATTGAGAAATACAACGACATCAACAAGGTCGAGCCGATGAACCGCGCGCTGAAAGAACTTAACGCGCAGACCTGGTTTGCGGGCCTGCGCCGCGATCAGTCCGGCAGCCGCGCGAATCTGCCGGTGCTGGGCGTGCAGCGCGGCGTATTTAAAATTCTGCCGATCATCGACTGGGACAACCGCACGGTCTATCAGTACCTCCAGAAGCACGGGCTGAAATACCACCCGCTGTGGGACGAAGGCTATCTGTCGGTGGGCGATACCCATACCACCCGCAAATGGGAGCCCGGCATGGCGGAAGAAGAGACCCGCTTCTTCGGCCTTAAACGCGAGTGCGGCCTGCACGAAGGCTAATAAAAAGCGCGCCCTGAGGCGCGCTTTTTTACTGCTCCGCTTTCGCCAGCGTTTTCACCAGCGGCAGCAGTACGCGCATCACGTCGTGGCAGCGCTTATCGATACGCCCTGGCAGCGCCTGATCCAGATATTGCAGGTTATCCGCGCGCGCGTTGTGCGCCACCGGCGCGAGCGCGTGGCGGCCGCGATGGCGGGCAGCGTCATTGACGGCGGAAACCGACAGCACCGGAATGCCCGCGTTATCAAACGCGGCGGCGTCGTTATCGGCAGGCAACGCGCTGCTGGCCGCCACCGGAATGCCAAAGCGGCGCGCGAGCTTCAGCGCGCTGTCGCGCGTGAGCTGGCGCACCGCGGCAGGCGTGCGTTTACCGCTGGTAAACGCGAGTTTGTCGCCCGCCACCAGATGGCTGAGATTAATCACCAGCAGCGTCTGTTTTTTCTCTATCGCGCTCATGCGTTTAAGCAGATTCTCCGCGCCCATGCCGCCTTCCTCCTCGCCGCTGGTGGCGATAAAGCGCACGCCGTAGCGCGTCGGCACATCTTTCAGGCGCTCGGCCAGCTCCAGCATCACGCCGACGCCCGCCGCGTTATCATCCACGCCCTGTAGCGTCAGCCCGCCGAGATTGTTATCGACATCCGCGTCGCTCTGCGGCGCATACGTATCCAGATGCGCCATCACAATAATCTGCTGCGGCGATGCGCCCTCGTGCGCGGCAATCACTGTGCTGCCGGTCACGTTCTGCCAGTTAGTGCGATGATTCCCCGCGGTATAGATATAGCGGCTGTGAAACGCGCGGATATCGCTCTGATACCCGAGGCGCACAAACTGCTGGCGCAGATAGTCCGCGGCGAGCATCTCTGAAGGCGTGCCGGTCATGCGGCCAGGAAACAAGGTAGCGATGTGACGGGTTTGCTCGCTGGCGATATCGCCGGGATGACGCGTTTGCGAGAAAGCGGGCAGGGTGAAGCATACGCTCAGCGCCAGGCTCAGGGTGCAGCGGCGCACTGCGGAAAACATAGAACGTCCTTACTCAAAAAAGCGCGACCAGATTGTGGCGCTTAGTATGAAACTGTGACGGCGGTTACACAATTTGATTTACCGTTAAACGCCCGAAATTTCACGGCTTAAGCACTTTTTGGTATTTGCATTTCTGCGCCCTTATTCCTTTGTGGAACTATAAATGCCAATTCGTAATTTCATCTGCGATCGGCCTCCCCCTATAGTCCCCTCTGGTCCCCTGTTGTTAGCGAGTTGTATCGCCGTGGAATATCTCCCGTTATTTGCTCAACTGAAACAACGCCCGGTGCTGGTCGTCGGCGGCGGCGAAGTGGCGCTGCGTAAAATCGCGCTGCTGCGTCGCGCGGGCGCCTGCGTCTCTGTCGTGGCGAAAAAGCTGCACCCGGAGCTCGCGGCGCTGGAGCAGGAAGGCGCGCTGCGCTGGCAGGCGCAGACATTTGAGCCTGCGCAGCTCGACGCGGTATTTCTGGTTATCGCGGCGACCAGCGACGCGGCGCTCAACCGCCGGGTCTTTGACGAGGCTAACGCTCGTCAGCGCCTGGTTAACGTGGTGGACGATCAGCCGCTGTGCTCGTTTATTTTTCCGTCGATTGTCGACCGCTCGCCGCTTATCGTCGCTATCTCCTCCAGCGGCAACGCGCCGGTGCTGGCGCGACTGCTGCGCGAGAAAATCGAATCCTTGCTGCCGGCAAGCCTCGGACGAATGGCCGAGGTGGCGGGCGGCTTTCGCGATCGCATTAAAGCGCGTATTCCCACGACCGACGGACGCCGTCGCTTCTGGGAAAAAGCCTTTCGCGGCCGCTTTGCGAGCCTGATGGCCGCAGGCGACACCCGCGCCGCCGAAGCGGTGCTGGAAGCCGAACTCGACGCGCCGCAAGGCCCGCAGGGGGAAATCATTCTGGTGGGCGCGGGCCCGGGCGACGCCGGGCTGTTGACGCTGCGCGGTTTGCAGGTGATGCAGCAGGCGGATGTCGTGCTTTACGACCATCTGGTGAGCGACGGCGTGCTGGATCTGGTGCGTCGCGACGCCGACCGCATCTGTGTGGGCAAACGCGCGGGCGCGCATGCCGTCCCACAGCATGAAACCAACCAGATGCTGATCGATTTCGCCCGCGAGGGCAAAACGGTGGTGCGCCTGAAAGGCGGCGATCCGTTTATTTTCGGGCGCGGCGGTGAAGAGCTGGAAGCGGCGAAAGCCGCAGGCGTGCCGTTTCAGGTGGTGCCGGGCGTCACGGCGGCCAGCGGCGCCACGGCCTACGCCGGTATTCCGCTGACCCACCGTGATTACGCCCAGAGCGCGGTATTTGTCACCGGCCACTATAAACCGGACAGCGAGCCGTTCGACTGGGCGCTGCTCGCCAAAAGCCGTCAGACGCTCGCCATCTATATGGGCACCATGAAAGCGGCGGAGATAAGCCAGCAGCTTATCGCGCACGGCCGCGAGGCCAAAACGCCGGTCGCGGTCATCAGCCGCGGCACGCGCGACGACCAGCGCGTTCTGACCGGCACGCTCGACACACTCAACATTCTTGCGAAAGACGCGCCCATGCCCGCGCTGCTCGTTGTGGGCGAAGTGGTGCAGCTCCACCAGCAGCTCGCCTGGTTTCAACATTCAACCGACGCGGAAGCGATTCGTTCTTCCGTGGTGAATCTGGCTTAAGGAAAGGTTATGGATCAAAAACGACTCACTCACCTGCGGCAACTGGAGGCGGAAAGCATCCATATCATTCGTGAAGTGGCTGCGGAATTCGCCAACCCGGTGATGATGTACTCCATCGGCAAAGACTCCAGCGTCATGCTGCATCTGGCGCGCAAGGCGTTTTACCCCGGCACGCTGCCGTTCCCGCTGCTGCATGTGGATACCGGCTGGAAGTTTCGTGAAATGTACGAATTTCGCGACCGCACCGCCAAAGCCTACGGCTGCGAGCTGCTGGTGCACAAAAACCCGGAAGGCGTGGCGATGGGCATTAACCCGTTCGTCCACGGCAGCGCCAAGCACACCGACATCATGAAAACCGAAGGGCTGAAGCAGGCGCTGAACAAATACGGTTTCGACGCGGCCTTCGGCGGCGCGCGCCGCGATGAAGAGAAATCGCGCGCGAAAGAGCGTATCTACTCCTTCCGCGACCGCTTCCACCGCTGGGACCCGAAAAACCAGCGCCCGGAGCTGTGGCACAACTACAACGGCCAGATCAACAAAGGCGAAAGCATTCGCGTCTTCCCGCTCTCAAACTGGACGGAGCTGGATATCTGGCAATACATCTACCTGGAAAATATCGAAATCGTTCCGCTGTATCTGGCCGCCGAGCGTCCGGTGCTGGAGCGCGACGGCATGCTGATGATGATCGACGACGATCGCATCGATTTGCAGCCGGGCGAAGAGATCAAACCGCGCATGGTGCGCTTCCGTACCCTGGGCTGCTGGCCGCTGACCGGCGCGGTGGAATCGAACGCGCAGACGCTGCCGGAGATCATCGAAGAGATGCTGGTTTCCACCACCAGCGAGCGCCAGGGGCGCGTTATCGACCGCGACCAGGCAGGCTCAATGGAGCTTAAAAAACGTCAGGGTTATTTCTAAGGAGCCGCCATGAACACCACTATCGCACAACAGATCGCCAACGAAGGCGGCGTGGAAGCCTATCTGCACGCCCAGCAGCACAAAAGCCTGCTGCGCTTTCTGACCTGCGGCAGCGTGGATGATGGGAAAAGCACCCTGATTGGCCGCCTGCTCCACGATACCCGCCAGATTTATGAAGATCAGCTATCTTCCCTGCACAATGACAGCAAACGTCATGGCACCCAGGGCGAGAAGCTGGATCTCGCGCTGCTGGTGGACGGCCTTCAGGCCGAGCGCGAGCAGGGCATCACGATTGACGTGGCGTACCGCTATTTCTCCACCGAAAAACGCAAATTTATCATCGCCGACACCCCCGGGCATGAGCAGTACACCCGCAACATGGCGACCGGCGCTTCTACCTGCGATCTCGCTATTCTGCTGATGGACGCCCGTAAAGGCGTGCTGGATCAGACCCGCCGCCACAGCTTTATTTCCACGCTGCTGGGCATCAAGCATCTGGTGGTGGCGGTGAACAAAATGGATCTGGTGGATTTCAGCGAAGAGACGTTTGAGCGCATTCGCCAGGATTATCTGACGTTCGCGGGCCAGCTGCCGGGCAACCTGGATATTCGCTTTGTGCCACTGTCGGCGCTGGAAGGCGACAATGTGGCGGTGCAGAGCCAGAACATGCCGTGGTATACCGGCCCGACGCTGCTGGAAGTGCTGGAAAATATTGAGATCCAGCGCGTGGTCGACGAACAGCCGCTGCGTTTCCCGGTACAGTATGTTAATCGTCCGAATCTCGATTTCCGCGGTTACGCGGGCACCGTCGCGGGCGGCGTGGTGAAAGTGGGCCAGCGCGTGAAGGCGCTGCCGTCCGGCGTGGAGTCGAGCGTGGCGCGTATCGTCACCTTCGATGGCGACTTAGAGGAAGCGGGCGCGGGCGAAGCCGTCACGCTGGTGCTGAAAGATGAAATCGACATCAGCCGCGGCGACCTGCTGGTGGACGCCTCCCAGACGCTGGCGGCGGTACAAAGCGCCGCGGTGGACGTGGTCTGGATGGCCGAGCAGCCGCTGGTGCCGGGCCAGAGCTACGACATCAAAATCGCCGGGAAGAAAACCCGCGCGCGCGTGGATAACGTTCAGTATCAGGTCGATATCAATAACCTGACCCAGCGCGTGGTGGAAAACCTGCCGCTCAACGGCATCGGCCTTGTGGATCTGACGTTCGACGAGCCGCTGAACCTCGATAAATACCAGGAGAACCCGGTAACCGGCGGGCTTATCTTTATCGATCGTCTCTCTAACGTAACGGTCGGCGCGGGTATGGTGCGCGAGCCGCAACAGAATGTGTATCAGGAGCCTTCCGCATTCAGCGCGTTTGAGCTTGAGCTGAATCAGCTGATTCGCCGCCACTTCCCGCACTGGGGCGCGCGCGATCTGCTGGGAGGCAAATAATGGCGCAGCATGACGAAAACGTCGTCTGGCACGCCCACCCGGTGACCGCGGCGCAGCGCGAGCAGCTCCACGGCCACCGCGGCGCGGTGCTGTGGTTTACGGGGCTTTCGGGCTCCGGCAAATCCACCGTCGCAGGCGCGCTGGAAGAGGCGCTGCATCAGCTTGGCGTCAGCACCTATCTGCTGGATGGCGACAACGTGCGCCACGGCCTGTGCAGCGATCTGGGCTTTAGCGACGACGATCGTAAAGAGAACATTCGCCGCGTCGGCGAAGTGGCGAAACTGATGGTGGACGCGGGCCTGGTGGTACTGACCGCGTTTATCTCGCCGCACCGCGCCGAACGTCAGATGGTGCGCGATCAGCTGGGGGAAGGGCGCTTTATCGAGGTGTTTGTGGACACGCCGCTTTCGGTGTGCGAAGCGCGCGATCCGAAGGGGCTGTATAAAAAAGCCCGCGCCGGCGAACTGCGTAACTTTACCGGCATTGATGCCGTGTATGAGGCACCCGAGAGCCCGGAAATTCATCTCGACGGCCAACAATTGGTAACAAATTTGATGGCGCAATTATTAGACCTGCTGCGTCGCGAAGATATCATCAAATCCTGAGACCGCGCCGGGAGACGCTTTCCCGGCCCGTCATGTCACAGGATAAGCGATGCGGAATACCACGAATATGATTGTTACCCAGGCGGATAACGCGCCTGCCGTCGAAGAACCCACCTGGGCCTGGCCTGGCGCCGTGGTGGGCTTTATTTCGTGGCTGCTGGCGCTTGGCGCGCCGTTTCTGCTCTACGGCTCCAATACGCTCTTTTTTATGCTCTACACCTGGCCGTTTTTTCTGGCGCTGATGCCGGTGGCCGTGGTGGTCGGCGTGGCGGTCTTTTCACTGCTGGCGCGTCGTCTGGTTTACAGCACGCTTGCCACGCTGATAAGCGTCGGGCTGATGTTCGGGCTGCTCTTTCTCTGGCTGGTGAGCTAACCTTTCGCGATTTTCATACTCTCTCAACAGGCGCATACGCATCGGCGCGCTTTCTGTGGTACATTCTGCCGCTGTTTAATTTCTTAACCTGCACGTCGTAGCAAGCCGGGTAGAGTCCGGCGGGAAGTTATGGGATGATGAAGCCGTTTTTCAGGGGGCAGAATGGGTAAACTAACGCTGCTATTGCTGGCTTTGCTGGTCTGGCTACAGTATTCGCTGTGGTTTGGAAAAAACGGCATCCACGACTATTCCCGCGTAGCTGACGACGTGGCGGTACAGCAGGCCACGAACGCCAAACTCAAAGCGCGTAACGATCAGCTTTTCGCCGAGATTGACGATCTCAACGGCGGTCAGGAAGCTATCGAAGAGCGCGCGCGCAACGAATTAAGCATGACCAAACCGGGCGAAACCTTCTATCGCCTGGTGCCGGACGCCACGAAACGCGCCGGCGGGCCTGCGCAAAATAATCGATAACCAGAAGCGGGTTTTACACATGGCGCCTTCCTTTGCGGACGTGATTGCCGTGGTGCCGGCGGCCGGAATCGGCAGCCGTATGCAGACGGAATGTCCCAAACAATACCTCACCATCGGGAACCAGACGATTCTCGAACACGCGGTCGCCCCGCTGTTGCAGCATCCGCGCATCAGCCGGGTGATCATCGCAATAAGCCCCGCCGACACCGCCTTCGCCCGGCTGCCGCTCGCGGCGCATCCGGATATCCAGGTGGTGCGCGGCGGCGCGCAGCGGGCCGACTCCGTGCTGGCCGGGCTCCAGGCCGCTGGCGACGCGCGCTGGGCGCTGGTGCATGACGCCGCGCGCCCGTGCCTTGCCGCCCAGGATCTCGAACGCCTGCTGGCCCTGACGGAAACCAGTCAGGTCGGCGGCATTCTCGCGTCGCCCGCCTGCGACACCATGAAGCGCGCGGAGCCGGGCAAACCCGCCATCGCGCATACCGTCGATCGCGAAAATCTCTGGCACGCGCTCACCCCGCAGCTGTTCCCGCTGGAACTGCTGCGCGACTGCCTGACGCGCGCGCTCGCTGAAGGCGCGACTATTACCGACGAAGCCTCGGCGCTGGAGCACTGCGGTTTCCACCCGGCGCTGGTCGCCGGTCGCGCGGACAATATTAAAGTAACCCGCCCTGAGGACCTGGCCCTGGCGGCGTTTTATCTGACCCGGTTAACCCCTATGGAGACGGCATAATGCGTATCGGACATGGTTTTGACGTACACGCCTTTGGTGGCACAGGCCCGATTATTCTTGGCGGCGTCCGTATTCCTTATGAGCAAGGGCTGCTGGCGCACTCCGACGGCGACGTGGCGCTGCATGCGCTAACCGACGCGCTGCTTGGCGCGGCGGCGCTGGGCGATATCGGCAAACTGTTCCCGGACACCGATCCGGCCTTTAAAGGCGCTGACAGCCGCGAGCTGCTGCGCGAAGCCTGGCGCCGTATCCAGGCGAAGGGCTACACGCTTGGCAACGTCGATGTCACCATCATCGCCCAGGCGCCGAAAATGGCCCCGCACATCCCGCAGATGCGCGTGTTTATCGCCGAGGATCTGGGCTGCCATATGGAGCAGGTGAATGTGAAAGCGACCACCACGGAAAAACTCGGCTTTACCGGCCGCGGCGAAGGCATCGCCTGCGAAGCCGTGGCGCTGCTGATGAAGGCTGGCGCATGAGTGACTTCAACACGCTGCGCTGGCTTCACGGTCAGCCGCAGGGGCAGGGGCGTCTCAAGGCCAGCCCGGGCGATTTTCAGGTGGTCGAGGATTTAGGCTTCGCGCCGGACGGCGACGGCGAACACCTGCTGGTGCGCATCCGTAAAACCGGCTGCAACACCCGCGCTGTGGCGGACGCGCTGGCGAAGTTTCTCGGCATCGCGGCGCGTGAGGTCAGCTTCGCGGGGCAGAAAGATAAATACGCCGTCACGGAGCAGTGGCTGTGCGCGCGCCTGCCTGGCAAAGAGATGCCCGCGATGCGCGCGTTTATGCTGGAAGGCTGCGAAGTGCTGGAGTTCGCCCGCCATCGTCGCAAGCTGCGCCTGGGCGCGCTGAAAGGCAACCGCTTCTCGCTGGTGCTGCGCGATATCACGCATCGCGATGAGATCGAACAGCGTCTGGGCCTGATTCGCGAACAGGGCGTGCCGAACTATTTCGGCCCGCAGCGTTTCGGGCGGGGCGGCAGCAATACCTACCAGGCGAAACGCTGGGCGCAGACGGGGCAGCCGCCGCGCGAGCGCAATAAGCGCGGCTTCGCGCTCTCCGCCGCGCGCAGCCTGATGTTTAACACGCTGGTCAGCGAACGTCTGCAACGTTGCGATGTTAACCAGGTGATGGACGGCGACGCGCTGCAACTCGCCGGGCGCGGCAGCTGGTTTGTCGCGGCCTCTGAGGAACTTGCTGATTTACAGGCCCGTGTGGACAGCGGCGAGCTGCTGATCACCGCCGCGCTGCCCGGCACCGGCGACTGGGGCACGCAGCGCGCGGCGCTGGCGTTTGAGCAGACGACGCTTGCAGATGAAACCGAGCTGCTCACGCTGCTGACCCGTGAAAAGGTCGAGGCCGCCCGACGCGCCATGTTACTGTTCCCGCGCGAGCTACGCTGGCAGTGGCAGGACGACGCGACGCTTGAGGTGAGCTTCTGGCTGCCCGCCGGCAGCTTCGCCACCAGCGTTATGCGAGAACTGTTCAATACGTCAGAGGATGTCGCGGATATCAGCGAATAACATTCCATTCCGCTTTCTTCTTCGCGACGCATTAAAAAACCGCCCCAGGGCGGTTTTTTTGTCGCTACGCTCAGTCAAACAGCCAGCGCCCGGCTTTCGCGGATTGCGCAAACATGCGTACGGTCAACGGTTTCGCCGTCTGCACAACAGGTTTACGGGTGAACCATTTCCGAAAGAACCACGGTTTTTTCCACGGAAAGTAGCGATCCCAGTTCATTGCTGACATATCGACATGAAAATGTTGATCGTACTGGTTAATGGCTGCCAGCAGATCGTCAGATTCCGCATATTCCTGCAACGCATCATCCAGTTCGAGAGGGATGCTGTTAAGCCTGAGATCGGCAAGCGTGGGCAATGCCTTGCGAAAGAAAGCCAGCACGTCGTCGTTACCCCTCATATTGTCATCCTTCCCTGTAATTTATCCGGGAAAAGTATAGAAACCCTCGTATGGCGCTGATAACGCCGTAAACGAAAGATCGGATAAACACGCGGCCAGGCACCACACTTTCTTCCCTGAGCAGAGCCAGTTTGGCTTTCCTCGCAAAAATGAACTAATAACTGATGACGCGAATCGCGGGACGTTATCCCTCCTGCTCATGTAACAACATGATATTGCGAAAATCGACCCTACCGGACAGCGGCATCGCGCGTTAGAATGCCAGCGAGCGGCTATCCGGCCTTCTGCCTGAATCAGCTTCAGCGCAGGCAAAACAGAAAAAGCAGAATGAGATTTAAGGAATCACGCTTGCATGTTTAACACCAGGAAAGGATTACGCGCGTTATGCGGATATTGCTGAGTAATGATGATGGGATCCACGCGCCGGGCATTCAGGCGCTGGCGAAGGCGCTGCGTGAATTCGCCGAGGTTCAGGTGGTGGCTCCCGACCGCAACCGTAGCGGCGCGTCTAACTCCCTGACGCTGGAATCTTCGCTTCGCACGTTCACTTACCCCAACGGCGATATCGCGGTGCAGATGGGTACCCCCACCGACTGCGTCTTCCTCGGCGTTAACGCGCTGATGCGTCCGCGCCCTGATGTGGTGGTCTCCGGCATTAACGCCGGGCCGAATCTGGGCGATGACGTGATTTACTCCGGCACCGTGGCCGCGGCGATGGAAGGCCGTCATCTGGGCCTGCCGGCGCTCGCGGTGTCGCTCAACGGCCACGAGCATTACGAGACCGCCGCTGCCGTGACCTGTACGCTGTTACGCGCGCTCGCCCGCGAGCCGCTGCGCACCGGACGCATCCTCAACATCAACGTGCCCGATCTGCCGCTTGAGGAGATCAAAGGCATTCGCGTCACCCGCTGCGGCAGCCGTCATCCGGCGGATAAAGTCATTCCGCAGGACGATCCGCGCGGCAATACGCTCTACTGGATAGGCCCGCCGGGCGATAAGCTCGACGCCGGCCCGGATACCGATTTCGCCGCGGTGGACGAGGGCTACGTCTCCGTCACGCCGCTGCATGTCGATTTAACCGCGCACAGCGCGCAGGATGTGGTGACCCGCTGGTTATCCAGCGCCGGAGTGAACGGGCAATGGTAAACAATCGTGTTCAGACCCTTCTGAATCAACTGCGTGCTCAGGGCATCAAAGATGAACGCGTGCTTGAGGCCATTTCGCGCGTGCCGCGTGAAAAGTTTGTCGATGAAGCGTTTGAGCACAAAGCCTGGGAGAACGTGGCGCTGCCTATTGGTTCAGGGCAAACCATTTCTCAGCCTTATATGGTGGCGCGGATGACCGAGCTTCTGACGCTCACGCCCGCCTCACGGGTGCTGGAAATCGGCACCGGCTCCGGCTACCAGACGGCGATTCTGGCCCATCTGGTGCATCACGTCTGTTCCGTCGAGCGCATTAAAAGCCTGCAATGGCACGCCAGACGGCGTTTAAAGCAGCTCGATCTGCACAATATCTCCACCCGTCACGGCGATGGCTGGCAGGGGTGGCAGGCGCGCGCGCCATTTGACGCTATCATTGTGACTGCCGCTCCGCCTGAAATCCCGACAGCGTTACTGTCGCAGCTGGACGAGGGCGGCATTCTGGTTCTTCCCGTGGGCGACGAACAGCAGGTGTTAAAGCGCGTTCGTCGGCGGGGGAGCGAATTTATTATCGACACCGTAGAAGCCGTACGTTTTGTTCCTCTGGTGAAAGGGGAGCTGGCGTAAACCAGGAATTTTTCCTGAGTTTTTAGCGCGTTTTTGGCGTATGGTGGGCAAAAATCGCGTCGGCCAGGCGCCGAACAGAGCGGTTGTCATCGTATTTATAGAGAAGTAAACCATTCCAGGGGGATAAATGAGCGCGGGAAGCCCAACCTTCACAGCACGCCGTGTCGCGGCGCTGTCACTGATTTCGCTTTGTCTGGCGGCATGTAATTCAAATAACTCCTCCGCACCGGCGCCCGTCAGTTCCGTTGGCGGCAGCGCGAACAGCAGCAGCGCAGGGGCCAGTTCCGGCGCAGGCGGCGGGATGATCATGCCGCCATCGAATATCTCAACGCAGGCCAGCCAGCCGCAGATCCAGCCGGCGCCGGTTCAGCCGCAGATTAGCCAGCCGCGACAGGCGCAGGCCATCCCCGAACAGCCGGTTCAGACCCAAAACGGGCGCATTGTTTACAATCGCAAGTATGGGAATATTCCGAAAGGTAGCTATACCGGCGGCAGCACCTATACCGTGAAACGCGGCGATACGCTGTTCTATATCGCCTGGATCACCGGGAACGATTTCCGCGATCTCGCCCAGCGTAACCACATCGAAGCCCCGTACGGCCTGAATGTCGGCCAGACGCTGCAGGTCGGCAACGCGTCAGGAACGCCTATTACCGGTGGGAACGCCATTACTCAGGCTGACGCCAGCGCACAAGGAATAGTCTCAAAACCTGCGCAAAATACCAGCACAGTGGTTGCGTCGAAACCGACAATTATTTACTCTGAGGATTCAGGTGAACAGAGTGCTAACAAAATGTTGCCTGGGAATGTGAGCTCTGGGGCAGTCGTAGCTCCTTCCACAGCGCCTGTTGTTAGCACGCAAGAACCGACCGTAAGCAGCACGACCAATAGCGCACCTGTCGCTACCTGGCGCTGGCCGACTGAAGGCAACGTTATCGAGAACTTCTCCGCCGCTGAAGGGGGGAACAAAGGGATCGATATCGCAGGCAGCAAAGGACAGGCAATCATCGCGACCGCAGATGGTCGTGTTGTGTACGCCGGTAATGCGCTCCGCGGTTACGGTAATCTTATTATCATCAAACACAACGATGATTACCTGAGTGCCTACGCCCATAACGACACAATGCTGGTCCGGGAACAACAAGAAGTTAAGGCGGGGCAAAAAATCGCTACCATGGGTAGCTCCGGAACCAGTTCAACACGCTTGCATTTTGAAATTCGTTACAAGGGGAAATCCGTAAACCCGCTGCGCTATTTGCCGCAGCGATAAATTGGCAGAGTGCGCTTCTTCAGGCGCTTTGCTCAGGGATCACGGGTAGGAGCCACCTTATGAATCAGAATACGCTGAAAGTTCATGACTTAAATGAAGACGCGGAATTTGATGAGAACGGAGTAGAGGCTTTTGACGAAAAAGCCTTGGTAGAAGAGGAACCCAGTGATAACGACCTGGCTGAAGAAGAGCTGCTGTCGCAGGGTTCAACACAGCGTGTATTAGATGCAACTCAGCTGTATCTGGGTGAGATTGGTTATTCGCCTCTGTTAACCGCTGAAGAAGAAGTTTACTTCGCACGCCGCGCTCTGCGTGGTGATGTCGCCTCCCGCCGTCGCATGATCGAAAGTAACCTGCGTCTGGTGGTGAAGATTGCCCGTCGTTACAGCAATCGTGGTCTGGCGCTGCTGGATCTGATTGAAGAGGGCAACCTGGGGCTAATCCGCGCTGTTGAGAAATTTGACCCGGAACGCGGGTTCCGTTTCTCTACTTACGCAACCTGGTGGATTCGTCAGACCATCGAACGGGCAATCATGAACCAAACCCGTACGATTCGCCTGCCGATTCACATCGTAAAAGAGCTTAACGTCTATCTGCGTACCGCTCGTGAACTGTCCCATAAACTGGACCACGAACCGAGTGCGGAAGAGATTGCTGAACAGCTGGATAAACCGGTTGATGACGTTAGCCGTATGCTGCGCCTGAACGAGCGTATTACCTCTGTTGACACCCCGCTGGGTGGCGATTCAGAGAAAGCGCTGCTGGATATCCTGGCCGATGAGAAAGACAACGGCCCGGAAGACACCACGCAAGACGATGATATGAAACAGAGCATCGTCAAATGGCTGTTCGAACTGAACGCCAAACAGCGTGAAGTTCTGGCCCGTCGTTTCGGTCTGCTCGGTTACGAAGCGGCAACGCTTGAAGATGTCGGTCGTGAAATCGGCCTGACTCGTGAACGCGTTCGCCAGATCCAGGTTGAAGGCCTGCGCCGTCTGCGTGAAATTTTGCAGGGCCAGGGGCTGAACATCGAAGCGCTGTTCCGCGAATAATCACCATTCCTGTCAAAAGGGCCAGTCATCCGACTGGCCTTTTTCTTTTGCGCCTTACGCCTGCCGCGTTTCATGCAGGTGACGCCAGCGCGGTTCCCCTTTATGGAGTTCAAACACAACGGTCGACCAGCGAACCGTGCTCTCCTGCGCTATCCGTTGCGTTTCGCGATACCCCACCACGGCGCCATCGGGCCACTCGACGATAACCGAAAGCGCATCCACCTGAATCTCCAGACCGGGTTTACTGCCGCCCGCGCCGGTAAAGAACGCGTTAAGCATGTGCATATCCAGCGGCGCGCCGTTCAGCGGAATCATCGAATAATCGGGGCTAAAGCGGCCCAGCAATGCCTGGACATCGCCCTCGCCCCGGCCGAGCCAGCGTTCAATCGCCACATGGGCGTCGAGAACTTCTTTAAACCAGCGATTCATCACTTCTCCTTCTCTTCGACAAATGACAGCGTGACAGCCTGACGGGGCAGACGCCACGCGAAAATCAGCGGCACCAGCGTCAGCGCCGCCGCAAGGGTAAAGGTCGTCTGCCAGGCGGCGAGCGGCGAAAGCCACATCAGCAGCGCATTCAGCGCAAGGCTCACCAGCGTGACGCCAAAGCAGAAGCTGAGCTGGCGGTTGATATTCCACAGCGCGCTGGCGTCCGGCATATCGGCGTTAGCGGTATGCAAAAACGCGCTGCTCTGCGCCGTACTGCTACACAGGCTGCCGCCTGCGCCCATCAGAAAGAACGCCGTCACCAGCAGCGCCCACGGGCTCTGCGCATCGGTTTGCGTCAGCAGCACAATCCCGCCCGCCTGCAACAGGCAGCCGAGGGAAATTAACGGCCGCGGGCCGAGGCGGTTAAATAAACGGGCGGTGGCGGAAATCGCCATAAACGACGCCGCCGACCAC
This sequence comes from Cronobacter universalis NCTC 9529, assembly GCF_001277175.1. Classification (NCBI taxonomy): domain Bacteria; kingdom Pseudomonadati; phylum Pseudomonadota; class Gammaproteobacteria; order Enterobacterales; family Enterobacteriaceae; genus Cronobacter; species Cronobacter universalis. The sequence goes on along the minus strand of NZ_CP012257.1, from coordinate 3,333,535 downwards.
GGCACCATCAGCGCGCCGCTGGCGGCGGGCGAAAGCCCCGCCACGGTCTGTAGCCAGAACATGCCGACCACGTTAACGCCAATAAACATGCCGGGCACGCACTGATAAACCAGCATCGAAAAGCGCATCAGCGGCTCGCCCAGCAGATGCACCCTCAGCAGCGGTACGGGGTGACGGCGACAGCGTCGCAGCATCAGCGCGATAAGCGCAATGCCCGACGCCAGACCTGCCGCCGCCAGCCACGGCGCGGTTTTTTCGCTAAGCCCGTTCAGCCCGAACAACACCAGCAGCAGGCCACCTGCGCCGGTAATAACGCTTATCGTATCGAGCGGGCGTTTATCGCGCGCTGGCGCATCGGGTTTGAGCCAGCAGAACGCCATGACCAGCGCCAGCAGCGAGAGCGGCAGGCTCGCCAGAAAGACCCACTGCCAGCCCGCCGTCTGGACGATAAGCCCGCCTGCGACCGGCGAAAGCGCGGGTGCCAGCAGGCCCGTCAGCATCACGGCGGAAGAGAGCCCGGCACGCTCATGGCTGGCAAACAGCTGCCAGGCCAGCGCCTGTCCGACCGGGATCAGCACGCCGCCGCCCGCGCCCTGGATAACGCGCCAGAAGATGAGCGACTCCAGCGACGTCGCCAGGCCGCAGGCCGCCGTCGCCACGGTGAACAGCGCCAGCGACAGTAAAAACAGACGCCGCGCGCCGAGGCGCTGCGTAAGCCAGGCGCTGAGCGGGATCACTACCGTCAGCCCGGCAATGTAGCCGTTGCTTATCCAGGAAAGCTGCGTCACCGACGCGTGCAGCGCCTCGCCGATAGCCGGGAAGGCCACCGCCGCGATAAACATATTGATGAGATCGAGAAAAAAGCCCAGCAGGTAAATCAGGGTTACTTTGTTACGGTAGGTCATGACACGCCCTCAGTGGAAGAGGGGCACTCTAACCGCTCGCGATGAAAGGAAAAACGGCGTTTGGGTTGATATACTGTCAAACCCTTTTTGACAATCGGCGCAACGAAGATGCTGAATTTATCGCGGCTGGCTATGTTTGTCGCTGTCGTGGACGCGAAAAGCTTTACTGGCGCCGCCGCGGCGCTCGGGCAGACTAAAGCCGTAGTCAGCTTTAATATCCGCCAGCTTGAAAGCGAACTGGGCGTGACGCTGCTGCTGCGCTCGACGCGCCGCCTGACGCTGACCGACGCGGGCGAGCGTTTATACCAGCGCAGCCTGTTACTGCTAAAAGATGCCGGTGCGCTGCTGGAGGATGTGCAGGCAAGCCATGACGGGTTTAGCGGCGAGCTGCGCGTGACCACCACGCCGGAATATGCAACCCACGTGGTCGGCCCGGCGCTCGCTGCCTTCAGCCGCGCGCATCCGGCGCTGCGCATCCGCCATTTCTCGTCATCGCAGCACGCCGATTTAATCTCAGAGCGCGTGGATGTCGCAATCCGGCTCGGCACGTTGCAGGATTCCGCCTATCGCGCGGCGCTGATTTCCCGTTTCGATATTTTCCCCGTCGCGTCGCCCGCGTGGCTTGAACGCCACCCGATCTCAACGCCGGAGGCGCTCAGCCAGGCGGACTGGCTGGTGCATACCCGGCTGGCGTCGCCGCTGCGCTGGGAGCTTACCGGCCCGCACAACGAGACGCTGTGGTTTGAGATAACGCGCCCGCCCGTCATAGCGGCCGACGGCGCAGGCGCGCTGATGACGTTCGCGCTGGAAGGCTGCGGCGTGGCGCTGCTGCCCGCGTGGCTGGTTAAAACCGCGCTGGAAGAGGAAAGCCTGGTGCGGCTACTGCCTGCGTATCGCTTTCCGGCGCAGGGCGTCTATGCGGTCTACCCCGACGCGCGCCACGTTTCCGGCAAGGTGCGGGGGTTTATCGATTTTCTGCGCGCCCGCGAAGCGCAGGCGGCGGCTGGCAAATAGCGTTACGCTTTGTCGATCATCCGCGTGATGAGCGTGGCGAACAGCGCGCGCTCTTCGGCGTTCAGCTTGCCTAAAAACGCCTCGTCCACGGCGTCGCCCTTCGGAATGCTGGCATGCAACAGCGCCTCGCCTTCCGGCGTGAGGTAAATAAACCGGCGGCGCTTATCCTCCGGCGCGCTTTCACGGCGCACCAGCCCGCGGCTCTCCATCCGGCTCAGCATTTCAGCAAGCGTCGCTTTGGTGCTGACGGCGGCTTCGGTCAGCGCCACCTGCTCAATGCCGGGGTTTTCGGCTATCGATCGCAGCACCGCGTATTGCGGCTTGGTCAGCTCAGGCAGCGCCAGCTGCCACTGCGCCGTATGTTGCTGAAAAAGCTGGCGTAACAGATGAAAGGCTTGTTGGTTAACGGCCATACGGTCTCCGGAATCAGGATCTCCTCACCATAATAACCGCTCCGGCGCTGAAAGCTAACGCGGCGCTTTTTAGCAAAAAGTGTGACTGTACACGAACGATCTTGCCAGTCTCTCCTGTCGGGCGTACTTTTAATTTATATGTTCGTACACGAACAATAATTGAGGTAACGCATGAGGATAATTGTCGGAATGACTGGCGCAACCGGCGCGCCGCTTGGGGTCGCGCTGTTGCAGGCGCTGAAAGCGATGCCTGAGGTGGAAACCCATCTGGTGATGTCGAAGTGGGCGAAAACCACGATTGAACTGGAAACGCCGTTCTCCTGGCAGGATGTCGCGGGGCTGGCGGACGTGGTGCACAGTCCGGCGGATCAGGCCGCGACCATCTCTTCAGGATCGTTTCGCACCGATGGCATGGTGATTATTCCGTGCAGCATGAAAACCCTGGCGGGCATTCGCGCGGGCTATGCCGACGGGCTGGTGGGCCGCGCCGCTGATGTGGTGCTGAAAGAGAACCGCAAACTGGTGCTGGTGCCGCGCGAAACGCCGCTCAGCACCATTCATCTGGAAAACCTGCTGGCGCTCTCGAAGATGGGCGTGGCCATCGTGCCGCCCATGCCCGCCTGGTATAACCATCCCGCGACGATCGACGACATCATCAACCATATCGTCGCGCGCGTGCTCGATCAGTTCGGGCTCGACGCCCGCAACGCCCGCCGCTGGCAGGGGCTGAATCCTGCGAAAACAGCCGACACCCATTCATCACGAGGAGGAAACACGCATGGCGTTTGACGATCTGCGCAGCTTTTTGCAGGCGCTTGAAGAACAGGGACAACTGCTGAAGATCAGCGAAGAGGTGCTGGCGGAGCCGGATATCGCGGCGGCCGCCAACGCGACCGGACGCATCGGCGAAGGCGCGCCCGCGCTCTGGTTTGACAATATCCGCGGCTTTACCGACGCGCGGGTGGCGATGAACACCATCGGCTCCTGGCCGAACCACGCGATCTCGCTCGGCCTGCCGCCCGCCACGCCGGTAAAGCAGCAGATTGAAGAATTTATTCGCCGCTGGGATACCTTCCCGGTCGCGCCCGAGCGCCGCGATAATCCGCCGTGGGCGGAAAACAGCGTCGACGGCGACGACATCAATCTGTTCGATATTCTGCCGCTGTTTCGCTTAAACGACGGCGACGGCGGGTTTTACCTTGATAAAGCGTGCGTGGTCTCGCGCGATCCGCTCGATCCCGATCACTTCGGCAAGCAGAACGTCGGCATCTACCGGATGGAAGTGAAAGGCAAGCGCAAGCTCGGGCTGCAACCGGTGCCGATGCATGATATCGCGCTGCATCTGCATAAGGCCGAGGAGCGCGGCGAGGATTTGCCGGTCGCCATTACGCTTGGCAACGATCCGATCATCACGCTGATGGGCGCCACGCCGCTGAAATACGATCAGTCGGAGTATGAAATGGCGGGCGCGCTGCGCGAAAGCCCGTACCCGATCGCCACCGCGCCGCTGACCGGTTTCGATGTGCCGTGGGGCTCGGAAGTGATCCTCGAAGGAGTGATTGAAGGGCGCAAGCGTGAGATAGAAGGGCCGTTCGGCGAGTTTACCGGGCACTACTCCGGCGGGCGCAATATGACCGTGGTGCGTATCGATAAAGTCTCTTATCGCACCAAACCGATTTTCGAATCGCTCTATCTCGGTATGCCGTGGACCGAAATCGACTACCTGATTGGCCCGGCGACCTGCGTGCCGCTTTACCAGCAGCTTAAAGCGGAGTTCCCGGAAGTGCAGGCGGTGAACGCGATGTACACCCACGGGCTGCTCGCGATTATCTCCACCAAAAAACGCTACGGCGGTTTCGCCCGCGCGGTGGGCCTGCGCGCGATGACCACGCCGCACGGGCTTGGCTACGTGAAGATGGTGATTATGGTGGATGAGGATGTCGATCCGTTCGATCTGCCGCAGGTGATGTGGGCGCTGTCGTCAAAAGTGAACCCGGCGGGCGATCTGGTGCAGCTGCCGAATATGTCGGTGCTGGAGCTTGACCCTGGCTCAAGCCCGGCGGGGATTACCGACAAGCTGATTATCGACGCCACGACGCCGGTCGCGCCGGATAACCGCGGGCATTACAGCCAGCCGGTGAAAGACCTGCCGGAAACCCCGCAGTGGGTCGAGAAGCTGACCGCCATGCTGGCTAACCGTAAAAAATAAGGAGACGAGATGATTTGTCCACGTTGTGCCGATGAAACCATCGAAATTATGGCGACGTCGCCGGTGAAAGGCGTCTGGACGGTGTATCAGTGCCAGCATTGTCTGTACACCTGGCGCGACACCGAGCCGCTGCGCCGTACCAGCCGCGAGCATTACCCCGAGGCGTTCCGGATGACGCAGGCCGATATCGATAACGCGCCGGAAGTCCCAACGGTGCCGCCGCTGCTGGCGGAGAATAAACGCTAACCCTCCGGGCGAAGGTTTAAACGGTGGGGGCGAAACGTAGAACGGTGGGTGCGCTTCGCTTACCCACCCTACCAAACACAAGGCGCTGAAATTATGTAGGGCGGGTAAGCGTAGCGCACCCGCCACCTCAAACTACCCACCCACCACAGCCGCTTACACCAGGCTCTTAAGCCGGTAGATCCACTCCAGCGCCTGACGCGGCGACAGCGAATCCGGGTCGAGATTCTCCAGCGCCTCTACCGCCGGGCTGGTCTCTTCGGCGGCAGCGAGCAGCGACATCTGCGTGCCGTCCACCTGCGTTGCCGCCGCGTTACCGGAAAGGCTCTCCAGCTCGCGCAGCTTCTGGCGCGCGCGCTTAATCACCTCTTTCGGCACGCCCGCCAGCGCCGCGACCGCCAGACCGTAACTCTTGCTGGCGGCACCGTCCTGAACGCTGTGCATAAACGCTATCGTATCGCCATGCTCAATCGCATCCAGATGCACGTTGGCGACGCCTTCCATCTTCTCCGGCAACTGGGTCAGCTCGAAGTAGTGCGTGGCGAACAGCGTCAGCGCTTTAATACGGTTCGCGAGGCTCTCCGCGCACGCCCACGCGAGTGACAGCCCGTCATAGGTTGACGTTCCGCGGCCAATCTCATCCATCAGCACCAGGCTATGCTCGGTGGCGTTATGCAGAATATTGGCGGTTTCGGTCATCTCAACCATAAAGGTCGAGCGCCCGGAAGCCAGATCGTCGGCGGCGCCCACGCGGGTAAAGATGCGATCGATCGGGCCGATTTCCGCCTGCTCGGCGGGCACGAAGCTGCCGATATACGCCATCAGCACAATCAGCGCCGTCTGGCGCATATAAGTACTCTTACCGCCCATGTTCGGGCCAGTTATGATCAACATCCTGCGCTGGGGGCTGAGTGACAGCGGGTTGGCGATAAACGGCTCATTCAGCACGCGCTCCACCACCGGGTGACGGCCTTCCACCAGGCGAACGCCCGGTTTATCGGTCAGCGTCGGGCAGTGGTAGTTCAGCGTGTCGGCGCGCTCGGCAAGGTTCGTCAGTACGTCCAGCTCGGCAAGCGCGGCGGCGCTCTTTTGCAGTTCCGCCAGGTGCGGCAGCAGCAGATCGAACAGCTCGTCATAGAGCTGTTTTTCCAGCGCCAGCGCTTTGCCTTTGGAGGTCAGAACTTTGTCTTCATACTCTTTGAGCTCAGGAATAATGTAGCGCTCGGCGTTTTTCAGCGTCTGGCGGCGCACATAATGAATCGGCACCATATGGCTCTGGCCGCGGCTCACCTGAATAAAGTAGCCGTGCACCGCGTTGAAGCCCACCTTGAGCGTGTCGATGCCGAGCTTCTCGCGCTCGCGGATCTCCAGGCGGTCGAGGTAATCCGTCGCGCCGTCGGCCAGCGCACGCCATTCGTCGAGCTCTTCATGGTAGCCTGGCGCAATCACGCCGCCGTCGCGCACCAGCACCGGCGGCGCTTCAATAATGGCGCGCTCCAGCAAATCTCTCAGTTCAGTAAATTCGCCCATCTGCTCGCGCAGCGTCTGCACATACTCAGCGTCAATATCGGCAAGCAGCGTATTGAGCGTCGGCAACTGCTGGAAGGCGTGACGCATGCGCGCCAGATCGCGCGGCCGGGCGGTACGCAGCGCCAGGCGCGCCAGAATACGTTCCAGATCGCCGACCTGGCGCAGCACGGGCTGGATGTCGGCGCTGTATTCCATCAGCGCCGCGATGGCCTGCTGGCGGTGGCGCAACACGTTCGTATCGCGCACCGGCATATGCAGCCAGCGTTTTAACATGCGGCTGCCCATCGGCGTAACGGTGCAGTCGAGCACCGACGCCAGCGTGTTTTCCACGCCGCCCGCCAGATTCTGGGTGATCTCAAGATTGCGGCGCGTGGCGGCGTCCATAATGATACCGTCCTGCTGGCGCTCCATGGTGATCGAGCGGATATGCGGCAGGCTGGTGCGCTGCGTGTCTTTCACGTACTGCAACAGACACCCGGCGGCGCACAGCCCGCGCGGCGCGTTCTCCACGCCAAAGCCCACCAGATCGCGCGTGCCGAATTGCAGGTTCAGCTGCTGGCGGGCGGTATCGAGTTCAAACTCCCAGAGCGGGCGACGGCGCAGGCCGCGGCGGCCTTCAATCAGCGACATCTCGGCGAAATCTTCCGCATACAGCAGTTCCGCCGGGTTGGTGCGCTGCAATTCCGCCGCCATGGTTTCCCGGTCCTGCGGCTCGGTTAAGCGAAAACGACCGGAGCTGATATCCAGCGTCGCGTAGCCAAAGCCTTTGCTGTCCTGCCAGATGGCGGCCAGCAGGTTGTCCTGACGCTCCTGCAACAGCGCTTCATCGCTGATGGTGCCGGGCGTGACGATGCGCACCACTTTGCGCTCCACCGGGCCTTTTGACGTGGCCGGGTCGCCAATCTGCTCGCAAATCGCCACCGATTCGCCAAGGTTAACCAGCTTCGCCAGATAGTTTTCCACGGCGTGGTGCGGCACGCCCGCCATCGGGATCGGCTCGCCTGCCGAGGCGCCGCGTTTGGTCAGAGAAATATCCAGCAGCTGCGACGCGCGTTTCGCATCGTCATAAAAGAGTTCGTAAAAATCGCCCATGCGATAAAACAGCAGAATGTCAGGGTGCTGCGCCTTGAGCTTCAGATACTGCTGCATCATGGGCGTGTGGGCGTCGAAGGTTTCGCTTGTACTCATCGTTTTTTGATGTCCATTTACTTAAATATTAATGAGTTAGTGATGTTATTTTTGATTATTGAATTTCACTGTGGCTCATTTCAGCTCATGAAATCCTGTATCTGAATACAGGCTAAAGGGGACGTTGCAAGGCTCTGGTCTTGAAAACAGGGCTACAGACCGCGCAGCCGCAAAGCTTTTCCTGAATATCCAGGGAGCATGATAACGGAGTCTTTTTGGCAGGCAAACAAAAGGCAAAGCCAGTGTGGTTTAAAGCGAAAGAAATGAGGAGGCTGAGGGGTAAAAGCGAGTGTGAGAAATTAACGCGGCGGGCATTCATCGCCCATAAGGCTGCATCTGAGCATAGGGGCCAGTGCTGCTGGCGCCGCCACCCCGCCGAAAATGGGGGCCATAAGCATTCAGAAAAGATGCATTATGACCCGCCAGAATCGATATAACCGGCTGATCACTGGTTAAAAATTCCCGCTTCGCCAGGAATTATCTTAATTGCAAATCGCCTCGCTTTCCTCCATTTGCATATCTTTACATTAGAGGCAGAATGGCGCCACTTAACCATAGGGATATCAATATAATGGCATATATCGCAAACACGCCGTCAGCGTATGTCGGTCAGTCTGTGGGTAATGGTCAGTGTGTGGCGTACACGCAAAAAGCGGCGAATATGCCGCGTACTGTCGCATGGAAACGCGGAGCGTTAGTAAAAGGCAATATGACGATTGCACCCGGTACGGCGATAGCCACGTTCGATGCGAATGGTCGTTATGGCAACCATACTGATGGAAGTTCTCATGCCGCGATTTATCTTGGGCAGGATGCGTCGGGGATCCAGGTTCTGGATCAGTGGATGACGCATCGCACGTTGCCCAACGGCCAGCGCGTAGCGACGCCGCACGCTGTGAGCAAACGCATTATCCGTTTTCATAAAGCGCCCCGCGCGGAAAACAATGGAGATAATTACTATGTTGTGGAGTAAAACGCTTTTGCTCAGCGCCGGGTTATTTTTATCCGTGACGGGCGCGCAGGCCACCGTCACGCTATGCCCGCAGTACCCAACGGCGCAGGATAAAACACATGTTTTAGACGATGCCAGTTTGTTTGTCGGGCCGCCGGAAGCGTTAGTTGATCTGATGCCGGATAATGATCGCGATACCGTCTGGACTTTGCCTGAGTATCAGGACGAGGCCAGAAAGAGTAAAACCTCGCTCTATTTTTTATGCCTGTATAAGAATACGAAGCAGACCGTTAAGTTGATTGTTCCGGCAACCGCTAAAAAATGCTCCGTTACTTACGATAAAAACAGCAAGCTTATCGCTGCCTGCGAATAAGCGCTTACTTAATGGCGGCGCAATGGCTAAATAAAAAAGCGCCGCCCGTGTTATAGCGTTTCACGCAGCGCGCTTATCGACCTTTAAAATCCTCAAGGTGTTTAATCTGGCGCCCGCGGTCGTTGAAGTTCTCCAGGCGCAGCCAGGCGCGCAGCGCTTTGGCGTGATGCGGCCATTCGGCTTCGACAATCGAATACCAGTTCACATTACTGTTGCGCCCTTTTCGGACCTGACATTCCCGGAATGTCCCTTCATAAATAAAGCCGAGACGCTGGGCGGCCTGAATGGCGGGGGTATTCAGCTCATCGGTTTTCCATTCGCAGCGCCGGTATTTTAATTCTTCGAAAACATACGCCAGTAATAAATAGATAGCCTCCGTACCGTAATGGGTTCTTTTCATGGAGGGCGACCAGTTCACATTGCCGATTTCAATCACGCCGTGCGTTTTATCGACATTCATCAGGCACAGCGTGCCGGTAGGTTGCCCGCTGATATTTTCCAGTACCGTGAAATACCAGGCGTCGGTCGCGGCTTCCAGACGGCGCAGATAATATTCACTGGCGGTCAGCGTCGGCGGGCGTTCATCGGTCAGATAAGTCCAGTCGCGCGTGTCGTCAATGCTGTGCCAGGCGTGATGCAGCGCCAGCGCGTGGCGCACGCTCACGGGCTCAAGATGGCAAAAATGCCCGGCGAACATTTTCTTCTGCGGCAGTTCGCGCGGTGTCCACTCCGCCACGGGCTGGCCGACATACTGCCCAAAGCTGTTTAGCTCTTTCATGGTGCCTCCTTAAAACCCGGAAGGTGACGCTCTGGAATACGTCGCGGGGTGAAAGGGATACTTTTACTATCGGCTAAAAAATCAGAGTGTTTATCTTTTTGTTTTAAATCATGGCGCCGCTCGCATATTTCAGCGGGGTGGATAAAGTTTGCGCACGCCGTTCCGATAACAGCTACACAATAACGCCTGGTTCAGGGGATGATTAACAATGATTAAAAATATAAAAGTGGTTAGCGGGATTATTATTATCCTGTTGACCTTTACGGTGTTGCAAATGGTCACCGGCAGCCTTTTTTATACGGCAGTCAATAATGACAGAAATAATTTCCAGAATGCGAATTTACTTAATTTCCAGCAGGAGCAGCTTGGCGACAGTTTTCAGACGCTGGTAAAAACCCGCGTGACGGTGAACCGCGTGGCGATCCGCTTCCTGAAAAACCAGCGCGATCCGGCGTCGCTTGCGGCGATCAACAAACTGCTGGCGACCGCCTCCACCTCGCTTGGCAAAGCGGAAAAGCATTTTGCGCTCTACAAAGGCTCGCCGCGCCTGAACGGACAGGATGAAGCGACGGCAAGCAAAATAGCCGAAAAATACCAGGCGCTGCATGACACGCTTCAGGCGTCCATCGGCTATCTCGGCGCGAATAATTATGAGGCTTACGGCAATCTCGACGCCCAGAAAGCGCAGGATGAGATGGAAGAGGTTTACACCACCTGGCGCGCGCAGAACACCACGCTGCTGCAGGCCGCCGCCCAGGAGAACCAGCAGAGCTTTACCGGTATGCTCTGGACGCTCGGCGTTATCGCGGTCATTGTGGTGCTGGCGATCGCCACCATCTGGCAGGGCTTACGTCATCTGCTGCTGGGGCCGCTGCGCGACGCGATGGAGCATATCCGCGCGATTGCCGGCGGCGATTTAACGCGCCAGATTGCGGTGGGAGGACGTAACGAAATGGGCCAGCTTGCCGCGTCGCTTCAGGGGATGCAGCAGGCGCTGGCGGGCACCGTCACGGCGGTACGCGACAGCACGGAATCCATCTACACCGGCGCGGGCGAAATCTCCGCAGGCAGCAACGATCTCTCCGCGCGTACCGAGCAGCAGGCCGCGTCGCTGGAAGAGACCGCCGCCAGCATGGAGCAGCTAACCGCGACCGTGAAACAGAACAGCGATAACGCGCGTCAGGCGTCGCAGCTGGCGAAAAACGCCTCGGAGACCGCGGACAAAGGCGGGCGCGTGGTGGATAACGTGGTGCAGACCATGAAATCCATCGCCGAAAGCTCGCAGCAGATTGCACACATCACCAGCGTCATCGACAGCATCGCCTTCCAGACCAACATTCTCGCGCTCAACGCCGCCGTAGAAGCGGCGCGCGCGGGCGAACAGGGCCGCGGCTTCGCGGTGGTGGCGGGGGAAGTGCGCACGCTCGCCAGCCGCAGCGCCAACGCGGCGAAAGAGATCAAAGCGCTTATCGAAAATTCAGTAAACCGCGTCGATACCGGCTCCGGCCAGGTGCAGGAAGCGGGCGACACCATGAAAGAGATTGTGCAGGCGGTGACCCGCGTGACCGATATCATGGGTGAAATCGCCTCGGCGTCTGATGAGCAGAGCCGCGGCATTGAGCAGGTGAGCCTTGCGGTGTCGCAGATGGACAGCGTTACGCAGCAGAACGCCGCGCTGGTACAGGAGTCCGCCGCGGCGGCGGCGGCGCTGGAAGATCAGGCGGAGCAACTGCGCCAGGCGGTGGCGGCCTTTAAGGTCTCTCGCGGCGTCGTCAGTACGCCAGCACGCACCGGCGCCGCGCCGCTTGCGCGCATCGAGCCGGTAAAACCCGCGCTGGCAGCGCCTGCGGGGGGCGATAACTGGGAAACCTTCTGATCCCCGCCTGTGATTAGCCCAATAAAAAAGCGTGGCTCGCCACGCTTTTTTTATGCCTTCTTTTATCGCCTCAACTCACGGAAACTTTGAAAAAGCTGCTTTTGATATTGTTGCTAAACCAGCTCTCTTTCTCGTTACTCATCAGAAAGGTTTGCCAGGTTTTCGCCGGTACGCCGAGAAACTGCTCCACGCGCCCGTTGGCGTACTCAATTTCCATAATCGAGCAGGTCGGATCGTAACCTGCGCTTTTAAACGTTCTCGACTGGACAGGATGTCGTTTCATTTCAGCCCCTTGATTTGAAAACCACTGAGCGTTATCGGCATTTAAGCCGCTGCGCTTGACTACCAGAACTGGCGGGGTGGGTAAGTCAACGGAGAATATATTCTGGTTGCGCGACCTGACTAATGTATGTATTTTTATTCATATTGAGTGCATAAAAATGAGGGTTGCGATCATGGTAAAATCTTTACTCAAGGCCGGTTTGTTAATGGCAGCCCTCGCGGGCAGCGCGTTTGCGGCGCAGGAAACCTATGTCGTCGGCGCAGGCGGCACCTATCGTCCGTTTGAATTCGAAAACAGCCAGAAACAGCTGGAAGGTTTCGATATCGACATTATTAAAGCCATCGCCAAAGCGGAAAACTTCAACGTGAAGCTGGTGAACACGCCGTGGGAAGGGATCTTCGCGACGCTCGGTTCAGGCGATCGCGACATTCTTATCTCCGGCATCACCATCACCGATAAGCGTAAGCAGATGGTCGATTTCTCTGCGCCTTATTTCCCGGCAGAACAATCCATCGTCGTTCCGGCAGATTCAAAAGTGGATTCACTGGCCGCGCTGAAAAATGAAAAAGTGGGCGTGGTGAACTCCAGCACCGGGGATATCGTGGTTTCCGACGCGCTTGGCAAAAACAACACGGCGATTAAGCGCTTCGACAACACGCCGCTGATGCTTCAGGAGCTGTTTGAAGATGGCGTCAGCGCCGCCGTGGGCGATGTGGGCGTGGTGAAGTACTACATCAAACAGCATCCGGAGAAACAGTTCAAACTGGTGCCGGACGCGAAGTTTGAACGTCAGTATTTCGGGATCGCGGTGGCGAAAGGCAACGACGAACTGCGCAATAAAATCAACGCGGGCCTGGCGAAGATCGTCGCTGACGGCACGTACGCGAAAATCTACAAAGCCTGGTTTGACGATAACGTGCCGACGCTGCCTGCGCAGTAATCGCGCGCTTTCGCTTCCTGTTATTTAGCGGCTGACCGTCTCTGCGGCAGCCGCCTCTTTTTCGGAAATGGACATGTCAGGATTTCATTGGGAGATAATCCAGGAGTATGGCCCGCTGTTTATGCAGGGCGCCTGGATGACCATCAAATGCACCATCATCTGCGTGATACTCGGCACGCTGTGGGGCTTGACGCTCGGGCTGGGGCGCATGGCGCACGCGGAGCACGGGCCGTGGAAATATGTGCTGCGCTACCTGGTGCAGTTCCCGGTGCGCTTTTATGTCAGCGCGTTTCGCGGCACGCCGCTGTTTGTACAGATCATGGTGGTGCACTTCGCGCTGGTGCCGCTCTTTATTAACCCGCGCGACGGCTGGCTGGTGGAGAGCGGGCTGATGAGCAGCGAATTCGCCCGTATGCTGCGCTCCGATTACGGCGCGTTTCTCTCCTGTATCGTGGCGATTACGCTTAACGCGGGCGCGTACGTGTCTGAAATCTTCCGCGCGGGCATTCAGTCTATCGACCGCGGGCAGATGGAGGCGTCGCGCGCGCTCGGCATGCCGTGGTGGAAAACCATGCGCAAAGTCATTCTGCCGCAGGCGTTTCGCCGCATCCTGCCGCCGCTTGGCAACAATGCGATCGCCATTGTGAAAGACTCATCGCTCGCGTCTGCCATCGGTCTTGCGGATCTCGCCTATGCGGCGCGTACCGTCTCCGGCGCCTACGCCACATACTGGGAGCCCTACCTGACCATTTCGCTGGTCTACTGGGTGATTACCTTCCTGCTATCGCAGCTGGTGGCGCGGCTGGAAAAGAGGTTTGGCAAAAGTGATTCACGTTAAAAATCTGCATAAGCATTTCGGCGCAAGCCACGTTCTGCGCGGCATAAACTGCGACATCAAACCGGAAGAGGTGGTCTGCGTCATTGGTCCTTCCGGCTCCGGCAAAAGCACCTTTTTGCGCTGCCTTAACACGCTGGAAACGGCAGAAGAGGGCGAAATCCTGGTTAACGGTTTTGCCGTGCATGACCGCAACGCCGATGTAAACCTGCTGCGCGCGGGCGTCGGAATGGTATTCCAGCGCTTTAATCTGTTTCCGCACATGACGGTGCTGGAAAATCTCATTATGGCCCCGATGAGCCTGAAGGGTATGAAACGCGCGCAGGCGGTGACGCTCGCCGAAGGGCTGCTGGCTAAAGTGGGCCTGAGCGATAAGCGCGACGCCTGGCCCGCGAGCCTCTCCGGCGGCCAGCAGCAGCGCGTGGCGATTGCCCGCGCGCTGGCGATGAACCCGTCGGTCATGCTCTTTGACGAACCGACCTCCGCGCTGGACCCGGAGCTGGTGGGCGAAGTGCTGGCGGTGATGAAAAATCTTGCCGAAGAGGGCATGACGATGGTTATCGTCACCCACGAGATGGGATTTGCGCGTGAAGTCGCCGACCGGGTGATTTTCATCGATAGCGGCGTGATTCAGGAAGAAGGCCCGCCCGCGCAGCTTTTTACCGCCCCGCAGAACCCGCGCACCGCGGCTTTTCTCAGTAAAGTCCTCTGACAGCGCGCGCAGGCGGTAAAATTTCCCGCCTGCGCCTCGCGCCGCGCTTCCTCGCCTGGCCCAGGATGATCTACCATTACTGCCATTCGTTCTGAACAGCCATATGGATATCTCATGTTAAAGCGTCGCTATGTCGCCCTGTTGCCGCTGATGATGGCGCTTGCCGCCTGCAGCAGCAAGCCGAAGTCTCAATCCGCAACCACTCAGACCGCAGGCGCAAGCCAGGGCGGCTTCCTGCTCCAGCCGCAGCACGATATGTTGCTGCCCACCGGGGATTTCACCGGCAATCCGGCGGCGGAAAATTTCATCAATATGATGGTCAGCAAGCACGGGTTTAACCGTCAGCAGCTCCAGGAAGTGTTCTCACAGACCAAAAGGCTCGATTACGTGCTGCGTCTGATGGACCGCCAGGCGCCGACCACCCAGCCTGCCCCGGGGCCGAACGGCGCCTGGCTGCGCTATCGCAATAAATTCATCACGCCGGACAACGTGCAAAACGGCGTGGCGTTCTGGAACCAGTATCAGGACGCGCTTAACCGCGCCTGGCAGGTTTACGGCGTACCGCCGGAAATCGTGGTCGGGATTATCGGCGTGGAGACCCGCTGGGGCCGCGTGATGGGCAAAACCCGTATTATCGACGCGCTGTCGACGCTCGCCTTTAACTACCCGCGCCGCGCCGACTATTTTGCCGCCGAGCTCGAAACGTTCCTGCTGATGTCGCGCGATGAAGGCGACGATCCGCTGGCGCTGAAGGGATCATTCGCAGGCGCGATGGGTTACGGCCAGTTTATGCCGTCCTCCTATAAAGAGTACGCGGTCGACTTTAACGGCGACGGGCACATCAACTTGTGGGATCCGGAAGACGCTATCGGCAGCGTCGCGCACTACTTCCAGCAACACGGCTGGGTGAAGGGCGATCTAGTGGCGGTGCCCGCCAACGGCCAGGCGCCGCAGCTTGAGAACGGTTTTAAAACCAAATACAGCGTCGGCCAGCTGGCGGCGGCAGGCTTAACGCCGCAGCAGCCGCTTGGCGATCACACCGAAGCGAGCCTCCTGCGCCTCGACATCGGCAGCGGCTACCAGTACTGGTACGGTCTGCCTAACTTCTACGCCATTACGCGCTATAACCATAGTACGCACTACGCGATGGCGGTCTGGCAGCTCGGCCAGGCGGTGGCGCTCGCCCGGGTGCAGTAAGACGTTTCCCCGCCTGTGCGGGCGGGGAAATAAACTGACCTCAAACCTTGAATTCGCCTCGTAAAACCCGATGTAACTGCCTGCAACGCTGAAAAATCGCTGTGGGATGCCTGGGGTTACGTTTACAATCGGAGCCGTCATGACAGATAACGAATTAATGCAGTTAAGTCAGCAGCTTGGCGCTGCGCTGAAGGCGCAGGGCGCGACCGTGACGACAGCGGAATCCTGCACCGGCGGCTGGGTGGCGAAAGTCATTACCGATATCGCCGGCAGTTCCGCCTGGTTTGAACGCGGCTTCGTGACCTACAGTAATGAGGCCAAAGAACAACTTATCGGCGTGGATGGCGCCACGCTCGCGGCGCATGGCGCGGTCAGCGAGCCGGTCGTCAGGCAAATGGCGCTGGGCGCGCTGAATGCGGCGGCGGCCTCTTACGCCGTCTCAGTCAGCGGTATCGCCGGGCCTGATGGCGGCACCTCTGATAAGCCCGTCGGCACCGTCTGGTTTGGCTTTGCCGACAACCAGGGAAGGGTCGAAGCTCGCGTGCAACGCTTTGATGGCAATCGGGATTCCGTACGCCGTCAGGCGACCGCGTTTGCGCTGCAAACCTTGTGGCAACATTTTATACAAAACACTTGATACTGTATGCTCATACAGTATAATTGCACCAACGAAACAAATTCGCAGCGTGGCGCAATTGGGCTCACCCTGCATGACAGGAGTAAAAATGGCTATCGACGAAAACAAGCAGAAGGCGTTGGCGGCAGCACTCGGCCAGATTGAGAAGCAATTCGGCAAAGGCTCCATCATGCGTTTGGGTGAAGATCGCACCATGGATGTGGAAACGATCTCCACCGGCTCTCTCTCCCTGGATATCGCGCTGGGAGCGGGCGGTCTGCCGATGGGGCGTATCGTGGAAATTTACGGCCCGGAATCTTCAGGTAAAACCACGCTGACGCTGCAGGTTATCGCCGCGGCACAGCGCGCCGGTAAAACCTGTGCGTTTATCGACGCAGAGCACGCGCTCGATCCCGTCTATGCCCGTAAGCTCGGCGTAGATATCGATAACCTGCTCTGCTCTCAGCCGGACACCGGCGAGCAGGCGCTGGAAATCTGTGACGCGCTGGCGCGCTCCGGCGCGGTTGACGTGCTGGTTGTCGACTCCGTTGCGGCCCTGACGCCGAAAGCGGAAATCGAAGGCGAAATCGGCGACTCTCACATGGGCCTCGCGGCACGTATGATGAGCCAGGCGATGCGTAAGCTGGCCGGTAACCTGAAAAACTCTAACACCCTGCTTATCTTCATCAACCAGATCCGTATGAAGATTGGCGTGATGTTTGGTAACCCGGAAACCACGACCGGCGGTAACGCGCTGAAATTCTACGCTTCTGTCCGTCTCGACATCCGCCGTATCGGCGCGGTGAAAGAGGGCGAGGAAGTGGTAGGTAGCGAAACCCGCGTGAAAGTGGTGAAAAACAAAGTCGCTGCGCCGTTCAAACAGGCTGAATTCCAGATCCTCTACGGTGAAGGCATCAACTTCTACGGCGAGCTGGTTGACCTTGGCGTGAAGCACAAGCTGATTGAGAAAGCAGGCGCCTGGTACAGCTACAACGGCGAGAAGATCGGTCAGGGTAAAGCGAACGCGACCAACTTCCTCAAAGAGAACAAGCCAATGGCTGACGAAATTGAGAAGAAGCTGCGCGAAATGCTGCTCAACAACCAGGACGCTACGCCTGACTTCACCGTCGATGATAACGACGGCGGCGTTGAAGAAACCAACGAAGAGTTTTAATCTCAAGGGCTGCTGATGCAGCCCTTACTTTTTTCTGTCTCCACAACTTCGCCACTGTTTTCACGCCTATGACTGACGCCACTCCCCGCCGTTCCGCTTACTCCCGACTTCTCGACCGCGCCATGCGGATACTCGCAATGCGCGATCACAGCGAGCAAGAGCTCAGACGCAAGCTGGGCGCCGTGCTGCCTGGTAAAAATGACGATGAGCAGGCGCAGGCCACGCCGGAAGATATCGAGAAAGTGATCGCCTGGTGCCATGAGCAGCGTTATCTCGACGACGATCATTTTGCCGAGCGTTATATCGCCAGCCGCGGTCGTAAAGGCTACGGACCGCAGCGTATTCGTCAGGAGCTGCAACAGAAAGGCATCTCCCGTACCGCGTGCGACAGCGCCTTCGCCGCCTGTGAGGTCGACTGGGAAGCGCAGGCCCGCGATCAGGCCGAGCGCAAATTCGGCGCGCCGCTGCCGCGCACCTTCCCCGAAAAAGCGAAAGTCCAGCGCTTTTTGCTGTATCGCGGCTATTACATGGAAGATATCCAGGCGATCTACCGAAATTTTGAGTGATGACCCCATGCGGGGTTTTACTTCCCTGTAAAGAAAACTTATCTTATTCCCACTTTTTTCCGTTTAGCCTGACTGGCGGCAGCGTGCTGCGCCACTCGGGTGACACATTTCGTTAGCTTGATTTCAGGATAATTATGAGCAAGAGCACCGCTGAGATCCGTCAGGCGTTTCTCGACTTTTTCCATAGCAAGGGACACCAGGTAGTCGCCAGTAGCTCTCTGGTCCCGAATAATGACCCGACTTTGCTGTTTACCAACGCCGGGATGAACCAGTTCAAGGATGTGTTCCTTGGTCTCGACAAGCGTAATTATTCCCGCGCGACGACCGCGCAGCGCTGCGTGCGCGCCGGTGGTAAGCACAACGACCTGGAAAACGTCGGTTACACCGCCCGCCACCACACCTTCTTCGAAATGCTGGGCAACTTCAGCTTCGGTGACTACTTCAAACATGACGCTATCCAGTACGCCTGGGAGCTGCTGACCGGCGCGCAGTGGTTTAACCTGCCGAAAGATCGCCTGTGGGTAACCGTCTACGAAACCGATGACGAAGCTTACGAAATCTGGGAAAAAGAAGTCGGGATCCCGCGCGAACGTATTATCCGCATCGGCGATAACAAAGGCGCGCCTTACGCGTCCGACAACTTCTGGCAGATGGGCGATACCGGCCCGTGCGGCCCGTGCACCGAGATTTTCTACGATCATGGCGACCACATCTGGGGCGGCCCTCCGGGCAGCGCGGAAGAAGATGGCGATCGCTATATCGAGATCTGGAATATCGTGTTTATGCAGTTTAACCGTCAGGCTGACGGCACCATGGAACCGCTGCCGAAGCCGTCCGTGGATACCGGCATGGGCCTTGAGCGTATCGCCGCGGTGCTGCAACACGTTAACTCTAACTACGAAATCGATCTGTTCCAGAAGCTTATCAAGGCGGTGGCGAACGTCACCGGCGCGACCGATCTGAGCAACAAATCGCTGCGCGTTATCGCTGACCATATCCGCTCCTGCGCCTTCCTGATTGCCGATGGCGTCATTCCGTCTAACGAAAACCGCGGCTATGTGCTGCGCCGCATCATTCGCCGCGCGATTCGTCACGGCAATATGCTGGGCGCGAAAGACACCTTCTTCTACAAGCTGGTTGGGCCGCTGGTGGAAGTGATGGGCGCGGCGGGCGATGAGCTGAAACGCCAGCAGGCGCAGGTTGAACAGGTTCTGAAAACCGAAGAAGAGCAGTTTGCCCGCACGCTGGAGCGTGGTCTGGCGCTGCTGGATGAAGAGCTCGCGAAGCTTACGGGCGATACGCTCGACGGCGAAACGGCTTTCCGTCTGTATGATACCTACGGCTTCCCGGTCGATCTGACCGCGGACGTCTGCCGCGAGCGCAACATTAAAGTTGACGAAGCGGGCTTTGAAGCCGCTATGGAAGAGCAGCGCCGCCGCGCGCGCGAATCCAGCGGTTTCGGCGCGGACTACAACGCGATGATCCGCGTTGACGGCGCGTCAGAATTTAAAGGTTACGATCAGACCGAGCTGACTGCGAAAGTCACCGCGCTGTTTGTCGATGGCAAATCCGTTGAGCAAGTCACTGCGGGCCAGCAGGCCGTTGTGGTGCTGGATGAGACGCCATTCTATGCGGAGTCCGGTGGTCAGGTTGGCGATAAAGGCGAGCTGAAAGGCAATGGCTTTACGTTCACCGTTAACGATACCCAGAAATATGGTCAGGCGATTGGCCATATTGGCGAGCTGGCCAGCGGCGTTCTGAAAGTGGGCGAGGGCGTTAAAGCGGAAGTGGACCATGCGCGCCGCGACCGTATCCGTCTCAACCACTCGGCGACGCACCTGATGCATGCCGCGCTGCGCCAGGTGCTTGGCACCCATGTCGCGCAGAAAGGTTCTCTGGTCAACGACAAAGGCCTGCGTTTCGACTTCTCCCATTTCGAAGCGATGAAGCCGGAAGAGATCCGCAAGGTGGAAGATCTGGTGAACGCGCAGATCCGTCGCAACCTGCCGATTGAAACCAACGTCATGGATCTGGAAGCGGCGAAAGCCAAAGGCGCGATGGCGCTGTTCGGCGAGAAATATGAAGACCGCGTGCGCGTACTGAGCATGGGCGATTTCTCCACCGAGCTGTGCGGCGGTATCCACGCATCGCGCACCGGCGATATCGGCCTGTTCCGCATCGTTTCTGAATCGGGCACCGCCGCAGGCGTGCGCCGTATCGAAGCGGTAACCGGCGAAGGCGCGCTGTCTCTGGTTCATGCCCAGAACGACCGTCTGAACGAGCTGTCTCACCTGCTGAAGAGCGACAGCCAGACGCTGAACGACAAAGTTCGCGCGATGGTTGAGCGCACCCGTCAGCTGGAAAAAGAGCTGCAGCAGCTCAAAGAACAGCAGGCGGCGCAGGAGAGCGCGAACCTCAGCAGCAAAGCCGTCGACATCAACGGCGTGAAACTGCTGGTCAGCGAACTCGCAGGCGTTGAGCCGAAAATGCTGCGCACGATGGTTGACGATCTGAAAAATCAGCTCGGCTCATCGGTAATTGTGCTGGCGACCGTGGCGGAGGGGAAAGTTTCCCTGATCGCGGGCGTATCGAAAGATGTGACGGATCGCGTCAAAGCTGGCGAACTGGTGGGCATGATTGCTCAGCAGGTCGGCGGTAAAGGCGGCGGCCGCCCGGATATGGCGCAAGCCGGCGGCACTGATGCCGCGGCGCTGCCTGCAGCGCTTGGCAGCGTTGAAAGCTGGGTAACCGCGAAGCTGTAAAACCAAAACGGCAGTAAAGACGCCATAACTCCTTGTTGTTATGGCGTCTTTATCTGTGCCCGAACTATAACGATAAAGTCGGGTTGATTTTTTCTGGATCGGCTAAACTTAGGTTTAACAGAATGTAATGCCGTGACTGCTTACACCTCAGGTGTTTGTCATCGCTTACTTTTTGGCGTTATATGATGGATAATGCCGGGATACAGAGAGACCCGACTCTTTTAATCTTTCAAGGAGCAAAGAATGCTGATTCTGACTCGTCGAGTTGGTGAAACCCTCATGATTGGGGATGAGGTGACCGTGACAGTTCTTGGGGTAAAAGGCAACCAGGTACGTATTGGCGTGAACGCCCCCAAAGAGGTATCTGTACACCGTGAAGAGATCTACCAGCGTATCCAGGCTGAAAAATCGCAACAGTCCAGTTACTGAGTTGTCGCGTCTCGCTCACACCGGCGAGGCGCATCCCCTTTTTCTTTTCCTTCCTCGTTTCTTCTGATTTCTTCGTCTTCCGACGCGCTTTTCCGTTTCTCTTTTCCTGGCTTGATATGCTCCTGTCGCAGCGCATTTGCGTTGATAAAACAGCCTTTTTGTTGGCAAAGCAGGCGGATTGGGCGGTAATTGTGCAAACGATACAGAGTCGGGAAAAATTGTTTGACTTATAAGTCCCAGAAAGTAATATGTGCGCCACGCAGCGACGATGAGACGAAACAAGCTCTTCGAAGCACTCGTAAGAGGCGTGTGGTGAGGTGGCCGAGAGGCTGAAGGCGCTCCCCTGCTAAGGGAGTATGCGGTCAAAAGCTGCATCCGGGGTTCGAATCCCCGCCTCACCGCCATTTTGCATCCGTAGCTCAGCTGGATAGAGTACTCGGCTACGAACCGAGCGGTCGGAGGTTCGAATCCTCCCGGATGCACCATCTCTTACTTAGTATGGCTTTCGTAGCGATACTAATATCAGCAGTACAGCAGTATCCCCGATGCATCCGTAGCTCAGCTGGATAGAGTACTCGGCTACGAACCGAGCGGTCGGAGGTTCGAATCCTCCCGGATGCACCATATTTCTCTACGGTATCAGCGATGATAACGTAGCCTGGTGAGCGATGATTATCGCGAATTCCAGGGAGGATAACGCTGCTTCAGCAGCGGCCCGTCAGGGTGAGGCGAAGCCGAATAATCCTCCCGGATGCACCATATTTCTCCACGGGATCAGCAATGATGACGTGAACCGCAGTAAAGCAGTATCCCCGATGCATCCGTAGCTCAGCTGGATAGAGTACTCGGCTACGAACCGAGCGGTCGGAGGTTCGAATCCTCCCGGATGCACCATTATTTTCACGGTATCTTTATGATGACGTGAACCGCAGTAAAGCAATATCCCCGATGCATCCGTAGCTCAGCTGGATAGAGTACTCGGCTACGAACCGAGCGGTCGGAGGTTCGAATCCTCCCGGATGCACCATTATTCTCCACGGTATCAGCGATGATGACGTGACCTGGTGAGCGATTGATTGTCGCGAACTCCAGGGAGGATAACGCTGCTCTCGCAGCGGCCCGTCAGGGTGAGGCGAAGCCGAATAATCCTCCCGGATGCACCATATCCTCTCTTTTAAATATTTTTCCTGTCTCACACATTTCAACATCGCCCCTTTTGACGCGACGTCCATTACTCTCTCGCCACCGCCCCTAAGCCTTAACAGCGACAAAATTAACGGTTTAAGCTAAAGTAACATTCCTGGCGGTCAGGTAATGAGGACATGATGTACGAGCGTTACGACGGGCTGATTTTTGACATGGATGGCACCATCCTCGATACCGAGCCGACGCACCGGAAAGCCTGGCGCGACGTCCTTGGCCGCTACGGCATGCAGTTTGACGAGCAGGCGATGGTCGCGCTGAACGGTTCGCCTACCTGGCGCATCGCTCAGGCTGTCATTGAACTGAATCAGGCCGATCTCTGTCCTCATGCGCTGGCGCGTGAAAAAACCGCGGCGGTGCAGGCGATGCTCCTGGATACGGTGCGCCCGTTGCCGCTCATTGACGTGGTTAAGGCCTGGCACGGCCGCCGTCCTATGGCGGTCGGCACCGGCAGCGAAAGCGCGATGGCGGAAGCGCTGCTGGCGCATCTTGGTCTGCGTCATTATTTCACCGCGGTGGTTGCCGCCGATCATGTACAGCATCACAAACCCGCACCTGATACTTTCCTGCGCTGCGCCACGCTCATGGGCGTCGCGCCTGAAAAATGCGTCGTGTTTGAAGACGCGGATTTCGGTCTCGAAGCGGCGCGTCTGGCGGGAATGGATGCCGTGGACGTACGTTTGCTGTGAGCGACGCGCTGTCGCTCCTCTCGCTCTTCACCAGCAGTTTTCTGAGCGCCACGCTGCTGCCGGGCAGTTCCGAAGCGGTACTGGTCGCGCTGTTGGTGAGCGTGAAAACCGCCCCCTGGCTTTTGGTATTAACCGCAACAATAGGTAATAGCCTTGGGGGGTTAACTAACGTTATTCTTGGGCGGCTGTTTCCGCTGCGCGAGTCGTCGCGCTGGCAGGAACGCGCGCAGGGCTGGCTGCAACGGTTTGGGGCGTCGGCGCTGCTGTTAAGCTGGCTGCCTCTGGTCGGTGATTTATTATGCCTGCTGGCAGGGTGGCTGCGCCTTCCCTGGGGGCCGGTAATTTTTTTTCTGTGCCTTGGCAAGGCGCTGCGCTACATGATTATCGCGGCAGCGACTTTACAGGGTATGACGTGGTGGCACTAATTGGATTGTTTGAGCGACCTTTCATCGTCAACCTTTACCATTACAATTATGCTTAATAAAAATATTTTCGACACGACAGGCGGGAGGTCAATTTGATCCCGGACGTATCACAGGCGCTGGCCTGGTTAACCGAGCATCCTGAGGCATTGAAAGGCATTCGCCGTGGGCTTGAGCGCGAAACGCTGCGCGTCACGCCCGAAGGCGAGCTGGCGACCACGGGGCATCCGGAAAGCCTGGGCTCCGCGTTAACCCATAAGTGGATCACAACGGATTTTGCCGAAGCCCTTCTGGAATTTATCACGCCGGTAGATGGCGATATCGACCACATGCTGACGGTAATGCGCGATATTCATCGCCACACCGCCAGAGCGCTCGGCGACGAGCGTATGTGGCCGCTCAGCATGCCCTGCTATATCAAAGAAGGGCAGGACATTGAGCTCGCGCAATACGGCACCTCGAATATCGGCCGTTTTAAAACGCTCTATCGCTCGGGCCTGAAAAACCGCTACGGCGCGCTGATGCAGACGATTTCCGGCGTGCACTACAACTTCTCCCTGCCGCTGGCGTTCTGGCAGGCGAAGTGTCAGGTGGAAGACGCTGAGAGCGGCAAAGAGGCGATTTCGGCGGGGTATTTCCGACTCATCCGCAACTACTACCGTTTTGGCTGGGTGATCCCGTATCTGTTTGGCGCCTCGCCGGCGATTTGCTCCTCTTTCCTGCAGGGCAAGCCGACCAAACTGCCGTTCGAGAAAACCGACTGCGGTATGTATTACCTGCCTTACGCCACCTCGCTGCGCTTAAGCGATCTGGGCTATACCAATAAATCGCAAAGCAATCTCGGGATTACGTTTAACGATCTGCACAGTTATGTGGCAGGATTGAAGCGCGCCATCAAAACCCCGTCGGAAGAGTACGCGAAGCTGGGGCTGAAGAAAGACGGCGACTATCTGCAAATCAACACCAACATTTTGCAGATTGAAAACGAGCTCTATGCGCCAATTCGTCCGAAGCGCGTGACGCGCGATGGCGAATCGCCGTCTGATGCGCTGCTGCGCGGCGGTATCGAATACATCGAAGTGCGCTCGCTCGACATCAACCCGTTCTCGCCGATTGGCGTCGATGAAAACCAGGTGCGTTTCCTCGATCTCTTTATGGTCTGGTGCGCGCTGGCGGATGCGCCGGAGATGAGCAGCGATGAGCTGCTGTGTACCCGCGCCAACTGGAACCGTGTGATTCTGGAAGGCCGCAAGCCGGGGCTGACCCTCGGCATCGGCTGCGAAACGGCGCAATTCCCGCTGGAGAAAGTGGGCAAAGATCTGTTCCGCGATTTACGTCGCGTGGCGCAAACGCTCGACGGCATTCACGGCGGGCAGGAGTACCAGCAGGTCTGCGACCGACTGGTGGCCTGCTTTGACGATCCGGAGCTCACTTACTCGGCGCGTATTCTGCGCTCGATGATTGAAAATGGGATTGGCGGCACCGGACGGATGCTGGCGGATAACTACCGCAACATGCTGCGTGAAGAGCCGTTACAGGCCCTGAATGAAGAGGATTTCCGTCAGGAGCAGGCGGCGTCGCTGGCGCGTCAGCGTGAGATTGAAGCCGCGGATACCGAGCCGTTTGATGAATGGCTGACGAAGCAGGCGTGAGACAAAAGAAAAAGGCCACATCGCTGTGGCCAAATTGTCATCTCTGAACTCAGTGATGATGATAACAAATGCGCGTCTTTCATAGATTCAGACCCGGCCCGCGAACATTAGTTCAGTTTAATTTTAAAAATTCACTCATCGGAGGTGATCAGATGCCATTGCTTGATAGCTTCACTGTCGACCATACCCGTATGGAAGCGCCTGCGGTACGTGTGGCGAAGACCATGAACACGCCGCACGGCGACACTATCACCGTGTTTGACCTGCGTTTTTGCGCGCCAAACAAAGAAGTGATGCCGGAAAAAGGTATCCACACGCTGGAGCACCTGTTCGCCGGTTTCATGCGCGATCACCTGAACGGCAACGGCGTGGAGATTATCGATATCTCCCCGATGGGCTGCCGTACTGGTTTCTACATGAGCCTCATCGGCCAGCCTGACGAGCAGCGCGTGGCTGACGCCTGGAAAGCGGCGATGCAGGACGTACTCAAAGTGAAAGAGCAGAATCAGATCCCTGAGCTGAACGTTTACCAGTGCGGCACCTACGAGATGCACTCGCTGGAAGAAGCGCAGGAGATCGCCCGCCACATTATCGAGCGCGGCGTGGGCGTTAACAGCAACGATGAGCTGGCGCTGCCGAAAGAAAAATTACAGGAACTGCACCTGTAGGAATAAAAAATAAATAATGAAAAGGGAGCCTTAATGGCTCCTTTTTTATTATATGATTGCCGCGACGGTTATATTTACGCTTCAATGGGAATTTCGGCGGGACTTAAAACAAATTTTGTCACGGACGAAATATAACCCCTGAATAAAAATATCGTTTTTAACAATTAATACCCTGAACGAATGTACCGATGCGTGGCGGGCCGCGTCCGATCTCTGCATATCGTCAGTTTTACCGGCGCCAGGACCGGTAAAACCGTGAGGAATCCGTCCTGTCGCCACGGCGCGCAGATCTTTTCACGGGCGTCATAATGATTATCAAGGCAGTAGCAGATCGGGATTGAGCAATGAGAAGTTTTTTCAGACGCGGCGTTTCTGAAGCACCCGGTAACGAGACGGGGAATACCACGCGTTTTATCCGGCGGACGTTACTTTTTATGGGGTCGCTGTTAGGGCTGTTTTTCCTGATAGCAATGCTTTCCATTTTGCACATCGCGAATGATATTAACGAACGCACCGACGCGCGCAGCCGCCACCTGTTTTTAAAAGCCCTGCAAAATCGTCAGGATACCCTGAAAACCACGCTTAACGATTATTCTGACTGGGGCGAAGCCTACCTTAAGCTGCATCAGACGCTTGATGTCTCCTGGGCGTGGGATCGCGGAAATCTGGGGTCATCGCTTTATGACATGTTCGGCTATGACGGCGTCTTTGTAACGGACGGCGGCGATATCACCCGCTACAGCGTCGTCAACGGCAAGTTCAGAAATCAGAAAGTGGAACACTGGATCGGCGCGCCGATGATGAGCAGTCTGCGCACCGCGCTTGACGCTTCCGATGGCGCCTCCATCGTCACGCCGATGGAATACCACGGCCAGCCCGCGCTGGTAGGGGCCGCCTGGATACGCAGCGGCGGTGATAAAAATGTCCAGGCCGGGCCCGGCGCGCCGTCGCTGATGATATTTATCGATGTGCTGACCCCGGCGGAGCTCGCGCAGATGGGACGCGAGTACGGCATTGAAGATCTGCATGTACGTAAGCCCGGCGAGGCGTCGCCCGACTATCGCCAGGTCTCTCTGGGTCTGCCGCTCGGCAACGGTCATGTCACGATGGTCTGGCGCAGCGACGATCCCGGCCACGATCTCATCGTCGTTATCCTGCCGCTGCTGATTTTCCTGATGTGCTTTACAGGGCTGGTCGCGGGCATCGCCATGCGCAACGCGCTGAATAAAGCGCGGCTCAATGATGAAAACGCCTTTTTGCTGGAGCAGAACCGGCTGGCGCTGGCGGCCAGCGAGCGGCGTTTCCGCGATGTCGCGGAAGCCACCACCGACTGGATCTGGGAAACCGACGACGAGCTGCGCTTTACCTGGCTTTCCGAGCGCTTCCCGGTCATTACCGGCTATCGCATCGCCGACTGGCTGGGACGGCGCGTAACGGAATTTATCCAGGAAGACAGGGCGACGCTGGAAGCGTGGTTCCACCAGCCAGGCCACGGCGGGCACCGCGCCATGACCCACTGCCGCTATCTGTCGGCGCAGGGGCACCAGCGCTACTGCAATCTGGTGGCGAAGCCTATCGCTACGCCGGAAGGCGGGCTGAGCTTTCGCGGCACCGCGACCGACGTCACGCTCGAAGTCGAAGCCCAGGCGCGCGTGCAGTATCTCTCGCTGCATGACGAACTCACCGGCCTGCCCAACCGGGTACGCATGAAGGAGTTTCTGGAAGGCAAACTCCAGTCGCGCCCGACGCGCGAGCATCCGCTGGCGATGATTAGCCTCGATCTCGATAAGTTTAAGCCGGTCAACGATCTCTTCGGCCACGGCGTTGGCGACGAGCTGTTGCATCAGGTATCGGCGCGTCTGCGCGCCTGCCTGCGCGATTTCGATCTGGTGGCGCGCCAGGGCGGCGACGAATTTATCCTGATTATCCCGGACATCGAACGCAAAGAAGCGCTGGAGCAACTTTGCGAGCGCATTCTCAGCGAGATCAACCGTCCGTTCAGCGTGCAGGATCATGAGATTCTCATCGGCGCCAGCATGGGGATCGCGCTCGCGCCGCAGGATGCGGTCAATGCGACCGATCTGCTGCGTTTTTCCGATATCGCGCTCTATAAAGCGAAAAGCAGCGGGCGCAACGGCTGGGTATTTTATGACACCCATATGGCCGAGCAAATTGTCCAGCGCCGCGAAATGGAAAACAGCCTGCGCGAGGCTATCCGCGAGCGGCAATTCCAGCTGGTCTATCAGCCGCGCTACGACGTAAACGCGGAGAATGTGGTGGCGGTAGAGGCGCTGCTGCGCTGGCATCACCCGACGCTCGGGCTGCTGATGCCGGATCAGTTCATTCCGCTCGCGGAAGAGACCGGGCTGATTATCGCCATCAGCGACTGGGTGCTGAACGCGGCCTGCCGCGATGCGCAGCGCGACATGCCGGGCCTTGCGATCTCCGTCAATATTTCGGCGATGGAGTTTCGCACGCCAGGGCTGGTGGAGCGGGTGCAGGAGGCGCTGAACGTGACCGGACTCGCGCCGGAGCGCCTGGAGCTTGAGGTCACCGAGAACGCCACGCTCTCAAACCCCGAGCAGAGCCTGGAGCTGATGAACGGCCTGAAGGCGCTTGGCGTGCGGCTGCTTATCGATGATTTCGGCACGGGATATTCGTCGTTGAGCTACCTGCGCACGTTCCCGTTCGACGGCATTAAGCTTGATAAATCCTTTGTGGCAGGCATGCCGCATTCGGATAACGCCAACAGCATCGTGGAAAATATTATCGGGCTCGGCAAAGCGTTTTCACTGAGCATTACCGCGGAAGGGGTGGAGACGCCGGAGCAGCTGGCGCAGCTTAAAATGTATCAGTGCGATGAAACCCAGGGCTACCTGATGTGCCGGCCTCTGCCGCTGGAGCGCCTTAAAGCGCAGCTGCGCGCGCAGGGCGCTCCACCGGTGAAGGAATAAACGCCGTGAATAAAAAAGGCCCGCCAGAGCGGGCCTTTTTTGCGAGTAACGTCAGTGCGCGCCGCCGCCGCCGCCGCCCGCCCCGAAAGGCGGTCTCGCGAACCAGATTAGCCCCAGCAGCACCAGGAACACGCCCGCGGACGCCCAGAAAATCTCGTTAGCGGAGATAATCAGCCCCTGGTTGGTTATCTGCTGTGCGATATAGCCGGACGCCTGCTGCTGCGTCATCCCCATGCCCTGGAGCTGGTTATACATCTCCTGCGCGTTAGGGTTAAACGGCGTGACCGATTCGCTCAGCTGCGCGTGGTGCATCGATTCCCGGTTGGTCCAAAGCGTCGTGGTTATCGAGGTGCCGATGGAGCCCGCGAGCGTCCTTAAGAAGTTCGACAGGCTCGACGCCGCCGCCAGCCGTTCCGGCGGCAGGCCGGAGAGCGTGATGGTGGTGAGCGGCATAAAGAAACACGCCACCGCGAAGCCCTGAATAAACTGCGGCCACGCCGACGCCCCGAAATCCATCCCCGGCTCGAAGGTATACGCGCGCCAGTAGAAGCACACCGCGTACATAATAAAGCTGAACGTCACCAGGCGGCGCATATCCAGCCGGTGCGCGAAGCGTCCGATAATCGGCGAGAGAATGACCGGGATTATCCCGACCGGCGCAGACGCCAGTCCCGCCCAGGTCGCGGTATAGCCGTAGACCTCCTGCAACAGCTGCGGCAGTAACACAATCGAGCCGAAGTAGAGCATATAGGCAAGGCTGATACTCAGGCAGCCGATGGTGAAGTTGCGCGACTTAAACAGCGAGAGGTCGACAATCGGATGTTCGTCGGTGAGCTCCCAGACAATCAGGAAACTCAGCGCCACCACCGCCACCACCGTCAGCACCACGATTTCGGTCGAGTTAAACCAGTCGAGCTCTTTACCCTGATCGAGCATCACCTGCAGGCAACCAATCCCTATCACCAGCAGCCCCAGCCCCACGGCGTCAATGCGCCGCTGCTCGGTGCGGGTTTCCCGCCCGCGCAGCGATTGCAGCGTCATCAATACCACGGCGATGCCGATCGGCACGTTGATAAAGAAGATCCAGCCCCAGTGATAGTTATCGCTGATCCAGCCGCCGAGGATCGGGCCGCAGATAGGCGCGACGATCACCGTCATCGACCACAGCGCCAGCGCGACAGAGCGTTTGGCAGGCGGGTAGTTGCTCAGCAGCAGACTCTGGGAGAGCGGGATCAGCGGCCCGGCCACAATCCCCTGAATCACGCGGAAGAAAATCAGCATGTTCAGGCTACTGGAGACGCCGCACGCCCAGGAGGCGATCGCGAACGCGATGGTGGACCAGACGAAGAGCTTCACTTCACCGACGCGCTTCGCAAGCCAGCCGGTCAGGGGTATCGAGATAGCGTTCGCCACCCCGAAAGAGGTGATAACCCAGGTGCCCTGGCTTAACGAGGCGCCCAGGTTACCGGCGATAGTCGGGATCGCCACGTTGGCGATGGTGGAGTCCAGCACCTGCATGAAGGTGGCAAGGGAAAGGGCGATGGTCATAACGACCAGCTGCGCCCCTTCAAGCGGTTTACGTTGCTGCATACAACCTCCGCCGGTTAACCCGCGTTCGCTTGCACGATATCGTTAATCAGCTTGTTCACCGGCTCCAGACCGATTTCGCGCGCGTTACTTTCATACGCGGGCTGAGAACGGGTCTGGGTCGCGAGGACGCCGCCGTCGCGGTTGGTGGTATCGACTTTCACCAGCGTGGAAAGGCCGATGCGCAGCGGATGCTGCTCCAGCTGTTTCGCGTCAAGCTCAATACGTACCGGCAGACGCTGCACCACTTTGATCCAGTTGCCGGTGGCGTTCTGTGCTGGCAGCAGGGAGAAGGCGCTGCCGGTGCCCATATCGAGGCCGACCACTTTGCCGGTGTACTCCACGTCATCGCCGTAAATATCGCTCACCACGGTAGCGGGCTGGCCGATGCGCATATGCGCGAGCTGAGTCTCTTTAAAGTTCGCGTCCACCCACAGGCCGCTCGACGGAACGATAGCCATCAGCGGGGTCGTCGGGCTAATCTGCGCGCCCACCTGAACGGAACGGCGTGACACAAAGCCGGTCATTGGGCTGACGATTTTGGTACGTTGCAGCGCAAGCCAGGCGTTGCGCACGTCGGTGGCGGCCTGTTGTACCGCCGGCTGATCTTCAAGCTTCGAGCCGAGGATCATCGCCTGGTTGGCGTTGTACTGCTGAATAGCGACGTCAAGCTGCGCCTGGGCGCTCGCGACCGCATCGCGGGCGTGCTGGAGCTCTTCGCGGCCGATTAAATTCGCGCTGCCGAGCGGCACGCGACGGTTTAAGTCGCTCTGGGCCTGCGCCAGCGCGGTTTTCTGGACGTCGATATTCGCCGCGTACTGCTTGCTGTTAATCATCAGCTGGCGGGTCTGACGCACGCTGGAAGCCAGCTCGGTCTTCGCTTTCTCGAACGCCTGCTGGGCGTCGGTCGGATCGAGCGTCACCAGCACGTCGCCTTTTTTCACAAAGTCGGTGTTCTCTACCCAGACTTTGGTGACGCTGCCGGAGACCTGCGCCATGATTTGTACCTGATTCCCCGCCACATAGGCGTCATCGGTCTCCTGAAAATGACGCGCCACTAAAAACCAGTAAACGCCATACGCCACGGCAATAACAACAAAGAGCAAGGTTAATAACAGCAGGGCGCCTTTGCGTTTGCCCTTCTTATTATTGACCGGTTGCTGCGGGGTGGTGTTCTCCGCATTTGCGCTCATGTTTATCTCCACGTTCTTATTGTTGTCGTCGGCGATAGCCGACCTCTGTTGTCAAAAAGGCCAGCATTCAGATGCTGGCCTGTCAGTGTAGCGGTTTCCTTGCAACGGCACGTTTGCGAAACGAGCGCTTATCGGCGCTTTAGCGAACGGCCTCAAGCAGCGTATTGTCCTCTTCCATCTGGTCGAGGCGGTCGAGCAGTTTGCGGGTAATCTGCTCAAGCTGTTCTTTCTCCTGGCCGCTTAATGAAGACCACAGCAGATGCAGGCAGTGATGCTGCGGCGGTAGCACCTGACGTAAAAACTCCTGACCTTTTTCAGTCAACTGAAGATGCAGGCAGCGGCGATCGTTATCGCTTTCGCGACGCTCGATCCAGCCGCGCTTTTCCAGCTCATCGGCAATGCGGGTGGCGTTCGTGCGCGACGATCCCAGTGCGCAGCTCAGCTCGCTCGGCTGAATGCTGTGATTCTCCTGGGATTCCAGGGTCAGCAACGCCATAAACAATGTCTCGTTAATCCCCTGAGCCTTCAGCATCTTATTGCGGTTTTCCAGCAGCTTGCCCTGCATGTGCATGCACAGGCGAGTCAGGAGAATTTCCTGATACGGAAAATCCTCGTAGCGACTGGCGCGAAATTTAAGCATCTGTTCAATGGGCGTAAACGAACTATCCATTTGGGTATAACCTCATTAATTGCAGCCGATATAATAACGACGGTAACAAATCATGTAAATCTATTATTCAGATGAATCACTAATGGCTACGTTACCGTCATGAGCTTCCGGGCTATTCCATAACCCGGAGCGCCCGCGCCTTGCCAGACGGGCAGAATATGAAAGCGACGGCGCCTGCGCCTTACGCGTATCGGCGAAAAACGGTGCGGGCCGGCGGCCGTTCATATAAGTAACAGAAATGTAAGAAGTCGCTTCGTATGATGTCAAACCAGGCGGTACAGTGCAGAAACGCGGGATAAACGCCACGGACAAGCCGCTGATAAATGATGGCAAAGTTTCGCTTATGCTCCCTGCCGACGAGAATGTGCGAAGAGGCAGGGAGGGGCGTAAAGATGTGGGTATATCCATATACGTTTTTGATATATTGCCGAAGTTAAAATCACTCGAATAAATAACTCAGCATAACCTTAACAGAGTGTTACCGCCCTTAACACCCTTCGCTGGCATTCAGGACGGCAAAGGTGCGACGCAGGCCTCACTCTGTCCCGCTGTGGCGGTGATAGCCGCGCCACCACACTACCAGATTTAGTAGGGCGATAATCGCGCCCGCGGCGCAGACGCCGTTCCAGCCCGCGTGTTGCCAGGCGGAGGCGGAGATAAGCGATCCGGCCGCGCCGCCGATAAAATAGCTGGTCATATAACCCGCCGTGAGGCGGTTACGCGCGTCCGGGTGGATACGGTAGATAACGCTCTGGTTGGTGATATGCACGCCCTGTACCGTGAGATCGAGCACCAGGATGCCGATAATCAGCGCGATAACCGAGAACTGGCCGAGCGCCACGGCAATCCATGACAGCAGCAGCAGAACCAGCCCCCAGGTGGTGGTAAGGTGCGCTTTGCCTTTATCGACGAAACCGCCCGCCGGACGCGCGCCGAGCGCGCCTGCCGCGCCCGCGAGGCCAAACAGCCCAATCACGCCGTCTGAAAAATGAAACGGCGCGCCCGCCAGTAAAAACGCCATTGATGTCCAGAGAATGCTGAAGTTGGCGAAGGTCAGACAGCCCAGCAGCGCGCGGGTGCGCAGTAGTTTATCGCGGGTAAACAGGCTGAAGATGGAGCCGAGCAGTTGCGGGTAGTTGAGCGTGCTGGTCTGTTTCACGGCGGGCAGGCCGCGCCAGAGCGCCAGCGCCATGATGACCATCAGCACCGTCGCGACCCAGTAGACGGTGCGCCAGCCGCCGAGGCTCGCCAGCGCGCCGGAAACGGTTCGCGCCAGAAGAATGCCGAGCAGCAGGCCGCTCATGATAGTGCCCACGACTTTGCCGCGTTTTTCCGGCGCGGCGAGCGTGGCGGCGAGCGGCACGAGTACCTGCGCCACCACGGAGAACAGACCGGTCAGCGCGGTGCCCAGAATCATCATCGTGAGCGTATGGCTGCTTGCGGTGATAAGCATCCCGGCGGCGGCCAGCAGCGTCATCACCACAATCATGCTGCGGCGTTCAAACATATCGCCAAGCGGCACCAGAAAAAGCAGCCCGAAGGCGTAGCCGAGCTGGGCGGCGGTGACGATAAAGCCCGCCTGGTTGGCGGTAATGGCGAAGGCGTGGGCGATGGTGTCGAGCAGCGGCTGGGCGTAGTAGTTGCTCGCGACCACAAGGCCCGTGGCGACGGACATCAGTACCGTCAGCGACGTGCTAAGTCCTTGAGTCTGTTTAGTCATAGTGTTTCTGTTATGTGGTTGAGAGGGCAGGAGAACGCTTACTGAAAGCCATTATGATAACGGAACCGCATCGTAGCGCCAGATTGTTGAGGATTTGTTAAGTGTCGGATTGTGCGTTTTGGGGCGGTGGGTGCGCTGCGCTTACCCACCCTACCTGAAAGAAGCGATTCCATTTGTAGGGCGGGTAAGCGCAGCGCACCCGCCGTGACACCAAAAACGTCGTGACAAAAAAACACCCGCCGGGCGGCGGGTGTGGTCTCGAATCGAAAAACGCTTACTTCTGCGCGGCCAGCGCTTCCTTGATCCAGCCGTCGAACTGCGGCTGGTGGGCTTTGATCCAACCATCCACATGGCCCTCGATATCCGCCTCGCTCGCTCTGCCGCTGTGCATCATCGCGTTCTGGGCGTTGATATCGGTAATCGGCAATTTCATCACTGAAAACAGCTTCGCCGCCGCCGGGTTCTTCTCCGCCCAGGCTTTATTCGCCACAATGTGCATCGTATTCACCGGGAAGCCGAAGTTATTGCCGTTTGAAAGTTTGGTATCGATATCCTTCTGCTCGCCCGGCAGGGACGAGAACGGCACCTGCAGCCACACCACATCTTTACCCGGCTTCAGCACGTCGCTCACCCAGTACGGCGTCCAGGTGTAATAGAGCACCGGTTTGCCTTCTTTATAACGCGCAATGGTGTCCGCCATCATCGCCGCGTAGTTGCCGTGGTTCACGGTCACGGTGTTTTGCAGGCCATACGCGGTGTTCTGATGGTTAATCACCGCCTCGCAGCCCCAGCCAGGCGTACAGCCCATCATGTCCGCTTTGCCGTCGCCGTTGCTGTCAAACAGCTTCGCGAGCTGCGGATCTTTCAGCTGCGCGATATTGGTGATGTGATATTTTTCGGCGGTTTTACGGTCAATCAGATAGCCCTGCGCCGCGCCGGTCACATAGGTGCCTTCACGGTAAAACTTCTTGTCGCCGCCCGCGGCCGCGTACATATCGTCATGCAGCGGCTGCCAGTTTACGGCGGTAAAGGTGGCGTCACCGGAGGCAATCGAGGTGTAGCCGACGTTGTAATCCACTTCGCTGGTTTTATTCACGGTATAGCCGAGCTTTTCCAGCGCGCGGCTTACTAATAGCGTCTGAAAACTCTCTTCGGAGATCGTGCTCTGCACTGGCTGGACGGTAATGCCTTTGCCCGGCAGGTCGGCGGCAAAGGCGCTGGTGGTAACGAGTGTGGCAAAGGCTGTGGCGAAAAGAACAGAATGTCGCATCGTTATTCCTTTTATTCAGATGAGGGAAAGCGGGCGGCCTGAGCCGCCGGCGCTTTATTTGATGAATGGACGGGTGAGAAGACCAAGCGGGCCGCTCGCGTACCAGCGACGGTTGCCGCGGCTGCGGGCGTCGCGGCCCACGGCCTGCGTCAGGCGGTCGAGAATAATGGCGAGGATAACAATCCCCACGCCGCCGACCGTGGCAAGCCCCATGTCGAGGCGGCCAATGCCGCGCAGTACCATCTGACCGAGCCCGCCGACGGCGATCATCGAGGCGATCACGACCATAGAGAGAGCCAGCATCAGCGTCTGGTTAATCCCCGCCATAATGGTGGGCATGGCCAGCGGCAACTGTACTTTAAACAGCATCTGGCGCGGGCTGGAGCCAAACGAGCGCGCCGCTTCGATAAGATCTTCCGGCACCTGGTTGATCCCGAGGATCGTCAGGCGCACCACCGGCGGCAGGGCGAAGATAATCGTCACCACCACGCCCGGCACGTTGCCGATGCCAAACAGCATGACGATCGGCACCAGATAAACAAACGCGGGCGTCGTCTGCATCGCATCCAGCAGCGGGCGAATAATTTTCGCCGCGCGCGGGCTTCTCGCCAGCCAGATCCCAAGCGGCAGGCCTATCAGTACGCAGAACAGCAGGGCGGTCAGCACCAGCGCCAGCGTCACCATCGCCTGCGACCAGGCGCCGATAGCGCCGATGAGGATCAGCGATACCAGCGTCGCAACTCCCATACCCGCGCCGGAAATCTGCCAGGCGATCAGCGCGAACAGGATAATCGCCACCGGCGCGGGCATCCCCAGCAGCAGCTGCTGGAAAGCGTTCAGGATGTAATCCACCGGCACGCGAATGCCCTGGAACAGCAGGCGGAAGTGCGTCACCACCCAGTCGATGCCTTCCGTCACCCAGCGGTCGAGCGGGATCAGCGTGTTATGAAACGGGTCCATGATATTGAAATGCTCGGGCGCAGGCGCGGGCGCGCTGTTCAGCCAGTCGGTTGAGCCGCTCTCGGGCGCAGGCGTCGGGCTACCCCAGGCGTCTGCGCTGCTGGCGCTGTTCGCGGCGGCGTCAGCGCTGCCGGTTTCCCACGGATTTTGCGTCTGATCAGTCATGGATAGCCCCCTCGCGATCTAAAGCTTTCAGCAATACCCCTTTTGAGATAACGCCCACATACTGTTGCTCGTCGCCGACGACCGGGACGGCGCACGGCGCAAGCCCAACCGGCGAGAGCAGTTCGCTTAGCGGCGTGTCGGCGCTCACCGCCGCGGGCGTCTCCAGTAACGCGCTGTCCAGCCCCTGGCCTGCCGCCAGCGCCGCTTTCAGGGAATCCACCGACACGGTGCCGACAAAGCGGTTGCCGCGCTCGACGACATAACCAAATTCGCGATCTTCATCCTGCAACAGCTTGATGGCCGAGCGCGGGCCGAAGCCTGGCGTTTTACGCAACAGACCAGCGGGGCTGCGGCGCGCGATATCTTTCGCGCTAAAGACCTGGCTGATATCCACACCGCGGAAAAACGTGCGCACATAATCGTTCGCCGGATTATTGAGAATTTCATCCGGCGTGCCGACCTGCACCACTTCGCCGTTTTGCATAATCGCGATGCGATCGCCAATTCGCATGGCTTCATCCAGATCGTGGGAAATAAACACGATGGTGCGCTGGTGGCGCGACTGAAGCTTAATTAATTCATCCTGCATTTCGCTGCGAATTAACGGATCGAGCGCCGAGAAGGCTTCATCCATTAACAGAATATCGGGATTAATCGCCAGCGCGCGCGCAAGCCCGACGCGCTGGCGCATCCCGCCTGAAAGTTCGTCGGGATACGCATGGGCATAATTCTCAAGCCCGACCTGACGCAGGGCATCGAGCGCTTTTTCGTGACGAACTTTTAGCGGCACGCCAGCTAATTCCATGCCGAAGGCGGTATTATTTAATACGGTCATATGCGGCATCAGCGCGAATGACTGGAATACCATCGCTATCTTTTTCTTGCGCACCTCGCGCAGCGCGGCGTCAGATATTCTGGCGATATCCTCGCCGTCAATCAGCACCTGGCCGCGGGTGGGTTCAATCAGGCGATTGAGAAGGCGAACCATAGTGGATTTACCCGATCCGGATAACCCCATGATCACAAATATCTCGCCTTCTTCAATGGCCAGAGTGGCGTCTTTTACGCCGACAGACAGCCCGGTCTTTTCCAGTATTTCGGCTTTTGAAAGCCCTTGTTCAATATATTTAAAGGCCCGCTGCGGGTGCTCTCCAAATATTTTATATAAATTCTTAATTTCTAATTTAATTGCCATGCAATAGCGTGTGTCCTGTTATATTTTGCCGTTAAGATGATTCCTGCAGGAAATAGTTACCGGGGCATACCCTAGCATACTGAGATTCTGAGACAACCCTCAATTTCCGCAATCTGGCGTGAATTGCTTCGCCGAATGGCGATTATTTCCCGCTATTACTGGGCTGAGCGGCAATGAATGAAGAGTAATATTTTTGCTTTTGCAGGGTGAAATGACGGGTGAATCGGCGTGATTCACCCGTCAGAGAGTGGAAATAGCAGCCCGGCGGGCCGCAGAGATATTTTCGCGGATTTTACAATTTTGCAGCAAATAATTCTGCGGATTTTTTAGCGATTATTTGCGCCTGCAAGCGAATCAGAAATCCCAGTCGGCGTCTTCGGTTTCCACCGCTTTGCCCATCACATACGATGAGCCGGAGCCGGAGAAAAAGTCGTGATTTTCATCGGCGCCAGGGGAGAGGGCGGCGAGAATCGACGGGTTCACCTGCGCCATTTCCGGCGGGAACAGCGCCTCGTAACCGAGATTCATCAGCGCCTTGTTGGCGTTGTAGCACAGGAACGCGCCCACATCGTCCACCCAGCCGACGTCGCGATACAGCGCCTCGGTGTACGCAAGCTCGTTATCGTAAAGCTCCATCATCAGATCCAGCGCGAAAGTTTTGAGCGATTCGCGCCGCGTGTCGTCCACCTGCGCCAGCGCCTGCTGATATTTGTAGCCTATGTAATAACCATGCACCGCCTCGTCGCGGATGATGAGCCGAATCAGATCGGCGGTATTGGTGAGCTTGCCGCGGCTCGACCAGTACATCGGCAGATAAAAGCCGGAGTAGAACAGGAAGGACTCCAGAAACACGCTCGCGATTTTCTTCTTCAGCGGATCGTCATCGCGGTAGTGCGCAAGAATAATCTGCGCTTTGCGTTGCAGCGGCGCGTTCTCTTCGCTCCAGGCGTAAGCGGCGTCCACGTCCGGCGTCTGGCAGAGCGTGGAGAAAATTGAGCTGTACGAGCGCGCGTGTACCGCCTCCATAAAGCTGACGTTCGAGAGCACCGCTTCTTCGTGCGGCGTCAGCGCGTCGGCCATCAGGGCGGGCGCGCCCACCGCATTCTGAATGGTGTCGAGCAGCGTCAGCCCGGTAAAAACCCGGATGGTCAGTTGCTGCTCGCCGGGCGTTAAGGTCTGCCAGGCCGGGATGTCGTTCGAGAGCGGCACTTTTTCCGGCAGCCAGAAGTTGCTGGTGAGCCGGTTCCACACCTCCAAATCTTTCTCGTCCTGAAGCTTGTTCCAGTTAATGGCGCTAATACGGCTTAAACGGATCATGGTGTTTCCTCACAGGGCGCAGGAGACGCAGCCCTCAATTTCGGTGCCTTCCAGCGCCAGCTGGCGCAGTCGAATGTAATAGAGCGTCTTGATGCCTTTCTTCCAGGCGTAGATCTGCGCTTTGTTGATATCGCGCGTGGTGGCGGTATCCGGGAAAAAGAGCGTCAGCGACAGCCCCTGATCCACATGGCGCGTCGCCTCGGCATAGGTATCGATGATCTTCTCGGGGCCGATTTCATAGGCATCCTGGTAGAGCGACAGATTCTCGTTGGTCATAAACGGCGCGGGGTAGTAGACGCGGCCGATTTTGCCTTCCTTGCGGATTTCGATTTTCGAGACGATCGGATGAATGCTTGACGTCGCATGGTTGATGTACGAGATAGAGCCGGTCGGCGGCACCGCCTGGAGGTTGCGGTTATAGAGCCCGTGGCGCATGACGTCGTCGCGAAGCTGGCGCCACATCTCAGGCATCGGCAGCGTAATGCCTACGCGCGCAAACAGTTCAGCGACCCGCCCGGTGCGCGGCGTCCATGTCTGCGTGAGGTATTTTTCAAAGTACTCGCCGCTCGCGTAGCGGGACGCTTCGAACCCTTCAAATCGTTCGCCGCGCTCGCGCGCCAGTTTCATGGATGTGTTCAGCGCATGCCAGGTAACGGTATAAAAATAGAGATTAGTGAAATCGAGCCCTTCCGGCGAACCATAAGCGATGCCTTCGCGCGCAAGGTAGCCATGCAGATTCATCTGCCCAAGCCCGATGGCGTGCGAGGCGGCGTTGCCCGCTTCGATGGACGGCACGCTGCGGATATGGCTCATGTCAGAGACTGCCGTCAGGGCGCGTACCGCCACCTCCACCGTCCGGCCGAAATCGGGCGAATCCATGGTATGCGCGATATTCAGCGAGCCGAGATTGCAGGAAATATCATGCCCTGTGGTCGCGTAATTGAGGTTTTCGTCAAACGTGGAAGCGCTGTTAACCTGCAAAATCTCCGAGCACAGGTTGCTCATGTTGATGCGCCCGGCAATCGGGTTCGCGCGATTTACCGTATCTTCAAACATGATGTACGGATAGCCGGATTCGAACTGTATCTCCGCCAGGCGCTGGAACAGTTCGCGCGCGCTGATGTAGCGTTTGCGGATACGCTCATCTTCCACCAGCTGTGAATACATCTCGCTGACGCTGATATCGCCGAACGGCTTGCCGTAGATACGCTCCACATCGTAGGGCGAAAAGAGCGCCATCTGCGCGTTGGCTTTCGCCAGTTCAAACGTGATATCGGGGATCACCACGCCGAGCGAGAGCGTTTTGATACGAATTTTCTCATCGGCGTTTTCGCGTTTGGTATCCAGAAAACGCAGGATATCGGGGTGGTGCGCGTTCAGATATACCGCGCCCGCGCCCTGGCGCGCGCCGAGCTGGTTGGCGTACGAAAAGGCGTCTTCCAGCATTTTCATCACCGGGATCACGCCGGAAGACTGGTTTTCGATGCGCTTAATCGGCGCGCCCGCTTCCCGGAGATTTGAGAGCGAAAACGCCACGCCGCCGCCGCGTTTGGAGAGTTGGAGCGCGGCGTTTACCGCGCGGCCAATGGACTCCATATTATCTTCAATGCGCAGCAGGAAGCAGGAGACCAGTTCGCCGCGCTGCTTTTTCCCGCAGTTCAGGAAGGTGGGCGTGGCGGGCTGAAAGCGGCCGCTTAAGATCTCATCAAGGATCTGACGCGCCAGCGTTTCGTCGCCGCAGGCGAGCGTCAGCGCCACCATGCAGGCGCGATCCGGGAAGTGCTCCAGATAGCGCTTGCCGTCGAAGGTTTTCAGCGTGTAGCTGGTGTAAAACTTCCACGCGCCGAGAAAAGTTTTAAACGTAAAGCCGTAGCGGTGCGCCTCGTCAAACAGCCCGGCGGCAAAGTCAGCGTCATAGCGTTTGAGCACATTCTCATCGTAATAGCCTTCGCCCACGAGATACGCGAGACGCGCGTGAGTGTCGGGGAAGGTCACCGAGCGCGGCTCCACATGGGCGGCCATAAACGCCGCCACCGCCTCGCGGTCTTTCTCAAACTGGATGCGGCCGTCGGCGTCGTAGAGGTTGAGCATCGCGTTCAGCGCGTGATAGTCCGGCGGCGTTTGCCGCACGGCGTCGCCGGTTAATGTTGTCGTTGCCAAAATTCGCTCACTCCCTTACGTACGTTATCGATGTCTTGCCCGGTGCCCATCAGTTCGAAGCGATAGAGAAACGGCACTTGGCATTTGCGGGCGATGACGTCGCCCGCGCGGCAAAACCCTTCGCCGAAATTACGGTTGCCTGCGGCGATCACCCCGCGCAGCAGCGCGCGATTGTGTTCATCGTTAAGAAACTGGATGACCTGGCGCGGTACGGCGCCTGCGGTTCCGCCGCCGCCGTAGGTGGGCACCACCAGAATGTAAGGCTCGTCCGCCCGCAGCCGCTCGCGGTCTTCCAGCGGAATTCGCGCCGCCGGCAGCCCCAGCCGCGCGATAAACCGGTGGGTATTTTCCGAGCGGCTGGAGAAGTAAATCAGGGCGCTCATGCGTTCGCCGCAAGGGAGTCCGCGCGCAGACGGTTAATCATGTCCGGGCGAAAACCGCTCCAGCTCAGGGCATCGGTCATCACCACCGGCAACTGGCGAAAACCCTGGGCGCGCAGCGTATCGATGGCTTCCGGCTGTTCGTCGAGATTGATGGTGTCAAACGCGATCCCGCGGCTCTCCAGCGCGCGTTTGGTGGCGTGACACTGGACGCAATCATTTCTTGTGTAAATAGTTATGCGCATGATTCGTATTCTCATCAATAGATTAAAATCACCACCGCAAAGCAGTGTGAATTGGGGTTGTTTGATAAGAAAGATACTAGATGTAGTTATGGTAACTTTCAACTACGCAATATATAGGGTTTCTGGCAACAGTAGCGCCAGGAGCGAGCAGACGCAGGCAGGCCGCGCGGCAGCGGTAAAAAAGATTTTTGCAAGCAGAAAGGGTAAGAAAAGAGACTGACAGAAAAGCCGTTCCCCGGCAGCGCCGGGGAAGAGGCATTGAACCGTGCTTCAGCGATTAGCGGCGGGTGATCAGCAATGCGCCGAGGAAGATCCCGACGGCTGCGCCGATACCCAGGCTGCTCAGCGGACGTTCACGTACAAAAGTACTCGCGCAACTTACCGCGTCGCGGGCCGCCTGAGAGACCTGGCTTCTGCCGTGCATACGCGCGCGGGTCTCGCGCAGCAGGGATTCTGCTTTACGGCGCGCCACATCGGCTTCGCCTTTGGCGTCGCTGCCCCAGGATTTCAGTACGCCTTCCAGCGTATCGGCAAGGCGGCTGATGTCCTGATTGATGTCATCCACACCAGCGTTCACGTCACTACGGGTATTTCGGTTAAACATAGCGCTCTCCCTTTTGTGTTTACTTAATAACAGTATAGAACAAAATGTGAGCCGCTTCGGCGCGCGGGGACGTCAGGCGCCCTTTCTGGACTTTTCCGAAAGCCCTGCTATTCCTCCTAATGTAAGGTTTCCCCGCAGTCTGAAGCAGATGAGGAAAATTTATGTATTTACGACCCGATGAGGTGGCGCGCGTACTGGAGAAAGCCGGGTTTACCATGGATGTGGTGACGCCAAAAACTTATGGTTATCGTCGCGGCGAGAATTATGTCTATGTGAATCGTGAAGCGCGGATGGGGCGCACGGCGCTGGTTATTCACCCGACGCTCAGGGAGCGCAGCCAGTCGCTGGCGGATCCGGCTTCAGATATGAAAACCTGCGATCACTACCAGCAGTTTCCGCTGTGGCTTGGCGGCGACGCGCAGGAGCATTACGGCATCCCGCTGGGATTCAGCTCCCGCATGGCGCTGGAGCGTTATCTGAACGGATTATTTGGCGAACCGCAGTAACCCGTCCCTTCTCAGGCCTGCGCGCTGACCGGCGCGGCGGGGCTTACCCGGAACAGACGGCGGCAATAATCGAGGAAATACCCGTAGGCCGCCCCCATCATCATCGATACCACAATATTGGAGCTCACCGCGGCGATAATCTGCGGGATATCCGCGCCGACGAACAGCAGAATGGCGGCGTACACCGGCGACTGAAAGGTGATATAGGCGAGCACATCCGCGACGTTTTTAATCAGGCGGCCTTTACCGATGCGCGCGGCGAAGCGCATTACCGCGTCGCGGTAGAGCCCGTAAGGCCAGGCGATCACCATATTGACCGGGATCGCCACCAGGCGTGACGAGAGCGATTGTTCGAAGCTCATTCCTGAGACGAATATTTCAATCATCATCCCCACGACGGAGCAATACACTACCATGGCAAAGGTGTCCGCTACGGCGTGACGCAGGCGAGAATGCGGCGAAAACATCGGGTTAAGCTCCTGGCTCATCAACAGGGAAATCGGGAAAGGTAAGGGGTGTACTGGCGATATGCCTGGCATTTCGCGTTGATGATAGAGTATATGGCTGTCTTATTGCTTTCAATTAGCGATAAATTTTTATTTATCGCCGCTTTGTCCATAAAATCCTCTGTAAATTCAGAAACGTGCGGCGCTTCGCTATTTTTTAACGGCGACTGATATTTTCGCATTTTATTTCAATGGGTTATTGCTTAGGTGGCAATGGTGTCGCGCCGCACGCGGCAGAGAATGTTTCGCCGGGTGGTTTTACAGCTGTCTTTGGAGTTTCAGATAGCGAATTAACCGGAAAAGCAGTCGTTTATGCTATTTTTAACAGGCGTCTGAGGGACGCCGTTCAGGTATGCCCGGCGTTATTTATCGGTGCGATGAATATGATTAGCCCGCCGTAAAACGGCTTTAACCATTCTTCAGCCCACCCGCGCCAGCGCAGCCGGATAATGCCCGCCGGTTTTTTAAACGGGTACCAGTCATCATCATGGACGCAATCAACGATGTTTTATATCAGGTTGAACGGGGCGTCATGGCGCTCGCACGGGAAGGTGATTTGAGAAAAAAGGTGCGGCGCTTCTGGTTTGAATCGCTTATCGTCATCCCTTCCGCCGCGTTGTCTAACGCATTACAGCGTGAGCTGCATATGCTTCGCGCGCCTTTCAGCGCCCCGCAGGCGCGCCCGGTCGCGGCATGGAGCGAGGAAGAGGTTCAGCAGTGGCTCAACGCTGTACTGGGGTTTTATCACCGGCTCAGCGAGCAGGCATTCAGGGAAAGTACGGCTAATAAAATGTAAG
This sequence comes from Cronobacter universalis NCTC 9529, assembly GCF_001277175.1. Taxonomy (NCBI): domain Bacteria; kingdom Pseudomonadati; phylum Pseudomonadota; class Gammaproteobacteria; order Enterobacterales; family Enterobacteriaceae; genus Cronobacter; species Cronobacter universalis. The sequence continues at coordinate 3,289,677 of NZ_CP012257.1, read as the reverse complement.
GCGGATGCCTTCGCTTATCCGCCAGCGCTAAATCGTAGGGTGGGTAAGCGAAGCGCACCCACCACGAGCACGACCTTTGAATCAACACACCCCGAAATCGCCGTCTTCTTTATACAGCGCCACATCGGCGGCTTTCAGCGTGACTTTTTCGCCCTGTTCATCATCCGGGCGCACCGCGACAATCTGATCGCCATGCACTTCAATGACTTTAAGCTTCGGGCCGCCCAGACGCGGTTGCACGATATCGCCTGCTGCAAACATGATGACCTCCTGTTTATTCATCGGGTTTCTGTAACAGTAGCCCACCATCGCGCTCAGCGACAACCGCAAGCCCGCGCTTTGCGGGAAAAGGGGGAGCGATCGCGGTCTGTATAGCCGCGTTAGGCCAGGTAAAGTCCTGTATGTAAGGTGGCGCTTTGCGGTTCAGCGACTAAACTTAATAAAAATAAGTCACTTACAAAACCTGCAAAAACAATACAGGAGTAACTATGGGATTCTGGAGAGTCGTTTTTACTATCCTTCTTCCGCCGCTTGGCGTACTGATCGGGAAAGGTTTGGGCGGGGCGTTTATCCTCAACATCATCCTGACGCTGCTCGGTTATTTCCCGGGCCTGATCCACGCCTTCTGGGTGCAAACCAAAAACTAACCCTCACGTTTTTACTGACCCGCTACGGCGGGTTTTTTATGCATTTTTTCTGCCTTGTCTTCTCTGTTTCGCCTCTCTCTTTCCGCCCTTGCGAATCTGTTCACGCTTTAACCGTTATGTTGCATTTTAATTGCGTACAAAGTGTGCGGTTTTACTCACGCTTAACAATATTTTAGTAATTAAACTGTTTTAATCGAAACTTTTGCCGATAACAGAGGGGCAGAGAGGCGTTTTTCTCTGAATAATTTGAAAAATAGAGATAAAAAGAGGCCACCATGGGGATCCTGTCAACATTAATAACGGGTCCAGGACGGACATTTTCGGCGCAAAGCCCCCGTAGCGGTGTGTATCGCTGTCAGAAATTACCCACATCGTTACGAGACGCGGGCGTGCCGGATAAGCCGGGCATCTTGATGGTATTTGTACCGCCCAACGCGAATTTTCATGCTGTCAGTCAGGTCTGGCAGCGCTTCGCCACGCCGGAACGCACCGTACTGGTGCTCTCTTCCACCGGCACGCTGTGCCAGCAGGATAAAGCGACAGTCTATTGCGAGCTGGAAAGCGACGAGGGGAGCTGGCTGCTGCTGCCCAAAGGGCTGATTGGTCGCCACGAAGTGCATTCTGTCGATCTGCACACCCGCATTCCGGGCGCCGCGCAGCGCGTGCAGGCGATTTCGCGCGATCTTAGCGCGCTCGACGTGCAGATGCCGCTCAGCGCCGATCGCACGTTTGCGATGATCTACTGCGACGGGCTCGCCGCCTCCGAAGGTTTCCTGATGCAGGCCTGGTATAAATCCGGGCGTTTCCCGTGTCTCGCTGTCGGCGGGGCGGCGGGCGGCAAGCTTGATTTCAGCGGCACCTGGATGAGCGTCAACGGCCGCATGATGGACGGCCGCGCGATTGTCATTCTGTGTGAAATGGCGCCGGGCAAATCCTTCGCGCCGTTTAAAAGCCAGAACTTCCAGCCGACTGACAAAAGCTGGCTGGTGGCGCAGGCCGATCCGGTCGCGCGCACCGTCACGTCGCTGTTCGACGCGAAAGATCATCAGCAGCCCATAACCTCGTATCTGGCAAGCCAGCTTAACTGCAAACCCGATCAGCTGGCGCAGGCGCTGGAGGGTTACACCTTCGCGGTCAAAGTGGGCGATGATTTCTTTATTCGCTCCGTGGCGCAGATTGAGTCCTCACAGATCCGCTTCTTCTGCGATCTGGAGTTTGGCGACAGGCTGTACCTGATGAAAGCGACCGATTTTGTCGCGCACACGGAGCACGACTGGCAGGCGTTCACGCGTCGCTACGGTAAACCGTCCGGGATGCTGCTTAACGACTGCGTACTGCGCCGCATGAACAACCTGGCGACGCTGCCGCGCGCCGATTTCTTCCGCAAGATCCCGGCGGCGGGCTTCTCAAGCTTTGGCGAAATTCTTGGGGTGCCTATCAACCAGACGCTCTCCGCGCTGGTGTTCTTCGATAAGCCCAACCACGCGATGAGCCAGTTCCCGGTGGAGTATGCGGCCTACGCGGCACACTACGCGCAGCGCACGCTGCGCCGCTGGGAGGCGATGCACCGTATGCAGTCGCAGGTGATTGAGCAGGTCATCAGTTATCAGCAGGAGCTGTCGCCGCTGCTCTCCACGCTGCCGCTGCTGGAGCATGCGACGTCGCAGCAGACCGAGACGCTGGATATCGCGCAGGGCAATATTCGCTCCATGAGCAGTGCCGCGCGCGACACCCGCGAAGCGCAGGACAGGCTGGAGCAGGGGTTGAACGATCTGGAAACCATCTCGGCCGGGATCACCAAAATCACCAGCGGGATCCGCTCTATCGCCGATCAGACCAACCTGCTGGCGCTTAATGCCGCGGTGGAAGCGGCGCGTGCGGGCGAATCCGGGCGCGGTTTCGCCGTGGTAGCGGGCGAAGTGCGCCGTCTGGCGCATCTGTCACGCGAGCAGGCGGAGGCGACCGCGCACAGCATCAACGAGTCTGTTGAGACCATCGCGCGTATTCGTCAGGTCACCACGGAAACGGTCAGCGCCACCCAGACTATGGCCGACCGCAGTATCGAAGCCGCGGACCGTATCGCCTCGATGAGCGAGCAGACCAGCGAAGAGCGCGAAAACGTCGCCCAGAGCCTGGGGCGCCTGAAGGTGGTCGCCAAAGGGATGGACGCGATGCAGGAGGCGGTCGCGCAGCTGCGCACGTTGCAGGAGCTGGCGAAGTAATTTTTCGTCTGTACTGAAAAGCGAAGCGTTTATTGAAAGGCGAGACGGGGTTATTCCCTCTCGCTTTTTTTATGGGGTTCGCTGGGAACGTTTATATTCATCGCCGTTCGGGTCAGGAAAGGGTTATTCACAAAACGCGTAAAACCGGGTGCTATTCTCCGCCAGGCCGGCTTTACATTCATTCGCGCTATCCGACACCTTAAATTCAACGGTTTTATGGGTGTTTTGATAACGGCACACCAGCCAGAGCGGTAAACCCATTTTCTTTCCGTAATCCTGATAGTCTTTCAGCGTCCAGACTATGCGGTTGTCATTATCAGGCATCAGTTCACCGTGTTTTTCCGGCGGCCCCTGGAAAAGGCTGACGTCATTTAAAGGGTGCGTGGTTAAGGTGACCTGCCCCCAGGATTAGATACAACCTTCAGTTAGTAATGTCAGTTGGTTTTTCTTCAAATTTCCCGTTTCGCCAGCCCGCTGCAAATTCAGCCGGCGTGAGGTAATTCAGCGATGAATGTGGTCGACACTCGTTATAATCCTGCCGCCAGTCATTAATTATTTCCCGGGCATGTAGAATATCGCTGAACCAGTGCTCATTCAGGCATTCATCCCGAAAGCGGCCATTGAAACTCTCAATAAATCCGTTTTGCGTTGGCTTGCCCGGCTGGATTAAGCGCAACTCAACACCATGTTCAAAGGCCCATTGATCGAGCGCGCGGCAGGTGAACTCCGGGCCCTGATCGGTTCTTATCGTTGCAGGATAGCCACGAAACAGCGCAATGCTGTCCAGAATACGTGTCACCTGAACGCCTGTAATCCCGAATGCCGTGGTGATCGTCAGACACTCCTTCGTGAAATCATCCACGCAGGTCAGGCACTTCATCCTGCGGCCGCTGGCAAGTGCATCCATGACAAAATCCATCGACCATGTCAGGTTCGGCGCATCCGGGCGAAGAAGCGGAAGCCGCTCAGTCGCCAGTCCCTTGCGGCGTCGCCTGCGTTTTACACTCAGGCCGTTGAGATGATAGATGCGGTATACCCGCTTGTGGTTGACGTGAAGGCCCTCCCGACGCAGTAGCTGCCAGATGCGCCGGTAACCAAAGCGGCGGCGCTCAAGTGCCAGCTCTGTGATGCGTAGAGACAGCTGCGCGTCAGCAGCCGGACGCTGAGCCGGGTAACGGCAGGTCGACAGGGACAAACCTGCCAGCCTGCAGGCACGACGTTGCGACAGACTTGCGGCCTCACACATGACTTCCACGGCTTCCCGCTTCTGGTCTGTCGTCAGAACTTTCGGCCAAGAGCTACCTGAAGCGCCTCCTTATCCAGCATGGCTTCAGCGAGCAGCTTCTTGAGGCGGGCGTTCTCCTCTTCAAGCGACTTGAGCCGCTTCACTTCGGGAACTTCCATGCCACCAAACTTCTTGCGCCAGGTGTAAAAGGTAGCGTCTGAAATAGCATGCTTACGGCAGAGTTCCCGGGCTGAAACCCCGGCTTCGGCCTCGCGGAGAATACTGATGATCTGTTCGTCGGAAAAACGCTTCTTCATGGGGATGTCCTCATGTGGCTTATGAAGACATTACTAACATCGCGGTGTGTTAATCAACGGGGAGCAGGTCAGGATCAATGCCATTGGCAAGCAAGGAAAGGTATTCATCTCGTAAGGCTCTGGCTCTTGCCAGTGTAAGGTGAGGATATGTTCCTAAGCTCACCTTAGTTCGCTTTTTGGTCACCGGCACTGCATACCTGAAATACCAATTCTTCTTCCCTCTTTTCGAGAGGGGGGCGATTCGTAGGATCAAACCATCACCGTCAAACAAGTTGATTTCTTTGTCGGCTGGCTTGGTGCTTTTGATTTCAGTGTCAGTGAGCTTCTTAGCGATTTTTGCCATTTTGGGACCCTCGGTTTTTGGACCCTTCGTTGTGGGTCCCATTCAGGGTGCCATAAGTGATAGTTCTCAGCAATTCTCACTGGACGACAATAGACATGAAAAAGCCCGCAGAGCTTGTGCTGTGCGGGCTTAGTAGACTTCATTGTACTTCAAACAACTAAAAAGTGGTGGAGCTGGCGGGAGTTGAACCCGCGTCCGAAATTCCTACATCCTCGGTACTACATGCTTAGTCCGGTCTTTACATTCGCCTGGCAGCTGCGGACGGACACGCCACTACCAGACTAGCCTGATTAGTTTTAACGCTTCAACCCCAGGCAGGGTATCCACGCGATCTCTTTTGGGTTTGACCTCTCTTGATCCCCGTCCTAAGAGCGGAGGCTAGGGAGAGAGGGCTCTAAGCAGGTTATTAAGCTGCTAAAGCGTAGTTTTCGTCGTTTGCGACTATTTTTTTGCGGCTTTTTACGAGGCCAACCGCCCCTCGGCATGCACCTTGGGTTTCGCGAATCCCGTCGAATCCAGAATCAGCCCCAAGAGTGTGACGCTAAGTATAGCAGAGTTTACCCGTGCGTGACCAGTCCATATCGTTTCGTCTGCGGGTTGCTGCTTTTTTGCGCTTTTGGTTGGGTGACGCTGAAGTTGCATAAAAACGAGATGAGCTTCACAAAATACCATTTCCACAGAATATTACGACGCCAAATATCCCTCGGTTTCGCAGGTAAATAAAGCGTAATTAAAAATAGGATATATTTTTACGATTCTTTAAGAATGCGTTTATTAATTCATTTTTGATGATTGCGGTTGTCATTAATAACGCTCGTGGCGTTTTTGTAATTTCATTGATTTAGCAATAAATTAATCGGGGTAGACCACAATTTTAATTATGCAAGTCCTCTTTTTTTTATCATTTCTTTGCCAAACCGCAGCGCGTTGCTTATACATTTTGTTAAGGTTTTGTACATATAAACCGCTTCGCTTTACGTTAAGTTGCTGTTTTTTAGCTTTTTTACAAGTATTTCAACTCGTTTCGAGAAAATACGCCTCCCCGCTGCCGCCCTGTCTGGTAAGGGGTAACCCATAAGTGTCCATTATTGGATGCTTATGCAGGGCTGTGTGCTTCCCCAGTCAGAGGAAATGAAGAATGGCCGTTCAAAATAATCTTTCGCCAACCGTCGATATTCTTAATCAGGATACGGGAAATGTGATTACCCATTATTCACAAAATGCAGACCGGGTGGTCAATTTATCCCAGACCAGCATTGTGCGAATAAATGCTTCTCCTGAAACGGTTAATTTTTACGAACGGCATGGGAATGACCTGATTGTCCATATGAAAGACGGGACAACGGTACGCTACCAGAACTTTTTCCATCTCGATGCGGAAGGCCAGCACAGCGAACTTATTTTCGAAGATGACAACGGCGTACATCACGCGCTGTTCCCGTTCGCTTCAGAACCCGGCCCGGCGGTCGCCGAGGCGATTACCCCCACGCTGACTGACGCGTCGCTCGGCGCGCTTGTCGGCGCAGAAGGACTGACGACGCTACAGGCGCTGGGCGGCATCGCGGCAATCGGCGCCATCTCCGGCGTGGCGATTGCCGCCAGCAACAGCAGCGACAACGGCAGCAATGACGATAACAATAACGGCGGCGGCGGCGATAACGGCGGTGGGGACAATGGCGGGGGCGACAACGGCGGCGGTGATAACGGCGGCGGAGAAACCCCGGACCCGGCGGAAATCGCGCTCGATCCGCTCACCGATGACAACCTGTTAAACAGCAGCGAAGTGTTGCAAAACCAGGTACTGACCGGCGTGGTGGACGCCGCCAACGCGGGCCTCACCATTACCGTCACGCTGAACGGCAACACCTTCACTGGCGTTATCGGCGCCGACGGCAGCTGGAGCGTGACGCTGCCCGCGAGCGCGCTGCAGGCCCTGCCGCAGGGGCTCAATACCATCACCGTGACGCTGGTTGACGTCAATGGCAACACGGTAAACCAGACGGCGGATATCAACGTCGATACCGTCGCTCCCGCTTTACAACTGGTCCCGTTTACGGGCGACGTACTGAGCGGCGAACAGGCCGGGACTACCCAGATCCTGCGCGGCTCGACCGGCATCGCGGAAGAGGGGCAGACGGTCACCGTCACGCTGAACGGGAAAACGTACACCGCCACGGTCGGCGCGGACGGCAGCTGGCAGGCCGCCATTCCGTCCACGGATCTTCTGGCGTTACAGGATGGCCAGCAGTATGTGCTCAGCGTGAGCATCACCGATCTCGCGGGCAACACCACCACCAGCGAGACGCGCTTCACCGTCAACTTTGACCAGCCGGTACTGACGGTGGATCCGCTCACGGCGGATAACGCGCTGAACGGCGCGGAGCTGGCGAACGATCAGGTACTGAGCGGCTCCACGCAAAATATCGCGGCGGGCACGGTCGTCACGGTGACGCTCAATGGCCAGAACTATTTCGCCACCGTCGGCGGCGATGGCACCTGGCAGGTGACTATCCCGAGCGGCGATCTCCAGGCGCTGGCCAATGGCAGCGCGACGCTTACCGTCAGCGTGCCCAACGGCAACGGCGCGCCGATCACCGTCACCGATGCTATCCCGGTGGATCGCACCGTCCCGTCTGTCGCTATCGCCATTCTCTCGACCGATGATTATCTCAACGCGGCGGAAGCCACCCAGCCGCTGGAAATTCGCGGCTTCACGACGGTTACCGGGCCGGGCGCGCAGGTAACGGTGGCTTTTAACGATAAAACCTACACCGCCGTGCTGGACAGCGCCGGCAACTGGAGCGTGGTGATCCCGGCCGCGGATCTGGCGACGCTGCCGGATGGCCCGCGTACCGTGACGGCGACCGTCACGTCCGGGCAGACCACCGCCACGGCGGACCGCGTGATTAACGTCGCGATTAACGATCTGCCTGAGCCCACCATCGTCACGCCGTTCGGCGACGGCGCGCTGAGCGCGGCGGATCTCCAGCAGAACCAGACGCTTTCCGGAAACACGGGCGTAAGCGGCAGCGGCCAGACGGTCACCGTGCAGCTCGGCAGCCAGACCTTCACCACCACGGCAGGCGCCGACGGCGGCTGGAGCGTGACTATTCCGGCTTCGCAGCTGCAAACGTTGCCGCCGGGGCAGACACCCATCGTCGTCACGGTCACGGATGGCGCGGGCAACAGCGCCAGCAGCAATGCGAGCGTGACGGTCGATACCACGCCGCCGACGCTGTCGCTCTATGCCATCACCGATGACGGCAAACTCAACGCCCAGGAGCTGACCACCGATCAGGTGCTCTCCGGCAACACCTCCGAAGCGGGGCAAACGGTCACCGTTACGCTCAACGGCCAGACATACACCACCACCACCGGCAGCGACGGCAACTGGCAAATCACGCTGCCGGCCGCCGACCTCGGTAATCTTGCGCCGGGCGCCAACCCGATTGTGGTCACCACCACCGACGCGGCGGGCAACTCGGTGCAGGTGACGGATACGCTGAATGTGAAAACCGCGCAGCCGTCGGTCACCGTCGCGCCGTTCACCGGCGATAACGCGCTGGATGCGGCGGAGATCAAAACCGCGCAACCGTTGCAGGGCAGCGTGACCAACGCGGAGCCGGGCAGCGTGGTGACGGTGGCTATCGGCGCGTGGAGCACCACGGCGACGGTGGACGCGGCGGGCAACTGGCGCGTGGATGTGCCTGCGGTTGTGCTTCAGGGCCTGGCGAATGGCGATAACGTCATTCAGGTGAGCGTCACCGATACCTGGAACCAGACGACGACGATACCGGCGCCGATCACGGTCGATACCGCGGCCTCCGGCGTCGCCATCAGTATTATTGCCGACGATGATTTTATTAACCGCACCGAAGCGGATTCGCCGTTAACTATTCGCGGCACCAGCGCCGGGCTCCCGGCCAATACCGACATCACCGTCACGCTCAACGGCACCACCTACACCGCGACGGTCGACGCCAACGGAAACTGGCAGACCACCGTACCGGCGGCGGCTTTGCAGGGGCTGGCGGATGGCGCTTATGAAGTGACCGCTACCGCGCAGCAGGGCGGCGTCAGCGACAGCCATACGCTTACTGTCATCATCAACAACCTGCCGGATACCAGCATCGACCCGCTGTTTACCGACGGCACCTTAAGCCAGGCCGAAGCGGGTGTGGATCAGGTGCTGACGGGGTCTACCGGCGTGACGGGCGCGGGCCAGGCGGTGACGGTTACCCTCAACGGTCAGGCGTATCAGGGCACCGTGGACGTGAACGGCAACTGGTCGGTCACGCTGCCGTCCGGCGCGCTGGATTCGCTGACCGGCAATGACTCCCCGGTGCCGCTGCAAATCGTCGTGCGCGACGCGGCGGGCAACAGCCAGACCACCACCACCGATTTTACTGTCGATGTCCAGGCGCCGACGCTGACGCTTAACCCGTTCACGCAGGATGACGCTATCAATATCACCGAAGCAAGCCAGGCGCAGCCGTTCTCCGGCGTCGCCGCGGGCGCGGCGCAGGGCGACGCTATTGTTGTCACCCTGAACGGCAAAACCTATAACACCACGGTGACCGGCGCGAACGGCGAATGGTCGGTGAATATCCCGGCGGCGGATCTCCAGGCGCTGCCGAACGGCCAGGCGCAGTTTAGCGTGACGGCGACCGATGCGGCGGGCAACACCTCAACCGCCACGCGCCCGATTACCGTCGCTGTCGATCCGGCCCGCGCGCCGCTGCTGACCATCGATCCGGTGGGCGGCGACGGCGTGATTGACGCCGGCGAACGCGCCAGCGGCGTGACGCTCAGCGGTACCGCCACCAACGTCACCGCCGGCCAGACCGTGACCATTACGCTTGGCGATGACACCTTCACCGGGGTAGTGGATTCCGCTGGCCGCTGGGAGGTAAATCTGCCAGCCGACGCCTTAACGGGCCTCGCCAACGGCACTTACACCGTGACGGCGGCGGTGAGCGATGCGGCGGGCAACAGCGTCAGTCTCGATCGCGGCTTTAGCGTCGACACTGATATCAGCGCGCTGACGGTCGCGCCGGTAACCGGCGATAACCGCGTCTCGCTTGACGACGTCGCGGGCGGTCTGGTGCTGAGCGGCAGCAGCGTGAATTTCGCGCCGCAAACCACGCTCACCATTACGCTTAACGGCAAACAGTACACCGCCACCACCGGCGCCGACGGCAGCTGGAGCGTCACCGTACCGCGCGCCGACGCGCTGGCTATCAGCGACGGCAAAGCGACGCTGACCGTATCGGGCGCCGATGAAAACGGCGCCGTTATCTCCGGTAGCCAGAGCTTTACCATTATCACCACCGTTCTGCCGGAAGTGACGCTGAACACGCCGTTTACCGACGGCATCATCAGCGCCGCTGAAGTGAGCGCAGGCGGCGCGCTGAGCGGCTCAACCGGCGTGAGCGGCGCGGGGCAAACCGTCACCGTCCAGTTTGGCGGCGAGACCTATAACGCGGTCGTGGACAGCGGCGGCAACTGGTCCGTCACGCTGCCGCCTGCGGCGCTGCAAGGGCTGACGGAGGGCAGTACGCCGCTGGTCGTCACCGCGACCGACGCCGCGGGCAACCAGAACACCTCGCAAAGCACGGTAACGGTCGATCTCACCGCGCCGGTACTGACCGTCAATGACATTACCGCCGACAGGATCGTCAACGCCACGGAAGCGGCGCAGCCGCTCACCATCAGCGGCAGCGCGACGCCATTCGATCCGCAGAATCCGCAAACGGTACTGGTACAGATAGGCGGGCAGAGCTACAGCGCGCTGGTGCAGAGCGACGGCACCTGGAGCGTGACGCTGCCTGCGGGCGCGCTCGCCACGCTGCCGGATGGCCCGGTCAGTGTCATCGCCACCGTCAGCGATGCGGCGGGCAATACCACGAGCGAAAGAGTCTCGCTGACGCTGGATGCCTCGCCGGCGAACGCGCCGCTGGTGGCGGTCAATACCGTGGCGACCGATAACTTTATCAACGCCGCGGAGGCGCAGTCGCCGCTGCAAATCACCGGCACCACCACGCGCGTGGAGCCGGGCCAGACCGTGACCGTCACCCTGAACGGGCAGACCTACACGGGCGATGTCCAGCCGGAAGGCACCTGGACGGTCACCGTACCGACTACGGCGCTGGCGCAGGTCGCCGACGGGCAGCAGATTATCGGCGTCACGGTGACCGACGCCTCGGGCAACCAGGCGTTTGTCCAGTATCCGGTCACCTTTACGGCCCAGCCGGGCTCGCAGCCGCAACTGACGTTAAACGCCATTGCGGGCGATGACATCATTAACAGCCAGGAGAGCGGCCAGGATCTGACCATCACCGGCACCTCGCTGAATCTCGCGCCGGGCACGATCGTCAGCGTGGTGTTTAATAACGTCACTTATACCGGCACGACCGGGGCTAACGGCCAGTGGAGCGTGACGGTACCGGCCTCGGCGCTCTCCGCTCTGCCTGATGACGCCTATACGGTTACGGCCACCGCCCGCGACGCGGCGCAGAACACGGCGACCGACAGCAGCTCCGTGACGGTCGATACCGCCGCGCCCGCGAACGGCCTCAACCCCGGCAGCTTCCTGGACGACGGCATTCTGAACGTCAGCGAATCGCTGACCGAGCAGACGCTCGGCGGCACCACGACGGCGGGCGCCACCGTTGAACTGGTGGTTGGCACCCAGACCCTGACCACCGTGGCGGGCAATGACGGCAGCTGGAGCATCACCATTCCGGCGGCGCAGTTGCAGGCGCTGGATAACGGCCCGCAGGAACTGACGCTTACCGTCACTACGCCGAATGGCAACACCAGCACGCTGCCGCTGCCGGTCACGGTCGGTAATGACACCGTGCCGACGCTCGCGATCGGCGCCGTCTTCAGCGACGGGCTGATTAACCTGGCTGAAATCCAGAACGGCGGCGTCATCAGCGGCACCTCGACCGGCCTGGCGGAAGGTACGCCGATTGTGGTCACCATTGGCGATGTCAGGCTGAACGGCGCCATCGGCGCAGACGGCGCATGGCAGATCAACGTCGGCGCGGACGCGCTGGAAGCGCTGCAAAACGGCCAGTACGCGCTGACCGTCACCGCGCAGGATCAATACGGCAACCCGGCGACGGCGGGCGTGGAGGTGGACGTGCTGCGTACCCTGCCGACGGCGGCCGTACCGGACCCGCTCTTCGGCGACAGCAGCATCAACCAGAATGAAGCCGCGCTCGGCCAGCAGCTCACCGGCAATACCGGGCTGACCGGCGCGGGTCAGACGGTAGAGATAAGCATCGACGGGGGCCGGCCGATTACCGGCACCGTCGATAACAACGGCAACTGGACGGTGGCGCTGACGCCTGCGCAGCTAAGCGCGCTGGCGGAAGGCGATCACACCCTCTCCGTTACCGTGTCCGACCGCGCGGGCAACAGCGTGACCAGCCCGGATACCGCCTTTACCGTCTATGCCGACCCGCTCCCGGTGCCGGTGGTGACGGTACCGTTTACCGATGGCGTGCTCAATGTCGCTGAAGCCGCCGCGGGCGGTACGCTCAGCGGGACGACGGACCTGCCTGCCGGCCGCATCGCTACGGTGATGGTGAGCCTTAATAACGGGGCGATGGTGCAGGCCACCGTCGATGCCGACGGCAACTGGTCGCTGCCGCTTACCCCTGCGCAGCTCCAGGCGCTGCCGGATGGCACAATCCCTGTCACCGTGGTCGTCACCGATACGGCGGGCAACACCAACACCGGCACCACCAGCTTTGAAGCGCGTATTAACGCCGTGCCGGACGCCACCATCAACACGCCGTTTATCGACGGCGCGCTCAATAACGCCGAAGCGGGCGCGGCCCAGACGATCACCGGCAGCACCGGCGTCAGCGGGGCGGGCCAGACGGTAGAGATTGTGCTGAACGGCACCACCTACACCGGTACGGTGCTGGAGAACGGCGACTGGTCGGTGACCCTGCCGTCGACGGCGTTTACGGGCCTGACGCCGGGCAGTACGCAAAACTTCCTGGTGAACGTCAGCGACGCCTTCGACAACGTCGACAGCGAACCGGGCTCGTTCCAGGTACAGACGCAACTGCCGGCGCCTGCGGCCACCACGCTGTTTGGCGACAACGACATTCTGAACATCAGCGAAGCCAACGGGCCGCTGACGCTTGCCGGCACCACGGGTATTACGGGCAATAACCAGTATGTGACCGTTACTATCGACGTTAACGGCACCACCTATGTGGCGGATGTCGACAACGCAGGCAACTGGACGCTGGAGCTTCCGGCGGGCGCGCTCTCCGGCCTGACGCCTGGCGAACACACGTTGACCATTGTGGCGCAGGATAACTTCGGTAATAGCAACGATATTGACGTGACATTCCAGGCCGCGCTGACGCCGCCGCAGGTGGCGCTCACGCAGCCGCTGTTTGGCGATGGTTACGTGAATATCGCCGAGGCGGGGGCCGCCAGCGCCATTAGCGGCACGCTGACCAGCGATCTCCCGGCGGGCAGCCGGATCACCGTCACCATCGGCAACAAAACCTTCGGGCCTGAAAGCGTAACCGTCACCGGCAACACCTGGACGCTGAATCTCACGGCGGATGACTGGGCGGGCGTACCCAACGGCCTGCAATCGGTGAATGTGAGCCTGGTGGATGGGGCGGGCAACACCGCCGTCACCAGCGCGCCGCTCTATGTGTCGCTTGCCGCGCCGACGCTCACCATCGACGCGCCGTTTGGCGGCGATGGCCTGAGCGGGGCGGAGAGCCAGCAGACCCAGAAGATTACCGGGACGGTCACTAACGTCGAACCGGGGCAGACCATTACAGTCACCCTGGCCGGACAAATCTTTACCACCACGGTGCAGAACGGCAATACCTGGTCGCTTCAGCTTTCTCCGGCGCAGCTGGCGACGCTGGCTAACGGCCCCGAGCAGATCACCGCGACGGTCACCGATAAAGCGGGCAACGTGGCGACAGCGCCTGCGGTAAACGTGGATATCGACACCACGCCGCCGGCGGTCGCCGTCGCCATTAACCCGGTCGCGGGCGATAACATCATTAACGCGGGCGAGCTGGGCGATGCGGTGACGATTTCCGGCACCACGCTCGGCGACGTCACGCAGGTCACCGTGCAGGTTAACGGCGCGACCGTCGGCACAGCGACCGTCCAGCCGGACGGCAGTTGGTCGCTGGATGTGCCCGCCACGCAGTTCCCGGATCAGGGCAACTACACCATCGTCGCGACGACCGATGGCGGCACGCCCGCCACCACCAACGTGACGGTCGCGCTCGATACGGTGCCGCCGGAGGTGACCGTCGGCGCTATCGCGGGCGATAACGTGATAGACGCCACCGAGGCCACGCAGCCGCTGGTGCTGAATGGCACCGCCAGCACCTCCGAGGCGGGCCGCCAGGTCACCGTCACTTTTAACGGTGAAACCTATTACGCCGTGGTCGGCTCGGATGGCGCGTGGAGCGTCACCGTGCCGCAAAGCGCGGTCTCCGGCTTGCCTGACGGTACCTACGCCGTCACCGCGACCCTTACCGACGCGGCGGGCAACACCGATACCGATACCCGTACCGTCACCCTCAATGCCGACGGGCCGCTGCTGACGGTGGACGCCGCGGGCGTGCCTGCGGTGCTCAACACCGTGAACGCGGCGGGCGGGCTGGTGCTGCAGGGCACCGGCGAGCCGGGCCAGACGGTCACGCTGCGTCTCGGGCCGTTGACCGAAACCGCCACCGTGGATCAGGACGGCAACTGGAACTACACCTTCCCGCAGGTCGATCTCACTACGCTGACCGACGGCGCGCAGGTGATCAACATCTCCTCCACCGACGCGCAGGGCAACACCTCCACCAATAACGTGGCGCTGAATGTGGCGTTGAATAAAGGGTTTGGCGTGCTGGTGGACGATCTGTTCGGCGGCGACGGCATCCTGAACGTGGCGGAATCGCTGGTGACCCAGACGCTGACCGGGCAGCTGAGCGGCGACTACCGCGGCGCGACGGTGACGGCGACGCTGGTCGGCACCGATGTGAACATTCCGCTTAACGCGCTGGTGGGCGGCGACGGGCGCATCTCGGTCGACTTCCCGCCGAGCCTCTGGCAGGGCATTGTCGATAACACCCTGCAGGTGCAGCTGAACGTCACCGACGCCTTCGGCAACGTGCGTAACGAAATCATCGACATCAACCTGGCGCTGACCGACGTACCGGTGGTAAGCCAGGTGCTGGTCGGCACCGATAACCTGATTAACTTCGCCGAAAGCACCGTTAACCAGACCATCAGCGGCGTCGTCAGCAATGCCGAAAATGTCTCGTCCATCATTGTTAACTTCGCGGGTCAGCGCCTGACGGCGGTAGTAGACGACGCCGGACGCTGGACGGCGACGCTGCCGTCCACGCTGCTCGGCGCGCTGCCGGATGGCCAAGCCGCGCTCCAGGTGGTGGTCACCGATAACGCGGGCAACGTCAACACGACCGGCGCGACCTTTAACGTCGCCATTAATAACCTGCCGACGATTAACATCGGCTCGCTGTTTGGCGACGGCACGCTGAGTATCCCGGAGCTGTTGCAGGGAACGCTGAGCGGCACCACGACTGGTCTCGCCGGGCAGACCATCACCATTCAGATTGGCGGTACGCCGGCCTTTACGGCGACGGTCGGCCCGAACGGCGTCTGGAGCGTGAATCTGCCGGAAGCCGTGCAGAGCGCGCTGACAGGATTAGCCACCGGGAACCAGACGGTGACCGTGACCGCCTCTGACGCCAACGGCAACACCGCCTCCGCGACCGGATCGCTGACGCTGGATCTGGTGGCGCCTGCGCTCACGTCGCTCTCGGTCTTCGGCGACGGGCTGCTGAACGCCACCGACGCGCTGGTCAGCCAGACGATTTCTGGCGTGGTCACCAACGCGACGGCGGGCTCCAGCGTCAGCGTGGCGCTCGGTTCGCGAACCTTTACCGGCACGGTAGGCACCGGCGGACGCTTCAGCATTCAGCTTAACCCGACCGATCTCGCCTCGCTGGCGGAAGGCTCTCTGACGCCGCGCGTGACTATCACGACGCCGGACGGCAATACCACGACGGTAAACGGCGCGCCGGTGGTGGTGGGCATTACCACGCTGCCGACGGTCGCTATCAATACGCTCTTCGGCGGCGACGGCTGGCTGAACGCGGCGGAAGCGAACGCCGGGCAGGTCATTAGCGGCACCAGCAATCTCGCGAGCGGTACGGTCACGCTTAACGTTGGCGGCACTACCTTCACGGCGGCGATCAACAACGGCGCCTGGTCGGTGAGCGTACCGGCCGCGACGCTGAAGGGTGTCCAGGACGGCACGCTGACGGTCAGCGCCAGCGTCACCGACCCGGTGGGCAACGTGGCGACCGGCTCGCAGGTGGTTAGCGCGATTGTCCAGGCCCTCCCGCAGGTGGCGGTCAATCCGATTTTTGGCGACAGCAACCTGAGCCTGAGCGACCTGCTGAGCCCGCAGCTTATCAGCGGCACCGCCACCAACCTGGCGGCGGGCAGCGCGCTGACGGTCAAACTGGGCGCGCTGACGTTTAACACCACGGTGCGCGCCGACGGCACCTGGCAAGTCTCTGTGCCGACCACTTCCCTCCAGGGGCTGGCTGACGGCCCGCTGAACGTTACCGTGACGGCGCGCGATGCGGCAGGCAACACCACCACCGCCAGCGGCGGGCTGACGGTGAACATCGGCGCGCTGCCGACGCTCGCCATTACCTCGCTGTTTGGTGATAACGGCCTTAACGCCACCGATATCCTGAGCGCCCAGACCATTACCGGCACCAGCACCAACGCCGTGGGCTCGCAGGTCACGGTGTCGCTCGGCGGTAAAAACTACGTCACGACCGTCGGTAACGACGGCACCTGGCAGCTGTCGGTGCCGAAAACCGATCTCAGCGGGCTGCTTGACGGCACGCTGACGGTGAACGCCAGCGTCACCAACCCGGCGGGCAACAGCACCAGCACCAGCGGCGTGCTGAATGTGATTACCCACTCGCTGCCGGCCGTGTCGCTGACCTCGCTGTTTGGCAACGACGGCTATCTGAACGTCAGCGAAGCGGGCAGCGGCCAGACCATCAGCGGGAAAATCAGCGGCGCGGCGGACGGCGCGACGGTGAAAGTGACGCTCGGCGCCAATACCTATAACGCGACGGTCGGCAGCGACGGCACCTGGACGCTGCCGGTCACCAGCACCATTTTGCAGGGGCTGACCAGCGGCGCGCTGAAAGTGGGCGTGTCGGTGACGGATAAAGTGGGCAACGTTAACAGCACCAGCAGCGACGTGACGGTAAAACTCACCACGCCGACGCTGTCGTTTACGCCGCTCGCAAGCCTTAACCCGCTTACGCTGCTCTCAACCGGACTGACGCTGCGCGGCGGCTCCACCAACCTGGCGCCGGGCTCGGTGGTGCATCTGTCGCTGCTGAACGGGACGGTTAATACCACGGCGCTGACTGACAGCAACGGTAACTGGTCCGCCACGCTCGGTCTGGGGCTGAATATTCTGCAACTGCTGTCGCTCTCCAGCGTGCTGAATATTTACGCCACGGATGTGGCGGGCAACACCGGCTACCTGAACGTCAGCCTCGGTGGGCAGATCCTCTCCACCACGAACCCGAACCCGACGTTCGCGGCCATGAGCGTCGAGCACGAGGCGTCGCTGCTCGCGCTTTCCGATGAGAACAGCCAGACCGCCACGCAGACCGACAGCCAGCAGACGGCGACGACTGCGAAAATCGCCGCGGTGGCGGCCACCACGGAACAGACCAGCCATGACAGCGCCACCACGACGGATGACAGCGCCAGCGTCGCAGGCGGTTACACCATCGGCGGCGTCAGCATCGATCTCGCCGACGGCACCAGCTTGAGCGGCGAGTCGTTGCAGGGCGGCAGCGGCAGCGACACGATTCATCTCGCCACGCTCGGTTTCGCGTCGCTCGACGGCGGCGCGGGTACCGACACGCTGGTTATCGATGGCGTCAATATCAAACTCGACCTGACCGCGCTGAGCGGCCAGATCCAGCACATCGAGATCTTCGATCTCGGTAAGTCCGGCACCAACAGCCTGACGCTGGATCTGCACCAGGCGCTGACCTTAACCGACAAACCGGAAGACGATCTGCTCGTCAAAGGCGTCAACGGGGATCAGGTCAATCTGGTGAAAGGCGGCAGCGATATCTGGGAAGTGAGCGGACAGCGGGAAGTGGACGGCGTGCAGTTCGACGTCTGGCATAACAGTTCGCAAACCAACACCCTGGGGGATGTCCTGATCCAGCACGGATTGCACGTCAATATGGTTTAACACGACAGCGCCTCAGGGATGAGGCGCCTGCGTCATTTTAACAATATCACCAGCCGCGCAGGCGGCGCTTTTAAGGTGGAAACAGGATGCACAATAAAATAATGCGCTACCGGCGGCTGGCATTGCTGCTGACAACCGTTTTAATCAGTTTTCCCGCCGTTTCACAGGAGGAGTTTGCCTGGCAGAACGCCCCGGCCGAACAGCTGCAGGCGCAGCTCACCATAAAAGAAGCCATACTTCGCGCCTTTGCGCGCAACCCTAAAATCTCGCAGGCCGCAGCGCAAATCCGCGTCGGCAAGGCCAACCTGGAAGAGGCGCAGAGCGCCTGGTTTCCGCAAGTCTCCTTACAGGGCAACGTCGGGCGTAACCACCGCACCGATTCCTCCGGCTCCCTCAACAGCAACGCCGCAGGCGGCGTGAACCTTAAGCAGCTGATTTACGATTTCGGCAAAACCGGCGGTAGCATCGACGAGCAGGAAAATCTCTCCGAAGCCTACCGTTTTCAGCTTTACGACACCCTGAACCAGGTCGGGATGCAGACGCTTCAGGCGTATTTACAGGTGCGTCGCTACCAGAGCCTCGCCGCGGCCGCTGAGCGCAATCTGGAATCGCTGCGCTCGGTACAGAATATGGCGGATTTACGCTCAGAGGCCGGGCTCAGCACGCAGTCGGATGTGTTACAGGCGCAAAGCCGCATCGCCGGGATGAACGCAACACTTGAGCAATATCGCGCCCAGACGCGCTCGGCCCAGGCGGCGTTAAGCGTGCTCACTGGCGTGGTGGCCGACACGCTGCCGGATCTGCCGGAGGATTTGCTGCGCCAGCCGATTACGCTCAAATCACTGCGTTATGAACAGACCAACGCGGTGCGCGCCGCCCAGGCCAGACAGCTCGCCGCCGAACAGCGCATCCGCCAGGCGCAGGCCCAGCACTGGCCGACGGTCTCGGTGCAGGCCGGGCGCACGCGCTATCAGAACGACAATGCCAACTACTGGGATGACCAGGTACAGCTGGTGGTGGACGCGCCGGTCTATCAGGGCGGCGCGGTGAGCGCCCGCGTGGAGGCGGCAGAGGGCGATCGCGCCAGCGCGCGCGCGGATGTCGAGGCGAGCAAGCTTGATATCAACCAGAAAGCCGCCACCGCCTGGGCCGATTTGACCGGGGCGCAGCAGCGCCAGCAGGCGGGCGAACAGCAGATCGCCAGCGCCGGGCACGCCCGGGAGGTGTACCGCGATGAATACCGTCTCAGCAAGCGCAGCCTTAACGATCTTCTGAGCATCGAACAGGACGTTTTTCAGGCCGACACGCTGGCCATTACCGCCCGCTATGACGCGTGGGACGCCGCGGTGCGCTACGCCGCCGCGGTGGATAACCTGCTCGATATGCTTGGCATTGAACGCGCCCGGATGACCGGCGATACGCTGCCGTCGCTGTAAGCGCGGCATTTTAAGGAGTAGCAATGTCTCAGATCCCCGATACCGAAAGCTGGATCCGCGCCATGACGCGCGCGGCAGGGCGTTTCGGACTGCCCGCCGACGCGCCGGCGGTGCGCCAGCAGATGCGCTGGTTTGAAAATCTGCCGCTCGCGCCGCGACTTGACCGGCTCGCGGCGCTGATGGGCTTACAGGTGCGCCTGACGCCGATTGACAACATGCGCTGGAACAGCCAGACGCTGCCGGTCATCGTGCAGCTGGAAGAGGGCGGTCTGATGCTGCTGGAAGCCATCGACGCCGACGGCGTGGTGACTTACTGGCTGAGCGAAGGCGGTGACCTGGTGCGCGAAGAGCCGCTGGATGAGTTACTGAAGCGCGTCAAACCGGAGGTGGCGTTGCTCGGCATCGCCGCCCGCGGGCGCGACGCGCGCATCGATGATTTCACCCGGCCGTACGAGCAGCACTGGTTCTGGCGCCACTTCCGGCACACCGGACGTAAGCTTGCGGAGATTTCGCTGGCGTCGGTGCTCGGCAACGTGCTGGCGCTGGCGGGTATTCTGTTCTCAATGCAGGTCTATGACCGCGTGATCCCGGCGGAGTCGTTCCCGACGCTGTGGGTGCTCTTTTTCGGCGTGCTGCTGGCGGCGCTGTTTGAGTTTTTCATTCGCCTTGCCCGCACGCATGTCTCCGACATTATGGGCAAGCATATCGATCTCAATGTGTCGTCACTGTTTTATGCCCGCGCGATGGCGATTAAAAACGACGAACGGCCGAAATCCACCGGATCGTTTATCTCGCAGCTGCGCGAAATCGATCAGGTGCGCGAGCTGTTGACCTCCACGACCGTCGGCGCGGCGATGGATATTCCGTTTGTGCTGTTGTTTCTCGGGATCATGGCGCTGGTGGGCGGGCAACTGGTGGCGATCCCGCTTATCGCGATCCCGCTGATTGTGATCCCGGGGCTTTTGATCCAGTGGCCGATGGCGAAGCTCGCCAAAGAGGGGATGCGCGAGAGCGCTATCCGCAACGCCGTGCTGGTGGAGTCGATCGAAGGCGTGGAGGATATCAAGGCGCTCCAGGCCGAGCCCTATTTTCAGCGCCAGTGGGAACACACGCACAGCGTCGGCGCGAGCATCGGCATGAAGCAGCGCGTCTGGGGAGCGCGCTTAAGCGGCTGGGCCTCGACGGTGCAGCAAATCACCTACGCCGGCATGCTGGTGTTCGGCAGTTATCTGGTGCTCGACGGACAAATCACCACCGGGACGCTGGTGGCGTGCAGCCTGCTTTCCTCACGCACGCTGGCGCCGTTAATGCAACTGACGATGGTCTTTTCCCGCTGGCAGCACGCCAAAACCGCCATGAGCGGGCTCAATGAGCTGCTGAAAAAGCCGCTCGATAAAGAGGCGGGCAGCAAGATGGCGCACTGCCCGGTACTGGCGGGCCACTATCAGTTTCAGGATGTGCAGTACAGCTATGACAAAGAAAAAGGCGATCAGGCGCTGCTGGTGCCGTCGCTTGAGATCAAACCCGGCGAGCGCGTGGCGATCCTCGGCAAAGTGGGCGCCGGGAAATCCACGCTGCTGAAGCTGCTCTCCGGCCAGGCGCAGGCGAGCAAAGGCAAAGTGATTATCGACGGCGTGGATCTGGCGCATATCGATCCGATGGACGTGCGCCGCCAGGTCGGTTTTTTGTCGCAGGAGTCGCGGCTCTTTTTCGGCACCCTGCGCCAGAACCTGATGCTCGGGCACCCCAACGCCACGGATGCCGAGCTGTTGCAGGCGCTACGCATCAGCGGCGCGCTCTCGATGGTGCAGCATGACGCCGCGAGCCTCGACCGGCTGATTAACGAAGGCGGACGCGGGCTTTCCGGCGGGCAGCGCCAGATGGTGCTGCTGAGCCGCCTGCTGGTGCGTAATCCGCAGATTGTGCTGCTGGATGAGCCGACCGCCTCAATGGACGAACAGCTGGAAAGCTATGTTATCCGCCAGCTTCACCAGTGGCTGACCGGTCGCACGCTGGTGCTGGTGACGCACCGCCCGGCGCTGCTGTCGCTGGTCGACCGGGTGGTGGTGATGGAAAACGGCAAAGTGGTGGCGGACGGCCCGCGCGACGCCATTTTGCAGAAGGCGCAGCGCAACAGCAATGTCGCCTCGGTGGCGTAAGGAGCATTGATGAGCCAATTAACGATGCAGGAAGAGCTGGCGCGTCAGGGGCGGTTTTATTCGTCGGTTATCTGGCTGACGCTGGCGGCGCTGGTGCTGTTTTTCGTCTGGGCATGGTTCGCGACGCTCGATGAGGTGACGGTCGGCACCGGCAAAATAACGCCGTCGAGCCGCGCGCAGGTGATTGAGAGTCTGGACGGGGGGATCGTTAACGCGCTGATGGTGCATGAAGGCGATGTGGTGGAGCGCGGGCAGATGCTGGCGCGGCTCGATCCGACGCGGTTTCAGTCGAACTACGGCGAGGCGGCGGCGAGGGCGAGGGCGCTGCGCGCCTCCAGCGAACGGCTGCGCTCGGAGCTGACCGGCGAACCGCTTCAGTTTAGCGAGGAGTCGCTGCGCGAACCGGCGCTGGTGGCTCGCGAGCGTCAGCTCTATGAATCGCGTCGCCGCAACCTTAACGAGACGCTGGAGAACCTGCAAAAAACCTACAATCTGGTGATGGCGGAGCTGCGCATGACCCAGCCGCTGGTGGCGAAAGGGGCTGCCAGCGAAGTGGAAGTCATTCGTCTGCAACGTCAGGCCGCGGAGCTGAAAGGCAAAATGGACGATGCGCGTAACCAGTTTGCGGTGCGCGCGCGTGAGGAGCAGGTGAAGAATAACGCCGATCTTGACGCGCAGTTGCAGGCGATGGCGGGTAAGGCGGATCAGCTCGATCGCGCCACGCTGTTTTCGCCGGTGCGCGGAGTGGTGAAAGATATTCAGGTGACGACGGTGGGCGGCGTGCTGCAGCCCGGCGGCAAGCTGATGGAGATCGTCCCGCTGGAAGATCAGCTACTGGTGGAGACGCGCATTAATCCGCGCGATATCGCCTATATCCGGCCGGGTTTACCGGCGACGGTGAAGATTACGGCGTACGATTCGTCGATCTATGGCGATCTGAAAGGCGAGGTGGAGATGGTCTCGCCCGATACGCTCCAGGATGAAGTGAAACGCGATCAGTTTTATTACCGCGTCTATGTGCGCACGCAAAGCGCGGAGCTGAAGAACCGCAACGGCAAGCGCTTCCCGATCCTGCCGGGGATGGTCGCCAACGTGGAGATTAAAACCGGACAGAAAACGGTGCTCGATTATTTGATTAAGCCGCTCAACAAGGTGAAAGAGGCGTTAAGGGAGCGGTAGGTTGGTGGCTTGATATTGAGGCGGCGGGTGCGCTATTGAGATGGCGGGTGCGCTGCGCTTACCCGCCCTACGCAGGTATATGCATAAGTTTGTAGGGTGGGTAAGCGCAGCGCACCCACCAGAGATAACAAGTGGCGATATAGTCATCCAGGGTGGGTAAGCGCAGCGCACCCACCGCGCCCATAAAAAAACCGGCAGCCGCCGGTTTTTTTATCGCCAGGCTTAACGCCCCGCGTTTTTCATAATGCGTGCTTTATCAAGCTGCCATTCGCGCTCTTTCAGGTCGGAGCGCTTATCGTGCTGCTTCTTACCTTTCGCCACGCCGATTTTGACTTTGCACCACGCGTTCTTCCAGTACAGCGACAGCGCCACCACGGTATACCCTTCGCGGTTCATACGTCCATACAGACTATCCAGCTCGCGCTGGTTAAGCAGCAGCTTACGGGTGCGGGTCGGGTCGCAGACCACATGGGTGGACGCCACGTTCAGCGGCTGGAAGTTGGCACCGAACAGATACGCTTCGCCGTCTTTCAGGATAACGTAGCTGTCGCCGATATTGGCTTTACCGGCGCGCAGGGATTTGACTTCCCAGCCCTGAAGGGCCAGACCTGCTTCAAACTCTTCTTCGATGAAGTATTCATGGCGGGCGCGCTTGTTGAGCGCAATCGTGGCTGAGCCAGGTTTGTGTGCTTTTTTCTTGGTCATAGTGCCGCTCAGTATAGGTAATCCGGTCGTAAAACGCACCCCTTTCCCGGGGTGGAAAAGGGTTATCTTAGCATGTCTGGCGGCGAGTTTTTGTTTAATGGATGATAAATGTTATTATTTCTAAGTCGTATGACTCACAGGAAATACTATGCCCCAGATTAGTCGTACTGCCCTGGTGCCTTACAGCGCTGAGCAGATGTATAAGTTAGTGAACGATGTGAAATCCTACCCGGAGTTTCTGCCCGGCTGCGTGAGTAGCCGCGTGCTGGAGTCGTCCCCGGGCCAGATGACTGCCGCCGTCGAAGTGTCGAAAGCCGGCATCAGCAAGACGTTCACCACCCGCAATACGCTGATCAGCAATCAGAGCATTTTGATGCATCTGGTCGATGGCCCCTTCAGGAAACTGATGGGCGGCTGGAAATTTACGCCGCTGACCGAAGACGCCTGCCAGATTGAATTCAATCTTGATTTCGAATTTACCAACAAGCTCATTGAGCTCGCGTTTGGCCGGGTCTTTAAAGAACTCGCCTCAAGCATGGTGCAGGCGTTCTCGCAGCGCGCCAAAGAGGTTTACAGTGCCGGGTGAGATTCAGGTGGAAGTGGCGTATGCCCTGCCCGAAAAACAGTACCTGCGTAAGGTAAAATTGCCCGAAGGCGCGTCGGTGGAAGAGGCAATTATCGCCTCCGGCCTGCTGGAGCTGCGCAGGGATATCGATCTGAAAAAGAATAAGGTCGGGATCTACAGCCGCCCGGTTAAGCTTGCCGATACGTTAAGCGACGGCGACCGGGTGGAAATTTACCGGCCCCTGATTGCCGACCCGAAAGAGCTGCGCCGCCAGCGCGCCGAACGCGCGGCGAAAAAGTAAGCCGCGGTATGCGTTACTTTTGGCGGGCATCAGGCGCACGCCATAAAACGCCCAATAAAAAAGGTGCCACAGGCACCTTTTTTCGTTTGAGCATCACGCGCGATTAACGCTGCGCGTCGAGCTTCGGCTTGTTATCCATATTGGTCAGCACGCCGTTGCTGTTGAACGTCAGGGTCAGCGTCTGCTGGGTGACATCTTCATGGCCCGGCTGCTGGCGGAAAACGTAGAACCACGTATTGCTGCCGAACGGGTCCGTCATCATCGGCGTGCCCAGCGCGTAAGCAACCTGCTGTTGCGTCATGCCGATACGGATTTTAGCAATGTCGGTAGGCGTCAGGTAGTTACCCTGGTTAATGTCGGGGCGGTAAACCACTCGCTCCAGAGTAGAACAGCCTGCGGTCAACATCAGAAGGACCGCTGCGGCAGCAGTCAGCGTTTTACAGCGCATAGTGATTAGATTCCTTTTCGGGCCCGAGCAACACGCGGCTCATACATAATTAGCCGATGATAATAAACCTTCAGTCAGTTTAAAACCTTAAGGCGCTTCACTATGACCGTAGCGGAGGAAAAAAGTTAGCGCAAAAAGCGATTAAAGCACGCGTCGCGCTTCTGTTGCTGCTTTTCTGAGCGAAAGCGCGGGGCGCAGAGCCCCGCCGGAGAGAAAATCACGCCGCCAGCAGCTCTTTAGCGTTCGCCAGGGTATTGCGTGTGACTTCGCTGCCGCCCAGCAGACGGGCGAGCTCCTGCAGGCGCGCCTTTTTATCCAGCGGCTGCATATGGGTTTCGGTCATCGCGCCATCGGTCTCTTTGCTGACAAAGAAGTGATGATGGCCGCAGCCCGCGACCTGCGGCAGGTGGGTGACGCACATTACCTGGGTGGATTCGCCAAGCTGACGCAGCAGTTTACCCACCACGGCGGCGGTCGGGCCGCTGATACCCACATCCACTTCATCAAAAATCAGCGCCGGGGTTTCCATCTTCCGGGCGGTGATCACCTGAATCGCCAGCGCGATACGGGAGAGTTCGCCGCCGGAGGCGACTTTGGCGAGCGGCTGCAGCGGCTGGCCGGGGTTGGTAGAGACGCGGAAATCGATGCGGTCCGCGCCTTCCGCCGTCAGGTGGTGCTCTTCAAACAGCACGTCGATGGTGAACTGGCCGTGCGGCATCGACAGCGAATGCATACTGTCGGTAATCAGCTGTGTCAGCTCGCGGGCATAGCCCACGCGGCTTTCATGCAGCGCGTGAGCCACCGCCAGCGCCTGCTGGTGATGTTTGTTGACCGCCAGGGTCAACGTTTCCAGGCAATCGGCCTGGTCGTCCAGAAGCTGCTGCTCTTCAAGCAGCTTCTGGTGGAACGCGGGCAGCTCTTCCGGGGCGATATGGTGCTTGCGCGCAAGCGAAATTTGACGGGAGATGCGCTGCTCCAGCTCATACAGACGGTTCGGATCGAGATCCAGGCGTTCGCAGTAGTGACGCAGTTCGTCGCTGGCTTCGCTCAGCTGGATGGCGGCCTCTTCAAGCATATTCAGTACGCCGGAGAGTTTGTCATCCATGCCGACGAGATCGGTCACCAGATTGCGTGCGCTGTAGAGCTGGCTTTGCAGGTTGGCATCTTCCGCGTCGGCCAGCAGGTTTAACGCCTGCTGGCTGGTAGAAAGCAGCTGCCCGCTGTTGGCTAAGCGTTTGTACTCTTCATCGATTTGCTCGAACTCGCCCGCGTGCGGGTTGAATTCGTTAAGCTCTTTTAACTGATAGTGCAGCAGTTCGGCGCGCGCGGCGCGCTCCTGGCTCTGCTGCTGATGCAGGGCGAGATCGCGACAGCTTTGATGCCACTGACGGTAGCTTTGCGCCATCTGCGCCATCAGCTCGCCTTCACCCGCATAGCCATCCAGCAGGCGTTTCTGATGCTCAGGCTTGAGCAGGAGCTGGTGGGCGTGCTGACCGTGAATTTGAATCAGTAACTGGCCGAGCTCGCGCAATTGCGAGAGCGGTACGGCGGTGCCGTTGATAAAGCCGCGCGAGCGGCCATCGCTGCTGATAACGCGGCGTAGCAGGCACTCGCTGCCGTCTTCGAGCTGGTTTTCTTCCAGCCAGCGCAGCGCGGCGGGCGTATCTTTCAGCGCGAAGCGGGCGCAGAGATCCGCGCGGCTGGCGCCGGCGCGCACCATGTCGCCTTCCGCACGGCCGCCCAGGCACAAACCCAGCGCATCGATCGCGATGGATTTACCGGCGCCGGTTTCGCCGGTGATGGCGGTCATCCCGGCGTTAAAGTCGATTTCCAGTTCACGAACAATAGCGAAATTACTGATGGTTAATTGTGCCAGCATAGCCGCCTTCCTGTATAAACTCACAGAGCTGTAATTGCATACAGTATAAACTGGTTTTATATACAGTAAAGTGGCTGATGCGGGTTTCAGAATAATTTTTTTGACCAGCCGAGCTTCGAGCTTAACGTATTGAAATAGCTGTAGTCCTTAGGGTGGATGAGGTTCAGCGGATAGTCGCAGCGGCGGATAAACACATCTTCGCCTTCCTGGATAGGCAGCGCTATCTGGCTGTCGCAGCTGATTTCCAGATCGCTGCGCATGTTGGAAAAGCGCAGGCGGATGGTGCTGCTGCTGTTAATCACCAGCGGGCGCGCCGAGAGCGTATGCGGGAACATGGGCACCAGCGTGATGGCGTCGAGCGACGGCGTCAGGATCGGTCCGCCGGCGGAGAGCGAATAGGCGGTGGAGCCGGTGGGCGTGGAGATAATCAGGCCGTCCGAGCGCTGGGAGAACGCGAATTTCTCGTCTATATAGACTTCAAATTCAATCATGTGCGCCACTTTGCCTGGGTGCAGGACCACTTCGTTGATCGCGGTGCTGATACGCTTCTGGCAGTTTTTCTGGCAGACCTGCGCCTCCAGCAAAAAGCGCTGCTCGCGGATGTAGTGGCCTTCAAGCACGTCCGCCAGCTGCTGCTGGGCGTTGTCCGGGTCGAGATCGGTGAGGAAGCCGAGGTTGCCGCGGTTGATGCCGATGACGCTGATGTCGTAGCGCGCCAGAACACGCGCGGCGCCGAGCATGTTGCCGTCCCCGCCGACCACGACCGCCAGATCCGCCTGCTGGCCGATCTCCGCCAGCGTCCCGGTGCGGGCGTCGCTCAGTTTTAGCTCCTCGGCTATCTGCTGCTCGATAATGACGTCGTAGCCGCGATCCAAAAGCCAGCGCCAGAGCATTTCATGCGTCGTCAGCGCGGTAGGGTGGCGTGGATGTCCGACAATACCGATGCAGTTGAAATGGTTATTCATTTTCCTGGTCGTCCTTATAGGCGTGGAAAGGGGGACAATCTGTCTGCTTCCCTTGAAACCCGCAAACTGATCCCCATAATAATCCAGGTTAGCGATACGAATGCATAAACGCGGAGAATTTCATGAGTAGTAAAGAACAGAAAACGCCTGACGGGCAAGCCCCGGAAGAGATCGTCACGGAGCAGCATGAAGAGGTTGAGGCTGTAGAATCTGCCGAATCTGCTGAGCAGGTGGATCCGCGCGATGAAGAGATTGCCCGGTTGCAGTCGGAGTTAACGCAGGCCCAGAACCGCGAGCGCGACACGGTGTTGCGCATGAAAGCGGAGATGGAAAACCTGCGTCGCCGTACCGAGCAGGATATCGAGAAGGCGCATAAATTCGCGCTCGAGAAATTCATCAACGAGCTGCTGCCGGTTATCGACAGCCTCGATCGCGCGCTCGAAGTGGCGAACAAAGAAAATCAGGATATGGCTGCGATGGTGGAAGGGATCGAACTGACCCTGAAATCGATGCTGGACGTGGTGCGCAAGTTCGGCGTGGAAGTGATTGCCGACACCAACGTGCCGCTGGATCCGAACGTGCATCAGGCTATCGCCATGGTGGAATCGGAAGACGTTGCGCCGAACCACGTACTGGCGGTGATGCAGAAAGGCTATACCCTGAACGGCCGCACCATTCGCGCCGCGATGGTGACCGTCGCGAAAGCGAAGGCGTAAGCCGCGTCGTAATGGACGTAGTAATGAAAAAGGCCAGTCATCGACTGGCCTTTTTTAATGGGATACGGTTAGTTGCCTTCCACGCTTTCGCGCAGCGGTTTTACCGGCGTAATCCGCACCTGTTTAATCATATTTTCCTGCACATCCAGAATATCGATATCGTACTGGTGCAGACGCAGGCGAATGCCGGCGGAGGGAATCTCCTCCAGGGCTTCGAGGATCATGCCGTTGACGGTGCGGGCCTCCTCTTCAGGTAAGCGCCAGTTGAACGCTTTGTTGAGCTCGCGCACGTTGGCGCTGCCTTCGATGATGACCGAGCCGTCGTTTTGCGGCGTCACCTCTTCGGCAAGCGTCGGCGACATCGACGTGGTGAAGTCCCCGACAATCTCCTCAAGAATATCTTCTACCGTCACCAGCCCCTGAATATCGCCATATTCATTGACCACCAGGCCCACTTTCTTTTTATTGCGCTGGAATTTCACCAGCTGGACGCTGAGCGGCGTGCCTTCCGGCACGTAGTAGATCTCATCGGCGGCGCGCAGCATCACCTCTTTGGTGAACTCTTTTTTCTCGTTCATCTGCCGCCAGGCTTCGCGGATGCGCAGCATGCCGATGGCGT
This sequence comes from Cronobacter universalis NCTC 9529, assembly GCF_001277175.1. Taxonomy (NCBI): domain Bacteria; kingdom Pseudomonadati; phylum Pseudomonadota; class Gammaproteobacteria; order Enterobacterales; family Enterobacteriaceae; genus Cronobacter; species Cronobacter universalis. The sequence continues at coordinate 3,260,621 of NZ_CP012257.1, read as the reverse complement.
CGTCGAGGGATTCGCGGTAGAGCACGATGCGCCCGTGCGGCGAGTGGGTGAGCTGGCGAACAATGGATTTCCAGTCATCGTTGATATCAATGCCGACGATATCGTTACGCGGCACCATGATGTCGCTGACGCTCACTTTCTCCAGATCCAGTACGGAGAGCAGCATGTCCTGATTGCGGCGCGAAATCTGCGAGCGCGACTCATGCACGATAGTGCGCAGCTCATCTTTGCTGAGCGCGGCGCTCACTACGTTATCCGCTTTAATACCGACCATGCGCATCAGCACGCGCGTGATCATGTTCAGCAGCCAGACCAGCGGCATCATGATGATTTGCAGCGGGCCGAGTAAAAAACTGCTCGGGAACGCGACTTTTTCGGGGTAGAGCGCCGCGACGGTTTTCGGCAGGACTTCGGCGAAAACCAGCACCACGAAGGTCAGTACGCCGGTGGCGATCGCCACGCCCGCGTCGCCATACAGGCGCATGCCGACGATAGTGGCGAGCGACGAGGCAAGGATATTGACCAGGTTGTTGCCGATTAACACCAGGCTTATCAGCCGGTCAGGCTTGCGCAGCAAACGTTCCACCCGTTTCGCCGCGCGGTTGCCCTGCTTCGACAGGTGCCGCAGGCGATAACGGTTGAGGGTCATCATCCCCGTTTCGGAGCCGGAGAAGTAGGCGGAGACCACCACCATCACGATAAGCGTTACGATGAGTGTGGTGGTTGAGATATGTTCCAAACGAATGTCCTTAGAAGTTTAGCCCGCGAACTGCTGGATAACCCGGCTGCCGAAGTAGGCCAGCGTCAGCAAAGCGGCGCCTGCGACGTTAAACCACACCACGCGGCGGCCGCGCCAGCCTTCATGATAGTGTCCCCAGAGCAGGATGATATAGACAAACCATGCGACGATGGACAGTACCGCTTTGTCGATATTCTCCATGCTGAACATATTGTGAAGATAGAACAGGCCGGTGCAGAGCGTCAGCGTCAGCAGCACGACGCCGACCTGGGTGATATGGAACATCTTGCGCTCGATGCCCATCAGCGGCGGCATATCGGCGCTGAACACCAGCTTTTTGTTCTTCAGCAGATAGTCTATCCAGGCGAGTTGCAGCGCGTAGAGCGCGGCGATAATCAGCGTCGCGTAGGAGAAGAGCGACAGGCCGATGTGCACCATCATGCCGGGCGTGGTTTCCAGATGCGTAATATATTCATTCGGCACGAAGGTCGCGAACGCCAGATTGATCAGGGCGAACGCATAGACAATCGGCAACAGCAGCCAGCCGCGGTTTTTCGAGGCCACGATTGTCATTACGGTGCAGATCATCAGGCTGACCAGCGAACCGACGTTGAGCAAACTGAGATTCTGGCCGCTGCTGCCGTCCGGGAACAGTCGACCTTCCAGCGCCACGGCATGACAGACGAGCGCTATCACCGCCGAAAGTATCGCAAGGCGACGCCACGCGCTGTTCTTGCGAAGCAGGCCGGGAATGATAAGCGCCAGGCTTACCGAGTAGGCGACAAGCGCCAGCAGTGAAAAAACAGGCATATAGGATGTCGGATTAGCCAGAAGAGAAAGAGAAGCAGTATAGCGTTACGCGCCGCCTGCTCCAACCGTTGCATCACAACCAGGGCGGCTTCATGTTATACTGCGCCACATTCTTACTCGGTGTCGCTGCGGCGGCCTAAAGTTACCCTTGGGCAAGAGATCATGTTTGATAATTTAACTGACCGTTTGTCGCGCACGCTACGCAATATCAGCGGCCGTGGGCGCCTGACTGAAGACAACATTAAAGAGACGCTGCGCGAAGTGCGCATGGCGCTGCTGGAAGCGGACGTCGCGCTGCCGGTGGTGCGTGACTTCATCAACCGCGTAAAAGAGAAAGCGGTAGGGCATGAAGTTAATAAAAGCCTGACGCCAGGCCAGGAGTTCGTGAAGATTGTTCGTAACGAACTGGTGGCGGCGATGGGCGAAGAGAACCAAAGCCTGAACCTGGCCGCGCAGCCGCCCGCCGTGGTGCTGATGGCGGGCCTGCAGGGCGCCGGTAAAACGACCAGCGTCGGTAAGCTCGGTAAATTCCTGCGCGAAAAGCACAAGAAAAAGGTGCTGGTGGTTTCCGCGGACGTTTACCGCCCGGCGGCGATCAAACAGCTCGAAACGCTGGCGCAGCAGGTGGGCGTGGATTTCTTCCCGTCCGATGTGGCGCAAAAGCCGGTCGACATCGTTAACGCGGCGCTGAAAGAAGCGAAGCTGAAATTCTACGACGTGCTGCTGGTGGATACCGCCGGTCGTCTGCACGTCGACGAAGCGATGATGGACGAAATCAAGCAGGTTCACGCCTCTATCAAACCAGTGGAAACGCTGTTTGTGGTCGACGCGATGACCGGCCAGGACGCCGCCAATACCGCGAAAGCCTTTAACGAAGCGCTGCCGTTGACCGGCGTGGTGCTGACCAAAGTGGACGGCGACGCCCGCGGCGGTGCGGCGCTCTCGATTCGTCACATTACCGGCAAACCGATTAAATTCCTTGGCGTCGGCGAAAAAACCGAAGCGCTGGAGCCGTTCCACCCGGACCGTATCGCATCGCGTATTCTCGGCATGGGCGACGTGCTGTCGCTTATCGAAGATATCGAAAGCAAAGTCGATCGCGCCCAGGCGGAAAAGCTCGCCACCAAACTGAAAAAAGGCGACGGTTTCGACTTAAACGATTTCCTTGAGCAGCTCAAGCAGATGAAAAACATGGGCGGCATGGCGAGCCTGATGGGCAAGCTGCCGGGCATGGGCCAACTGCCGGACAACGTGAAATCGCAGATGGACGACAAAATCCTGGTGCGTATGGAAGCCATCATTAATTCGATGACGCTGAAAGAGCGCGCGAAGCCGGAAATCATCAAAGGCTCCCGCAAGCGCCGCATCGCGACAGGCTGCGGGATGCAGGTGCAGGACGTTAACCGCCTTCTGAAACAGTTCGACGACATGCAGCGCATGATGAAGAAGATGAAGAAGGGCGGGATGGCGAAGATGATGCGGAATATGAAAGGGATGATGCCGCCGGGATTCCCTGGCCGCTAATCGGCCTGGCTTGTTTGCCATTTCGGCACCGGGGTGTGCTCGCCATCCTCACGTACTGCGTGTACGCTCCGGTGGCTGCGCGCACGCCGGCACCGAACTGACTGCACCGCCGACGGCCTTTTACAGCGGGCTTACAACTGCAGATTGCTTTTTCCTCAGAAATCAGTAAAATTTTCGGGCTTTTAATATGACGCCGGGCTCCGTTCCTCGATGGGGCCCGGTGTTTTATTCACACAAGAGGATGTTATGGTAACTATTCGTTTAGCACGTCACGGCGCTAAAAAGCGTCCGTTCTACCAGGTTGTCGTTACTGATAGCCGTAATGCACGCAACGGTCGCTTCATTGAGCGCGTTGGTTTCTTCAACCCGATCGCGAACGAGAAAGAAGAAGGCACCCGCCTGGATCTGGATCGTATCGAGCACTGGGTTGGCCAGGGCGCTACCGTTTCCGATCGCGTTTCCGCGCTGATCAAAGCAGCAAAAAAAGCAGCTTAATCTGTCACGGTGGTCATGATGAGCAAGCAAGACGCCGCTAAAGCCCCTGTTAACCCGATTGTTCTCGGGAAGATGGGTTCTTGTTACGGCATTCGTGGTTGGCTCAGAGTGTTTTCCTCCACCGAAGACGCCGAAAGCATTTTTGACTATCAGCCCTGGTTTATCCAGCAGGCGGGTCAGTGGCAGCAAGTACAGCTGGAAAGCTGGAAGCACCACAATCAGGACATCATCATCAAGCTGAAAGGCGTTGACGATCGTGATGCCGCGAATCTGCTGACCAATTGCGAAATTGTCGTGGATTCCTCGCAGTTGCCGGACCTCGAAGAAGGCGACTACTACTGGAAAGACCTTATCGGTTGCCAGGTAGTCACGACTGAAGGGTACACCCTCGGTAAAGTCATCGACATGATGGAAACCGGGTCGAACGACGTGCTCGTCGTGAAGGCAAACCTGAAAGATGCGTTCGGTATCAAGGAGCGGTTACTTCCGTTCCTCGATGGGCAGGTTATCAAGAAAGTCGATCTCGCTACTCAAACCATTGAAGTAGATTGGGATCCTGGTTTTTAAACCTCCGGACAAACGGTAATAAACGGCGCTATGTGGATTGGCATAATCAGCCTGTTTCCTGAGATGTTCCGCGCGATTACCGATTACGGGGTAACTGGCCGGGCAGTAAAAAATGGCCTGCTGAGCATCGACAGCTGGAGTCCTCGCGACTTCACGCACGACCGGCACCGTACCGTGGACGACAGGCCCTACGGCGGCGGACCGGGGATGCTAATGATGGTGCAACCCTTGCGGGACGCCATTCACGCAGCGAAAGCCGCGGCAGGCGAGGGCGCAAAGGTGATTTACCTTTCACCTCAGGGACGCAAGCTTGATCAAGCGGGCGTCAGTGAGCTGGCGACGAACGAGAAGTTAATTCTGGTTTGTGGCCGCTACGAAGGGATAGATGAGCGCGTAATTCAGACCGAAATTGACGAAGAATGGTCAATCGGCGATTACGTTCTCAGCGGCGGCGAGCTACCCGCCATGACGCTGATTGATTCGGTCGCCAGGTTTATTCCGGGCGTACTCGGTCACGAAGCGTCGGCGACGGAAGACTCCTTTGCCGACGGGTTGCTGGATTGCCCGCACTATACCCGGCCTGAAGTGTTAGAAGGGATGGAAGTACCGCCAGTTTTACTGTCGGGGAACCATGCCCAAATCAGACGCTGGCGCCTGAAGCAGTCGCTGGGCCGTACCTGGCTTAGAAGACCTGAACTTCTGGAAAACCTGGCTCTGACTGAAGAGCAAGCAAAGTTGCTGGCGGAGTTCAAAACTGAGCACGCGCAACAGCAACATAGACATGATGGGACTGGCGACGCGTAAGCCGCTACCCGAAACATCAGTTTACCCAGGATAAGAGATTAAATTATGAGCAACATTATTAAGCAAATTGAACAAGAGCAGATGAAGCAGGACGTACCTTCCTTCCGTCCGGGTGATACCGTGGAAGTGAAAGTATGGGTTGTTGAAGGTTCCAAAAAACGTCTGCAGGCATTCGAGGGCGTGGTTATCGCTATTCGTAACCGCGGTCTGCACTCTGCATTCACTGTTCGCAAAATCTCCAACGGCGAAGGCGTTGAGCGTGTCTTCCAGACTCACTCTCCGGTAGTTGACAGCATTGCTGTTAAACGTCGTGGTGCTGTACGTAAAGCTAAACTGTACTACCTGCGTGAGCGTACTGGTAAGTCTGCTCGTATCAAAGAGCGTCTTAACTAAGATTCGCTTAAGCGACATCCGATATAAAAAGGGCTGGCCTGCGGGCTGGCCCTTTTTTTGACGGTAATGTGGCGGCACAATGTGTAAAGAGCGCCTGAATTCCTTCCTTTGCGTTAACCTTCAGCATCCAAATCATTTACAATAAGCCTCCCTTTCTGGAGGTGCAGTGGGCAGCAACATCTTTTATCAGTCCGTGTTTCGTTATCGCGCAGCCATGCTTGCGCTGTTCGCGATCCTGCTGATTGTGGTGGCGCCGCTGATCTCCGTCAGTCTGCAAAAAGACCCGATGAGCGCGATGCCCGGCATGCATCATGCGATGCCGATGGCCGATATAGGCGATATGGCCGATATGCATCAGGAGATGCACCACGAGAGGGCTGCCCCTGAACCGGTATCCATGCCGGTCGATCATGCCGAAGCGTGCGGCTACTGCGTTTTGCTGGCGCATGTTCCCGGCCTGCTGCTGGCGCTTACACTGCTCGTCTCCTTTATTCTGCAACGCGTCCGGTTGCCGGTTCCTCGCCCGGTGGCCAGGCACTGGCGCTTTTACCCGCGTCTCTGGCCCGATACCCGCGCGCCGCCGCGCCTGTCTGCTTTTTCCTGCTAAAAACCCCTGCGCCCTGGCGCAGCGATAACACCTGCTTTTAAAAAAGGAAAAGTATGACTTCCTGCACGCCGCGCGCGGCATGGGTAAACCTGCTGCGACGCCTTCATTTCTATATTGGTCTGTTTATCGGGCCGTTTATCTTCATCGCCGCGCTGACGGGCACGCTCTATGTCGCGACCCCGCAGCTCGAAACCTGGATCTATCGCGAGGCGCTGTCCGGCGCTACGTCGGGCGAGCGTCAGCCGCTGGCGCAGCAAATCACGGCCGCGGAGCAACAGACCGGCGGTAAGTTGCGCCTCTCTGCGGTGCGTCCGGCGTTAACGCCTGGCGAGACGACGCGGGTGATGTTTGCTGACCCGTCGCTTGGCGAGTCGGAGTCGCGCGCGATATTTATCGATCCGGTGACGCTTGCGGTAAAAGGCGACATGACCGTCTATGGCACCAGCGGCATCCTGCCCCTGCGCCAGTGGATAGATTACGCGCACCGCTCGCTGCTGCTTGGCGATATCGGGCGCGTCTACAGCGAACTGGCGGCCTCATGGATGTGGGTGGCGGCGCTTGGCGGCATCGCGCTCTGGTGCTTCACCCGCCCGAAACGGCGCATGAAAAACGCGTTTCAGAATACACGCCGCCTGCATACGGGTCTCGGCTGGGCGCTGCTCGCCGGTATGCTGCTTTTCTCTGCGACCGGACTTACCTGGTCGCAATGGGCGGGCGCGAACGTCGATAAGATGCGCGCCGCGTTTGGCTGGCTGACGCCGCAGGTCAACACGCAGCTGCATGGCGGGGCGCAGGAACACGATCCGCATGCGGAGCACCATATGCATCACGGCGCGATGAACATGCCAGCGCTGCATATCGACGCGCGCCAGTATGACCAGGTGTTGCAGGCGGCGAGAACCTCCGGGATCGACGCCCGCAGGCTGGAGATTCGTCCGCCGCGTGAGGCGGGGCGCGCCTGGACGGTGACGGAAATCGATCGCGCCTGGCCCACGCAGGTGGATGCCGTGGCAGTGGACGGCGCCACGCTCCAGGCGATCGATATCACACGCTTCGCGGATTACCCGCTGATGGCGAAGCTCACGCGCTGGGGCGTCGATTTTCATATGGGCATCCTGTTCGGCCTGCCGAACCAGCTGCTGCTTATCGCCTTTGGCATCGCGCTGTGCGTGGCAATTGTGCTTGGCTACCGGCTCTGGTGGCTGCGTCGTCCGCAGGGGCCGCTGGTCAGCCCTGCGGCGACGCTAAGCCAGGGCTGGCTGAATCTGGCGGTTATCTGGCGCGTGGTGACGATCGCGGCAGCCGTACTGCTGGGGCTGGCGTTGCCGGTCATGGGCGTCAGCCTCGTTATAATATTGTTGACGGACTACTGGCGCTGGCGGCAGGGGCGTCGCGAACCGGTCGTTGAAAAAGGGCAGTAATAACAGGGCGGGGAAACCCGCCTTTTCTTTTCTGTAAATTTATAGTTCCAGATAAAGGCCCTGTAAAAGCCATTTATTTTCTTTTTGTAAACTTATCGGTACGTATTATGGATTGAAATCTTTACCGTCTGTGATATTGTTAAATCCTCCTCGCAGAGGAAAACTATCGCAACGAGCAAACTTACAGGATCGCCATCATGCAAAAAGACGCGCTGAATAATGTTCACATCGCCGATGAACAGGTATTAATCACTCCCGATCAACTCAAAGCCCAGTTCCCGCTGACCGTTGAACAGGAGGCGCAGATCGCGCGCTCTCGCCAGACCATTTCCGATATTATCGCCGGTCGCGATCCGCGTCTGCTGGTGGTGTGTGGACCTTGCTCGATCCACGATCCTGAAGCCGCGATGGAATATGCTCGTCGATTTAAGACCCTGTCCGAACAGGTCAGCGATAGTCTTTACCTTGTCATGCGCGTCTATTTTGAAAAGCCCCGCACCACGGTCGGCTGGAAAGGGCTGATTAACGATCCGCATATGGATGGCTCGTTTGATGTGGAAGCGGGGCTGAAAATCGCGCGCCGCCTGCTGGTGGATCTGGTCAGCCTTGGCTTGCCGCTCGCGACCGAAGCGCTCGATCCGAACAGCCCGCAATACTTAGGCGATCTCTTTAGCTGGTCCGCGATTGGCGCGCGTACCACGGAATCGCAGACGCACCGCGAAATGGCGTCCGGCCTCTCAATGCCGGTCGGCTTTAAAAACGGCACAGACGGGAGTCTCGCGACCGCCATTAACGCGATGCGCGCCGCCGCGATGCCGCACCGTTTTGTCGGCATCAACCAGGCAGGCCAGGTGTGCCTGCTGCAAACCCAGGGCAACCCCGATGGTCATGTGATCCTGCGCGGCGGCAAAGCGCCGAACTACAGTCCGGCGGATGTCGCGCAGTGCGAAAAAGAGATGGAGCAGGCGGGCCTGCGTCCGGCGCTGATGATCGACTGTAGCCACGGCAACTCGAATAAAGATTACCGCCGCCAGCCGGGCGTCGCGGAATCCGCGGTGGCGCAGATTAAAGACGGCAACCGTTCTATTATTGGTCTGATGATTGAAAGCCACCTTCACGAAGGCAATCAGTCTTCCGAACAGCCGCGCAGCGCCATGAAATACGGCGTTTCAGTTACCGACGCCTGCATCAGTTGGGAAACCACCGAGGCGCTGCTGCGCGAGCTTCATCAGAGTCTGCAAGGGGCGCTGGCGGCGCGCCTGGCGTAAGGGGTTTAATGATGGTGGCTGAACTGACCGCGCTGCGCGATCAAATCGATGAAGTGGATAAGGCGCTGCTGGGACTACTGGCGCGCCGTCTGGAGCTGGTGGCGGAAGTCGGCGAAGTAAAAAGCCGTTACGGCCTGCCAATTTATGTGCCGGAGCGCGAGGCCTCAATGCTGGCGTCGCGCCGTCAGGAGGCCGAAACGCTCGGCGTGCCGCCGGATCTTATTGAAGATGTATTGCGGCGCGTGATGCGCGAATCCTACTCCAGCGAGAACGATAAAGGGTTTAAAACGCTTAACCCGGCGCTGCGCCCGGTGGTGATTGTCGGCGGCGGCGGCCAGATGGGCCAGCTGTTTGAAAAAATGCTCGCGCTTTCCGGCTACCAGGTGCGCATTCTGGAGCAGCAGGACTGGCCGCAAGCGCAGACGCTGTGCGCCGACGCCGGAATGGTGATTGTCAGCGTGCCGGTGCATCTCACTGAGGCGATTATCCGCAAGCTGCCCGCGCTGCCTGACGATTGCGTACTGGTCGATTTAACCTCGGTGAAAAACGTGCCGCTCCAGGCGATGCTGGAAGCGCATACCGGCCCTGTGCTGGGCCTGCACCCAATGTTCGGGCCGGACAGCGGCAGCCTCGCCAAACAGGTGGTGGTTTACTGCGACGGCCGCATGCCGGAGGCGTACCAGTGGTTCCTTGAGCAAATTCAGGTGTGGGGCGCGCGGCTGCACCGCATCAGCGCGGTCGAACACGATCAAAACATGGCGTTTATACAGGCGCTGCGCCATTTCGCGACGTTTGCCTACGGCCTGCATCTGGCGGAAGAAAACGTACAACTGGAGCAGTTGCTGGCGCTCTCCTCGCCGATTTACCGGCTGGAACTGGCGATGGTGGGCCGCCTGTTTGCGCAGGATCCGCAGCTGTACGCCGACATTATTATGTCGTCGCCGGGCAATCTGGCGCTGATTAAGCGTTACTATCAGCGTTTTGGCGAGGCGATTGGCCTGCTGGAACAGGGCGATAAGCGCGCGTTTATCGACAGTTTCCGGAAAGTTGAACACTGGTTCGGTGATTATGCGAAGCGCTTCCAGCAGGAGAGCCGCGCGCTGCTGCGCCAGGCGAATGACAGCCGCCAGTAACGCAAAATCCGCTTATACTCAAAAGCCAGCAGGCCAGTTCCGCTGGCTTTTTTTATGGCGAAAAAGGATGAACGAAATGGCGCAACCGCAGCTGTTGTTTGATTACACCGGCCATCTGCCGGAATGCCCGACCTGGGACGCGCAGGAGCAGGCGCTCTACTGGGCCGATATCCTGGAGCAGGAGATCCATCGCTATCAGCCGCAAAGCGGCGAACACCGGGTCTGGCAGTTCCCGGAAGAGGTGGGCTGTTTCGCGCTGCGTGAGAAGGGCGGTTTTATCGTCGCGCTGCGCAGCGGCATCTGGCTTGCCGACGAGCGCGGCATTCTGGGGCAGAAGATTTGCGATAACCCCAATAACCCGGCGCTGGCGCGCTTTAACGACGGCGGCACCGACCATGACGGGCGCTTTTACGCGGGCACCTTCTGGGCGCCAGGCGATTACAAAGGCGCGCTGCTGGTGCGGGTGGACAATGACCTGAGCGCGCATGTTATCCAGAGCGATATTCACGGCGCCAATGGGCTTGCCTTCAGTCCGGATAAACGCTGGATGTACACTTCGGATACGCCGAAAGGCGTCATTTACCGCACGCCGCTTGATGAGCTCGGCGAGCCGGGCAAACGCGAAATTTTCAAAACCTTTGGCGACGGCGAAGGCATTCCTGATGGCGCGGCGCTGGATGTGGAAGGCTGCTACTGGACGGCGATGTATGACGGCCACCGCATCGCGCGGTTTTCGCCAGACGGCGAGCAGCTTGAAGAACACCGCCTGCCGGTGCGCTGCCCGACGATGGTCTGTTTTGGCGGCCCGGCGATGAAAACGCTTTATATCACCACTACGCGGGAAAACATGGATCTGGAGGAGCTGGAAAAATTCCCGCTCTCCGGCGCGCTCTTTACGCTTGAGGTCAGCGTCGCGGGTCTGCCGAAGCCGCGCTTCAAAGGATGAAAAAAGCGGCCGGGTTCCCGGCCGCTTCTGGTTACGCCGGGTCGACCGGCACCACATTTTCGCTCGGGTAACAGCCCAGCACTTTCATCGACCGGGTGATCTCCGCCAGCTCTTTCAGCGCCTGCTGCATCGCGGCGTCGTGGAGGTTCGCCTGGATATCCAGATAGAACATCTCTTCCCACGGGTTGCCGTTAATCGGGCGCGATTCGAGCTTCGTCATGATCAGATTGTGATTACGCAGAACCAGTAACGCTTCGACCAGCGCGCCAGCCTGCTGGCCGGTGGCGATTAACAGCGTGGTTTTCGCCGGCACCTGATCGGACACGTTGATAGCCTTACGGGCCAGCACCACAAAGCGGGTGATGTTCTGCGTCTGGTTGGCGAGGTTGCGCTCCAGTACCTGCAAACCGTACAGCGCGCCGCCTGCTTCGCTGCCGAGCGCGGCGACATAAGGAGAGCTGGCGTGCGCGACTTTCTCCATCGCGGCGGCGGTGCTTTCGCAATATTCGATTTTCCAGTTCGGGTAGCGCTTGAGGAACTGGCTGCACTGCTGAAACGGCTGCGGATGGCTGTAGACGGTTTCGATTTTCTCAAGCGTGGTGGAGGTGGAGACCAGCACGCAGTGATCGATAGGCAGCGTCAGTTCGCCGACAATCGACAGGCTGGTGTGTTGCAGCAGATCGTAGACATCGTTAATCGCGCCGGAGCTGGTATTCTCGATCGGCACCACGGCGTAATCGGCCTGGCCGGTCTCGACCTGGTTGAAAATGTCGTGGAATTTCGCGCAGCCGCTTTCAATGAACTGATCGAAATGGCGGGCGGCGTACTGGCGGGCGGCCAGATGCGAATAAGAGCCTTTCGGGCCGAGAAACGCGATACGGGCGGAGTGCGGATTGGTCTGGTTAAGATGCTGCTGGAGAAGCGCCTGCTGGGTAAGAACGGAGTCTTCGATGATCAACTGAAAAAGCCGAGTGATGTAGTGCGCGTCGAGATGGTGGGTTTTGCCAAGGCTAATAAGCCGTTCCAGTAAATCCCGCTCGCGATCGATATCCCTGACCGGCCGGTGAGTGGCGAGTTTCGCTTTTCCCACTTCAACCGCCAGCGCCCGGCGTTGCGCCAGCAGGGCGAGTAATTGTTCATCCAGCGCGCTGATCTTATCGCGCAGGGCCAGCAACGGGTTTTCCGCAGTCATAACGCCACCTTGTGTATAGCCATAAAAAAGGCCCCCCGGAGTGGGAGGCCTGTTAGTTCGTCTTCGCTTGCTTTCTGTACGACGACACGCCTCCCGTTCAGGGGAAGGTAAAAAAGAAAGCGAAGAAAAACGCGTGTTGCTTCATGAGAGATTCCTTAATAAGCATACCGGTAAAGTACCCGCACCCTTTTTGTTCTGTCAATAAAAAACGCGCCCGAAGGCGCGTGATAAAAGATGACGCTGATGGTTTTACTCTTCTTCTTCCTCGATTTCGGCGAGGTTAGCGTCTTTAACAGAGCCGGTGGTGCGGCGGGCTTCGCCTTTATGCTGCACCTTGTTCAGTTGCCTTTCCAGCTTGTTAATGAGTTCGTTTATGGCCGTGTACATATCTTCATGTTTGGCGCTGGCGACCAGATGACCGTTAGGCGTGTTGATGGTGGCGTCAGCGACGAACCCCTGGGGTTCTTTAGATAAAATGATATGCGGATTAATCAGATGAGTTTGCCATTTTTCAAGTTTGGCGAGACGGTCGGCGACGTGCTGGCGGATAGCGGGGGTGATTTCCATCTGTTTGCTGGTAATGTTCATTGTCATAAATGTTACCTCTTGTCTTTCCCGTCTTGGTAACTTCAGCATAACCGCCCCTGCGTCAATTTGCGTGATTCAGATCACTTAATTTTGTCACTTTTTGTCAATAAAGTGTTTTTGTGAGTCAGGACAGGAAGAGGGCGGATTTCCCTTGTCGGCCTCGTGAAAAGCGGTCATAGTTGATGAGTTAACCTCATCGTCCTTCCTGTTTAAAGCTTCATCAATCCTGCACTTGCGAACATTTTTCCGTCACTTCACGGCTGTACCTTTTTTAAGAGCTCCTCGAAAACGGCGGCTTCGGCAATAATGCGTTATTACCGCCTGCCTGAATGTGCAGGTCTTACCTCAAAAGGATTGTTATGAAAGCCACTTCCCGGCTGGCGGCGCTTCGCCGTCTTACGTTCTGTGTGACGTTTGCCTGTAGCGCCATGCCTGCCGTCGCCGCATCATTTGACTGCGATAAAGCGGGCACGCCCGTGGAATACGCCATCTGCCAGCAACAGCCGCTCGGTGAGCTGGACAGCAAAATTAATGACAGTTATCTGCGCGCAACGGGAAGCATGACTGCGCAGGATGCCGCGGCGTTACGCACGGAGCAGCGCGCGTGGCTTAAAACGCGCAACGCCTGCGCGGGTAACGCGAGCGAGCTTAACGCGTGCCTGACGGCCTCCATGAAACCCCGCGCTGAACAGCTTGAGCGTATCGCGCACCGCGCCACCCACGACTTTGATGCCGCGGTGAGCCTTATCCCGACAGCCCCCGCCACGGCGGCCGATAAGCTACGCCAGTATCAGACACCGCTGGCCTCCGCATGGCTGGTCTATCTCAACCGTTTCGTGCCCGCCAGCGGCGTGACGGCGCAGGAGGCCAATAAGCGTCACCAGATGGCGCTGGACGGGCTTAAAGATGATGATTTCGCCTGGTCGATAATGAAAGATATCGACAGCGACCCGAAGGAGAGTAAAGACCGGGCGGTGCTGACGCTGTTGCGTATGCATATCGAAAGGCTCGACTACGAAAACGATGACGATCGTCCGTACGTACATTGCTTTATTTTCCCGGCGCAGGGCCAGGCCGCCTATGAGGCGTTCGGGGCGCTGTATGGCTCATCGCGCGACGGTTCCGCGCCGATTTGCGCGCCGCAGGCCGCGATTTTCAGTACGCCCGCCTGGAAGGCGCTCAACGATGCGTTCAGCGATGCGCTGAGTAAAGCCAGCGACGGCGCCGGGACCATTCAGTTTTCAAGCTATGCGGACTGGCGGATCTTTGAACTGCATGTGACCGTTAAACCTGAGGATTACCTCAAGCCTGCGGAGCAGGGTAAAAAGCCGCGTGATTCTGAAAACGAGATCCGCGAGTGGAAGGATGAAGCCGCCTGGCCGAAAGCGCAGCGTGAAAAAGCGCTGGCGGCGATTGAGCCCGCGCGTAAGGCGACCGCGGAATGGCTTCAGAACGATCGTGGCTGGACGGCCGAAAACGCTCGTAAGGCCGCCGATAACATTGTGCGCGAGTGGCTTGATGACCGCGTGATCTTCATTGACGGTTCGGGCTGGACGGGAGAGTAACGCCCATAAAAAAGCCAGCCCGGTGGGCTGGCTTTTTACGCTAAAGCGAAGCTCAGGAGCCGGTGTTGTTCGCGGCGATAATTTTCGCCACTTTATCCGCCTGCGCATTGAGCTGCAGCTCGCGATAGGCGTTTTCCATCAGGCCCAGCCCTTCGTGGGTCGCCTGGGTATCCGGATAATCACGCAGCATACCGTCAACACGGTTCACTACCGCCACCCACGCGCCGCGTTTGGTGTAGTATTGCGCAACGGAAAGCTCATATTTCGACAGACGATCTTTCAGATAGACCAGACGCTTAGTGGCGTCGGTGGCATACTGGCTCTGCGGATAGCCGCGAACCAGTTTCGAGAAGTCGCGGAACGCGTCGCGCGCATGCTGCGGATCGCGGTCGCTGCGATCGACGCCGAAGAAGCCCTGGAGCGCGCTGTCATCCAGCGCCATATTGGTCAGGCCGCGCATGTAGATCACGTAGTCGATGTTCGGGTGAGTCGGGTTAAGGCGAATAAAGCGGTCAATAGCGGCCTGGGCCAGCGGCAGATCGGCATTTTTATAATAGGCGTAGATCAGATCCAGCTGTACCTGCTGAGAATAAGGGCCAAACGGATAACGGTTATCTAACGCTTCCAGTTGCGTTATTGCCGCTTTCCAGTTACCGTCCTGCAGCTTTTGCTGCGCAGTCGCGTAGATCTCTGAAGGCGGATTATCGGGCACCTCTTCCTTAGAACCGGAGCAGCCCGCCAAAGCCAGGCTCAACGTGGCGGCTGCCACCAGATATTTCATGCGCGTCATGACGTTTTGACTTTCCTCAGATGTTATGCGGGAGTTTCACTGTTCCAGCTCCCGATTAAGACCAGCTACAATAGCACACTATATTAAACGGCAAAGCCGTAAAACCCAACGTTAACGAAGAAGCTGTATATGGCACAACGAGTACAACTCACCGCAACGGTGTCCGAGTCACAGCTCGGTCAACGCTTAGATCAGGCTTTGGCCGAATTGTTCCCGGATTATTCACGTTCACGCATAAAAGAATGGATCCTCGACCAGCGCGTGCTGGTAAACGGCCAGATGTGCGATACGCCGAAAGAGAAAGTGTTGGGTGGGGAACGTGTCGCCATCAATGCTGAAATCGAAGAAGAAGCGCGCTTCGAGCCGCAGGATATCCCGCTCGATATCGTCTATGAAGATGACGATATTCTGGTTATCAACAAGCCGCGCGATCTGGTGGTTCATCCGGGCGCCGGCAACCCGGACGGCACCGTACTGAACGCGCTGCTGCACTATTACCCGCCTATCGTCGATGTTCCGCGTGCGGGCATTGTGCATCGTCTGGATAAAGACACGACCGGCCTGATGGTTGTGGCGAAAACTGTCCCGGCGCAGACGCGCCTGGTCGAAGCGCTGCAGCTGCGCGAAATTACCCGCGAGTATGAGGCGGTGGCGATCGGTCATATGACGGCGGGCGGTACGGTCAGCGAGCCTATCAGCCGCCATCCGACCAAACGCACCCATATGTCGGTGCATCCGATGGGTAAACCGGCGGTGACGCACTACCGCATCATGGAGCATTTTCGGATTCACACCCGCCTGCGTTTGCGTCTGGAAACCGGCCGTACGCACCAGATCCGCGTACACATGGCGCACATCACCCATCCGCTGGTGGGCGATCAACTGTATGGCGGCCGTCCGCGCCCGCCGAAAGGCGCGAGTGAAGCATTCATTCAGGCGCTGCGTAAGTTCGATCGCCAGGCGCTGCATGCGACGATGCTGCGCCTCTACCATCCTGTTAGCGGCATTCTGATGGAGTGGCATGCGCCTATTCCGCAGGATATGGTCGATCTTATCGACGCGCTGCGCGCTGATTTTGAAGCCCATAAAGACGACGTGGACTGGTTATGAAACTGATTACTCCGCAGTGGCCGCTGCCTTCGGGCGTCGCGGCCTGTAGCTCAACCCGCCACGGCGGCGTCAGCCTGCCGCCTTATGACGCGTTAAATCTGGGCGCGCACTGCGGGGATAATCCGGAACATGTCGAAGAGAACCGTCGGCGCTTTTATCAGGCGGCGACGTTTCCTTCCGCGCCCGTCTGGCTTGAGCAGGTTCACGGCAAAGATGTCCTTCATCTCGATGGCGGGCCCTATGCGTCTAAGCGCGCGGATGCCTCTTATACCCGTGAGCGGGGAACGGTCTGCGCGGTGATGACCGCCGACTGCCTGCCGGTGCTGCTTTGCGAGGCGTCCGGCACGGAAGTGGCGGCGGCGCACGCAGGCTGGCGCGGGCTGTGCGAAGGCGTGCTCGAAGAGACCGTCGCCTGTTTTCGCGCGCCGCCCGCCACCATCCAGGCCTGGCTTGGCCCGGCGATTGGCCCGCAGGCTTTTGAAGTCGGTCCGGAAGTGCGCGAGGCGTTTATCGCTAAAGACCCGGCCGCTGCGGCCGCTTTTCGCCCGCACCGCGAGAAATATTTCGCCGATATCTATCTTCTGGCGCGCCAGCGTCTCGCGAAGATGGGCGTAACCACTGTTTATGGCGGTGAGCGCTGCACCTACAGCGAAAGCCACGATTTTTTCTCGTATCGCCGCGACAGAACGACAGGTCGTCTGGCAAGTTTCATTTGGCTGATATAACCTATTGAATCAAGACGATCCGGTACGGATAACTGACGCTCCACATATTTCAGGCCATTAACCTTGAATAATTGAGGGATGACCTCATTTAATCTCCAGTAGCAATTTTGACCTGTTATGGGAGGAGTTATGCGTCTGGATCGTCTTACCAATAAATTCCAGCTTGCTCTCGCCGATGCCCAGTCTCTCGCACTGGGTCACGACAACCAGTTTATCGAACCCCTTCACCTCATGAGCGCCCTGCTAAATCAGGAAGGCGGTTCCGTTCGCCCGTTACTGACATCCGCAGGCGTTAATGCCGGGAAGTTACGCACCGATCTCGATCAGGCGCTGAGCCGCCTGCCGCAGGTGGAAGGCACCGGCGGCGACGTTCAGCCGTCTCAGGATCTGGTGCGCGCGCTGAATCTCTGCGACAAGCTGGCGCAGAAACGGGGCGACAATTTTATTTCTTCAGAGCTGTTTGTGCTGGCGGCGCTGGAGTCGCGCGGCACGCTTGCGGATTTACTCAAAGCCGCGGGCGCTACGACCGCGAATGTCACACAAGCGATTGAAAATATGCGCGGAGGCGAAACCGTGAACGATCAGGGGGCCGAAGATCAGCGGCAGGCACTGAAAAAATATACCGTCGATCTAACCGAGCGTGCCGAACAGGGCAAGCTCGATCCGGTCATTGGCCGTGATGAAGAAATCCGTCGTACGATTCAGGTGCTGCAACGTCGTACCAAAAACAACCCGGTACTGATTGGTGAGCCTGGCGTCGGTAAAACCGCGATAGTCGAAGGGCTGGCGCAGCGTATCGTTAACGGCGAAGTGCCGGAAGGCCTGAAAGGGCGCCGGGTGCTGGCGCTGGATATGGGCGCGCTGGTGGCCGGCGCGAAATACCGCGGCGAATTCGAAGAACGTCTGAAAGGCGTGCTGAATGATCTCTCAAAACAGGAAGGCAACGTCATCCTGTTTATCGATGAGCTGCATACCATGGTCGGCGCGGGTAAAGCCGATGGCGCGATGGATGCGGGCAACATGCTTAAACCGGCGCTGGCGCGCGGCGAACTGCACTGCGTGGGCGCCACGACGCTTGATGAATATCGCCAGTATATTGAAAAAGACGCCGCGCTGGAGCGCCGTTTCCAGAAAGTATTCGTAGCCCAGCCGTCGGTGGAAGATACCATCGCGATTCTGCGCGGCCTGAAAGAGCGCTATGAGCTGCACCACCATGTGCAGATAACCGACCCGGCGATTGTCGCGGCGGCGACGCTGTCGCACCGTTATATTGCCGACCGGCAACTGCCGGATAAAGCCATCGACCTTATCGATGAAGCCGCGTCCAGCATTCGTATGCAGATTGACTCGAAGCCGGAAGAGCTCGACCGCCTCGACCGACGCATTATTCAGCTCAAGCTGGAACAGCAGGCGCTGAAAAAAGAGTCTGACGAAGCCAGTAAAAAACGCCTCGATATGCTCAACGATGAGCTGTCGGACAAAGAGCGCCAGTATTCTGAGCTGGAAGAAGAGTGGAAAGCGGAAAAAGCGTCACTCTCCGGTACGCAGACTATTAAAGCAGAGCTTGAGCAGGCGAAAATCGCCATCGAACAGGCGCGCCGCGTGGGTGACCTGGCGCGGATGTCTGAACTGCAGTACGGCAAAATCCCTGAGCTTGAGAAACAGCTCGCCGCCGCCACGCAGTCGGAAGGCAAAACGATGCGATTGCTGCGTAATAAAGTGACCGACGCGGAAATCGCCGAGGTGCTGGCGCGCTGGACCGGTATTCCGGTCTCCCGCATGCTGGAGAGCGAGCGCGATAAGCTTCTGCGTATGGAGCAGGATCTGCATCAGCGTGTCATTGGCCAGGATGAGGCGGTCGAAGCGGTGTCGAATGCGATTCGCCGCAGCCGCGCAGGGCTTTCCGACCCGAACCGACCGATTGGGTCGTTCCTGTTCCTCGGGCCGACTGGCGTAGGTAAAACCGAGCTCTGCAAAGCGCTGGCTAACTTTATGTTCGACAGCGACGATGCGATGGTGCGTATCGATATGTCCGAGTTTATGGAAAAACACTCGGTGTCGCGTCTGGTGGGCGCCCCTCCGGGATATGTCGGTTATGAAGAGGGCGGTTACCTGACTGAAGCGGTTCGCCGTCGCCCTTATTCCGTCATCCTGCTGGATGAAGTGGAAAAAGCGCATCCGGATGTCTTCAACATCCTGTTGCAGGTGCTGGACGATGGACGACTGACTGATGGACAAGGCAGAACGGTCGATTTCCGCAATACTGTGGTCATCATGACGTCTAACCTCGGTTCCGATCTGATTCAGGAACGTTTTGGCGCGCTGGACTACGCGAGCATGAAAGAACTGGTGATGGGCGTGGTCGGGCAGAGCTTCCGTCCTGAATTCATCAACCGTATTGATGAAGTAGTGGTGTTCCATCCGTTAGGGCAGCAACACATTGCTTCTATTGCGCAGATCCAGTTGCAGCGGCTCTACCAGCGTCTGGAAGACCGCGGTTATGCGGTGCATATCTCAGACGACGCTCTGCAGTTGCTTGGCGAGAACGGCTACGACCCGGTTTACGGCGCGCGTCCGCTGAAACGCGCCATTCAGCAGCAGATTGAAAACCCGCTGGCGCAGCAAATCCTCTCCGGAGAGCTGGTGCCCGGAAAAACTATTGAGCTTATCGTGCGTGACGATCGTATCGTCGCTGTGCAGTAACTCGCAAAAAATGAAAAACGGGCCCTTCGGGGCTCGTTTTTGTTTATAAACCAGGCAATGATGGCTGTTCTTCAGGCGTATTGCCTGGAAAGTGAACGGTCAGAAAGTTTTTTGAAATTAGGGGTTGTCAGGCGCAAAGAACTCCCTATAATGCGCCTCCACTGACACGGCACAACGGCGAACGAGCCGGCCCGTCAGGCAGACGAAAGCGAAAATAAACGCTTGACTCTGAAAGAGGAAAGCGTAATATACGCCACCTCGCGACAGCAGGCTGAACGCCGCGTCGCACCGCTCTTTAACAATTTATCAGACAATCTGTGTGGGCACTCGGGGCACTGATATCTTAACGTCTACGGACGATAAACGAATATCAAGTCTCAAGTGAACAACAGTTAATTCATTACGAACTAACAGTTTAATTCTTTGAGCATCAGACTTTTAATTGAAGAGTTTGATCATGGCTCAGATTGAACGCTGGCGGCAGGCCTAACACATGCAAGTCGAACGGTAACAGGGAGCAGCTTGCTGCTCTGCTGACGAGTGGCGGACGGGTGAGTAATGTCTGGGAAACTGCCTGATGGAGGGGGATAACTACTGGAAACGGTAGCTAATACCGCATAACGTCTTCGGACCAAAGTGGGGGACCTTCGGGCCTCATGCCATCAGATGTGCCCAGATGGGATTAGCTAGTAGGTGGGGTAACGGCTCACCTAGGCGACGATCCCTAGCTGGTCTGAGAGGATGACCAGCCACACTGGAACTGAGACACGGTCCAGACTCCTACGGGAGGCAGCAGTGGGGAATATTGCACAATGGGCGCAAGCCTGATGCAGCCATGCCGCGTGTATGAAGAAGGCCTTCGGGTTGTAAAGTACTTTCAGCGAGGAGGAAGGGATTGTGGTTAATAACCGCAGTCATTGACGTTACTCGCAGAAGAAGCACCGGCTAACTCCGTGCCAGCAGCCGCGGTAATACGGAGGGTGCAAGCGTTAATCGGAATTACTGGGCGTAAAGCGCACGCAGGCGGTCTGTTAAGTCAGATGTGAAATCCCCGGGCTCAACCTGGGAACTGCATTTGAAACTGGCAGGCTTGAGTCTCGTAGAGGGGGGTAGAATTCCAGGTGTAGCGGTGAAATGCGTAGAGATCTGGAGGAATACCGGTGGCGAAGGCGGCCCCCTGGACGAAGACTGACGCTCAGGTGCGAAAGCGTGGGGAGCAAACAGGATTAGATACCCTGGTAGTCCACGCCGTAAACGATGTCGACTTGGAGGTTGTGCCCTTGAGGCGTGGCTTCCGGAGCTAACGCGTTAAGTCGACCGCCTGGGGAGTACGGCCGCAAGGTTAAAACTCAAATGAATTGACGGGGGCCCGCACAAGCGGTGGAGCATGTGGTTTAATTCGATGCAACGCGAAGAACCTTACCTGGTCTTGACATCCAGAGAATCCTGCAGAGATGCGGGAGTGCCTTCGGGAACTCTGAGACAGGTGCTGCATGGCTGTCGTCAGCTCGTGTTGTGAAATGTTGGGTTAAGTCCCGCAACGAGCGCAACCCTTATCCTTTGTTGCCAGCACGTGATGGTGGGAACTCAAAGGAGACTGCCGGTGATAAACCGGAGGAAGGTGGGGATGACGTCAAGTCATCATGGCCCTTACGACCAGGGCTACACACGTGCTACAATGGCGCATACAAAGAGAAGCGAACTCGCGAGAGCAAGCGGACCTCATAAAGTGCGTCGTAGTCCGGATTGGAGTCTGCAACTCGACTCCATGAAGTCGGAATCGCTAGTAATCGTGGATCAGAATGCCACGGTGAATACGTTCCCGGGCCTTGTACACACCGCCCGTCACACCATGGGAGTGGGTTGCAAAAGAAGTAGGTAGCTTAACCTTCGGGAGGGCGCTTACCACTTTGTGATTCATGACTGGGGTGAAGTCGTAACAAGGTAACCGTAGGGGAACCTGCGGTTGGATCACCTCCTTACCTGAAAGATACAACCTCGTAGTGCTCACACAGATTGTCTGATAGAAAGTAAAGAAGCAGGGTTGTCTGCGAAAGCGAAGTCCCTTTCGTCTAGAGGCCCAGGACACCGCCCTTTCACGGCGGTAACAGGGGTTCGAATCCCCTAAGGGACGCCACCTGCTGGTAATGAGTGAAAGGCGTTACCGATTAATATCTCAAAACTGACTGTAAAGTCACGTTTGAGATATTTGCTCTTTAACAATCCGGAACAAGCTGAAAATTGAAACAGACACGCTGTTGCATTCTTCCGTAATAAGGAATGCGCGGTGTGTCAGAGTCTCTCAAACTCGCAGCGCGAAGACTTCTTCGGGTTGTGAGGTTAAGCGAACAAGCGTACACGGTGGATGCCCTGGCAGTCAGAGGCGATGAAGGACGTGCTAATCTGCGAAAAGCGCCGGTAAGGTGATATGAACCGTTATAACCGGCGATGTCCGAATGGGGAAACCCGGTGCACTTCGGTGCATCATCGTTTGATGAATACATAGTCAAACGAGGCGAACCGGGGGAACTGAAACATCTAAGTACCCCGAGGAAAAGAAATCAACCGAGATTCCCCCAGTAGCGGCGAGCGAACGGGGAACAGCCCAGAGCCTGAATCAGCGTGTGTGTCAGTGGAACGGTCTGGAAAGGCCGGCGATACAGGGTGACAGCCCCGTACACGAAGGCACACAGGTTGTGAGCTCGATGAGTAGGGCGGGACACGTGATATCCTGTCTGAAGATGGGGGGACCATCCTCCAAGGCTAAATACTCCTGACTGACCGATAGTGAACCAGTACCGTGAGGGAAAGGCGAAAAGAACCCCGGCGAGGGGAGTGAAACAGAACCTGAAACCGTGTACGTACAAGCAGTGGGAGCCTTCGTAAGAGGGTGACTGCGTACCTTTTGTATAATGGGTCAGCGACTTATATTCTGTAGCAAGGTTAACCGCATAGGGGAGCCGAAGGGAAACCGAGTCTTAATTGGGCGTTAAGTTGCAGGGTATAGACCCGAAACCCGGTGATCTAGCCATGGGCAGGTTGAAGGTTGGGTAACACTAACTGGAGGACCGAACCGACTAATGTTGAAAAATTAGCGGATGACCTGTGGCTGGGGGTGAAAGGCCAATCAAACCGGGAGATAGCTGGTTCTCCCCGAAAGCTATTTAGGTAGCGCCTCGTGAACTCATCTCCGGGGGTAGAGCACTGTTTCGGCTAGGGGGCCATCCCGGCTTACCAACCCGATGCAAACTGCGAATACCGGAGAATGTTATCACGGGAGACACACGGCGGGTGCTAACGTCCGTCGTGAAGAGGGAAACAACCCAGACCGCCAGCTAAGGTCCCAAAGTCATGGTTAAGTGGGAAACGATGTGGGAAGGCCCAGACAGCCAGGATGTTGGCTTAGAAGCAGCCATCATTTAAAGAAAGCGTAATAGCTCACTGGTCGAGTCGGCCTGCGCGGAAGATGTAACGGGGCTAAACCATGCACCGAAGCTGCGGCAGCGACACTATGTGTTGTTGGGTAGGGGAGCGTTCTGTAAGCCTGTGAAGGTGTGCTGTGAGGCATGCTGGAGGTATCAGAAGTGCGAATGCTGACATAAGTAACGATAAAGCGGGTGAAAAGCCCGCTCGCCGGAAGACCAAGGGTTCCTGTCCAACGTTAATCGGGGCAGGGTGAGTCGACCCCTAAGGCGAGGCCGAAAGGCGTAGTCGATGGGAAACAGGTTAATATTCCTGTACTTGGTGTTACTGCGAAGGGGGGACGGAGAAGGCTATGTCGGCCGGGCGACGGTTGTCCCGGTTTAAGCGTGTAGGCTGACTTTCCAGGCAAATCCGGAAAGTTAAGGCTGAGGCGTGATGACGAGGCACCACGGTGCTGAAGTGACAAATGCCCTGCTTCCAGGAAAAGCCTCTAAGCATCAGGTAACATCAAATCGTACCCCAAACCGACACAGGTGGTCAGGTAGAGAATACCAAGGCGCTTGAGAGAACTCGGGTGAAGGAACTAGGCAAAATGGTGCCGTAACTTCGGGAGAAGGCACGCTGACATGTAGGTGAAGCCCCTGCGGGTGGAGCTGAAGTCAGTCGAAGATACCAGCTGGCTGCAACTGTTTATTAAAAACACAGCACTGTGCAAACACGAAAGTGGACGTATACGGTGTGACGCCTGCCCGGTGCCGGAAGGTTAATTGATGGGGTTATCGCAAGAGAAGCTCCTGATCGAAGCCCCGGTAAACGGCGGCCGTAACTATAACGGTCCTAAGGTAGCGAAATTCCTTGTCGGGTAAGTTCCGACCTGCACGAATGGCGTAATGATGGCCAGGCTGTCTCCACCCGAGACTCAGTGAAATTGAACTCGCTGTGAAGATGCAGTGTACCCGCGGCAAGACGGAAAGACCCCGTGAACCTTTACTACAGCTTGACACTGAACATTGAGCCTTGATGTGTAGGATAGGTGGGAGGCTTTGAAGCGTGGACGCCAGTCTGCGTGGAGCCAACCTTGAAATACCACCCTTTAATGTTTGATGTTCTAACCTGGCGCCGTGATCCGGCGTGGGGACAGTGTCTGGTGGGTAGTTTGACTGGGGCGGTCTCCTCCCAAAGTGTAACGGAGGAGCACGAAGGTCAGCTAATCCTGGTCGGACATCAGGAGGTTAGTGCAATGGCATAAGCTGGCTTGACTGCGAGAGTGACGGCTCGAGCAGGTGCGAAAGCAGGTCATAGTGATCCGGTGGTTCTGTATGGAAGGGCCATCGCTCAACGGATAAAAGGTACTCCGGGGATAACAGGCTGATACCGCCCAAGAGTTCATATCGACGGCGGTGTTTGGCACCTCGATGTCGGCTCATCACATCCTGGGGCTGAAGTAGGTCCCAAGGGTATGGCTGTTCGCCATTTAAAGTGGTACGCGAGCTGGGTTTAGAACGTCGTGAGACAGTTCGGTCCCTATCTGCCGTGGGCGCTGGAGAATTGAGGGGGGCTGCTCCCAGTACGAGAGGACCGGAGTGGACGCATCACTGGTGTTCGGGTTGTCATGCCAATGGCACTGCCCGGTAGCTAAATGCGGAAGAGATAAGTGCTGAAAGCATCTAAGCACGAAACTTGCCCCGAGATGAGTTCTCCCTGAGACTATAAGTCTCCTGAAGGAACGTTGAAGACGACGACGTTGATAGGCCGGGTGTGTAAGCGCAGCGATGCGTTGAGCTAACCGGTACTAATGAACCGTGAGGCTTAACCTTACAACGCCAAAGAAGTCTGGCGTGTTGAGAGAGACATTCAGCTTGTGACGGATAAACGTTCATGGCGAAAGCGGTGGACGGACAGAATTTGCCTGGCGGCTGTAGCGCGGTGGTCCCACCTGACCCCATGCCGAACTCAGAAGTGAAACGCCGTAGCGCCGATGGTAGTGTGGGGCCTCCCCATGCGAGAGTAGGGAACTGCCAGGCATCAAATAAAGAACCCCTCAGCGCCGCTGAGGGGTTTTTGCTTTTGGGCGGGTAAAAAAGCCTCATACGTAAGCGGGGGGCTTTTTGTGTATCTGTGCTCTGCTGTTAAATGCCCTTCTGACAAGAATAACTCGATCAGGCTCGAATGTGCGCTGCACAGTAATACCCCGACGAGAAGGCCGCGCAGAATACCAATACCCGCCATCAAATCCACCACTTCCCATTATGTTTATTTTCTGGCGCTGCCTGATAAAAGCCTTCTGATACAGGTCTCCCTGCTGCTGAGCAAATCGCAACCCTCATCCGGCCGGCAACACTCTAAACTCCACCTCTGATAATCTGCATCTTGCTACCACCTGGAGGCAGGACATATTCTTCTCTGTAGAGTCACTAAAGCCGTGCCAGCAGCCTGTCGCCATACTGTCGGGTCGCTGTCAGGTCAGTGTCGTGGTGGTTTTACCAGCAGAGCGCAATACTACCTGCCACATTTCTCATAAAGAAGGTCACAGCTATGCAAACTGAAAACCGCATTCGCGCGCTTCGACTCGCTCGTGCATGGTCTCAGGAACAACTGGCAGAACTCTCCTCCGTCAGCGTTCGCACTATTCAACGTATAGAAAAAGGCGAGCCGCCCTCACTCGAAACGTTAAGCGCGCTGGCCGCTGTTTTTGAAACGCGTGTTGAAGAATTGACGGGCACGCCGCTTCAGGCTGCAGGTCCGCTGGATGACGCAGTATTGACCGCCCGCAGGCGTCTGGATGCAGAGCGCCACTTTTATCGCAGCTTGACTACCGCGCTTGTGGTTAGCACCGGACTTTACCTGCTCAACCGCTTTACTGAGCCGGAAAGTCACTGGTCATTATGGGTAATGCTTATCTGGAGCGGGTTACTGATAGTAAAAGGGTTGCGGTTGTTTTTACTGCGCGGGTGGATCGAACAATGGCAGCAGCAGCGGCTGCAAAAGTTACTGCGTAAATAGCCGAAAAGGGGCTCCTCAGTCTGCCTGAGGAGCCGACGCGTTACGATTTTTTACCCGGCAGGACAGTATTCATTACCTGATGGGCGGTATCCGCAATGACTTTACCGGCCGATTTATCGCCTTTCGCCATAGAGGACATAAATCCTTTTGCCTGGGCGAAACTGATATGCGGCGGCAGCGGCGCCACTTCCGGATCGGTTTTCACCTCGAGCACGACAGGACGATCCGCCGCCAGCGCCTGTTGCCAGGCGGCCTGAAGGGCTTCCGGCGAGTCGACGTAAATTCCTTTCAGGCCGATCGATTCCGCAAACTGCGCATAAGGCACGTCCGGCACATCCTGCGTGGCGGCAAACCGCGGGTTGCCTTCCATGATGCGCTGTTCCCACGTCACCTGATTCAGATCCTGGTTATTGAATACGCAGACGATCAACCGCGGATCGGACCAGCGCTGCCAGTATTTCTGGATAGTAATCAGTTCCGCGAGATTATTCATCTGCATCGCTCCGTCACCGACCAGCGCCACCACCGGTTTTTCCGGGAAGGCAAATTTCGCGGCAATCGCATAAGGTACGGCGGCGCCCATACAGGCAAGACCGCCCGAGAGCGACGCCCGCTGGCCCTGTTTGACCCGGTAATCCCGCGCAAACCAGTTAGCGCACGAGCCGGAGTCAGACGTCACGATTGCGTTATCCGGCAGTAATGGCGACATCTCCCACACCACGCGCTGCGGGTTTACGGGCGTCGCTTTCGCCATCGCGCGTTCTTCGATTTTCTCCCACCACGCTTTGACGGAAACCGCGATTTTCTCCTGCCAGCTACGATCTTCTTTACGCTTCAGCAGCGGAAGCAGCGCCTGTAATGTGCTCACGGCATCACCATGCAGATTCACTTCTGTCGGATAACGCAGACCGAGCATTGAGGCGTCCAGATCTATCTGCACCGCCCGCGCCTGGCCTTCTTTCGGCAGGAATTCCGTCCACGGGAAGCCGGTGCCAATCATCAGCAGCGTATCGCAGCCCTGCATCAGATCCCATGACGGCTCGGTGCCCAGCAGGCCGATACAGCCCGTCACAAACGGCGCGTCATCCGGTAGCACGTCTTTGCCGAGCAGCGCTTTCGCCACGCCCGCGCCGAGCAGGTTCGCCGCCTGTACCACTTCCACCGCGGCTTCGCGCGCGCCAGCGCCTATCAGGATCGCGACTTTTTTGCCGTCGTTGAGAATATCCGCGGCGCGCTGAAGATCGTACTGATGAGGGATCACATGCGGGCGCTGATAGCCCGGCCCGGAATGCGTAAAGCCGTGGGCGTGCTGCGGCTCCTGCCAGGGTTCATCCTGGAGATCTTTGGGCAGGATCAGCACCGTCACGCCATTATTCGCTTTCGCGATCCTCACGCCGCGATCCACCAGATGACGCAACTGCGCGGGCGTTGCCGCCTCCTGAACAAAACTCGCCACATCGCTGAATACGCGATCGAGATTCAGTTCCTGCTGATAGGTCGCGCCGCGGGCGGTCGTTTCCGCCTGGCCTGCGATGGCGATAACCGGCATATGGTCCATCTGCGCGTCATACAGGCCGGTCAACAGATGCGTGGCGCCCGGCCCGCCGGTAGAGAGGCAGACGCCCGGCTCGCCCGTAAATTTCGCATGGGCGCAGGCCATAAACGCCGCCATCTCTTCATGGCGCACCTGAATAAACTCAATGCCGTCGCCGGCTTTGTCGGCGCGCTGCAACGCGCCCAGTACGCCGTTAATGCCGTCGCCGGGGTAGCCGTAAATGCGGGTTACGCCCCACGCTTTCAGCCGTTCTACAAAAAAATCGCTCGTTTTTTTGGTCATTATCGTGCCTCGCGTCAGGTGAGTGTGCGCATAGATCCTGAGCTGCGCTCGAAAAGCTAACCTGTTGAAGGGTAGTCCACTTAATGCCGGTAAGCGAAAAGCGGGAGTTCTCTGAAGCCTGCTATGGTTATACGAACCGCATTACAGGAGGCATGCCCGTGGCCGCTAAACCTTTTGATTATCAGCAGGACTTCGATAGCATCGACTTTCGCGCGCACCCGGAACGGTATCAGGTGGGGCGGGGCGAGCAGGGCGTGTTGCTGGTTGAGCCTTACAAAAGCGAAATCCTCCCGTACTGGCGCTATAAAGATGAAGAGAGCGCCAGAGCCTCGGCAGAAAAGATTTATGAGTTGTTCGAAGAGTATCGTGAAAAGGACGATTTTGTTGGCATGGATATGGCGCGCAAGTTTATTCAGATGGGATACACCCGCGCGCGTCGCTACGCCAACTATAAAGGCGGCAAAAAGTATGACGCCGACCGTAACCTCAATCCCCGCGGCAATGACCCCACCAAAGCGGCGGCGGCGACGGTGTTTAAAGGGTGGTGGGATCGTATCCGGGCGGATGAAGACTATCTGCGGCGTAAAAAAGCCCATCAGGAAAAGTGGGGCTAACGCCGCGTAAAATTCCCGCTCCCTCACGGAAATTTGTTAACATATGATTAACATCATATTTTATAGCCTGCGTATAGCCCCTCGTTTACCGCGTCGCGGGGGCGAAAAGGAGAGAGAGATGACTGAAGTTACGGCCCGGACAGACAAACCGTCACTGACTTCCAGCGATACCCGCCGTCGCGTCTGGGCCATTGTGGGCGCCTCGTCAGGCAACCTGGTGGAGTGGTTCGATTTCTACGTCTACTCTTTTTGCTCTCTTTATTTCGCGCATATCTTTTTCCCCTCCGATAACAGCACAACGCAGCTTCTGCAAACGGCAGGCATCTTCGCCGCGGGGTTTCTGATGCGCCCCATCGGCGGCTGGCTCTTTGGTTACATCGCCGATAAACACGGGCGTAAAACCTCGATGCTCATTTCCGTTTGTATGATGTGTTTCGGCTCGCTGGTCATTGCCTGCCTGCCGGGTTATGCGGTGATTGGCACCTGGGCTCCGCTGCTGTTACTTGTGGCGCGCCTGTTCCAGGGGCTGTCGGTCGGGGGAGAATATGGCACCAGCGCCACTTACATGAGCGAAGTGGCTATCGAAGGGCGCAAAGGCTTTTATGCGTCATTCCAGTACGTCACGCTTATCGGCGGGCAGTTAATGGCGCTGCTGGTCGTCGTGGTGCTGCAACAGATTTTGTCAGACGACGCTCTGCGCGCCTGGGGCTGGCGTATTCCCTTCGCGCTGGGCGCGGTGCTGGCGGTGGTGGCGCTGTGGCTGCGCCGCTCGCTGGATGAAACCTCGCAGCAGGAAACACGCGCGCTGAAAGAAGCGGGATCGCTGAAGGGGCTCTGGCGCAACCGTCGGGCATTCGTCATGGTGCTCGGGTTTACCGCCGCCGGTTCGCTGAGCTTTTACACGTTTACGACCTATATGCAGAAATATCTCGTCAATACGGCGGGAATGCATGCGAACACGGCGAGTATGGTGATGACCGCCGCGCTTTTTGTCTTCATGCTGCTGCAGCCGTTTTTCGGTGCGCTGTCTGACAAAATCGGCCGTCGCAATTCAATGCTCTGCTTCAGCGCGCTCGCCACGCTCTGTACCGTGCCGATCCTCATGGCGCTGCAAAGTGTCAGTTCGCCGCTCGCGGCGTTTGGGCTGGTGATGCTGGCGCTGCTGATTGTCAGCTTCTATACCTCGATAAGCGGCATCGTGAAGGCGGAGATGTTTCCGGCGCAGGTGCGCGCGCTGGGCGTCGGGCTCTCTTACGCGGTCGCCAACGCGCTCTTTGGCGGCTCGGCGGAGTATGTGGCGCTGTCGCTCAAATCGCTGGGCTCAGAAACGGCGTTCTTCTGGTACGTTTCGGCGATGGGCGCCGTCGCGTTTCTGGTCTCGCTCAAGCTCCACCGCAAAGGAAAAGGCATGCGCCTTTAATGCCCGGCCATCTGCCAGATAGCGTAACCGGCGCTGGCGCCCGCCACGTCCCACGCCAGATCTTTCCAGCTCCAGCCGCTCCCCGTCGGGCGGCTGTCCCAGAGTTCTTTCGTCGCGCCAAGGGATACCGAAAACATCAGCCCGAACGCGGCGGACCGATCGGGAGAGTGCCCCTGGCGCTGCGCATATTCGTTGCCGGCAGCGGAGAGCAGCGCCGAGCCTAAAAAGTGCTGGGCTTTATCCTGGCCTGCCCAGCTGTCCTGCGCCATATGACTACAGCCGGTCAGCGTGACGATAAGAGGAAAGAGCAGGGCGCGCATAGCGTTCTCCATAAAAAAGCCCTGCGTGGCAGGGCTTCGTTAAGCGATAAGCGTCAGAGAATACGGCTGATCAGCCGGTCGATACGGATGCGACGCAGGCGGCGGATAAGCTTGCGCACTTTTACCGGGTAATCCGCGATGCTTTGCAGATCGCGATAGTGTTTCACCACCGTGGTATGGGTGCGGATCTCCGCGAGCTCACGCTGGCGAACAGACGCCAGTTGCTGTTTGGGATCGTGGATAAGGATCGCGTTTTCCAGATCGAGACGCCAGGCGCGCGGGTTAAGGTTGTTGCCGGTCAGCAGCATCCATTCATTGTCCACCCACATGCCTTTCAGGTGATAACTGTTATCGCCATCTTTCCACAGACGTACCACCAGTTGATCGGTGTTGACGTAATACTGCAGGCGGCTTAAGAAACGACGCAGGTTGATCTCATAGAGATAAGGCAGCGCGCCGATAATCTTAAACGGCTGATCTTCCGGAATATAAAAGTCGTTCGCGGTCTTATCGCCGACAATAATTTCCACTTTTTTGCCGTCGCGCAGAAGCGCAATGATATTGCGCACCAGCACCGCGGGCAGGTTAAAGTACGGCGTGCAGATGACCAGCTTCTCTTCGGCGCAGGGCATCAGGTGGAAAATCGCTTTATTCAGCGGGCTCGATTTACCCAGCCCGACCAGCGGCGTGACGGCCAGCTGATCGTTATCGGCATCGCCCTGAAAATGATACGCGGCATCGCGCAGCAGATGGCGGAACTGGCGGATGTCGTTTTTGATTTCCGGGCTTTTTGGACGATTCGGATCGTCGAGACGATTCACCGCGTGGCCGTTCATTAACTGCGTGCGTACCCAGTCATACATCACATCGGCAAGCTTCGCGTTGCGAATGCAGTGGTAGCGGTCATAGCGATATTTATCGTGCTGGTGCAGATAGACGTCGTTCAGGCTGGCGCCGCTGTAAAGCACGCAATCATCAATAATAAAGCCTTTAAAATGCAGCACGCCCAGCGCTTCACGGGTATTTACCGGCACGCCGTACACCGGCACGCTGACGCCCGGGTTCTCCTGCGCCATGCGGCAATACCAGTCGGCGTTGGTGTTCGAGGCTTCGGCGCCGATGCGTCCGCGCTGCGCACGATGCCAGTCCACCAGGACGCTGACCTCAAGCTCAGGGCGCTGGCGTTTAGCTTCATAAAGCGCCGACAACACGCCTTTGCCGCCATCGTCCTGCTCAAGATAGAGCGCGATGATGCAAATACGCGTGGTCGCCGTCGCTATCTTTTCCAGGAGCTGTTTGCGGAAATCGGCGGGAGCGAAACAGAACGCGACATCATCAACTGACTGAGAAAGCTTCGGTAGTTGGGCAAGGTGTTGTTGATGTTTGTTGCGTTTAAATTTTGACAACATCACAGTGCATATCTTCTCTGAAGTGGATGGTCTTCTGTGCAATGCAGACGACTGAAGCGGACGATAATACCATTACTGTCCAAAAATGTGGTCAACATTTCCAGTACCTTACTCACGAATCGGCGGGTTTTGTCAGCGCCAGGCTCAGGGCGACGATGCCTTCATCCAGCTGAATATCGACGCTAAATCCAAGCTTGCGGGCCAGCGCCACCATCCCCTGGTTATGGGGCATCGTAATACCATTCAGCCGCGACAGGCCGTGATCGCGCGTGTAGGCGATCAACTTCTCCAGCAGCCTGCGCCCGAGGCCCAGCCCTTTAAGATCGGATCTGACCAGAACCGCGAACTCGGCGTCGATATTGTCCGGATCGGAGATCGCGCGGGTCACGCCAATGATCTCCTCGCCGCCTGTCTGCTGACGTACCGCCACAAAAGCCATTTCTCGATCGTAGTCGATCTGGGTCATATTGGCTAAATCATCATGGGTAAATTCATTGATCTCGCTAAAGTAACGGTAATAAAGATCTTCTTTCGTCACCTGAGAGATAAAGCGTTGCAGCTGTGGTTCATCTTCGGGAAGGATAGGGCGGAACAGGCAGCGCTCGCCGTTTTTAAGCGTTACCCACTCTTCTAAACGGTGCGGATAGGGGCGAACCGCCAGCCGCGCGTCCGCGTCGCCGCTAAAGGGTTCAAGCTGCATCGTAACGTCCAGCGCCGTAAAGTCGCTGCCCGAAGCGAGCAGCGGATGAATATCCAGACGCGAAATTTCCGGGCAATCCACCACGAGGTTGGAGACCTGCACCAGCAGCTCGCTTAAGCCCGCAATATCCAGTGGACGTAGCGCGCTGCGCCCGCGAATTTTGCCGCTCTTGATGGCCTGAATGACCAGATAGCGCGCCAGATTCATGTTCAGCGGCGGCAGCGCCACCGCGGCCTGCGCCTCAGGACGCCACTCGACGCCGCCTTCGCCCAGCATAATCAGCGGCCCGAAGACCGGGTCGTGCTCAACCACCACCCGCAGCTCCTGCGCGCCGGCGCGGTTCGCCATGCTCTGCACCAGCAGGCCGTGAATGCGCGCCTGCGGCCAGGTCATTTTCACCCTGTCGAGCATCGCGTCCGCGGCGCGCTGTACTTCGTGGGCGGTGCGCAGATAAAGCATCACCCCCTGAACTTCAGATTTATGCGGAATATCCGGCGAGCGCAGCTTCAGCGCCACCGGGTAGCCAATCTGGCCGGCGATATGCACCGCCTCGGCGCTGTCTCCCGCTATCCATGTTGGCAGCGTGTGCAGGCCATAGGCTTCCAGTATCGGGCGCACTTCATGGGTATCGAGCTGCGTCACGCCCTCGGCGCACGCCTGCTGCAACAGCTGGTGCGCCTGGGCGGTATCCGCCGGGAGCGTGGCGGGCAGCGCCGGGGTTTCGCGCAGCTGTTTCTGGTTACGGCGATACTCCACCATATGCATAAATGCGGTGACCGCGCCTTCCGGGGTGCGATAGGTGGGAATGCCCGCTTCGCTGAACAGATGACGCGCCTCCTGAGAAGAGAACTCGCCGCCCCAGTTGGTAATTAGTGTTACGTACTTGCCGCGCGGGTGGCGGTTAAAGAGATCGATTAGCGCGCGGGCGCTCTCGCTGCCGGGCGCGGCGGCGCTCGGGGAGTGAATAACCATCAGCGCGTCGAAATCGTGGCTGTCCAGCAGCGCTTCGATCGCTTTTAAATACCGCGCGGGGGTCGCGTCGTCACGCAAATCGAGCGGGTTGTCCGCGTGGATGCCTTCCGGCAACTGCTGTTGCAGCCGGGTTAGCATCGCGTCATCCAGCGTGGCGAGTTTTCCCTGTCGCCGCCAGAGTTCGTCAAGCGCCAGCGCGGCAGGCGCGGCGCCGTTGCTGACAATCATCAGCCGCTCGCCGCGCAGCGGGCGCATATGGCTTAAGGTTTCCACCGCCGAGAACAGCTCATGGGTATCCTGCACGCGCAGCAGGCCGGCGCGCTGGATCGCCGCATCCCAGGCGGCGTCCAGCCCCGCATGCGTATTCAGCAGGCGGCGCGCGCTGGGGCTGCGCCCGCTTTTAATCACCAGAATGGGTTTATTGCGCGAGGCGCTACGGGCGGCGGAGACAAAGCGTCGGGCGTCGCTCAGGTGTTCAAGATAAAGCAAAATGGCGCTGGTTTTACTGTCGCGCGCCAGATAATCGAGCAGTTCGTCGACATCGATATCCAGGCTGTCGCCTAAGGCGATAAACCAGGAGAAGCCGAGCTGGCGTTGCTGCGCCCAGTCGAGAATGGTGTTAGAGACGGCGGCGGACTGCGAAATAAACGCGAGCTTGCCTTTGCGGATCGGCACCGGCGAGAAGCTGGCGTTCAGGCCCTGCCACGGCGCCAGCAGCCCCAGACTGTTCGGGCCGAGCAGTCGCATCTGGAAGCGCGCCGCGCAGGCCAGCAGCTCAGCGTGTTGTTCGGGGGGCGATGAAAGCACCAGGCAGGTTTTACAGCCTTTCTCGCCGAGCGCCTCCAGCAGCGCCAGGTTGCGCTTCGCATGGGTGCACAGCACCGCGAGATCGGGCGTAAACGGCAGGCTTGCGACATCCGGCCAGGCCAGCACGCCGCACACCGCTTTCCAGGCGGGCGTCACCGGCAGAACCGGCCCGCTGAAACCGCCCGCCAGCAAATTACGCATCATCAGAAAACCGGCCCTCTCGGGTTTCATCGAGGCGCCGATGACGGCGATGGATTTGGGACGTAACAGCGCTTCCAGGCCACGTTGGCTCATCATTTTCTCCGGCGTCGAAGTGACCTGATGATTTTAAACGCTTTCTGCCTGCGCTGCTGTGACGCTGCCCTGATGATGAGGTTTACCGGCGAGATAACGCGCCTTAAACAGCGCGAAGTGATCGCTTAAGCCCTGCGCCGCGGCGGTATCGCCCGCGCCATCCAGCAGCGCTATCGCTACTTCCGCCGTGCAATACTGGCCGTCGGCGTGCGCTTCGCGCAGCTGATACGCCGATACCCGCGTTAAATCCACCGAGATAACCGGCAGCGCGTCAAGATAAGGGCTTTTGCGAAACATTTTGCGCGCTTCAGTCCAGGTGCCGTCGAGCATAATAAAAAGCGGCGGCTTGCCGGTACGCGGCGGGGCGGTCAGCACTTCGCGTCCGGCATCGGCGTAGGTGGCCGGGAACACCACCATTGGCTGATAGTCAGGGTTTGCCACGAGTTCAAGAAGGGCGGCGGGCGGCTCGGTGCGCGACCACTGAAACGCCTCAGTATCAGGCAGAATATCGGCGATAAGCCTGCCGGTATTGCTGGGCTTCATCGGCTCGGTGTCGAACATCACCAGACAGAAACGGCTGCGGGCCGGCTGCGGTTGCAGCGTGTCGCATAAGCAATGGCGTAACGGCAGCAGGCAACGCTGGCAGCGCTTAATGCGGTTGCCGCGGGCGAGAAAAGGGCGGGTGGCGCGCGCCAGGCGCTCGGCGCGCAGGCGAAGGACAGCGTTTTCAGTCATGGGAAGCCGGCAAAAACGCCATTGTCGCAGAGGGAATCGCGGGGCACAAGGTGCGCCCCGCAGCAGACGTTATACAGCTTCGTTCGTCGCTTCGTTGAGCCAGGCGTCGAACGGCGCTTTCGGTACGGCGCCATTGAGCATATCCACCAGTTGCCCGTTTCTGAACATCATGATGGTCGGAATGCTGCGGATGCGAAAGCGCGCGCTCAGCTCCGGTTCGGCTTCGGTATTCACTTTTACAAAGCGTATTTTGCCGCTGCGCTCTTCGGCGACATCTTCGAAGATCGGCGCAAAGCTACGGCACGGGCCGCACCACGGCGCCCAGAAATCAATCACTACCGGCAGGTCATCTTTAAGCAGCTGATCCAGCGTTTCGCTGGTGGCGTTAATCACATCGCCGTCAAACAGCGCGTGGCCACAGCGGCCGCACTTCGCGCCGTCTTCAATACGCTCTTCATCCACGCGATTGACAGTCTGGCAAGCGGCACAAACGGTATTCATAGCTAACCTCTGGGTTGCAGGTGACAGAAACCGACGCGAAAACGTCGGCTATGTTTCGATAATGTTATCCAGTATCTGCAAGAATGTTTCGAGGCTCAAACCGTTTTATCCAATGAGTACAATAGTTATTAGCTTTTGCGCGAAAGAATGGCTAAGCGTGGACACATCGGGTAATCTGCGCGCTTCGCGCAGCGCAGGTGGAGAAAGACATGAACGACGAATTTAAAGGCAAGAGCGGCAAGGTCAAAGTGATGTATGTCCGCAGTGATGAAAATACGGACAAACGCAGCTCAAACCCACGTACCGGAAAAGGCGGCGGTCGTCCCGCAGGCAACGGTAAACCGGAAGGCGGTCGTCGTGCTGCGCGCAATGACAGACCGTCTGACCGCGAACGCAGTCGCGACCGTGGCCGTGAACGTGACGGCGACCGTGAGGCGTCCCCGTGGCGCACCGTCTCCCGCGCGCCGGGTGCGGAAGCCCCCGAGAAGCCGGATCACGGCGGCATCAGCGGTAAAAGTTTTATCGATCCGGAAGTGCTGCGTCGCCAGCGTGCCGAAGAAACCCGCGTCTATGGCGAGAACGCCTGTCAGGCGCTGTTCCAGAGCCGTCCGGAATCTATCGTTCGCGCCTGGTTTATCCAGAGCGTAACCCCGCGCTTTAAAGAAGCGCTGCGCTGGATGGCGGCAAACCGCAAAGCGTACCACGTTGTGGACGACGCGGAGCTGACCAAAGCTTCCGGCACCGAGCATCACGGCGGCGTCTGCTTCCTGATTAAAAAACGCAGCGGCGCGAGCGTTGACCAGTGGCTGAGCAAAGCGGGCGATGAAGATTGCGTGCTGGCGCTGGAAGATGTGGGCAATCCGCATAACCTCGGCGCTATCGTGCGCAGTTGTGCGCACTTCGGCGTGAAAGGCGTGGTTGTGCAGGACGCCTCGCTGCTGGAGTCCGGCGCGGCGGTGCGTACCGCAGAAGGCGGCGCCGAGCATGTCGAGCCGATTACCGGCGATAGCTTTAGCGACGCGCTGGCGCAGTTCCGCGCCGCCGGTTACGCCATCGTGACCACTTCCAGCCATAAAGGCACGCCGCTTTTTAAGGCGACGCTGCCGAAGAAAATGGTGCTGGTGCTGGGCCAGGAAAGCGAAGGTATCTCGGAAGCGACGCTGGCGAACGCCGATTTAAGCTTGTCTATCGACGGCACCGGCAATGTGGAAAGCCTGAACGTTTCTGTGGCGACCGGCGTTCTGCTCGCCGAGTGGTGGCGTCAGAATAAAGCGTAAAAAAACGCCAGCGTGAGGCTGGCGTGATAAACGTTAACCTCCTGCGGGAGGTTTTTTATTGGGCGTTTTCCGGCAGAACCGGCATCCAGTCGATGGGCGCTTCGCCGCGGCTTTCCAGATACTGGTTCGTTTTGACGAAATGGCCGCAGCCAAAGAAACCGCGATGCGCGGAGAGCGGCGACGGGTGCGGCGCCTGCAATACATGGTGACGGTTGCGGTCGATAATCGCGCCTTTTTTCTGCGCGTGTGAGCCCCACAGCAGGAACACCACGCCTTCGCGATGCTCGTTAATCAGCGAGATCACTTTATCGGTAAACGTCTCCCAGCCCAGGTTCGCGTGCGAATGCGCTTTGCCTGCCTGTACCGTCAGCACAGTATTAAGCAGCATGACGCCCTGACGCGCCCAGCTTTCTAAATAACCGTGAGAAGGGCGGGTGAAACCCGGCACCGACTGCTCCAGCTCTTTATACATATTCACCAGCGACGGCGGCGGCGCGACGCCCGGACGCACCGAAAAGGCGAGGCCATGCGCTTGTCCTGGCCCGTGATAAGGATCCTGGCCCAGGATCACTACTTTCACATCGCCAAGCTCGGTAAAGCGGAAGGCGTTAAAAACATCTTTCTGCGGCGGATAGATGGTGACGCCTGCCTCACGCTCGGCGGCGACGGTGGTCAGGATCTTTTTGAAGTAAGGCTTTTCTTTTTCATCAGCCAGCACGTCGTGCCAGGTCAGTTTATCGGTCATCTCGCTCTCCTGCGATTTTCTGTTTCCTAAGCTTAACGCCTTATTTCCGAAGAACAAAACCGGGGCGCTTCAGACGCAGGTTTACAAAATTTTTAAGAAGTTTTGCCGTGCCTAAGTTGATGTAAAACAATTCCTTTGTGCTATACCCATACATGATGAGGGGTTTATTTTGATTTAAATCAAAGAATGAACGCCCTTTGGTGGTATATAAAACAATAAGACAACAATGGTTTTACCAATTAGCCAGCCGCCTGTTTGAGAGCCCGCTGGCTGAACGCATCAAACAAGGCCACAGGGAGGCAACTTATGATCACAGGTATCCAGATTACTAAAGCCGCAAACGACAATTTGCTGAATTCATTCTGGCTGCTCGATAACGAAAAAGGCGAAGCGCGCTGCGTCTGCGCCAAAGCCGGTTTCAATGAAGATGACATCGTGCCGGTAAGCCAGCTCGGCCAGTTCGAATACCGTGAAATTCCGATGGAAATCAAACCGGAAGTGCGTGTGGAAGGCGGTCAGCACCTGAACGTGAACGTGCTGCGTCGCGAAACGCTGGAAGATGCCGTTAAGCACCCGGAAAAATATCCGCAGCTGACCATTCGCGTTTCCGGCTACGCCGTGCGTTTTAACTCGCTGACTCCGGAACAGCAGCGCGACGTGATTGCCCGTACTTTTACCGAAAGCCTGTAAGTTCAGGCGTTCGTTCACCGGCGGCGCGCCGTCGGACAAAACAAAAACCGCCAGCATCTCTGCTGGCGGTTTTTTTATCACTCGGCGTTGTCGGATGACGGCGCCGCGTTGCTGCTCGGCTTGCGGCGTTTGCCGATGTTTTTGGTGTCGCGGTGACGTTTTTTCACGCGCGGCTTCTCTTTTTCTTTCTCTTTTTTCTTCTCTTCGCGTTTGGCGAGCGCTTTTTTGGACGGCTTGCCGGTGAGTTTTTCACTCGGCGCGCGCGTGGTCGGGCGCAGTTCGTCAATCACGCGGGCTTTCAGCGGCTCGTTAAGATAACGGCCCACTTTGCCCAGCAGCAGATGGTCGTGCGCTTCGACCAGTGAAATCGCGGTGCCTTTACGTCCCGCGCGGCCGGTGCGGCCGATGCGGTGCAGATAGGTATCGGCGGTGCGCGGCATATCGAAGTTAATAACGTGGCTGACGTCAGGAATATCAATACCGCGTGCGGCCACATCGGTGGCGATAAGCACATTCACGCGACCGTCGGTCAGACGTTTAATCGCCTCGTTACGCTTCACCTGCACCATTTCGCCTTCGAGATAGCAGTTATTGATGCCCGCTTCGCGAAGCTGGTTCGCCAGCTCATGCACACGCTCGCGTTTACGCACAAACACGATGGAGCGGGTGGCTTCCGGCTGCTTCAGCAGATGCACCAGCAGCGCGGTTTTGTGTTCGATGTTATCGGCGCGGTAATACCACTGATGGATTTTTTTGCGCTCGCGGGTGGATGGCGTGGCGGAGACTTCCACCGGCTCTTCCAGCAGGCGTTCGGCGAAATCTTTAATCGCGTCGCCTTCAAGCGTGGCGGAGAACAGCAGGGTCTGTTTACGCCAGCGGGTTTCACCCGCGATAGTCTCGATATCCTGCGCGAAGCCCATATCCAGCATGCGGTCGGCTTCATCAAGGATCAGCGTTTCCACCGCGCGGCAGTCGAAGTTTTCTTCTTTAATGTATTGCAGCAGGCGACCGGTCGTGGCGACCACGATGTCCTGGTTTTCGCTGAAGACTTCCGCGTGGTTCATATAAGCCACACCGCCGGTGATGGTGGCGATATCCAGATGCGTATGCTTTGCCAGTTCGCGCGCATGCTCTGCGACCTGCATCGCCAGCTCGCGGGTCGGGGTCAGGATCAGAATGCGCGGCGGCCCCGATTTTTTGCGAGGGAAGTCGAGCAGATGCTGCAACGCCGGCAACAAATAAGCTGCCGTTTTACCGGTGCCTGTCGGCGCAGAACCGAGCACATCACGCCCGTCGAGCGCAGGCGGAATGGCGGCCGCCTGGATAGCGGTCGGGCGGGTGAAGCCTTTTTCCTGGAGCGCGTCCAGCAGGCTGTCATCAAGTTCAAGTTCGGAAAAAGTGGTTACAGTCATTTTCTACCTCAGTGTGGGGCGCAGATTATAGACGTTCAGCGCCCAATGTTCATCCCTTTCCCGGCTTCTCCTTTTCCCCGGCGGCGCTTTCGCCTATGCTACAGCGGTTTTGTTACCAGGTCTTAAAGATGTCGCAGCCAAAAACCCCGTTACGCCGCAATGGTTTCACCTTCAAACAATTTTTCGTCGCGCACGACCGCTGTGCGATGAAAGTCGGTACCGACGGCATTCTGCTGGGAGCCTGGGCACCGGTCGCCAAAGCGCAGCGCGTGCTGGATATCGGAGCAGGCAGCGGTTTGCTGACGCTGATGCTGGCGCAGCGTACGGATACTACCGTGACGCTGGACGCCGTCGAGCTCGATTTACAGGCGGCGGAGCAGGCGCGCGAAAACGTTGACGCCTCGCCGTGGGCGGCGCGTATTCAGGTTCACGGCGCTGATATTCAGACCTGGACGCAGCAGCAGACGCAACGCTACGAGCTTATCGTCAGCAATCCACCTTATTATGACAAAGGCGTCGCCTGCGCCACGCCCGCCCGTGAGCAGGCGCGCTACACCACAACGCTCGATCACGGCGCGCTGCTCGCCTGCGCGGCGCAGTTAATTACTGAAGAAGGGTTTTTCTGCGTGGTGTTGCCGGAAAACAGCGGCGAAGCGTTTAGCCGTCTGGCCAGCGAGCAGGGATGGCATTTGCGGCTGCGCACCGATGTGGCCGAAAACGAAGGAAAACTGCCGCACCGGGTGCTGCTGGCGTTTTCCCCGTCTCCAGGCGAATGCTTCTGCGACGATTTGCTGATCCGCGGGGCGGATCAGCACTATTCACCAGCCTATTGCGCGCTCACGGAAGCTTTTTATCTGTTTATGTGAACCAGCGGAGCGAGCACCGATGGCCCGGACTCCGGCAGCATATACGGGTAGTCCAGCGTGTAGTGCAGCCCGCGGCTCTCTTTGCGCATCATGGCGCAGCGCACGATAAGCTCCGCCACCTGCACCAGATTGCGCAGCTCCAGGAGATTATTGGAGACGCGGAAGTTGGCGTAATACTCTTCTATCTCCTGCTGTAGCATCGTGATGCGCCGCAGCGCGCGCTCCAGCCGTTTGGTGGTGCGCACGATACCCACGTAATCCCACATAAACAGCCGCAGTTCATGCCAGTTATGCTGCAATACCACCAGTTCGTCCGGGTGCTCCACGCGGCTTTCGTCCCAGGCGGGCAGCCTTTTAACGTCGCGGGCGTAGGGCAGGCGCAGCCGGATATCTTCCGCCGCCGACCAGCCGTAAACCAGACACTCCAGCAGCGAGTTCGAGGCCATACGGTTCGCGCCGTGCAACCCGGTGTAGGTCACCTCGCCGATGGCGTAAAGCCCGTCGACGTCGGTGCGGCCGTGCTCATCGACCATCACGCCGCCGCAGGTGTAGTGCGCCGCGGGCACCACCGGCACCGGGTCGCGGGTGAGATCGATGCCAAGCCCCAGCAGCTTTTCATAAATCGTCGGGAAGTGCTGGCGGACAAACGCCTCCGGCTTGTGGCTGATGTCGAGATACATACAGTCGGCGCCGAGACGTTTCATTTCATGGTCGATGGCGCGCGCCACGATATCGCGCGGCGCCAGTTCGGCGCGCTCGTCAAACTCCGGCATAAAGCGGGTGCCATCAGGGCGTTTAAGATAAGCGCCTTCGCCGCGCAGCGCTTCGGTCAGCAGGAAATTGCGCGCCTGCGGATGAAAGAGGGCGGTCGGGTGAAACTGATTGAATTCGAGATTCGCGACGCGGCAACCGGCGCGCCAGGCCATCGCAATGCCGTCGCCCGAGGCGATATCGGGGTTGGTGGTGTACTGATAGACTTTTGACGCGCCGCCGGTGGCCAGCACCACGGCTTTCGCGCGACAGGTTTCCACTTCTTCTTTATTACGGTTCCAGATCCAGGCGCCCACCACGCGCCGCGTGCCCGGCAGGCCGATTTTGTCGGAGATAATCAAATCCACGGCGTTATGGCGCTCAAGGATGCGGATATTCGGGTGGCTGAGCGCTTTATCCATCAGCGTCGTGGCGACGGCTTTACCGGTGGCATCCGCCGCATGCAGGATACGACGATGGCTGTGGCCGCCTTCGCGGGTGAGGTGATAACTCTCCTCGCCGTTCGACTGCACTTCAGTATCAAACAGCACGCCCTGATCGATAAGCCACTGCACGCAGTGGCGGGCATTGCTGGCGACAAACTCGACGGCGTCGCGATCGCACAGACCCGCGCCCGCAATCAGCGTGTCCTCCACATGCGAGGCGATACTGTCGGTTTCATCGAAAACCGCGGCTATTCCGCCCTGGGCGTAAAAGGTGGAGCCTTCGCTCAACGGGCCTTTGCTCAAAACCATCACCTGGCTATGTTCCGCCAGGCGCAGCGCCAGGGAAAGGCCGGCGGCGCCGCTGCCAACAATCAGCACATCACAGTGAAGTTCAGGGGTTATATTCATCGTCGTGTTTAATTTACTAAACAAGGTTTGGCCAGCATAGCACCAGAATGCGAAATCAAACACGCTTTTTTTAATCTTCGTTGTAATCACTAAACACGCGAGCGACATTCTGCCTTAGCGCCGCCAGGCGTGCTGAAAACGCTGCGTAACGCCGCGCATCCCGGAGATTTAAAGGTGAAAAAATGGTGGTGTTGCGTTACCCTGCAAGCGGCCTGTGCAACAAAATACGTCCTTACAGGCCGTCATTCAGATTGTGAACATATAATGAGTAGAACCGGCGTTCGCCATTGCCGCACAAAAACAAAGGCGTAACGGAACTTTCCGGGCAACCGGCGCTCTAAGCTTCTGCTTGCTCACAATGCAGAGTTCGGGTGGCATTTCGATTACGCGTGGAAATTAAGGTTTGGGGAGACATTACCTCGGATGAGCGAGCAGTTAACGGATCAGGTCCTTGTCGAACGGGTCCAGAAGGGAGATCAGAAGGCCTTTAACTTACTGGTCATTCGCTACCAGCATAAAGTGGCGAATCTGGTATCCCGCTATGTCCCCTCAGGCGACGTCTCTGATGTTGTTCAGGAATCTTTTGTTAAAGCCTGGCGCGCGTTTGATTCTTTTCGCGGCGACAGCGCATTTTATACCTGGCTCTACCGTATCGCCGTTAATACGGCAAAAAATTACTTAGTCGCTCAGGGCCGTCGCCCGCCGTCCAGTGATGTGGACGCCAACGAGGCGGAAAACTTCGAAAGCGGCGGCGCGTTGAAAGAAATTTCGAACCCAGAGAACTTAATGTTGTCTGAGGAACTGAGACAGATCGTATTCCGTACCATAGAGTCACTCCCGGAAGATTTACGCATGGCAATTACGTTGCGGGAGCTGGATGGCCTTAGCTATGAAGAGATAGCGGCCATTATGGATTGCCCGGTCGGTACGGTACGCTCCCGCATTTTCCGTGCGCGGGAAGCCATTGATAATAAAGTTCAACCGCTTATCAGGCGTTGACGATAGCGGGATACTGGAAAAGGTATTAAGCATGCAGAAAGAAAAACTTTCCGCTTTAATGGATGGGGAAGCACTGGACAGCGAATTGCTGAGCGCGGTCGAAAACGACAAAGCGCTCCAGCAAACCTGGGAAAGCTATCACCTCATTCGTGATACCCTGCGCGGCGATACCGGCGAAACGCTTCATTTCGATATCTCCGCACGCGTGATGGCGGCTATCGAAAACAAGCCCGCCCGCCATG
Organism: Cronobacter universalis NCTC 9529; assembly: GCF_001277175.1. Classification (NCBI taxonomy): domain Bacteria; kingdom Pseudomonadati; phylum Pseudomonadota; class Gammaproteobacteria; order Enterobacterales; family Enterobacteriaceae; genus Cronobacter; species Cronobacter universalis. The sequence continues at coordinate 3,217,371 of NZ_CP012257.1, read as the reverse complement.
CAGCGCCGCTCATCCCTGAATCACAACCCGCGCCGCATCAGTGGAGCAAAATGCCGTTCTGGCATAAAGTGCGTCCCTGGGCGAGCCAGCTCACCCAGGTCGGTATGGCCGCGTGCGTGTCGCTGGCGGTGATTGTCGGCGTTCAGCACTATAACGGTCAGCCTGATGCTACCGCACAGCCGGAAGCGCCGGTTTTCAACACGCTGCCGATGATGGGCAAAGCCAGCCCGGTCAGCCTCGGCGTGCCGACGGCGGACAATAACGCCGCAGGCGGTCAGCCGCAGGTTCAGGAACAGCGTCGTCGCATCAACGCGATGTTGCAGGATTACGAACTGCAACGCCGTCTGCATGCTGAACAGCTCCAGCTGGAGCAGTCGCAGACGCAGCAGGCCGCCTTACAAGTGCCTGGTAACCAGACTTTAGGAACTCAATCGCAGTAATGAAGCAACTTTGGTGCGCCGTCTCTCTCTTGACGGGCAGCCTGTTCGTTTCCTTCAACGCCTCGGCGGATGCATCGTCCGAGGCGTTGTTGCAGCAGATGAACCTGGCGAGCCAGTCACTCAATTACGAGCTCTCATTTGTCAGCATCAACAAGCAGGGTGTGGAATCCTTACGTTATCGCCACGCCAGGCTCGACAATAAGCCCCTCGCACAGTTATTGCAGCTGGACGGCCCGCGTCGCGAAGTCGTGCAGCGTGGTTCGGAAATCAGCTACTTCGAGCCAGGGCTTGAGCCGTTTACCCTGAATGGCGATTTCATCGTCGATTCGCTGCCGTCGCTGGTTTACACCGATTTCCGCCGCCTCGCGCCGTACTACGACTTTATCTCCGTCGGGCGCACCCGCATTGCCGACCGGCTTTGCGAAGTGATCCGCGTTGTCGCGCGTGACGGCACCCGCTATGGCTACATCGCCTGGCTCGACAGCGACACCCGTCTGCCGATGCGCGTCGATCTGCTGGATCGCGACGGCGAAACGCTGGAGCAGTTCCGCGTGGTCTCCTTTACCGTGAACGATAAGCCCGGCACAATGATGCAGAACCTGGCGAAAGCTTCGCTGCCGCCGCTGCTCTCCGTACCGGCAGGCGATGACGTGAAGTTTGACTGGTCAGCCTCCTGGCTGCCGCAGGGCTTTACCGAGATCTCCAGCAGTCGCCGGCCGTTGCCAGGCATCGATTCGCCGGTAGAGTCACGACTCTACTCTGACGGGCTCTTTAGCTTCTCTATTAACGTGAGCCGCGCCAGCGCCAACAGCACCGAACAGATGCTGCGCACCGGCAGACGCACCGTCAGTACCGAAGTGCGCAATAATGCCGAAATCACGGTGGTGGGGGAGTTGCCGCCGCCGACGGCGAAGCGCATCGCGAGCAGCATTAAATTCAGGGCATCCCAATGATTAAAGAGTGGGCCACGGTCGTATCGTGGCAAAACGGCGAAGCCGTACTGAGTTGCGACGTTAAGGCCTCCTGCAGCAATTGCGCGTCCCGCGCCGGTTGCGGCACGCGCGTGCTGAACAAGCTGGGGCCGCAGAATACGCACTATATTAACGTGCCGAGCGAACAGCCGCTGATTGCGGGGCAAAAAGTTGAGCTGGGCATCGCCGAGGGCAGCCTGCTTGGCTCCGCGATGCTGGTGTACCTATCGCCGCTGGTTGGCCTGTTGATCATGGCCGGGGTGTTCCAGGCGCTGTTTGGCTCCGATCTCGCCGCGATGTGCGGCGCTGCGCTGGGCGGCGTGGGCGGTTTTCTGCTGGCGCGCGGTTTATCGCCGAGGTTCGCGTCTCGTGACAGCTGGCAGCCGGTTATTCTCAGCGTCGGCCTGCCGCCGGACGCGCTGCGCGTCGAAACCTCTTCCCCCTCAGACAGCCGGTAACCGCCGGCTGCGTAGTTTTACGCGTCCTTTTCCTGAGATTTTCATTCGCCGTCTATGCTTAGCTCAGACGCAGTTTCCCCGCTTTCTGGTTGTAGTGTAGAATGCAGCGTTTCAGGCATAAGACAGCCAGAGACATCACGCTCAGTACCGCGCGTTGCGCCGAGCCTCTCAGGATTTATAAGGCATAAAAATCTCGCTATATGAAGAACATACGCAACTTTTCGATCATCGCTCACATCGACCACGGTAAATCGACGCTGTCTGACCGTATTATTCAAATTTGCGGCGGCCTTTCCGATCGCGAAATGGAAGCGCAGGTGCTGGATTCCATGGATCTGGAGCGCGAGCGCGGCATTACCATTAAAGCCCAGAGCGTGACGCTGGACTACAAAGCCTCCGACGGCGAAACCTACCAGCTTAACTTTATCGACACCCCCGGCCATGTGGACTTCTCTTATGAGGTTTCCCGCTCTCTCGCGGCGTGCGAAGGCGCGCTGCTGGTCGTGGACGCAGGCCAGGGCGTGGAAGCGCAGACCCTCGCGAACTGCTATACCGCGATCGAAATGGATCTCGAAGTGGTGCCGGTACTGAACAAAATCGACCTGCCTGCCGCCGATCCTGAGCGCGTGGCGGAAGAAATCGAAGATATCGTCGGCATCGACGCCACCGACGCGGTGCGCTGCTCGGCGAAAACCGGCGTTGGCGTGCAGGACGTGCTGGAGCGTCTGGTGCGCGACATCCCTGCGCCGGAAGGCGATCCGGATGCCCCGTTGCAGGCGCTGATCATCGACTCCTGGTTCGATAACTACCTGGGCGTGGTGTCGCTTATCCGCGTGAAAAACGGCACCCTGCGCAAGGGCGACAAAGTCAAAGTCATGAGCACCGGCCAGACGTACAACGCCGACCGTCTCGGGATTTTCACGCCGAAACAGATTGACCGTACCGAGCTGAAATGCGGCGAAGTGGGCTGGCTGGTGTGCGCGATTAAAGACATTCTCGGCGCGCCGGTAGGCGATACCCTGACGCTTGCCCGCAACCCGGCGGAAAAAGCCCTGCCAGGCTTTAAGAAAGTGAAGCCGCAGGTTTACGCCGGCCTCTTCCCGGTCAGCTCTGACGATTACGAGTCCTTCCGCGACGCGCTCGGCAAGCTGAGCCTGAACGACGCCTCGCTGTTCTACGAGCCGGAAAGCTCAACGGCGCTGGGCTTCGGTTTCCGCTGCGGCTTCCTCGGCCTGCTGCACATGGAAATCATCCAGGAGCGTCTGGAGCGCGAATACGATCTCGACCTCATCACCACGGCGCCGACCGTTGTGTATGAAGTGCAGATGACCAACGACGATGTGGTCTATGTCGACAGCCCGTCCAAGCTGCCGCCGCTGAACAACATTCAGGAGCTGCGCGAGCCTATCGCCGAGTGTCACATGCTGCTGCCGCAGGAATACCTGGGCAACGTCATCACGCTGTGCGTCGAAAAACGCGGCGTGCAGACCAACATGGTGTACCACGGCAATCAGGTTGCGCTGACCTACGAAATTCCGATGGCGGAAGTGGTGCTCGACTTCTTCGATCGCCTGAAGTCGACCTCGCGCGGTTACGCGTCGCTGGATTACAACTTCAAGCGCTTCCAGGCCTCGAACATGGTGCGCGTCGACGTGCTTATCAACGGCGAGCGCGTCGATGCGCTGGCGCTGATCACCCACAACGACAACGCGCCGTACCGCGGTCGCGAGCTGGTGGAGAAGATGAAAGATCTGATCCCTCGCCAGCAGTTCGATATCGCCATTCAGGCGGCTATCGGCAACCACATTATTGCCCGTTCCACAGTGAAACAGCTGCGTAAAAACGTGCTGGCAAAATGCTACGGCGGCGACGTGAGCCGTAAGAAAAAGCTGTTGCAGAAACAGAAAGAGGGTAAAAAACGCATGAAGCAGGTCGGTAACGTCGAGCTGCCGCAGGAAGCGTTCCTCGCCATTCTGCACGTTGGGAAAGACGGTAAATAACCTAAGGAGTTGGCATGGCGAATATGTTTGCCCTGATCCTGGTCATCGCAACGCTGGTGACGGGCATCTTGTGGTGCATGGATAAATTTATCTTCGCGCCGAAACGCCGCGAGCGCGCGGCGCTTGCCGCCGCGGATGCGCAGGACGCGGGCGTGTCGAAGAAAGCGGGCCCGAAACCGGGCTGGCTGGAAACCGGCGCGTCGGTATTCCCGGTTCTGGCCGTCGTTCTGGTGGTACGTTCATTTATTTATGAACCGTTCCAGATCCCGTCTGGCTCAATGATGCCGACGCTGCTTATCGGCGATTTCATCCTCGTGGAGAAATTCGCTTACGGCATTAAAGATCCGATTTACCAGAAGACGCTTATTGAAACCGGCCATCCGAAACGCGGCGACATCGCCGTGTTTAAATATCCGGGCGATCCGCGTCTTGACTACATCAAGCGCGTGGTGGGTCTGCCGGGCGATAAAGTCAGCTACGATCCGGTGGCGAAAGAAGTGACCGTCCAGCCGAACTGCAGCTCAGGCCAGGCGTGCGCGAACGCGCTGCCAATCACCTATTCGAACGTCGAACCGAGCGATTTCGTGCAGACCTTTGGCCGCCAGAGCGGCGGTGAAGCAAGCAGCGGTTTCTTCCAGGTGCCGAAGAACGAAAGCAAAGACGGCGGTATTCGTCTGACCGAGCGTAAGGAAACCTTAGGCGACGTCACGCACCGCATTCTCACGGTGCCTATCGCGCAGGATCAGGTCGGTATTTACTACCGTCAGCAGGGCCAGCAGAACGGCACCTGGATTGTTCCGCCGGGCCACTACTTCATGATGGGCGATAACCGCGATAACAGCGCCGATAGCCGTTACTGGGGCTTTGTTCCGGAGGCGAATCTGGTGGGCAAAGCGACCGCTATCTGGATGAGTTTCGAGAAGCAGGAAGGCGAATGGCCGACAGGCGTGCGCCTGAATCGAATCGGCGGCATTCATTAACGAATTAAATCTGTTGGAACTAACGACATCCCCTGTCGTTGTGTATAGAATATTCCCCCGACGATTTCCGGCTGGCTCCCGCAAGGGAGCCACGGCACACGAAACAGCTTTGAACCCCATCAGCCCTGTTCCGTGTGCTGAATTTTTGACGCATTCATTAATTGGTATCGCATGAACCCCATCGTAATTAATCGGCTTCAGCGAAAGCTGGGCTACACTTTTCATCATCAGGATCTGTTGCAGCAGGCATTAACGCATCGCAGTGCCAGCAGTAAACATAATGAGCGTCTGGAGTTTCTGGGTGACTCCATTTTAAGTTTCGTGATTGCGAACGCGCTGTATCACCGTTTTCCGCGTGTCGACGAAGGCGACATGAGCCGTATGCGCGCCACGCTTGTGCGCGGCAATACGCTCGCCGAAATCGCGCGTGAATTTGAGCTGGGCGAGTGCCTGCGTCTGGGGCCTGGCGAGCTGAAAAGCGGCGGTTTTCGTCGCGAATCGATTCTTGCCGATACCGTTGAAGCCTTAATTGGCGGCGTGTTCCTCGACAGCGATATCCAGACCGTTGAGCGCTTAATTCTCACCTGGTATCAAACCCGTCTGGATGAAATTAGTCCGGGCGATAAACAAAAAGATCCGAAAACGCGTCTGCAGGAATATCTGCAGGGGCGCCATCTGCCGCTGCCGTCTTACCTGGTGGTGCAGGTGCGTGGGGAAGCTCACGATCAGGAATTTACTATCCACTGCCAGGTAAGTGGCCTGAGCGAACCGGTGGTCGGCACGGGTTCCAGCCGCCGTAAAGCGGAGCAGGCAGCCGCTGAGCAGGCGCTGAAAAAACTGGAGCTGGAATGAGCGAAACCAAAACACACTGCGGATTTATCGCCATCGTTGGCCGCCCGAACGTCGGGAAATCAACGCTGCTGAATAAACTGCTCGGGCAGAAAATTTCTATTACTTCCCGTAAGGCGCAAACCACGCGCCACCGTATCGTGGGCATTCATACCGAGGGCGAGTATCAGGCGATCTACGTCGATACCCCCGGCCTGCATATGGAAGAGAAACGCGCCATTAACCGTCTGATGAACAAAGCGGCCAGCAGCTCTATCGGCGATGTCGAGCTGGTGATTTTTGTGGTCGAAGGCACCCGCTGGACGCCGGACGACGAAATGGTTCTGAACAAACTGCGCGACGGTAAAGCGCCGGTCATTCTGGCTATCAACAAAGTCGACAACGTGCAGGACAAAGCGGAGCTGCTGCCGCATCTGCAGTTCCTGGGCAGCCAGATGAATTTCCTCGATATCGTGCCGATCTCCGCGGAAACCGGCATGAATGTGGATACCATCGCGGCGATCGTGCGTAAGCACCTGCCAGAGGCGATTCATCACTTCCCGGAAGATTACATCACCGACCGCTCGCAGCGCTTTATGGCCTCTGAAATCATCCGTGAAAAACTGATGCGTTTCCTGGGCGCCGAGCTGCCGTATTCGGTGACGGTCGAAATCGAGCGTTTCGTGACGAACGAGCGCGGCGGTTACGACATCAACGGGCTGATCCTCGTTGAGCGCGAAGGGCAGAAGAAAATGGTGATTGGCAATAAAGGCGCCAAAATCAAAACCATCGGCATCGAAGCGCGTAAAGACATGCAGGACATGTTCGAAGCGCCGGTGCACCTTGAGCTGTGGGTTAAAGTGAAATCAGGCTGGGCCGACGATGAGCGCGCCCTGCGCAGTCTCGGTTACGTTGACGATCTTTAAGGCCGCCTGATGGAAGGCTGGCAGCGTGCCTTTGTGCTCCACGCGCGTCCGTGGAGCGAAACCAGCCTGATTATCGATCTGTTCAGCGAAGAATCCGGGCGCGTGCGCGTCGTCGCCAAAGGCGCGCGCCGCAAACGTTCTAACCTCAAAGGCGCGCTTCAGCCATTTACCCCGCTGCTGGTGCGCTGGAGCGGGCGCGGCGACGTCAAAAACCTCACCAGCGCTGAAGCCGTTTCGCTCGCGCTTCCGCTTTCCGGCATTACGCTGTACAGCGGCCTGTACGTTAACGAACTGGTCGCGCGCGTGCTGGAGCCGGAAACCCGCTTTTCCGAACTCTTCTTTGATTACCTGCACTGCATTCAGGCGCTGGCGGGCGCGAGTGGCTCGCCGGAGCCTGCGCTGCGCCGCTTTGAGCTCGCGCTGCTGGGGCATCTGGGTTATGGCGTCGATTTTCTGCACTGCGCAGGCACCGGCGATGAAGTCGATGACGCCATGACTTATCGCTACCGCGAAGAGAAGGGTTTTATCGCGAGCCTGGTTATCGACAACACCTCCTTTACCGGCCGCCAGCTCAAAGCGCTCGCCACCCGCGAATTCCCCGATGTTGACACCCTGCGCGCCGCCAAGCGTTTCACGCGTATGGCGCTCAAACCGTATCTCGGCGGCAAACCGCTGAAGAGCCGCGAGCTGTTTCGCCAGTTCGTGCCGAAAAAACGTCCGCTTCCGCCGGAAGGCGAAACCGCCTGACCGCGCAACCATAGCCAGCCTTTCCCGACCAGGTGTAAACTGCCTGCACTTTTTGTCGATTTACGAGGATTGTCATGGCTGAATTGTTGTTAGGGGTCAACATCGACCACATCGCCACGCTGCGTAACGCCCGCGGCACGGCTTATCCGGACCCGGTACAGGCGGCGTTCATCGCCGAACAGGCAGGCGCGGACGGCATCACCGTTCACCTGCGCGAAGATCGCCGTCATATCACCGATCGCGATGTGCGTATTCTGCGCCAGACACTCCATACCCGTATGAATCTTGAGATGGCCGTCACCGAAGAGATGCTGACCATCGCCTGCGAGACAAAACCGCATTTCTGCTGCCTGGTGCCGGAAAAGCGTCAGGAAGTGACCACCGAAGGCGGGCTGGATGTCGCGGGTCAGCTCGATAAAATGCGCGACGCCTGCCAGCGTCTGGCGGCGGCGGGCATTCTGGTGTCGCTGTTTATCGACGCCGATAACGCGCAGATTGACGCCGCGGTGGCCGTCGGCGCCCCGTATATTGAAATCCACACCGGCTGCTATGCGGACGCCGAAGACGACGCCACCCGCGCGCGCGAACTTGAGCGTATCGCGAAAGCCGCTACCTACGCCGCGAGCAAAGGCCTCAAAGTCAATGCCGGACACGGGCTGACGTATCACAACGTCCAGGCGATTGCCGCGCTGCCGGAAATGCATGAGCTGAATATCGGCCACGCGATTATCGGACGCGCCGTGATGAGCGGTCTGAAAGAGGCGGTGTCTGAGATGAAACGTCTGATGCTGGAAGCGCGTCGCTAATGGCGATTCTGGGGCTGGGTACCGATATCGTGGAGATTGACCGCATCGAGGCGGTCATCTCCCGCTCAGGCGACCGGCTGGCGAAGCGGGTGCTGAGCGCGAACGAATGGGCGCAGTATCAGGCGCACCAGCAGCCGGTGCGCTTTCTGGCGAAGCGCTTCGCGGTGAAAGAGGCGGCGGCCAAAGCCTTTGGCACCGGCATTCGTAACGGGCTGGCGTTTAATCAATTTGAAGTGTTTAACGATGAACTGGGCAAACCAAAGCTGCGGCTGTGGGATGAGGCTGAACGGCTGGCGGCGCGTATGGGCGTGACGTCCGTACACGTCACGCTTGCCGACGAGCGGCACTACGCCTGCGCGACGGTGATTATCGAAAGCTAAATCTTATCGGCATGATGGAGCAGCACGAACTTATCCCACAGCTGCTCTTCATTCTCTGCATGCGCCGGATCCTTAATAATCGTGTTGGGGATCGGGCACACTTTCTGACAGGTGGGGGTCTCGTAATGGCCCACGCACTCCGTGCAACGGCTGGTGTCAATCTGGTAGATGTTGTCTCCCATTGAGATAGCCTCGTTCGGGCACTCCGGCTCGCACATGTCACAGTTGATACATTTTTTAGTGATTAGCAACGCCATCAGGAAAATCTCAGAAACAACACAAACAGGGCGGGCATTATACGCCCATTTGTTACTCAGACCAGTTTTTTTACCAGCGCCTCGCTGTGCCGAATACGCTCCGGGGCTTTCTCCAGATCCTGCTGCACCAGCGCCATAAACAGCAGATCCGCGAGCATCATCTGGGCGGAGGTGGAGGAGATAGCCGCGCTGCGCGTCGCCTGCTCTTCGGCGATGGTATAGAGGCACTGCGTCGCGCGCTGTTGCAGCGCGTTCGGCGTAAAACCGGTGATGGCGAGAATGCGCGCGCCCACGCGCAGCGCTTCGTCGGCGGCCAGGTTAATCTCGCGCCGCTCGCCGGAGTAAGAAAGCGCCACCAGCAAATCTTCCGGCTCCATCGCCTGTACGGTCGCCAGCAGCGCGTGCATATCCTGTTCGGCGACGGCGTTGAGGCCAATTTTCATGAGCTTCCAGGAGAAGTTTTTGGCCACCAGCCCGGACGCGCCAATGCCGGTCAGCACAATGCGCCGCGCGTTGCGCAGCAGCCCGACGCTCGCCAGCAGTTTCTCTTCCGGGTTGATATCGAGCGACGCGTGCATCGCCGCGACATTCTCTTTAATCAGCTTTTCGCCCACCAGACGCAGCGGATCGTCGCCCAGGATCTCGTTATGCACTGCTACCGAGTGAATGTTGCTCTGGCTGGCGAGCGCTTCGCTGATGGCGAGTTTCAGGGCCGGAAACCCCTTATAGCCCAGCTTCTGCGAAAACTTCACCACGCTCGACTGGCTGACGCCCGCTTCCGCTGCCAGCTGCTGCGAGCTGAGATGACGGGCGTAGTCGGGAAACTGAAGCAAAAAGTCGGCAAGTTTTCGGTCGCTTTGCGCCAGCGTCGGGTATCGCTGGCGGATAAGGATCAGGGTATTCATCAACGCCTCCGGCTGGATTAAGTGTGATCGGCTTTTCATTGCCGGGAAATTGACTCGCCACTTTGAATTTTATATTCCATTATAGCGTCATCATTATGAATTAAAAATTCAGAGGTGCAATATGAATCTTGGCTCGCTGGTCTCAGAAACCCGAAACCCCGCCACGCTGGATCTCGACGCGCTCCCGACGCTTGAGATGCTGATGCGTTTTAACGAAGAAGACAAGCGTGTGGCGCACGCCGTCAGTGAAACGCTGCCGGAGGTGGCGAAGGCGGTGGATGCGGCGGCGGCGGCGCTAAACAGCGGCGGCCGGCTCATCTACATGGGCGCTGGCACCAGCGGGCGCCTCGGCGTGCTGGACGCTTCGGAGTGCCCGCCAACGTTCGGCGTGCCGCATGGCGTGGTGGTCGGGCTTATCGCAGGCGGCCCCGGCGCGCTGCTGAAAGCCGTCGAAGGCGCGGAAGATAACGCGCAGCTCGGCGAGGACGATCTTAAAGCCATCGGGCTTACCGCGCGCGATATGGTGGTAGGGCTGGCGGCATCGGGGCGCACGCCGTATGTCATCGGCGGCCTGAAATACGCCCGCGCGCTGGGCTGCGCGACGGCGGCCATCTCCTGTAACCCTGGTTCCCCGATTGCCGAAACGGCGGAAATCGCCATTTCGCCTGTGGTGGGCCCGGAGGCGCTCACCGGCTCCACGCGTCTCAAATCCGGTACCGCGCAGAAACTCATACTCAACATGATCTCCACCGGCGCGATGGTGAAGTGCGGCAAGGTCTACCAGAACCTGATGGTGGATATGAAAGCGACCAACGTCAAACTGGTGGATCGCGCCTGCCGGATGGTAATGGAAGCGACCGGCGTCACGCGCGACGAGGCCGAAGCGGTGCTCGCGCAAACCGATTATGAAGTGAAACCCGCCATTTTAATGGTGCTGACCGGGCTGGACGCGCAGGCCGCCCACGCGCGTCTCGCGGCGCATAACGGCTTTTTAAGAGCGGCGTTGCAGCCGTAAGGGGACGTAACGTATGGAAAAATCAGCGACGCTCGCCACGCACATCCTCAAAGGCGTGGGCGGCGAGGGCAATATTTTACGGCTGGAAAACTGCATGACGCGTGTGCGCCTTGAGTTGCGCGACGAGAGCCTGATGGATCTCCCGGCGCTGAAGGCGCTGCCCGGCATCAGCGGCTATGTGAAGCAGGGCGAGCAGCATCAGCTGATTGCGGGCCCCGGACGCGCCGCGCAAATCGTCGACGCGATGCGCGCGCAGATGCAGGGCGCGACGTCCACCGAACCGGCGATTGACGACGCCGCACGCACGAAAGCCCAGGCGAAAGCGCGCTATAAAGCGCCGATGAGCGATGCGCTGCGCCAGCTCGCGAACGTGTTTATTCCGCTGATCCCGGCGTTTATCGCCTCCGGGCTGATTACCGGGATTATCAATATCCTCAAACGCCCGGATATCGTCGGCGGCTTCGCCACCAGCTATCCGAACCTGCTGGGGTTGCTCGGCATTTTCGGCAGCGCCGTGTTCGCTATCATGAATATCCTGGTCGGCGTTAATGCCGCGCGGGTGTTCGGCGGCTCGGTGGCGATGGGCGGCGTCATGGCGGGCATTCTCTCCAGCCCGCAGCTGGCGCAGATTACGCTCTTCGGCGAGCCCTTACAGCCGGGGCGCGGCGGTGTTATCGCCGTGCTGCTGGTGGTGATGCTGATGTGCTGGCTTGAGAAAAAGCTGCGTAATCTGCTGCCGGTGTCGGTGGAGCTTATCCTTAACCCCTTGCTGACGACGCTCATTACCGGCGCGATCGCCATTGTGGCGCTGCAACCGCTCGGCGGCTGGATTTCAGAAACCATCGCGCACGGCGCGTCGCTCGCTATTGATAAAGGCGGGCTGCTGGTGGGCGCGGTGCTGGCGGGCACGTTTTTACCGCTGGTGCTCACCGGCCTGCATCAGGGGCTGGTGCCCATTCACGTCGAGCTGGTTCAGGCGCACGGCTATAACGCGCTATTCCCGATTCTGGCGATGGCGGGCGTCGGGCAGATTGGCGCGTCGCTGGCGGTGCTGCTGAAAACCCGCAACGCCCGGCTGAAAAAAGTGATCAAAGGGGCGCTGCCGGTCGGTTTGCTCGGCATCGGCGAGCCGCTCATTTTCGGCGTGACGCTGCCGCTGGGCAAGCCGTTTATCGGCGCGTGCCTTGGCGGGGCGGCAGGCGGCGCGATTATCAGCTATTTTAAAGTGGCGACGGTCATCACTTTCGGCATTTCCGGGCTACCGCTGGCGCTCACCATCGTGACCGGAAAAGTGATGCTCTATCTGTTAGGCTATCTGGTAGCGGTGATCGCCGGTTTTCTGTTTACGTGGTTCCTGGGCTTCAACGATCCAGAGGAGTAAGGTTTGGCCAATAACGAGCGTCGGGTAGTGTTTTTCGATCTGGATGGCACATTGCATCAACAGGATATGTTCGGCACCTTTATGCGCTATCTGCTGCGGCGTCAGCCGCTCAACCTGCTGCTGGTTATTCCTCTGCTGCCCGTTATCCTGGGCGGGCTGTTAATCAAGGGGCGCGCCGCCCGCTGGCCGATGAGTTTGCTGCTCTGGGGCTGTACCTTCGGCCACAGCGAGGCGCGTCTGAAAACGCTGGAAAAATCCTTCGCCGGGTGGTTTCGCACCCATGTCGTCACCTTTCCGGTGGTGCATGAGCGCCTGACCGGCTACCTCACCAGCACCGACGCCGACGTCTGGCTCATCACCGGCTCGCCGCAGACGCTGGTGGAGCAGGTCTATTACGATACCCCGTGGCTGCCGCGCGTGAATGTTATCGCCAGTCAGATGGAGCGCCGTTTTGGCGGTTGGGTATTGACGCTGCGCTGCCTCGGCCATGAAAAAGTGGCGCAGCTGGAGCGCCAGATTGGCACGCCGCTGCGTCTCTACAGCGGCTACAGCGACAGCAAGCAAGATAACCCGCTGCTTTACTTCTGCCAGCACCGCTGGCGCGTCACCCCGCAGGGGCAGCTCCAGCAGCTCGAATAAGGCGCGTTTCGCAACCCATAAACGGTGTGTATAATGCCGCCCGCCTTATACTCCCGGAGAAGCTTGTGTCACAGACTGAACTCACCCATGAATACTGGATGCGCCATGCGCTGACGCTGGCGCAGCGCGCCTGGGACGAGGGTGAAGTGCCGGTAGGCGCGGTGCTGGTACACAACAATCAGGTTATCGGCGAAGGCTGGAACCGCCCGATTGGCCGCCACGATCCGACCGCGCACGCGGAGATCATGGCCCTGCGTCAGGGCGGGCTGGTGCTGCAAAACTACCGTCTGCTGGATACCACGCTGTATGTCACGCTTGAGCCGTGCGTCATGTGCGCAGGGGCGATGGTGCACGGGCGTATCGGCACGCTGGTGTTCGGGGCGCGCGACGCCAAAACCGGCGCGATCGGCTCGCTGATGGACATCACCGGACACCCCGGCATGAACCATCAGGTGCAGGTTATCGAGGGGATACTGGCGACAGAGTGTTCGGCAATGTTGAGTGCGTTTTTCCGACAGCGCCGGCTTGAGAAAAAGGCCCTAAAGGAAGCGGCGAAAACGGCGACGGGAACAGACCCTGCGGCGTAATATTCGCAGGGTAACTCTGCACAAGCTTAGGCTGCGCCGCCGCGGCGGCCTGCTTTTCCTTCTCCAGCAGATAGCCGACCAGGCTTATCTGGTATTTACGGATATTTTCCACATAGGCGTAAGCCTCGTGCCCGCGCGCGTAGCCGTAGGTGAGCTTGCTGTAATAGGGCCGCTGGCTTAACAGCGGCAGCCGCTGTTTTACGTCCGACCAGCTATCCGGGTTGCCTTTTTGCTTCGCCGTCAGCGCGCGGGCGTCCAGCATATGCGCGTAGCCCATGTTATAGGCCGCCAGCGCGAACCAGATCCGCTCCTCCTCCGGCACGCCTTCCGGCACTTTGCTCATCATATCTTTCAGATAGCGCGCGCCGCCGCTGATGCTCTGTTCGGCATCGAGACGGTCGGTCAGGCCCAGGCTTTGCGCCGTATTGCGGGTCAGCATCATCAGACCGCGCACGCCGGTAGGGGAGGTGGCCTGGCTGTCCCAGTGGGATTCCTGATACGAGATGGCCGCCAGCAGCCGCCAGTCGATATCGGTCGCGTATTTCTCAAAGAGCGGCTGCAGCTCCGGCAGCACGCTGTCCACGGCGCGCAGGAAACTGCGGGTATCCACGTAATCGAAATCGTTGCCGTGGCCGAGATACTTCTCCTCCAGACGCGCCAGCGTGCCGTCTTCATTGATCTGATTAAAGAAATCGAGCAGGGCGGCGGAGAGCGAATTATCGCTGCTGCGGCGGCTGAACCACGTCACCGGCTGTTCGTCGCTGAGGTCGAGCGCGACCGCGAGCTGCGGATGGACGCGCTGGAGCAAGCCGATGGCGACCGAATCGGCGATGGTGTAATCCAGCGTGCCCTGCGCCACCTGTAACATCAGCTCATTACTGCTGAGTTTCGGGTCGACGCGCCAGCTTAAGTCCGGGTATTTGGTCGCTTTGAGCTGTTCCAGCTCGCTTTGCGCCACATGGCCGGGCGCAATGGTCAGTTGCCCCTCTTTGATACTGGCGAGGCTGCGCGGACGCAGGCTGCCGACGCGGTAAACCATCTGCTGCGAGACCGAGTAGTAAATCGGGCCCGCCTGGTAGTGCTGGCTGCGCGCTTCGTTATAGACCAGGCCTGCGGCGAGCAGATCGGCCTCGTTATTGTCGAGATCGTCAAAGAGCTGATTGATGTTCTGGCGCACGGTGACTTCCAGCTTTACGCCCAGATAGTCGGCAAACGCCTGGCTTAGCTCGTAATCGAGCCCGGAGATAGTTTCACCGGCGCGGTACATGGTCAGCGGCGTGGCGATGGTACTGACGCGCAAAACCCCCCGCGCCTGAATCGCGGCGATACGGTTATCGGCTTTGCCGGACCAGGGAATGGCCGGCCATAAGGCCACTGCCAGCAGCAGGGTAACGACGCCGATGAGCAGATAATTAAGCTTTAATTTTTTCAATTAGTTAATTCTCTGCGTTGCCCCGGGGCTCAGCGAACAATCGTTAGTAAACCGTTTCGTTTGAATGGCATGGAGCGGCATTTTGCGTAACAAAGCGCCACTTGGCAACTAATTAGAGGAATCGGCCACACCAAACGTTAACGCGACGGCGGGATTTTATTTCTACGCAAACGGTTTCGTCAGCGCGCCGGATTCACTATAATGACGCCCGTTTTCCCCCTTGCGCCCACTGAGGTGCCCTCCGGCGCTTCGAAGACGAGAGATTAGATGATGGAAATTCTGCGTGGTTCGCCCGCTCTGTCGGCATTTCGTATTAATAAACTGCTGGCTCGTTTCAAAGACGCTCACCTCCCGGTGAAGACCATTTATGCCGAGTATGTCCATTTCGCTGACCTCGCCGCACCGCTGAATGCCGAAGAGCACGCGCGCCTTGAGCGCCTGCTGCAATATGGACCGAGCCTTGCGGGCCACGCGCCGTCGGGCCGACTGCTGCTGGTAACGCCGCGTCCCGGCACCATCTCTCCCTGGTCCTCCAAAGCGACAGATATCGCCCATAACTGCGGGCTCGCCCAGGTAAAACGCCTGGAGCGCGGCGTGGCGTATTACCTCGACGTTGATCCGACCGCGGGCGACGACGCCTGGCGCCATATTGCGGCTGAGCTGCATGACCGCATGATGGAGAGCGTTTTCGGCGCGCTGGAAGACGCCGCGCAGCTTTTCGCGCACCACGAGCCCGCGCCGGTACAGAGCGTGGATCTGCTGGGGCAGGGCCGCCAGGCGCTGGTGGACGCCAACGTGCGTCTGGGACTGGCGCTGGCCGATGATGAAATCGACTATCTGCATGACGCGTTCACCCGCCTGGGGCGCAACCCGAACGACATCGAACTCTACATGTTCGCGCAGGCCAACTCTGAGCACTGCCGCCACAAAATTTTCAACGCCGACTGGATTATCGACGGCGAAAAACAGCCGAAGTCGCTGTTTAAGATGATCAAAAACACCTTCGAGAAGACCCCGAATTTCGTGCTCTCCGCGTATAAAGACAACGCGGCGGTCATGGAAGGTTCTTCCGTGGGCCGTTTCTACGCCGATCATGAAGCGGGCCGCTACGCGTTCCATCAGGAACCAGCGCACATTCTGATGAAAGTGGAAACGCACAACCACCCGACCGCCATTTCACCGTGGCCGGGCGCCGCGACAGGCTCCGGCGGCGAAATTCGCGATGAAGGCGCGACGGGCCGCGGCGCGAAGCCGAAAGCGGGGCTGGTGGGCTTTTCCGTTTCGAACCTGCGCATTCCGGGCTTTGAGCAGCCGTGGGAAGAAGATTTCGGCAAGCCGGATCGTATCGTCACCGCGCTCGACATCATGACCGACGGCCCGCTCGGCGGCGCGGCGTTCAACAACGAATTCGGTCGCCCTGCGCTGAACGGCTATTTCCGTACCTATGAAGAGAAAGTGGCCAGCCACAACGGCGAAGAGCTGCGCGGCTACCACAAGCCCATTATGCTGGCAGGCGGCATCGGCAACATCCGCGCCGACCATGTGCAGAAAGGCGACATTCCGCCTGGCGCGAAGCTGATTGTGCTCGGCGGCCCGGCGATGAATATCGGCCTCGGCGGCGGCGCGGCGTCCTCGATGGCGTCCGGCCAGTCCGACGCCGATCTCGATTTCGCCTCGGTACAGCGCGATAACCCGGAGATGGAGCGCCGTTGCCAGGAAGTAATCGACCGCTGCTGGCAGCTTGGCGAGGCCAATCCAATCGTGTTTATCCATGACGTCGGCGCGGGCGGCCTGTCCAACGCTATGCCGGAGCTGGTGAGCGACGGCGGGCGCGGCGGGCGTTTTGAACTGCGCGATATTTTAAGCGACGAGCCGGGCATGAGCCCGCTGGAAGTCTGGTGTAACGAATCCCAGGAGCGTTACGTGCTGGCCGTGGCGCCCGAACAGCTGGCGCTCTTTGACGAGCTGTGCCGCCGCGAGCGCGCGCCGTACGCCGTCATTGGCGAGGCGACCGAAGCGCAGCACCTGACGCTTAACGACAGTCACTTCGACAACCAGCCGGTGGATATGCCGCTTGACGTTCTGCTCGGCAAAACCCCGAAAATGACCCGCGACGTCACGCGTTTACAGGCCGAAGGCCGGCCGTTCGATCGTACAGGCATCACGCTTGCCGACGCGGTGAAGCGCGTGCTGCATCTGCCGACGGTGGCGGAGAAAACCTTCCTGGTGACCATTGGCGATCGCACCGTGACCGGCATGGTGGCGCGCGATCAGATGGTCGGCCCGTGGCAGGTGCCGGTGGCGAACTGCGCGGTCACGACCGCAAGCCTCGACAGCTACTACGGCGAAGCGATGGCGATGGGCGAACGCGCGCCGGTGGCGCTGCTGGACTTCGCCGCCTCCGCCCGTCTGGCGGTGGGTGAAGCGCTCACTAACATTGCGGCGACCCAAATCGGCGACATCAAACGCCTGAAACTCTCCGCCAACTGGATGGCGGCGGCGGGGCACCCTGGCGAAGACGCCGGTCTCTATGCCGCCGTCAAAGCGGTGGGTGAGGAGCTCTGCCCGCAGCTCGGCCTGACCATTCCGGTCGGTAAAGATTCGATGTCGATGAAAACCCGCTGGCAGCAGGATGGCGAACAACGCGAGATGACCTCGCCGCTGTCGCTGGTGATCTCCGCCTTCGCCCGTGTGGAAGATGTGCGCCGCACCGTTACGCCGGAACTCACCACCGAAGATAACGCGCTGCTGTTTATCGATCTCGGCAACGGTCATAACGCGCTGGGCGCGACGGCGCTGGCGCAGGTCTATCGCCAGCTTGGCGACAAACCTGCCGACGTGCGCGACGCCGGGCAACTGAAATGCTTCTATGACGCCATCCAGGCGCTGGTGGCGCAGCGTAAACTGCTGGCCTACCACGACCGCTCCGACGGCGGCCTGCTGGTGACGCTGGCGGAGATGGCGTTTGCCGGTCACTGCGGCATTGAAGCGGATATCGCTGCTCTCGGCGACGACGCGCTGGCGGCGCTGTTTAACGAAGAGCTGGGCGCGGTGATTCAGATTGCCGCCGCCGAGCGCGAACAGGTAGAGCGCGTGCTGAAAGATCACGGTCTTGGCGAGTGCACGCACTACCTCGGCAAGGCGGTCGCGGGCGATCGCTTTACGCTGACGGCGGGCGACCACGTAGTGTACAGCGAAAGCCGCACCCAGCTTCGCATGTGGTGGGCGGAAACCACCTGGCAGATGCAGCGCCTGCGTGACAACCCGGAGTGCGCGGATCAGGAACACCAGGCGAAAGCCAACGACAGCGATCCGGGCCTCAACGTGAAACTGACGTTCGATATCAAAGAAGATATCGCCGCGCCGTTTATCGCCACCGGCGCGCGCCCGAAAGTCGCGGTACTGCGCGAGCAGGGCGTGAACTCTCATGTCGAGATGGCGTCCGCGTTCCACCGCGCGGGCTTTGACGCCATCGACGTGCATATGAGCGATCTGCTCGCCGGTCGTCGCGGTCTCGGCGATTTCCACACGCTCGTCGCCTGCGGCGGCTTCTCTTACGGCGACGTGCTGGGCGCGGGCGAAGGCTGGGCGAAGTCCATTCTGTTCAACGACCGCGTGCGTGACGAGTTCACCGAGTTCTTCCACCGCCCGCAGACGCTGGCGCTCGGGGTCTGTAACGGCTGCCAGATGATGTCCAACCTGCGCGAACTGATCCCCGGCAGCGAACTGTGGCCGCGCTTTGTGCGTAACCAGTCCGACCGCTTTGAAGCGCGCTTTAGCCTGGTGGAAGTGACCGCCAGCCCGTCGCTGCTGCTGGACGGCATGACCGGCTCCCATATGCCGATCGCGGTTTCCCACGGCGAAGGCCGCGTGGAAGTGCGCGACGACGCGCATCTGGCGGCGCTTGAAAGCAAAGGCCTGGTGGCGCTGCGCTATATCGATAACTTCGGCGCGGTGACGGAAACCTACCCGGCGAACCCGAACGGGTCTCCGAACGGGATCACTGCCGTCACCAGCGAAAGCGGGCGCGTCACTATCATGATGCCGCACCCGGAGCGCGTGTTCCGCACGGTCGCGAACTCCTGGCATCCGGCGAACTGGGGCGAGGACAGCCCGTGGATGCGCATCTTCCGCAACGCGCGCAAGCAGCTCGGTTAATGCAGTTCGTTTTAATCCTGATAAAGGCCTCGCAAGAGGCCTTTTTCTTTACGTATCTTTTTCTGTCGTGTGCGGTTTCGGCATGTGTCGGTAAATTGCGACAGCGGCGGGATTGCAGTGTCGCTGATTTGCGACATTTAAGTTATTGATTTTTATATATCACAAAAATCATCAAGGGAAGTGTTGGGGTTTAGCGACACTCTGGTTAAAAATAGCGCGAAACTTTGAAGCGGCTCATATAATTAAATGTCTTATATAACAGAAACTTATTAATTATGTAGTAAACCTGGCACGGTTGCTGCATAATAACAGTCAGTGGCTCATTCACCTTCTTATGTCAGCCCCATTGCGAGCGCTACATAAACTTCGAATGACGCACTCTAAGGTGCCTGCCGTCCAACTGCTGATCATAGCGCTGCTATTTCAGAACCCCGGGCGACACGTTGAGTAAGGCACCGCCTGATTCCATCACAAAGGCAGGGTTAATCCCCTGCCTTTGTTGTTTTTTGCGTTTGGCTTTGCACCAGCGCGACTGTCGGTTAGCATCGACTTTTTGCAACCACTTCGGAATAACGCCGTGAAACGCTGGCCTGCTTTTCCACGCTCGCTTCGTCAACTGGTCATGATGGCTTTCTTACTGGTGATGGTGCCGCTGCTGTTTCTCGCCTGGCAGGCCTGGCAGAGCCTCAACACGTTAAGCGCCCAGGCGGCGCAGACCAACACGCTGACCCAGATGGATGCCCGGCGCAGCGAGGCGATGACCAATATCGCGCTCGAAATGGAACGCAGCTACCGCCAGTATTGCGTGCTGGACGACGTGACGCTGGCGAAAGTCTATGAAAGCCAGCGCCAGCGCTACTCGCGAATGCTGGAGGCGCAGGCGAGTGTGCTGCCTGACGCGAAACTCTACAAAGCTCTGCGCCAGAGTCTGGTGGATCTGGCACCGCTGGAGTGTCATAACAGCGGCCCGAAGCCGGACGCCGCCGCGCGTCTGGAAGCGTTCGCCGATACGAACACCCGTCTGGTGCAGGCCACCCGCGCGGTGATTTACGCCCGCGGCCAGCAGCTCCAGCAGGAAATCGCCGCGCGTGGACGGCTCTTTGGCTGGCAGGCGCTGGCGCTGTTTCTCGCAAGCCTCGCGCTGGTGCTGCTCTTCACGCGGATGATTATCGGCCCGGTTAAAGGCATCGAGCGGATGATCAACCGGCTGGGCGAGGGGAAATCGCTCGGCACCACCATGATGTTTAAAGGCCCGCGGGAGCTGCGCTCGGTGGGACAGCGCATTGTCTGGTTAAGCGAGCGTCTCGCCTGGCTCGAATCCCAGCGTCATCAGTTTCTGCGTCATATCTCCCATGAATTAAAAACGCCGCTCGCCAGTATGCGCGAGGGCACTGAGCTGCTCGCCGATCAGGTCGTCGGGCCGCTGACCGCGGAGCAGCGCGAGGTGGTGGAAATTCTCGATACCAGCAGCCGCAACCTGCAAACGCTGATAGAGCAACTGCTTGATTACAACCGCAAACTGGCGGGCGGCGCGGTGGAGCTTGAGAAAGTGGAGCTGGCGCCGCTGGTGGAGATGGTTATCACCTCCCACAGTTTGCCGGCGCGCGCTAAAATGATGCATACCGACGTGTCGCTGGCTGACGCGCCTTGCCTGGCGGAGCCGATGCTGTTGCTAAGCGTGCTGGATAATCTCTACTCCAATGCGGTGCACTACGGACGCGAATCCGGTACCATTTATCTGCGTAGCCGCCGTCTTAACAATACGGTATGTATTGAGGTGGCGAATACCGGGACGCCCATTCCTGAGGCGGAACGGCAAATGATTTTCGAGCCCTTTTATCAGGGAAGCCATCAACGTAAAGGGGCGGTGAAAGGCAGCGGCCTGGGCCTGAGCATCGCACAGGATTGCATCCGACGTATGCACGGCGAACTGCGTCTGGTGGAGGATGACACCGCTGACGTCTGTTTTCGTATCGAATTACCGCTCTTTGACCCGGAACAATTAAAAAAATGAATTCACGTCTGGTAAGCGCATGGCGCAGCCTGCGCTCGCGCGGCACAACATTTTTCTCTCTTCGCAGGAAGGCGTGCGCCGTCCTGTTGCCATGCCTCCTGGCGGGCTGCGTACAGAGCCCGGTTTCCAGCCATATCAAACAAACGCATGACCCAAAGCTGCCGGAACAGCAACTGGCGGATTTCCTCTTTACCGACTGCTCAGGCATCTGGCAGCTCTCCGGCGCAAACGTCGAGAATAACCCGCTCTTCTGGCTGCGCGGCATGGACTGCGCGGAACGCATGGCGCCCGCCGAGGCGCGCGCGCAGGCGCGTCGTTTCCCGGACGACACCTGGCAGCACGCCTTCCGGCGCGGCATTTTACTGGCCAACGCCCGTATCACCCCTGTTGAGCGCCGCGGCTATCTCACCACGCTCAGCGCCGCCTCCGGCGAGATCCCCGCCCATGTGCGCCCGCTGTATGAGGCCTGGCGCGACGGCCAGGCGGCGCAGCTGGCGCTCTCGGAGGAGCGCGGCCGCTACAGCAAGCTTCAGGAAAGCACCGACAGCGAACTGGACGCCCTGCGCGAGCAGCAGCGCCATTTGCGCAGCCAGCTTGAGCTCACCACCCGTAAACTGGAAAACCTGACCGATATCGAACGGCAGCTCTCCACGCGTAAAAGCGCGGGCGGCTATATTCAGGACACCAGCCACAGCCCGGAGGACGCGGAGAAAGACAGCGCCGCGCCGGCCGATAAGGACAGCACGCCCGCGCAGGAGGAGACCAAACCATGACGCAGCACAAACATGCGCGCCTGTTGCTGGTGGATGACGATCCGGGCCTGCTGAAACTGCTGGGCCTGCGCCTGACCAGCGAAGGGTTTACGGTCGAGACCGCCGAAAGCGGTCATGAAGGGCTGCGCGTTTTAGGGCGCGAGAAAATCGATCTGGTGATTAGCGATTTGCGGATGGATGAAATGGACGGCATGCAGCTTTTCGCCGAGATCCAGAAGCTCCAGCCGGGCATGCCGGTGATCATTCTGACCGCGCATGGTTCGATCCCCGATGCGGTGGCGGCGACCCAGCAGGGCGTGTTCAGTTTTCTCACCAAACCGGTGGATAAAGACGCGCTGTATAAAGCCATCGACGACGCGCTGGCCCATGCCGCGCCTGCGGGCGACGAGCAGTGGCGCGAGACGATTGTCACCCGCAGCCCCGTGATGCTGCGGCTGCTGGAGCAGGCGCATATGGTGGCGCAGTCGGACGTCAGCGTGCTGATTAACGGCCAGAGCGGCACCGGGAAAGAAATTCTGGCGCAGGCTATTCATAACGCCAGCCCGCGCGCCAAAAACGCGTTTATCGCGATTAACTGCGGCGCGCTGCCGGAGCAACTGCTGGAGTCCGAGCTGTTCGGCCACGCGCGCGGCGCGTTTACCGGCGCGGTCAGCAGCCGTGAAGGGCTCTTTCAGGCGGCGGAAGGCGGCACGCTGTTTCTCGATGAAATCGGCGATATGCCGGTGCCGTTGCAGGTAAAACTGCTGCGCGTATTGCAGGAGCGTAAAGTGCGCCCGCTCGGCAGCAACCGCGATATCGATATCAACGTGCGGATTATCTCCGCCACCCACCGCGATCTGCCGAAGGCGATGGCGCGCGGCGAGTTCCGCGAAGATCTCTTTTATCGCCTGAATGTGGTGAACTTAAAGATCCCGGCATTGCAGGAGCGCGCCGAAGATATTCCGCTGCTCGCGAACCATCTGCTGCGTCAGGCGGCGGACCGGCATAAGCCGTTCGTACGCAGCTTTTCTACCGATGCGATGAAGCGTCTGATGGCGGCGAGCTGGCCGGGCAACGTGCGCCAGCTGGTGAACGTGATTGAGCAGTGCGTGGCGCTGACCTCCGCGCCCGTCATTAGCGAAGCGCTGGTGGAGCAGGCGCTGGAGGGCGAAAACACGGTGCTGCCGACGTTTGTCGAGGCGCGCAATCAGTTTGAGCTCAACTACCTGCGCAAGCTGCTGCAAATCACCAAAGGCAACGTGACGCACGCCGCGCGGATGGCGGGGCGCAACCGCACGGAATTCTATAAATTACTGGCCCGCCATGAGCTTGAGGCGAATGATTTTAAAGAGTAGTTTTTGGTGCCCAAATCGCTGCAAGATATGGTAATTTGAGCAACCGATTACGCGAACTGAATCGCCGTGCAGGCGCTGGCAGGAATTAAGGATCCACCATGAAAAAGATTGATGCGATTATTAAACCCTTCAAACTCGATGACGTACGTGAAGCGCTGGCGGAAGTCGGGATCACCGGGATGACGGTGACCGAGGTGAAAGGGTTTGGTCGCCAGAAAGGGCATACCGAGCTCTATCGCGGCGCAGAGTATATGGTGGATTTCCTGCCGAAGGTGAAAATCGAGATCGTGGTGACCGACGATATCGTCGATACCTGTGTGGATACGATTATCCGTACCGCCCAGACCGGTAAAATCGGCGACGGCAAGATTTTTGTTTTCGACGTGGCGCGCGTGGTGCGTATCCGTACCGGCGAGGAAGACGACGCCGCGATTTAAGCGCGCGACGCACAAAAAAAGCAGGTCAGTGGACCTGCTTTTTTTATGTCCGGCGTTCATGGGGCGCGCAAGTAAATGGTGGGTGCGCTTCGCTTACCCACCCTACATAAAACCGCAAATCTCTATCGTAGGGCGGGTAAGCGTAGCGCACCCGCCGAACCGCCCACAAAACGCCGACCCCTTACAACACCTTATGCGGGCCGAAACACTCGTAATGGATGTTCTCTTTATTCACGCCCAGGCTCACTAACTGCGCCGCGGCGAACTGCATAAATTTCACCGGGCCGCAGAGATAAAACTGCATACCGGGCGTGGTCACATGCATTTCGCGATCGCGAAGCGCCATCAACCCTTCGCTGTTATAACGCCCCGCGCTGCGATCGGCGTCGGTCGGCACGCGATACCAGACATGGCTGGTAAAGCGGGGCAGTTTCGCGCCGAGCTGCGCCACTTCATCGGTAAACGCGTGCACGTCGCCGCTTTCCGCCGCGTGATACCAGTTCACCTGCGCCGGGTGCCGCGCGCTTGCCAGCGTATCGAGCATCGCCAGCATCGGCGTCTGGCCCACACCCGCCGAGATAAGCGTCACCGGCGTCTGCGGTTCAACATCCATAAAGAAATCGCCCGCAGGTGCGGCCAGATGAATCACATCGCCCGGCTGCGCATGTTGATGCAGCCAGTTCGATACCAGGCCTTCGCCTTCGCGTTTCACCGCGATGCGATAGCTTTTGCCGTTCGGCTTGCGGGTGAGCGAATACTGGCGAATCTCCTGATGCGCGAACCCCTGCGGCTTGATCCAGACGGCGGTGTACTGGCCGGGCAGGTAATCAGCGACCGGGCCGCCGTCCACCGGCTCCAGCTCAAAGCTTGTAACAATCGCGCTCTGCGGCGTTTTGCTCGCGATGCGAAATTCGCGCGTGCCTTCCCAGCCGCCGGTTTTCTGCGCGTTGCTCTGGTAAATCTCGGCTTCGCGATTGATAAACACGCACGCTAACACGCCGTAGGCTTTACCCCAGGCATCCAGCACTTCCTGGCCTGGGCTGAACATCTCGTCGAGCGTCGCCAGCAGATGCTCGCCCACGATGTTGTACTGCGCCGGTTTGATATTAAAGCTGGTGTGCTTCTGGGCGATTTTCTCCACCGCCGGCAGCAGGGCCGCGAGGTTTTCAATGTTGGCGGCGTAGGCGCAAATGGCGTTGAACAGCGCTTCTCGCTGATCGCCGTTGCGCTGGTTGCTCATGTTGAAAATCTCTTTGAGCTCCGGATTGTGCGTAAACATCCGATCATAAAAGTGCGCGGTGAGTTTCGGGCCGGTCTGCGCCAGCAGCGGGATGGTAGATTTCACGACGGCGATGGTTTGACTATCCAGCATGGTTGCTTACTTCCGTTTTTTTATAAAGTGTATTTTAAATGCATCTTATAAAAAATACCTGCACGTTGTAAATGGTTTTATCACCCCCTGCGATCGCGCCCGGAGCGAATGAAAAAAAGACAGGTTGAAAATGAAAATAAGTCGCGTAAAGCGCGCGTTTGCTTAATCGTTCAAACCCTTGCGCCACGCCATGCCAAACGTTTGCGTAAAAACCTCTGTCAAGCCCTATCTTCACGCTGCCAATCGGTTTACACTGTTGGCCGTCGCCCAAAAGGGCCCCTAATTGCAGTACATTTTATTGTCAGCTGAGTCAGGAGATGCGGATGTTAAAGCGTGAAATGAACATTGCCGATTATGATGCCGAACTGTGGCAGGCTATGGAGCAGGAAAAAGTACGTCAGGAAGAGCACATCGAACTGATCGCCTCCGAAAACTACACCAGCCCGCGCGTCATGCAGGCGCAAGGCTCTCAGCTGACCAACAAATATGCCGAAGGTTACCCGGGCAAGCGTTACTACGGCGGCTGCGAATATGTGGATATCGTTGAGCAGCTGGCGATCGACCGCGCGAAAGAGCTCTTCGGCGCTGACTACGCCAACGTGCAGCCGCACTCCGGCTCCCAGGCCAACTTCGCGGTCTACACCGCGCTGCTGCAACCGGGCGACACCGTGCTGGGTATGAACCTGGCGCAGGGCGGCCACCTGACCCACGGCTCCCCGGTCAACTTCTCCGGTAAGCTCTACAACATCATCCCTTACGGTATCGATGAGTCAGGCAAAATCGATTACGAAGACATGGCGAAGCAGGCGCAGACCCATAAACCGAAAATGATCATCGGGGGTTTCTCCGCTTACTCCGGCATCGTTGACTGGGCAAAAATGCGTGAAATCGCTGACAGCATCGGCGCATACCTGTTCGTCGACATGGCGCATGTGGCGGGCCTGATTGCCGCTGGCGTCTACCCGAACCCGGTTCCGCACGCGCACGTCGTGACTACGACCACCCATAAAACGCTGGCTGGCCCGCGCGGCGGTCTGATCCTCGCCAAAGGCGGCAGCGAAGAGCTGTACAAAAAACTGAACTCTGCCGTGTTCCCGAGCGCGCAGGGCGGCCCGCTGATGCACGTTATCGCGGCGAAAGCGGTCGCGCTGAAAGAAGCGATGGAGCCGGAGTTCAAAACCTACCAGCAGCAGGTGGCCAAAAACGCCAAAGCGATGGTGGAAGTGTTCCTGGCGCGCGGCTACAAAGTTGTTTCCGGCGGTACGGAAAACCACCTGTTCCTGCTGGATCTGGTGGATAAAAACCTGACCGGTAAAGATGCTGACGCCGCACTTGGCCGCGCCAACATCACCGTGAACAAAAACAGCGTGCCTAACGATCCGAAGAGCCCGTTCGTGACCTCCGGTATCCGTATCGGTTCTCCGTCTGTGACGCGCCGCGGCTTTAAAGAAGCGGAAGTGAAAGAGCTGGCAGGCTGGATGTGCGACATCCTGGACAACATCAATGACGAAGCGGTTATCGAGCGCGTCAAAGGTAAAGTGCTGGATATCTGCGCACGCTTCCCGGTTTACGCGTAAGCGTTCACACACCAATGAAGGCCGCCTCGCGCGGCCTTTTTTTATGGGGCGACGGCATACAGGAGATCGCCATGCGTATTCAGGAGTTCGCCACGCTGACCGGCCTTGGCGTTTATACGCTGCGCTATTACGAAAAGCTGGGGCTGCTGGTGCCGGCGCGCAACGCCAGCGGGCATCGCGACTATTATCGCTCGGATCTCGACTGGGCGGCGTTTATTAAGCGTCTGAAAGCGACCGATATGCCGCTGGAGGAGATCCAGCGCTACGCCAGGCTGCGCGCGCAGGGAGAGGCGACCGTCGGCGCGCGTCGTGAACTGCTGGCGCAGCACGCGCAGCGGCTCGAAGCGCGGCTGGCGGCGCAGGCTGACCATCTGGCGCGCCTTAAAGACAAAATGGCGTACTACGGCGAGACACTGTTAAAAAACAGCGCTTGACCTGGAGTTAACTCGAAGTCTTACCGTTATCTCAACCACACAAAAGGAGAACGGTATGACCTCATCACGTTATGAAGCAGGCCTTGCGCGACTGTCCGAAATCGACGGCGCGGCAGGGGAAAATGTGATTAAAGCGCTGGCCGATATCGCGCCGGATCTGGGGCGCTACGTTATTGAATTCGGCTTCGGCGATGTCTACAGCAGGCCAGGGCTGTCGCTGAAAAGCCGGGAGCTCGCGACCGTCGCGGCGCTCACCGCGCTTGGCCACGCGCAGCCGCAGCTGGCCGTGCATCTGCACGCGGCGCTGAATGTCGGCTGCACCCGCGAAGAGATTATTGAAGTGATTATTCAGATGTCGCTCTATGCCGGTTTTCCGGCGGCGCTGAATGCGATGTTTACCGCTAAAACGGTTTTTGCCGGGGCGGGCGTGTAACAGGACAGGCCGCTGCGGCGGCCCCATTACGCAGTAAAAGCGAATTGTTATGAACGTGTTATGCACCGCTTGCAACCCCTGCGCTTTCCCGCCAGACTAACGCCTCCTAAAGGGGAGGGACTCATGGTGTTGCAATCCACGCGCTGGCTGGCGCTCAGCTATTTCACCTATTTTTTCAGCTACGGTATTTTCCTGCCGTTCTGGAGCGTCTGGCTCGCAGGCGTCGGCGTCGCGCCGGAAACCATCGGCCTGCTGCTCGGCTCCGGCCTGATCGCGCGCTTTCTGGGCAGCCTCCTGCTGGCGCCCCGCGTCAAAGATCCTTCCCGTTTAGTGTTTGCGTTGCGTCTGCTCGCGCTGCTGACGCTCGTTTTCGCGCTCGGCTTCTGGTTCGGGCATCAGACCGCCTGGCTGTTTGTCGTGCTGGTGGGCTTTAACCTCTTTTTCTCGCCGCTGGTGCCGCTCACCGACGCGCTCGCCGCCACCTGGCAGCGTCAGATTGCAATGGATTACGGGCGCGTGCGGCTGTGGGGATCGCTGGCGTTTGTGATTGGCTCGGCGCTCACCGGCAAACTGGTGAGTGTTTATGACTACCGCGCCATTCTGGCGCTGCTGTCGCTCGGCGTGGCCTCAATGCTTATCGGGATGCTGCTGAAACCCTCCGTGATGCCGCAGGGCGAAGCGCGTCATAACGAGGCGGCGGGCTGGCCGGTATGGCGCAAGTTAATGATTGAAAACTGGCGTTTTCTCGCCTGCGTGAGCCTGCTGCAGGGCGCGCATGCCGCCTATTACGGCTTCAGCGCCATTTACTGGCAGAGCAAGGGCTATTCCGCCTCGGTCGTGGGGTATCTGTGGTCGCTCGGCGTGGTGGCGGAAATTATCATCTTCGCGCTCAGTAAACGGCTGTTCAGCCGGTTTGGCGCGCGCGATCTGCTGCTGCTCTCCGGCGTGCTGGGGATCATCCGCTGGGGGCTGATGGGCTGGACGACCGCGCTGCCGTGGCTCATCGTGGCGCAGATCCTGCACTGCGGGAGCTTCTCCATCTGCCATCTGGCGGCGATGCGCTATATCGCCGCCCGCGAAGGCTCGGAAGTCATCCGGCTACAGTCGGTCTACTCCGCCGTCGCGATGGGAGGCGGGATTGCGGTGATGACCGTCTTTGCAGGCTTTCTGTACCAGCACCTCGCCGGTGGCGTGTTCTGGGTGATGACGCTGGTCGCGCTGCCCGCGCTTTTTCTGCGCCCCCGCGTGGCGGCGCGCGCTTAAGCTTCCAGAATTTCGCGTATCCGCTGCTGCTGGTGTTCACCGAGCGGCAGCGTCGCGTGAATGAGCGGCGGCGAGAAGAGCGGCAGCGAGGTGGTGTAGGGCGTCACAATCAGCGCCACCTCTTTCGGCGCGCCTTCCTGCTGAAAGGTGTGCAGCGTCAGGTGCTTGATGTTCAGCGGCAGCAGGGTGAGTTCCCGTAGCTGCTGCTCAATTTCCGCCTCGAGCTGCGCGTCATTCCCCGTCAGCAGCAGCACCTGTTTTTCATGCAGATCGGCCTCCTGCATTAACCACGCGCCGAATATCACCGCCACCAGCCCTACTTCTTCATCAGAAAACGTCACCCGGTACTCCTCTTCAAAGCGGTCAAACGCTTTGCGGGTGGTGCGCATCAGCCGTGGATAAAGGCGGTTAATTTCTTCCGGCAGCGCATTATCGATGCCGATGCCGAACAGGCTGCGGTCGAGCGCCTGGCAGAGATGGATATAGAGCTGATCCGCCAGCCCCTGTTCATCGCTGAACGCCATGCCGGAGAGTTCGCGAAAGCGGGCAATCAGCGCGAGCACCGCCTGGCGCAGCCGGTGATCTTCCGGGTGCGCGTCGCGCAGCGGATCGGGCGTGCGCAGCATCATAAAGAGCAGCGCCAGGAAGCAGTGTTCGTTCACATGCGGCGACTGGGCGACGCGCCGCTGCCAGTGGCGGACTATCTCCTGCGCGGCGAGAAACTCGGCGCGGGCGCGCATCCAGAGCTGTTGCGGTTCGGTAAACTCCGGCGTTTGACCGTAATGGTGCTGCACCAGGCAGTATTGCAGGTAGAGACGCAGGAACTGCACGTCGCGCGCTTCGAACTGACGGTTCAGACGGCGCGCGCAGAGGTTGACCAGCGCGTGTAAATTCGTATCGTCATACAGCGCCGTCGCGATGCCGTGCTGGCGCAGTTCGCTTTTCAGCGCGGGTGTGAAATGCTGCTGGATAAACTGCGGGCACAGGCGCAGCGCCCGGCGCAGCCAGTGCAGCAGGCAGAGACGTCTGTCTAACGCCGTGCCTTCAATCCGGTAGCTGCCATCCTGCTGGGTAATAATACTCAAACGGTGATACCGCTTAATTTCGTCGCCGGTTTCTGCAATATCCTGACGGGCGATGGCGCCGTCGACGCCATTCAGCCGGCCTAGCATTTCCGGCGTGATGGTTTGCCCCGGCAGATAGAGCATTAACAGTACCTGGCAGCGGCGCTGCGGACTGGAAAGCACAGATGGTGGAGGGCAGAGCAGAGTCATCATCCGTTTTGTCCAGTGAGTGAGAGTATTGCTAAGAATAGCTAAAGGATTATTGAATGCCGTTCAGGGTGCCCAGTTTGATCGCGGAATTCTGGCTGGCTCACAGAATTTTTCGCCAGAGGAAAATAATGAGCGCTCGTCTTTACCGGTTAATAGTCGCTGCGGCTTTAGTTTCGCTGGTTCCGGCGCGGCAGGCGCTGGCGCATCCGCACAGCTTTATCTCGTTGAAAACCGACATCGTCAGCGAAGCGGGGCAGATAACTGCGCTTAAAATGCGCTGGAAAATGGATGAAATCACTTCAGCGGATCTGTTGTATGACGCAGGCGACGCCGCGCCCGGCTCGCCGGTGTGGAAAAAGCTGGCGGCGGAAGTGATGGCCAATGTTATCGGGCAACACTATTTCACTGAGTTCTGGCATAACGGGCAGAAGGTGAAATTCGCCGCCACGCCGCTGGCGTATGGGCTGGCGCGCGAAGGGCATCAGGCGGTGCTGACCTTTACGCTGCCGCTCGCGCATCCGCAAAAAGCCTCGGGCGCGCGCTATACGTTCGCCACGTTCGATCCCACCTATTATGTGTCGATGAGTTATGACGCGCCGGGCGATGTTACGCTCAGTGATGAACTGCGCGAGCGCTGCAAGGTGGCGGTGAAAACGCCGCGGCCGGATGCGGCCGTGCAGGATTTCGCGCTGTCGCTCGATAAATCCGATGCGCCGCCGGAAGATATGGATTTAGGCAAACAATTCGCTCAGGAGGTGACGTTGCAATGTCAGTAATTTCAACTCCGTTCGCGCCGCGCCGCTGGCTGCACTTCTGGCCCCTGGCGCTGTTTGTTGTGCTGGCGCTGGGCGCAGGCGTCTGGCTGTGGCTTGCGTGGCCGCAGGTACTGATGAAAAGCACCGTCTGGCAGCGCGACATTAACCGTGAGATGAGCGCGCTGCTTCAGCAGGTGGCGGAAAACCCCGCGCGGGCGGGAGGCTCTCTGTTGCTGTTCAGCTTTATTTATGGCGTGCTGCACGCGCTGGGGCCGGGCCACGGCAAAGTGGTTATCGCGACCTGGCTTGCCACCCATCCGTCGCGCCTGAAAACCAGCCTGAAACTGACGTTCGCGTCGTCATTGCTGCAGGGGCTGGTGGCGATTGCGCTGGTGACGCTGGTGCTGACGGTACTGGCGCTGCCTGCGCGGCAATTGCACCTGAGCGGCTACTGGCTGGAAAAGGGCAGCTATCTGCTGGTGGGCGCGCTGGGGCTGCTGCTCTGCTGGCGCGCCGTGAAAACGCTGCGCGGGCTGGCGCGACGCCCGGTCTTCACCGCGTTTACGCCACACCATACCCACAGCGACGCCTGCGGCTGCGGGCATCAGCATGTGCCCTCGCAGGCGCAGCTTGAGCGCGGCGAGGACTGGCGCGCCAGGCTGATGGTGGTGCTCTCCATGGGGATGCGGCCATGTTCCGGCGCGCTGATGGTGCTGTTGTTCAGTAAAGTGATTGGGGTGTTTGGCTGGGGAGTGGCGTCAGCGCTGGCGATGGCGGTCGGGACATCGCTGACCATCTCAGCCATCGCGCTGTTTGTGCACAGCTTCCGGCATCTGGCGGCGCGGCTCGGCGGGCAGAAAACCCCGCCGCTGTGGCGGCGGACGGGCGGAGCGACGCTGGCGCTTGCAGGCGGCGCGGTGTTGGTCGTCGCCGCGCTGGTGATGTGGTCCGGCGCAGCGCCCGTCGCGCAGGGGTTACGGCCGTTTTAAACGCGGCGCGGCGGGTGCGCATTCGCTTACCCGCCCTACGAGATGGCGGGGGTTATGTAGGGTGGGTAAGCGCAGCGCACCCACCAGGCCAATTGGGATCGGTGCATGTAGGGTGGGTAAGCGCAGCGCACCCACCAGCTCACAAACCCCCACGCGCCATAGAAAAACCAACAAAAAAGGCAGGCCGCTCTCGCGTACCTGCCTTTTTCTTGCCTGGAAGCGATTAACGCTTCAGCGCTTCGCTCAGCTCATCGCGCATATTGCCAAGCATCGCTTTCACGACGCGCGGGTTGCCGGCCACGATGTTGCCCGTCGTCAGGTAGTTATGACCACCCATGAAATCGCATACCAGACCGCCGGCTTCACGCACCAGCAGCTCGCCTGCGGCGAAATCCCACGGCTTCAGGCCGATTTCAAAGTAACCATCCACGCGGCCTGCTGCCACATAGGACAGATCCAGCGCGGCGGAACCGGTACGGCGGAAATCGGCGCACTGGGTAAACAGTTTGGTCACGATATTCATGTACGGCGTGGCGTGCTGTTTGGCTTTGAACGGGAAGCCGGTCGCCAGAATGGTGCCGTCCAGATCGCGAGCGGTGCTGCCGCGCAGACGGTAGCCGTTAAGCTGCGCGCCCTGGCCGCGAACGGCGGTGAAGAGTTCGTTACGCATCGGATCGTAAACCACGGCGACTTCCGCGCGGCCTTTAATGCGTACAGCGATAGAAACGGCGAAATGCGGGAGACGTTTAACGAAGTTGGTGGTGCCATCCAGCGGATCGATAACCCATTGAATATCCTGCTCGGTGCCTGCGTGTTCACCGCTTTCTTCGGTGATGATGGTGTGTTGCGGGTAAGACTGGCGAATGGTGTCGATAATAATGCGCTCTGCGCCTTTATCCACGTTCGTCACAAAGTCGTTGCTGCCTTTCTGGCTGGTCTCTACGGCGTCCGGGGTTTCGTAGTTTTTGGCGATAAAATTTCCGGCCTTGCGCGCAGCACGCACGGCGATGTTGAGCATCGGATGCATCAGGTTTCTCTCACTGGATGTTAAAGAACGGGAAAACGGCGCGGATTATAGCAGAGGGTTCGGAATATGTCTCAGGTTTATGATAAGATGCGCTGATATTCTTTTCGGATACTGAGTCGCTATGCTGCAAAACATTCGTATCGTGCTGGTTGAAACCTCACACACCGGCAACATGGGTTCTGTTGCCCGCGCCATGAAAACCATGGGCCTCACCAACCTGTGGCTGGTGAATCCGTTGGTGAAACCGGACTCCCAGGCTATCGCGCTCGCCGCAGGCGCCAGCGATGTGATCGGCAACGCCAGCATCGTCGATACGCTGGATGAAGCGCTGGCGGGGTGCAGCCTGGTGGTGGGCACCAGCGCGCGTTCGCGCACGCTGCCCTGGCCGATGCTCGACCCGCGCGAATGCGGTCTGAAAAGCGTCTCTGAAGCGGCGCACGCGCCGGTGGCGATTGTGTTTGGCCGCGAGCGCGTGGGGCTGACCAACGACGAACTGCAAAAGTGCCATTATCACGTCGCTATCGCAGCCAACCCGGAGTACAGCTCGCTGAACCTCGCGATGGCGGTACAGGTCATCGCCTATGAAGTTCGCATGGCGTGGCTCGCTACGCAGGACGCCCAGACGCCTGCCCATGCCGAAGAAGAAACCCCCTATCCGCTGGTGGACGATCTGGAGCGTTTTTACGGTCATCTTGAGCAAGTTTTGCTCTCGACCGGCTTCATTCGCCCGAATCATCCGGGCCAGGTGATGAACAAATTACGCCGTCTTTTTACCCGCGCGCGCCCGGAAAGTCAGGAGCTTAACATCCTGCGCGGCATGCTGGCGTCGATAGAAAGCAGCCGTAATGAGAAGCCGTAATACTTGAGTAAAATACTCGGGTAAATAGTTGACCATTTTACTCGGGAATGTCAGACTTGCGCCTGCTATGCAATACCCCCATTTTCATAAAAACCCCCGCGTCGAGGGGCGAGCTTGAGGTTAAGTAAGACATGAGACTGACATCTAAAGGGCGCTATGCCGTGACCGCAATGCTGGACGTTGCGCTCAACTCCGAATCCGGTCCGGTACCGTTGGCAGATATTTCTGAACGTCAGGGTATCTCCCTTTCTTATCTGGAGCAGCTGTTCTCTCGCCTGCGTAAAAATGGCCTGGTGTCCAGCGTACGTGGTCCGGGCGGCGGCTATCTGCTGGGTAAAGACGCGGGCCAGATTGCGGTCGGTGAAGTCATCAGCGCCGTTGATGAGTCTGTCGATGCGACCCGTTGTCAGGGCAAAGGCGGCTGCCAGGGCGGCGATAAATGCCTGACCCACGCGCTGTGGCGCGATCTGAGCGACCGCCTGACCGGTTTTCTGAACAACATTACCTTAGGTGAACTGGTGAACAACCAGGAAGTGCTGGATGTCTCTGACCGTCAGCATAATGAAGCCCATCGCCCGACCCGCGCTCAGGACGCTATCGACGTCAAACTGCGCGCTTAAAAAAATAATACGCTTTTCCCGAATCAGGCCAGGGTGCTCCGGCATCCTGTAGACTGCGGCGTACATCCAGCCGGCTGCCTGATTCACCGCTTTGAGATGTACGGAGCTTAAGAGCAATGAAATTACCGATTTACCTCGATTACTCCGCGACCACGCCGGTGGACCCGCGCGTCGCCGAGAAAATGATGCAGTTTTTAACGATGGACGGAACCTTCGGTAACCCGGCCTCCCGCTCCCACCGTTTCGGCTGGCAGGCGGAAGAGGCAGTGGATATCGCCCGTAACCAGGTGGCCGATCTGATTGGCGCCGACCCGCGCGAAATCGTCTTTACCTCTGGCGCGACCGAATCCGATAACCTCGCTATCAAAGGTGCGGCCAATTTCTACCAGAAAAAAGGCAAGCACATCATCACCAGCAAAACCGAGCATAAAGCGGTGCTGGACACCTGCCGTCAGCTGGAGCGCGAAGGCTTTGAGGTGACTTACCTCGCCCCGCAGAGCAACGGGATTATCGATCTTAAAGAACTCGAAGCCGCGATGCGTGACGACACCATCCTGGTTTCCATCATGCACGTTAACAACGAAATCGGCGTGGTGCAGGATATCGCGACCATCGGCGAAATGTGCCGCGCGCGCGGCATCATCTATCACGTTGACGCCACCCAGAGCGTGGGCAAACTGCCTATCGACCTGACCCAGCTGAAAGTGGACCTGATGTCCTTCACCGGCCACAAAATCTATGGCCCGAAAGGCATCGGCGCGCTCTACGTGCGTCGTAAACCGCGTATCCGTATCGAAGCGCAGATGCACGGCGGTGGTCACGAGCGCGGCATGCGTTCCGGTACGCTGCCGGTTCACCAGATAGTCGGCATGGGCGAAGCCTATCGTATCGCGAAAGAAGAGATGGCGAGCGAAATGGAACGTCTGCGCGGTCTGCGTAACCGTCTGTGGAACGGCATTAAAGACATCGAAGAAGTTTACCTGAACGGCGACCTGGAGCAGGGCGTTCCGACCATCCTGAACGTGAGCTTTAACTACGTGGAAGGCGAGTCGCTGATCATGGCGCTGAAAGACCTTGCGGTATCCTCTGGTTCCGCCTGTACCTCCGCGAGCCTCGAGCCGTCTTACGTGCTGCGCGCGCTGGGTATGAATGACGAGCTGGCGCACAGCTCTATCCGTTTCTCTCTGGGCCGTTTCACGACTGAAGAAGAGATCGACTACACCATCGAACTGGTACGCAAATCCATCGGCCGCCTGCGCGACCTCTCTCCGCTGTGGGAGATGTTTAAGCAGGGCGTGGATTTAACCACCATCGAATGGGCTCATCATTAATCGGTATCGGATTCAGGAGAAATAACACATGGCATACAGCGAAAAAGTCATCGATCATTACGAAAACCCGCGCAACGTCGGCTCTTTTGACAACAACGACGACAACGTCGGCAGCGGCATGGTCGGCGCGCCGGCGTGCGGCGACGTGATGAAGTTGCAGATTAAAGTCAACAATGAAGGTATCATTGAAGACGCACGTTTCAAAACCTACGGTTGCGGCTCCGCTATCGCGTCCAGCTCGCTGGTCACCGAGTGGGTCAAAGGCAAATCCCTGGACGAAGCGCAGGCAATTAAAAATACCGATATCGCAGACGAACTCGAACTGCCGCCGGTAAAAATTCACTGCTCTATCCTGGCGGAAGACGCTATCAAAGCCGCTATTGCGGACTATAAAAGCAAACGTGAAGCAAAATAATCATTGATGAGTTGAGGTTGTAGTATGTCGATTACCCTTAGCGACACCGCCGCCGCGCGCGTCAACGCTTTCCTGGCCAACCGCGGTAAAGGTTTTGGCCTGCGTCTTGGCGTGCGTACGTCCGGCTGTTCCGGCATGGCCTATGTGCTGGAATTTGTTGACGCGCCGCAGCCAGAAGATACGGTGTTCGAAGACAAGGGCGTGAAGGTGGTGGTCGATGGTAAAAGCCTGCAATTCCTTAATGGCACTCAGCTGGACTTCGTGAAAGAAGGCCTGAATGAAGGGTTTAAATTCACCAACCCGAACGTTAAAGATGAGTGCGGCTGCGGCGAAAGCTTTAACGTCTGATAATCTTTCCCGCCTCTCCCCGTCTGCGCCGGCCGCAGGCGGGGTATTTGTTTTATCACGTTGACTGACCCCGAGACTGTTATGGATTACTTCACCCTCTTTGGGCTGCAGGCCCGTTATGCGCTGGACAGTGCCCAACTGGCGGCTCGTTACCAGGATCTGCAACGTCAGTATCACCCCGATAAATACGCCAGCCGCTCCCAGGCCGAACAACTGGCGGCGCTCTCGCAATCCGCCACTATCAATCAGGCATGGCAAACGCTGCGCCATCCGCTGACGCGCGCGGAATATCTGCTCTCTCTGCACGGCTTTGATCTGGCGAATGAACAGCACACCGTGCGCGACACCGCGTTTCTGATGGAGCAACTGGAGCTTCGCGAAGCGCTGGATGAGATTGAGCAGGCCAAAGACGCCGACCGCCTCGAAGCCTTCGTCCGTAACGTCAAAGCAATGTATCAGGAACGCCATCAGCACATGGTCGCGGAGCTGGATGACGGCGCGTGGGCGCAGGCGGCCGATACGGTACGCAAGCTGCGTTTTCTCGATAAGCTGTTAAGCCAGTCAGAACAACTCGAAGAAAAGTGGCTCGATTTTTAATTCTGGAAGCTCAACATGGCCTTATTACAAATCAGTGAGCCCGGCATGAGTAGCGCGCCGCACCAGCGCAAGCTGGCGGCGGGCATCGATCTTGGCACCACGCATTCGCTGGTCGCGACCGTGCGCAGCGGCCAGCCGGAAACGCTGGCGGACCATCAGGGGCGCCATCTGCTGCCGTCCGTGGTGCACTACCAGTCACAGGGCTACAACGTCGGGTATGACGCCCGCGCCCAGGCGGCGGACGATCCGGTAAACACCATCAGCTCCGTGAAGCGCCTGATGGGCCGCTCCCTCGCCGATATTCAGGCGCGCTACCCGCATCTGCCGTATCAGCTACGCGCGAGCGAAAACGGCCTGCCGATGATCGACACCCCGGCAGGGCTGCTGAACCCGGTACGCGTCTCCGCCGATATTCTTAAAACCCTGGCCGAACGCGCGCGCGAAGCGCTGGCGGGCGATCTCGACGGCGTGGTCATCACCGTTCCGGCCTACTTTGACGATGCGCAGCGCCAGGGCACCAAAGACGCCGCGCGTCTTGCCGGGCTGCATGTGCTGCGCCTGCTGAATGAGCCGACCGCGGCGGCGATCGCCTACGGCCTCGATTCCGGTCAGGAAGGCGTTATCGCCGTCTACGATTTAGGCGGCGGCACGTTTGATATCTCCGTGCTGCGCTTAAGCCGCGGCGTGTTTGAAGTGCTGGCGACGGGCGGCGACTCCGCGCTCGGCGGCGACGATTTCGACCATCTGCTGGCGGATTACATTCGCGAGCAGGCAGGCATCGCCGATCGCAGCGACAACCGTCTTCAGCGCCAGCTGCTTGACGCCGCCACCCAGGCGAAAATCGAACTCAGCGACGCCGATGTCGCGCAGGTTAACGTGGCGGGCTGGCAGGGCAGCATCACCCGCGAGCAATTCAGTGAACTCATCGCGCCGCTGGTCAAGCGCACGCTGCTCTCATGCCGTCGCGCGCTGAAAGACGCGGGCGTGGAAGCGGGCGAGGTGCTGGAAGTGGTCATGGTGGGCGGTTCGACCCGCGTGCCGCTGGTGCGCGAGCGCGTCGGCGAATTTTTTGGCCGCACGCCGCTCACCTCCATAGACCCGGATCGCGTGGTCGCCATCGGCGCCGCTATCCAAGCCGATATTCTGGTGGGCAACAAGCCGGACAGCGAAATGCTGCTGCTGGATGTTATCCCGCTGTCGCTCGGTCTTGAAACCATGGGCGGCCTGGTGGAGAAAGTCATCCCGCGCAATACCACGATCCCAGTGGCGCGCGCGCAGGAGTTCACCACCTTTAAAGATGGCCAGACCGCAATGGCGATTCACGTTATGCAGGGCGAGCGTGAACTGGTGCAGGATTGCCGATCGCTCGCGCGCTTTACGCTGCGCGGCATTCCGGCGATGCCGGCGGGCGGCGCGCATATCCGCGTCACCTTCCAGGTGGATGCCGACGGCCTGCTGAGCGTCACCGCGATGGAGAAATCCACCGGCGTGGAGGCGTCCATTCAGGTGAAACCGTCTTACGGGCTGACCGACGGCGAAATCGCCAGCATGATTCAGGACTCCATGAGCTTTGCCGAGCAGGACGTGCAGGCACGCATGCTCGCCGAACAAAAGGTGGAAGCCGCGCGGGTGCTGGAAAGCCTCGACGGCGCCCTGAAAAGCGACGGCGCGCTGCTTAGCGCGACCGAGCGCGCCGCCATTGATGACGCGATGGCGCAACTGCGCGCCGCCGCGGAAGGCGACGACGTCAGCGCCATTGAAGACGCGATAAAAAATACAGATAAACAGACCCAGGAGTTTGCCGCTCGCCGCATGGATGAATCCATCCGTCAGGCGCTGAAAGGTCACTCCGTCGACGAGGTTTAATAATGCCTAAGATTGTTTTTTTGCCTCATCAGGATCTTTGCCCTGATGGCGCAGTACTGGAAGCGCAAAGCGGTGAAACCATTCTTGACGTTGCGCTGCGCAACGGCATTGAAATTGAACACGCCTGTGAGAAATCGTGCGCCTGCACCACCTGCCACTGCATCGTGCGTGAAGGTTTCGATTCGCTGCCGGAAAGCACCGAAGATGAAGACGACATGCTGGACAAAGCCTGGGGGCTGGAGCCGGAAAGCCGTCTGAGCTGCCAGGCGCGCGTCACGGACGAAGATCTGGTGGTGGAAATGCCGCGTTACACCATCAACCACGCCAGGGAGCATTAATATGGGACTGAAATGGACCGACAGCCGCGAAATCGGCGAGGCGCTGTATGACAGCCGCCCGGACGTGGACCCGAAAACCGTGCGCTTTACCGATATGCACCAGTGGATCTGCGACCTCGAGGATTTCGATGACGATCCACAGGCCTCTAACGAAAAGGTTTTAGAGGCTATACTGCTGGTCTGGTTAGACGAAGCAGAATAACGCAACGGGCTGCCAGAAGGCGGCCCGTTTTCGTTGCGCATCAGGCGAGATAAGGAAAATAAAATGACCGAAGCCATGAAGATTACCCTTTCCCGTGAGCCTGCCGACGCTCGCTGGGGTGAAAAAGCACTGTACAGTTTTACGCAGGACGGTATCGCGCTGCACCTGACGGGCAAAGACGATTTGCATCTCATCCAGCGCGCCGGACGCAAAATCGACGGCCAGGGGCTCAAACACGTTGAGCTTGCCGGCGATGGCTGGGATGTTGAAAAAAGCTGGGCGTTCTGGATGGGCTATCGCGGCCCGAAAGGCAAACGCACCGTCGCCTGGGCGCCGCTTGACGACGCGCAGCAGAAAGAGCTGAACAGCCGCCTGAAAGTCATCGACTGGGTGCGCGATGTCATTAACGCCCCGGCGGAAGAGATGGGTCCGGAGCATCTGGCGCAGCGCGCCGTGGATCTGCTGGCGGATGTCGGCGGCGAGCGCGTGAGCTACCGCATCACCAAAGGCGAAGATCTGCGCGAACAGAACTACCTGGGGCTGCATACCGTAGGCCGCGGCTCTGAACGCCCGCCGGTCCTGCTGGCGCTCGATTTCAACCCGACGGGCGATGCGAACGCGCCGGTTTACGCCTGCCTCGTCGGCAAAGGTATTACGTTTGACTCCGGCGGTTACAGCATTAAGCAGACCGCGTTTATGGATTCGATGAAATCCGACATGGGCGGCGCGGCGCTGGTAACCGGCTCGCTGGCGTTCGCGATTACGCGCGGCCTGAACAAGCGCGTTAAGCTGATCCTCTGCTGCGCGGATAACATGATTAGCGGCAACGCCTTCCGTCTGGGCGATATTATTCGCTACCGCAACGGCAAAACCGTGGAGGTGATGAACACCGACGCGGAAGGACGTCTGGTGCTGGCGGACGGGCTGATCGACGCCAGCGCCCAGAAGCCGGAGCTGATTATCGACGCCGCGACGCTGACCGGCGCTGCCAAAACGGCGCTCGGCAACGATTACCATGCGCTGTTCAGCTTTGACGACGCGCTGGCGAACCGTCTGCTGCAAAGCGCGCAGGCGGAAAACGAAGCCTTCTGGCGTCTGCCGCTGGCGGAGTTTCACCGCAACCAGCTGCCGTCGAACTTCGCCGAGCTCAACAACACGGCGGGCGGCGCGTATCCGGCGGGCGCCAGCACCGCGGCGGGTTTCCTGTCGCACTTTGTCGAAAACTACCAGCAGGGCTGGCTGCATATCGACTGTTCCGCCACTTACCGTAAAGCGGCGGTGGAGCAGTGGGCGGCGGGCGCGACCGGCATCGGCGTGCGCACGCTGGCGAATCTGCTGACCGGCGAGTAAGGGCGGGCGTGGCGGGTACCCGCCCTGCAAACAACATCTTATGCCTGTAGGGTGGGTAAGCGAAGCGCATCCACCAACGCGATAATAATGTGAAGCGATGATTGCGCTGCTTTATCCGCCTTACATCACCATTAACGCTTCCCCCTCTCCGGCAGGAGAGGGCCGGGGCGAGAGGCTTTCCTCTCGCTCATCAATGACAAATTAAAACCTATGTCCGAAACGAAAAACGAAAACAACGCAGAAAAAAACGAACTCGAAATCCTGCTGGAAAAGGCCGCGGCGGAGCCTGCGTTCCGTCCGGCGTTTTTCCGCACGCTGCTGGAATCCACCGTGTGGGTGCCAGGCGAAGCGGCGGATGGCGAAGCGGTCGTCGCTGAAAGCGCCGTGGATCTCCAGCACTGGGAAAAAGACGACGGCACCTCGGTGATCCCTTTCTTCAGCTCTCCGGCGGCCCTTGAAAAGGCGGTGGAAGGCGAACAGGCGTTTGTGGCGATGCCGGTGCGCACGCTCTTTGAAATGACGCTTGGCGAAACGCTGTTCCTCAACGCCAAACTGCCAACCGGTAAAGAGTTTACGCCCAGTGAGATTCGCCACCTGATAAGCCCGGAAGGCTCGGCGCTCAGCCAGCAGGAAGTGCTGGAAGGCGGCGCGTCGCTGCTGCTTTCCGAAGTGGCCGAACCGCCTGCGCAAATGATCGAATCATTGACCGTGCTGTTCAAAGAGATGAAAACGGTAAAACGCGCGTATCTGTGCCTGTTAAAAGAACACGCCGACGAGCCCGCTAACTATCTTATCGGCATCGAGGCGGATGGCGACATTGAGCCGGTGATTAACGCCGCCGGCAGTGTGGCGACCGATACCCTGCCGGGCGACGAGCCGGTGGATATCTGCCAGGTGGTGGAAGGCGAGAAGGGCATCAGCCACTTTATGATGGCGCACCTGACGCCGTTCTACGAGCGCCGCTGGGGCAGCTTTCTGCGCGATTTCAAACAAAACCGCATTATCTGAACCTCTCTTCACGCGGCGCCCAATGCCGCGTTTTTCTTTCCCGTTAACACATTGTTTTCAGTAGCAAGCCAAATTCTGGTAGGCCCGCCTGCGGGCTCGCTTTGTTAAGCTTTCCCGTTCGTATCTTCCCTGCGAATGCAATCTCGTCAACTGTGTTGATCACAGGCAGGGGACTATTCTCTCAATTAATGGATTAATGCCGGGATCGCCATCATGACCAAAAAGAGTTTCGCTTATCTCTTTTTATTGCCCCTCGCTATTTTACTGTTTGCCGTTTTGCAATATCACCGTGTCGCCACACTTCTGGACCGGGCAGAATACGAACAAGAGATTCTCGTTAAAGCGGAAAAGCTCGTAAACCATAACTTTACCGGGCCGACAGAAATAGAGTACCAACGCGAAGGCGCGGATAAAGCCGAACTGATAGATGCAGGCAATGCGCAGACAGATGCCTCGATTTTTCTGTCGCAAAACAAAAACGCGCTCTCTGTTGCCAGACCGATGCTTTATCTGGCTTATGCGGGGCTCGGTCTATCCTTGCTTTATTTACTGACCAATAGCGCCCTGATAGCGCTGGGCTATCTGGGAGCGAAAAAAGGAAGACGTTCCCAGCACGATCTTGTCCAGGCCTTTGATTTTTGCCGGACCTGGCTGCCATTTATGCTGGCGGCGCAGGTGCTTTTTCTTACGCTTTCAATAAGCTGTCTGATTTTTTATGAATTAACCGGCTTGATGAGCACCGCGAAGGATGGCAGCGATATTCTGGCGGGCGGTTACTTCTTCCTGCTGGGGATCGGATACATTATTTTTATTATCTGGCGGCTGGTGAAAATGCTGTCAAATAGCTTCTCGCTTTTTCAGCCTGAGCCTAAGCCGGTGATGGGGCGTAATCTCAGCCGCGACGATGCGCCAGCATTATGGGCCAGGGTGGAAAGGCTCGCTCTCAGGCTTGAAACCATTACGCCGGATAATATCGTGGCAGGGTTAACAGAGAATTTTTATGTAACGGCCAACCCTGTCCGGCTGAATACTGGCGAAATACTGACGGGACAGACGCTTTACTTTTCACTCCCGTGGGCATCGTTACTGAATGAAGCGGAAATTGACGCCGTGTTAGGGCATGAGCTTGGGCATTTTGCGGGGAAAGATACGGAATATAGCCTTCGCTTTGCGCCGCTTTACGCGCGATTTAGCAGCAGTATTGACGCTGTGTTCGGCTTAAGAAAAAACGCGCCCGGATACATGAACGTCGATTTTAATACGGCGATGAGCAGTTGCTACTATGTGCTCGGACAGTTCCACGATACGGTCATGTACTGGCGCCAGCGCCGCGAGCATGGGGCCGATGAAATGGGCGCGAAGGCAAGCACGCCGCTGGCGCTCTCCTCGTCGCTGCTGCGTATCGCTGCACTCAGCAATCCGGTAGATGAATATCTGAATGAGGTTTATCACGCGCGTGTTACGCCTGATGACGTTGTCGCCGCTTTGCTCGCCCATCTTCAGACGTTGCCCTTGCCCGATCCGCGGGCATTTCTGGAGAACGAAACGGCGCATCCCTACGACACGCACCCCAGCTGTCGGGCGCGTATTGAGGCGTTAGGCTGCACAACCGATGAGGCGGCCGTGATTGCCGCGCGTCCGGTGACAGGCGATTCCTTCGCGCATTTATTTCTGCTGGTTAACGATTTTCAGGCGCTTTGCCGCACCCTTAGCGCTGAACTGACCGGCGAAATCACGCAATACCGCGATAACTATAAACAGTCTCTGGAAACCGTTTTAAACCGTGCCGCCAAAGAGACCGTTATCTACGCACGCCCTAAAATTGCTATCGGGGGACTGCTGGTCTTTTTGTACTTCCTCTATGCCACGCTGAGCGGACTGTTTAATCCCGACCTGACATTCCCCCCCAATGACAAGAGTTATACCCTGATGGGACTGTTGCTGGCGTGTGCTGTCATCGCCGGGCTTGGCCTGCGTCGCGTTATAAAGGTCTGGAAGCGAGGCAAGCAGCCCGTCATGGTTCTGCGCCACGGCAGCGTCAGCTTTCATATGCTGGGCGCTCCGGTGCCGCTGGCGGCGCTCACGGGCTATGCGTTTTTTAAAACCCGCCGCGGCTTGCGGATTGGTTTTACCTATAAAGAAGGCTATGAGCCGCCGAAGCGTACTGATAATCGCTGGCTTACCTATACGCACTGCTCCTCGACCGAACCTTTCTTTTACGTGACGGCTTACGGCAAGCTCAGAGACGCCAGCGGCGCGCCTGTTTCGCAAGAGCAACTCGCTGAACTGCTGGATACCTATCTCAGCGCTTCTGTCGCCGAGCATGAGATCAAAGACTTTCAATAAAAATCAGGGGCCACAAAGGCCCCGTTCACCTGAGGCCACACCTCAATTCTGGATGGATTAACAAGGAAACGACGTAACAATGAACAGGAAGCATCTCGCTTATCTTTTTCTGGTGCCGCTGCTGGTGGCCTGCTATGCCGTCTGGCAGCACTGGCGCGTCAGCGACATTCTGGAGAGCGTCGACAGCTCAAACAGCCTGATTCAGACGGCGAGCGACGCGCTGAAGCAGGATCCGAAAGCGATCATTGAATTCACCAGCGACGGGAAAAACTACCGCGTTCCCGCCACAGAAGTCATTGAGAGCGAACGGAGCGTTCAGAACGAATACGCGGGCCAGATCATGCTGGCGCGCACCCAGAGCGGGCTGGCGTCTTTCGCCGTCGGGCTGGCGCTGCTGTGCATGGTGCTGAACGCCGGGGCGATCGCGCTGTGTCGGCGCAGCGTGACCATCGCGAAGCAGTCGCAGGATGCGCTGGTACATGCATTTGATAAATGCCGCAAACTACTGCCGTGGCTGATGGTGTCGCAAATCGTTTGCTGCGGCCTGGCGCTGTTCGCGGTCGTCGGCTATGAGACGCTCTGGTTCGCCACGCATTACAAAATGAACGCCGGCGGCATCAAAGTGATGCTGTT
Organism: Cronobacter universalis NCTC 9529; assembly: GCF_001277175.1. Taxonomy (NCBI): domain Bacteria; kingdom Pseudomonadati; phylum Pseudomonadota; class Gammaproteobacteria; order Enterobacterales; family Enterobacteriaceae; genus Cronobacter; species Cronobacter universalis. Next base: position 3,172,866 of record NZ_CP012257.1, on the reverse strand, counting down.
CGCGCTGGTGATCCTGTTCGGTATTCTCTGGGTGCTTTATAAAAGCCTCGGCAGCATCCGCCGCTGCTTCGCGCTGTTCCAGCCGGAGCCGAATGAGGTGGTGGGCTATAATCTGACCCGCGAACAGGCGCCCGCGCTCTGGAGCATGGTGGAAGCGCTGTCGCAGAAAACCGGGGCGATGATGCCGGATAACATCGTGGTCGGGATGCTGGAAGGCTTTTATGTCACCGCCAACAGCGTGCAGCTGGAAGACGGCCCGCTGCTGACCGGCCAGACGCTCTATTTCCCGCTCACCTGGGCGGCGCTGCTCGATAAAGACGAAACCTGCGCGGTCATCGGCCACGAACTGGGCCACTTCGCAGGCCAGGATACGCAATACAGCCTGCGCTTCGCGCCGCTGTACGCGGGCATTACCAACAGCATCAATACCATGGCGCAAAACCAGCAGAGCGCGCCGTTTATCGATCATGTGGTGCTTTACCCGTCGCTCTATATGGGCGTCTATTTTATCGAGCAACTGCATGAAACGGTGAGTCACTGGAGCCGCATCCGCGAGCACGCCGCCGATGAGATGGGCGCGCGCGCCAGCTCCCCGCAGGCGCTGGCGTCATCGCTGCTGCGTATTTCCGCCGTCAGCGAGCCGCTGAACAATACGCTCGAGGATTTCTTTAACGGCAAACCGGGCTTTGAGGATCTGGTGGCCGCGCTGGTGACCCGCCTGCGCGAAGAGGGCTTTGGCGATATCCAGGCTTATCTGGAGCACAAAGCCGCGCACCCGACCGACAGCCATCCGCCGTCACGCGCGCGTATCGAAGCGCTCGGCTGCGCCATCGACGACACGCTGATTCACCACGCGACCCGCGCGGTGCCGCAGGATCCGTGGGAAAACCTGCGTCTGTGGTTCGCGCAGCCTGAGGCGCTGTCCGGCAAAATGACCGGCGAGCTCGCCGGGAAAGCCGCCGAGCATCGCGAAGAGTTCCGCCGCGAGCTGGAAGAGGTGGTGCAGCAGTCCGGCGAGGCCGTCACGCTCTACTCCGGCAAAAAAGTCTTTTTCGTCGGCGGAATTCTGGCGGTGGTGCTGTTTATCGCGACGGTCGCCATGCTGAAAATCGTGGATCCGTTTAATATTCAGGGCATTGCCGACGGCAAAATCGTCGCTATCGCGATTGGCACGGGGTTGCTGGGCTTACTGACCTGTTACGTGCTCTGGCAGCAGTGGCAGAAGCGTGAGATCCCGTTCCTGACGATGACGCCCGATTCGCTGCACTGCCGTCAGTTCGCGGCGGGTATTCCGCTCAGCGCCATTGAAGATTTCTCGGTGCAGACCGCCAACGACACCACCACCGTGACGCTGATTTACCGCGAAGGGTTTGAACCGCCGCGCGCCGTCGGCGGCCGCTGGAAAAATTACACCCGCGTGAAGCGCGGCAAGCGTAAGCTGGCGTTTGTGTTTATCGGCGGGCTTCGCGAAGGGGAGAGCCGTAAGGCGTACTCCGCCGACATGCTGGTGGAGCTGCTGGTGCGTAACCTTAATGCTATCCACGCGCGCGACGCGCTGTCGCGTTTCTCGTAAGAGAAGCGGCGCGGCCTGCGGGCCGCGCCGTTACGCCTGCGCCTGTAACAGCAGCAGGTCGATAAGCATCACCAGATTGGATTCAAACGAGGTGATCCCCGCCGCTTCGGCGGCGAAATGGATAGCCTCGTCATAGAGTGGAAAATGCAGCCCGGACAGCGCCGCCAGCGGATTTGGCGACGCGCGGGTAAACGCCACCACCTCCATACCGACATTGCGGGCGATGCGCGCTTTGTCGAGCACCTGCTCTGTTTCGCCGCTGCGCGATACCGCAATAAACACTTCATAGCGCGCCGCATTGCTGAGAAAAATATTACGGCTGTCGCCGGGGCCGGAGATAAACGCCGTCTTGCCGAGCACCTGCAACTTTTTGGTCAGATATTCCGCGAAGAGATACGAAAACCCCGCGCCGTAGAGAAAAAACCGCTCCTTTTCCCGCAATAGTTCGCTGAAAGCGGCGATCTTTTCGGGCGTCACCCAGCGAAAGGTCTGCTGATAATTGTCGACAAAGCGGTTAAACAGGGCGGGCAGGGCGTCGGGCGCGGCGTCGGGTTTGATGGCGAGATGGGGCGTGTCAGTGAGCAGTTGCTTACAGTGCCAGATCAGCTCGCTGTAACCGCTGAAGCCAAGCTTATGGCACAGCCGCATGATGGTGGCGGTGGAGACAAACGTCTCCTGCGCCAGCTCCCGCACCGTGATATTCCCCACCCGCAGCGGATGCGCGGTCAGGTGGGAAAGTACGCGATACTCGGCGCGGGTCAGCGACTCGCCGCGCATCAGCAGCGGCGTCAGGCGGTTATCCATTATGACGCTGGTTCGATGGGCAGATCGTCGCGCGCGCCCCATTCACTCCAGGAGCCGTCATAGAGCTTCACGTCGCTGGCCTCAAGGGTGGCGAGGGCGAGCATCACGACCGCCGCCGTCACGCCGGAGCCGCAGCTGGCGATAATCGGGCGATGCAGATCCACGCCCTGGGCTGCGAATATTTCGCGCAGTTCGTCGGTGGTTTTCAGCTGGCCTTTGACCACCAGATCGGTCCACGGCACGTTCAGCGCGCCGGGAATATGGCCGCGCCGCAGGCCCGGTCGCGGCTCGTCGGCTTCGGCGTTAAAGCGCGCCGCCGGACGGGCGTCAACAAGCTGTGCGGTTTTCTCATGGCTCGCCAGTAAGACATCGGTCAGGCGTTTGACCAGCCCGTCGTCAAATTTGGCTTCAAAGTCGCCTTCCGGCGCGTCGACCATACCTTCTTCCAGCGGCAAACCGTCGCGCTGCCATTCGGCAAGGCCGCCCGCCAGAATCGACACATTTTGTACGCCGAAAGCGCGCAGCATCCACCAGGCGCGCGGCGCCGAGAAGAGGTTGCCTTCATCATAGACAATCAAATGTTTGTCGTGGCTGACGCCCAGTTCGCGCATCGCGACCGCGAACGCTTCCGGGCGCGGCATCATATGGGGCAGGGGCGTTGAATGATCGGACAGCGCTTCGATATCGAAAAAGCGCGCGCCGGGAAGATGGCCCGCGCGATACTCTTGCGCCATATTGCGCAGGTGCTCCTGGCCCGCAGGGGCCATACGGGCGTCGAGGATCTGAATTTCCGGGTCGTCGATATGCTCTGCAAGCCAGCGGCTCGCGACAAAAAAGGATGTGGACATGGCGTTCTCCGTGTCATCGCTGAGAAACGGATTGTCAGCGCTTTTTCACCTCGCCACAAGCCATCATTATTGATGTCGCGAGCAGGCTCCGGTTATGACGCCGCTTCTCCGTTGACCCAGGCTTTTTGCAGCGCCGGCCAGTAATCGCGGTTCGCCTCAATCATGTCATCAAGGATCGCTTTGGCGTGCTGCATCGTGGGGACAGTACGGTTAAGTGTAAACGCCTGCAGCGCTTTTTCGTAACTGCCTTCCAGTGTGGCTTCTACCAGCAGTTGCTCGGAGGCGAGCTGCTGCATCAGCAGCGTCTGGTGGAACAGCGGCACCGCGCCCATGCGCACCGGCTCCGGCCCGGCGGCGGTGATATACGCCGGCACTTCCACCATCGCGTCGTAAGGCAGGTTGGCGATAGCGCCTTTGTTTTCGACAATCACCAGATGCCGCTGGCGTAAATCGAACGCCAGCGAGCAGGCGACATCGACAATAAACGCGCCGTGAACGCCTACGTGGAACGCATCCGGCAGAATGCTGGTACGCTTGTACTCTTCCGCTGCCGCGAACAGTTTTTTCTCGCGCCCGTCCATCACTTCATTGGCGCGGGTGTAATCCGGGTTCTGGTGCTCAACGATGTCGTTTGGCATCAGGTAATACTGTAAGTACGGGTTCGGCAGATAATCCGGGAAGTGATCCATAATCGGCTTAATGTTGCGCCAGGTTTTCACCCATGACGGATCGGAGTGCTGCGGATCGGTCTGGGCCGCGTCTTCGGTCAGCAGGCCGAATTTCGCGATATGACGGCGCAGCGCGGGGAGTTGATCTTCGCCATCCACCAGCACGCGGGTGAACCAGCCGAAGTGGTTCAGGCCGAAGTAATCCACCTCAAGCTTATGCCGGTCGACGCCGAGAATCGCGCCCATGTTGCGCATCGCCGCCACCGGCATGTCGCAGATATTCAGCACGCGGGCGGTGGGGCGCAGGCGTCGCACGCCTTCCGCCACAATCGCCGCCGGGTTGGAGTAGTTCACAATCCAGGCCTTGCTGTCGGCGTAGCGTTCCACCATGTCGATAAGTTCTACCATCGGCAGAATGGTGCGCAGCCCGTAAGCGAGACCGCCAGGTCCGCAGGTTTCCTGGCCCACCACGCCGTGACGCAGCGGGATTTTTTCATCCTGCTCGCGCATTTTGTACTGGCCGACGCGCATCTGGGCGAAGACAAAATGCGCGCCGCTGAACGCCACTTCCGGGTCGCTGGTGGTCGTGAATTTAATGGTCTGGCTGTGATCGCGGATCACTTTCTCCACCACCGGCGCGATCGTCTCCTGACGCGCGCTGTCGATGTCATAGAGACGAATTTCGGCGAGCGGAAAATCGCTTAAGCGCACCATCAGGCTTTTCACAATACCCGGCGTATAGGTGCTGCCGCCGCCGGCGATAGCAAGAATAAAGGGAGGTTTCAACATCATCGGCTCCTGTCAGAGAAACATTTCGACTGCTTCACGCATTTTTTTCACATGCAGTCCGTAGACCACCTGAACGTTATTACCTTGTTTAATCACCGCTTTCGCGCCGGTTGATTTCAGGCGCGGCTCATCGATGGTGGCCACGTCGCGCACCGTGACGCGCAGACGGGTGTAACAGTTATCCACCACTTCGATATTGGCCCGGCCGCCCAGCCCTTCGATAATCGCCTCGCCCAGACCGTCGTTTGCGCCTTTCGCCTGGTATTCCTGTTTGCTGTAGAGGCGCGTCTCCTGGTCGTCATCCTCGCGGCCCGGCGTTTTCATGTTGAAGCGCAGGATCAGGAAGCGGAACACGGTGAAGTAGAGCACCGCCATAATCAGCCCCACCAGCAGATACATCGGCCAGTTCGATTTCGTCGTGCCGAGCGGCAGGTTGTAGAGAATGAAATCGATAATGCCGTTAGCGCCGATGGCGTGAACGTCCAGCAGATAGAACAGCATCATGCCGATGCCGGTCAGCACCGCGTGCACCACAAACAGCAGCGGGGCGATAAACAGGAATGAAAATTCGATAGGTTCGGTAACGCCTACCAAAAGCGACGTCAGCGCCGCCGGGATCAGAATCGCTTTGGCGGCGGCCCTGCGCTCTGGTTTGGCCGTCATATACATCGCCAGCGCCGCCGCGGGCAGGCCGAACATTTTGCTGATGCCGCGCGCGTCCCAGACCACGGTTGGGCTTAACTGCGTGACGGAAGGGCAGGCCATCTCGGCAAAGTAGATGTTGCGCGCGCCCTGGTAGACCGTACCGCAGACGTCCTGAGTGCCGCCGAGTTCGGTATAGAGAAACGGCGTATAGACCAGATGATGAAGACCTGTCGGCACCAGAATGCGCTCCAGGAAGCCGTACACCGCCACGCCAAACGGGCCTGCGCCTTTAATCGCCAGCGCCATCGCGCTGATGCCGTGCTGGGCGAAGGGCCAGATCTCACTCATCACTACGCCTAATACCATCGAGACGGGCAGCATAATGATGGCGACAAAGCAGTGGCCGGAGTAAATCGCCATCGCGCCTGAGAACTGCACGCCGGAGTAGCGGTTATAGAGCCAGCCGGAGAGCGCGCCGGTCAGAATGCCCGCGAACACGCCCATCTCCAGCACCTGCACGCCAAGCACCATGCTTTGCCCGGCCGCGCGCATCTGATCGGCCGGCGCCAGTTCGCCCTGCAACTGTAGAGTCACATTCATGGCGTTAATAAAAACAATAAACGTCACCAGCCCCGTCAGCGCCGCGTAGCCTTTGTCGCGCGCCGCAAGACCAATGGGAATGCCGACGGCGAAGACCAGCGCCAGGTTCGCCAGCACCGAGACCGCCGATTTGGCGATAAGCTGGCCAGTGTGCTGCAGCGCCGGATGGCCGAGAAACGGCAGATAACCCGCAAGGCTGCCGTTCCCCAGTACGTTGCCGAAGGCGATAAAAAGGCCGACAATCGGCAGGATTAATACCGGTCCGTAAAGGGACTTGCCAAAGTTTTGTAGGGCGTTTACGGCGTATCTCATTTAGCTCTCTCTTTTTTATCGTCTGGCTAAACCACCTGATGTGCGGAGGCACCGCTCAAAGGTAGCAACCCGCCGCCGGAAGAATCCAGTTATCTGATTGTTTTAAAAACAAATAACTCAAAAAGTAACATGTAACGTTACGCACTGTGATCGCGGTAACATCCGGGGGAGGAGGGGAGAAAACCAGGGTTTTGCAGGCCGTTGCAGAGAATTTGCAAAGCATCCTCCGCTATTTATTTTTGGTGGTTTTTTTTTGTCACAGCTTTTAAGCATAATAGCCGCCGTTACCGGAAACCGACGGCCACTACGGCCAGGGAAAACTATGAAACAACTGCGTCTGGCTGTCATCGCGACAGCATTACTGGCGTCTTTCACTCTCGGCGGGTGCGACGACAAGGAGAGTGCTTCCGCCGGCTCCGCCGCGCCTGCGTCTCAAAGCAGCGCCCCGGCGCCGCAGGCAAAGCCCCAGGCGGCGGACCTGCAAAAACTGGCGCAGCAGAGCGCCGGCAAACCGCTCAAATTACTGGACGCCTCAGAGGTTCAGCTTGATGGCGCCAGTACGCTGGTGCTCACCTTCTCGGTGCCGCTTGATCCCAACCAGGATTTCGGCCGCGTGGTGCATCTTGTCGATAAGAAAGAGGGCAAGGTGGACGGCGCGTGGGAGCTTGCGCCGAACTTAAAAGAGCTGCGCCTGCGCCACCTTGAGCCGAACCGCGAACTGGTGCTGAGCGTCGATCGCGAACTGCTGGCGCTCAATAAAGCCACCTTTGGCATGGCGTATGAGAAAGCCCTGACCACGCGCGATATCGCGCCGAGCGTCGGCTTCGCGAGCCGCGGCTCGCTGCTGCCGACCAAAGTCGTGCAGGGGCTGCCGGTGATGGCGCTCAATATCTCAAGCGTCGACGTTAACTTCTACCGCGTGAAACCGGAATCGCTGGCGGCGATGGTCAGCCAGTGGGAGTACCGGAATTCACTCAGCAACTGGGAATCAGACCAGCTGCTGAAAATGGCGGATCTGGTCTACACCGGGCGTTTTGATCTCAATCCGGCCCGCAACACGCGCGAAAAACTGCTGCTGCCGTTAAGCGACATCAAGCCGCTGCAACAGCCGGGCGTCTATCTGGCGGTAATGAACCAGGCGGGGCATTACAACTACAGCAACGCCGCGACGCTCTTTACGCTGAGCGATGTGGGCCTCTCGCTGCACCGCTACCACGACCGCATGGATATCTTCACCCAGAGCCTGGAGAACGGCGCGGCGCAAAGCGGCGTCGAAGTGCGTCTTCTGAATGACAAAGGGCAGACGCTGGCGGAAGCGACCAGCGACAACACCGGTCATGTGCGTCTGGATAACCCGAAAGAGGCGGCGCTGGTGCTGGCCCGTATGGGCGAGCAGACCACGATGCTCGATCTCAACCTCCCGGCGCTGGATCTGGCCGAGTTTGATATCGACGGCGATCGCGGCTACAGCAAACAGTTCTTTATGTTTGGCCCGCGCGATCTTTACCGCCCGGGTGAGACGGTCATCGTCAACGGTCTGCTGCGCGACAGCGACGGCAAACCGCTGACGGCGCAGCCGGTGAAATTCGAAGTGGTGCGCCCGGACGGCCAGGTGGCGCGCACGCAGGTGGTGGAGCCGAATAACGGGCTTTATCAACTGACCTGGACGCTGGATGCGCAGGCGGCGACCGGCCAGTGGGTGATCCGCGCCAATACCGGCGACAACCAGAACCGCAACTGGCTCTTCCATGTGGAAGACTTTATGCCGGAGCGGATGGCGCTCAACCTCAACGTGCAGAAAACGCCGCTGGCGCCTTCTGATACCGTCAATTTCGGTATTGAAGGCCACTACCTCTACGGCGCGCCTGCGGCGGGTAACAGTCTGCAGGGCCAGCTTTATCTGCGTCCGCTGCGTGACGCGGTGGCGCAACTGCCGGGCTTCCAGTTCGGCAATATCGCGGAAGAAAACCTCTCCCGCAGCCTGGATGAAGTGCAGCTCAATCTTGACGACGCGGGTGTCGCGCAGGTCGCTACCGAAAGCCAGTGGCAGGATGCGCGCTCGCCGCTGCGCCTGATTTTGCAGGCGAGCCTGCTGGAATCGGGCGGCCGCCCGGTCACCCGTCGCGTCGAACAGGCCATCTGGCCTGCCGATGCGCTGCCAGGCATCCGCCCGCAGTTTGGTGAGAAAGCGGTCTACGACTACCGCACCGACGACACCGTCAGTCAGCCGATGGTCGATGAAAACGGCAATGCCGGTTTCGATATCGTCTATGCCAACGCGCAGGGCGAAAAAGTCGCCGTGAAGGGCCTGAAAGTGCGTCTGGTGCGCGAGCGCCGCGACTACTACTGGAACTGGTCAGATTCTGAAGGCTGGCTGTCGCAATTCGATCAGAAAGATCTGGTGGAAGCCGAGCAGACTATCGATCTGGCGGCAGGCGAAACCGGCAAGGTGAGCTTCCCGGTGGAGTGGGGTTCTTACCGTCTGGAAGTGGTCTCGCCTGATGAACTCGTCAGCAGCGTGCGCTTCTGGGCGGGTTACAGCTGGCAGGACAACAGCGAGGGCACCAGCGCGCCGCGCCCGGATCGCGTCACGCTGAAAATCGACAAACCGTTCTATCAGCCAGGCGACACCATCAAGCTGCATATCGCCGCGCCAGCCGCAGGCAAAGGCTACGCGATGGTGGAATCCTCTGAAGGCCCGCTGTGGTGGCAGGAAATCGACGTGCCGGAGAAGGGGCTCGATCTGGAGATCCCGGTCGATAAAGCCTGGAAACGCCACGATCTCTATCTCAGCACGCTGGTAGTGCGCCCTGGCGATAAATCCCGCTCCGCGACGCAAAAACGCGCGGTCGGCCTGCTGCATCTGCCGATGGGCGATGAAAACCGTCGCCTGAACCTGGCGCTGGAAACGCCAGCGAAAATGCGCCCGGACAGCACGCTGTCGGTAAAAGTGAAAGCCAGCGTGAAAAACGGCGAGCTGCCGAAGCAGATCAACGTTCTGGTGTCGGCCGTGGACAGCGGCGTGCTTAACATCACCGACTACGTCACGCCGGATCCGTGGCGCGGCTTCTTTGGCAAGAAACGCTATGGCGCCGATATCTACGATATCTACGGCCAGGTGATCGAAGGCCAGGGCCGTCTGGCGGCGCTGCGCTTTGGTGGCGACGGCGACGAGCTGAACCGCGGCGGCAAACCGCCGGTCAACCACGTCACTATCATCGCCGAACAGGCGGTGCCGGTGCAGTTAAACGACCAGGGCGAAGGCACAATTACGCTGCCTGTCGGCGACTTTAACGGCGAACTGCGCGTGATGGCGCAGGCCTGGAGCGACGACCGCTTCGGCAGCGGCGAAAGCAAAGTGATTGTGGCGGCGCCCGTGATTGCCGAGATGAGCACGCCGCGTTTCCTCGCGGGCGGCGATACCTCGCGCCTGGCGCTGGATGTCACGAACCTGACCGAACAGCCGCAGCAGCTTAACGTCACCTTTAGCGCCAGCGGCCTGGTGCGCCTGGACGGGCAGTCTACCCAGCAGGTGAACCTGAAAGCGGGCGGGCGTACGACGCTGTTTGTGCCGGTCGCCGCCAGCAACGGGTTTGGCGACGGCGCGGTGCAGGCCCAGATCACGGGCCTTTCGCTGCCGGGCGAGCGTTTCGCGCCCATCAACCGCGAGTGGAAAATCGGCGTGCGTCCGGCGTATCCGGCGCAGACTATCAACAGCGGCGCGATGCTGCGCGCAGGCGAGATCTGGACCGTACCGGCGTCGCATCTGCAGGGGCTTAACGCCTCCACGCTGGAAGGCCGGTTGCTGTTAAGTGGCCGTCCGCCGCTTAACATCGCCCGCTACATTGAAGAGCTGCGCGCCTACCCTTACGGCTGCCTTGAGCAGACTACCAGCGGTCTGTTCCCGTCGCTCTACACCAATGCCGCGCAGCTCAAAGCGCTTGGCATTAAAGGCGACACCGATGAACAGCGCCGCGCGGCGGTGGATATCGGCATTGCGCGTCTGCTGGAGATGCAGCGCGAAGAGGGCGGTTTCGGGCTGTGGGATAAAGAAAGCCCGGAAGAGTACTGGGCGACGGCCTATGTGACCGATTTCCTGGTGCGCGCCGGCGAGCAGGGCTACAGCGTGCCGGCCGAGGCGCTGAATAACGCCAACGTGCGCCTGCTGCGTTATCTCCAGGATCCGGCCACCATCGCGCTGCGTTACAGCGAAAACAACGCGGCCTCGCGCTTCGCGGTGCAGTCCTATGCCGGACTGGTGCTGGCTCGTCAGCAGAAAGCGCCGCTCGGCGCGCTGCGTGACCTCTGGGAGCATCGCGCGCAAGCGGGCGGCGGTCTGCCGCTGGTGCAGCTTGGCGTGGCGCTGAAACTGATGGGCGATGCGCCGCGCAGTAAAGCCGCGCTGGATCTGGGGCTCAAAACCGAGCGGCCGCGTAACGATGTCTGGATAGGCGACTACGGCAGCGATCTGCGTGACGATGCGCTCAAGCTGAGTCTTTTGCAGGAATATAACCTGCAGGCTGACACACAGAGCTCTCTGCTTAACGCGCTCTCCGATGAAGCGTATGGCAAGCGTTGGCTCTCGACGCAGGAAAGCAACGCGCTGTTCCTGGCGGGCCGCAATCTGGTAAACCAGCCGGGGAACTGGCAGGCGCAAACCACGCTGGCAGGACAGTTCATGAGCGGCGACAAAGCGCAGAGCGTGGCGCTCAACGCCGATCAGCTTGGCGCGTTGCAGGTCACTAACACGGCCCAGACCCCGCTCTGGCTGCGTCTTGACAGCCAGGGCTACCCGGACGTCGCGCCGCAGCCATCGAGCAACGTGTTGCATATTGAGCGTCACTACCTCAACAGCAAAGGCGAGTCGATTTCGCTCTCAAATCTCAAGAGCGGCGAACTGGTGCTGGTGTGGCTTGACGTTTCAGCCAGCAAAACGGTGCCTGACGCGCTGGTGGTCGATCTCCTCCCGGCCGGGCTGGAGCTTGAAAACCAGAACCTGGCGAACGCCAGCGCCAGCCTGAGCAGCGCGGGTGAGGCGAGCGATCTCATCAACCGGATGCAGCAGATGGATATTCAGCATATGGAGTTCCGTGACGACCGCTTCGTCGCGGCGCTGCCGGTAAACGAAGGCGTTAACGCCACGCTGGTCTATATGGCGCGCGCCGTGACGCCGGGCACCTATAAAGTGCCGGCGCCGCAGGTCGAGTCGATGTATGTGCCGCAATGGCGTTCGACCGGTGCGACGATTCCTGCGCTGACCATCAACCCCTGACAGGTGAGCTGTGATTAAAAGCCTGTGTAAAAGGCGCCGCCGCTGGATAATTCTGGCGGCGGCGCCGCTTTTATTGTGCGCTGCGCTGTGGCTTGCCGATAAGTGCTGGCCGCTGCCGTTGTATGAAGTGCAGCCCGCGCGCGTGGTGGTGGCCCAGGACGGCACGCCGCTGTGGCGTTTTGCGGACAAAAACGGCATCTGGCGCTACCCGGTCACCATTAACGATGTCTCGCCGCGCTATCTTGAGGCATTGCTGAATTACGAAGATCGCTGGTTCTGGCGTCACCCCGGTATTAACCCGCTCGCGATCGCGCGCGCGGCCTGGCAGGATCTGCGCTCCGGCTCGGTTGTCTCCGGCGGCAGTACGCTCACCATGCAGGTGGCGCGACTGCTGGATCCTCACCCGCGCACGTTCGGCGGCAAGCTGCGCCAGGTATGGCGGGCGATGCAGCTCGAATGGCATCTCTCCAAAGCCGAGATCCTCACGCTCTATCTGAATCGCGCGCCGTTCGGCGGCACGCTACAGGGAATCGGGGCCGCCAGCTGGGTATATCTCGGCAAGCCGCCATCAAGACTGAGCTATTCCGACGCCGCGCTGCTGGCGGTACTCCCGCAGGCTCCAAGCAGGCTTAGGCCTGACCGCTGGCCGGATCGCGCGCAGGCGGCGCGCGACAAAGTGCTGCGCCGCATGGCGACGCAGGGCGTCTGGAGTGAAAAACAGGTGCGCGAGTCGCTGGAAGAGCCTGTATGGCTGGCTCCTCGCCAGATGCCGCAGCTCGCGCCGCTGCTCTCAAGGCGGCTGGTGACGCAGCGTCGCGACACCAAAATCACCACTACGCTTGACGCTGCTTTACAACGCCAGCTTGAAGATCTGGCGCTGAACTGGAAAGGCCGCCTCCCGGCGCGGACGTCGCTGGCTATCCTGGTGGTCGATCACACCACCATGGAAGTGCGCGGCTGGGTCGGTTCGGCGGATATCAAGGACGACGCCCGTTTTGGTCATGTCGATATGGTGACGGCGATTCGTTCACCTGGTTCGGTGCTCAAGCCTTTTGTTTACGGACTGGCGCTGGATGAGGGGCTTATTCATCCGGCCTCGCTGTTACAGGATGTGCCGCGTCGCTTCGGCGACTACCGGCCAGGCAATTTCGACAGCGGTTTTAACGGGCCGGTGAGCATGAGCGAGGCGCTGGTGCGGTCGCTGAATCTGCCCGCCGTTCAGGTGCTGGAAGCCTACGGGCCGAAGCGCTTTACGGCGAAGCTGCGTAATGTCGGGCTGGCGCTGCGTTTTCCGCCGACAGCGCAGCCAAGCCTTGCGGTGATCCTGGGCGGCGCGGGCGCAAGGCTTGATGAGATTGTGGCGGCCTATAGCGCCTTCGCCCGTCACGGCCAGGCGGCGCGTCTGCGCGTGGTGAAGGGCGATCCACTGGTGGAACGTCCGCTGATGTCGCCGGGCGCGGCATGGATTATCCGCCGCATCCTTGCGAACGAGGCGCAGCCGCTGCCGGACGGCTCGCTGCCGCAGGTGGTGCCGCTCGCCTGGAAAACCGGCACCAGCTACGGTTATCGCGATGCCTGGGCCGTCGGCGTGACGTCGCGTTATCTGATTGGCGTCTGGACCGGCCGCCCGGATGCGACGCCGGTCGCCGGACAGTTTGGTTTCGCAAGCGCCGTGCCGGTGCTGAACCAGGTTAATAACCTGTTGCAGGCGGGGGCCGCCTCGGCGGTGCAGCAGGCGAGACAGCCGGTGGATCCGCGCCCGGCCTCGGTGTCGGCTTGCACCATCTGCTGGCCGGGCGGGCAGCGCTTACCGGCGGGTGACAGCAACTGCCGCCGCCGGTTGTCGACGTGGCTTCTTGATAACAGCGAACCGCCGACGCTGCTTGCCGAAGGGCAGGAGGGGAGCCGGGGCATTCAGTTCCCGCTGTGGCTTAACGCGAAGGGCGAGCGGGTGGCGGCGGATTGTCCGCATGTTTCTGAAAGCCGTCTGCTGCTCTGGCCGCTGCCGCTTGAACCCTGGCTACCGCCCGGCGAGCGGCGAGCGGCACGTCTGCCGCCGGTCTCGCCGCAATGTCCGCCGGTGCATCAGCAGGATCTGGTACCGCTGCTGCTCACCGGCGTAAGCGAAGGGGCTGTGCTGAAACGCCTGCCGGGGCAGGCTGCGCTGTCGCTGCCGCTGCGCAGTCAGGGCGGCGGCGGGCGTCACTGGTGGTTTTTAAACGGCGAACCGCTCGATAAAGAAGGCGACAGCGTGACGCTGACCTTTGATAAAAGCGGCGATTATCAGGTCTTGCTGATGGATGAAGCGGGGCAGATTGCCGCCGCGCGGTTCCGGGTGGAATAAGCAATGACGGGTAAAAGCGCGCTTACGGCATGAACTGTTGCCAAAGCTAATATTATTTTAAAAAAATGTTACCCCTGACGGTAGGCAAGGCTTTCGATGCTCATTATAATCGCCGCCAATTCTAAACTTGCCTGTCGGGCAAACAGAACAACTTACAGAGGTTATCATGGCAATTGAGCGTACTTTTTCCATCATCAAGCCGAACGCAGTCGCTAAAAACGTTATCGGCAGCATTTTCGCGCGTTTTGAATCCGCTGGCTTTAAAATCATCGGCGCTAAAATGCTGCACCTGTCCGTTGAGCAGGCGCGCGGTTTCTACGCTGAGCACGAAGGCAAACCGTTCTTTGACGGTCTGGTGGAATTCATGACCTCTGGTCCGATCGTGGTTTCCGTACTGGAAAGCGAAAACGCGGTACAGCGTCACCGCGATCTGCTGGGCGCCACCAACCCGGCGAACGCGCTGGCAGGCACCCTGCGCGCTGACTACGCAGACAGCTTCACCGAAAACGGCACCCACGGTTCCGATTCCGTTGAATCCGCTAACCGCGAAATCGCGTACTTCTTCGGCGAAGGCGAAATCTGCCCGCGCACTCGCTAATCAGCGAAACGGCAAAGCGACATTTACATTTTATTTTCATGATGTCGCTTTAAGCCGTGGCGTCACTGCCATAGAATTTGTACAATGCTGCGCCCCGGATGAGCCTGCTCTGACCGGGGCGTTTCTTTTTTATCAACCCTCCAGAGGCCGTAACGTGTAACAACGAGGCCAGGATCGAATATGTCTGAACACATTGTCACGCCTGAGGATGCCTCAGCGGCGCCTGCTATTAAATCTGAAAAAATTAACCTCCTCGATCTGAACCGCCAGGCGATGCGCGAGTTCTTCAAAACGCTGGGTGAAAAGCCGTTTCGCGCCGATCAGGTGATGAAATGGATGTATCACTACTGCTGTGATGATTTCGATGAGATGACCGACATCAACAAAGTGCTGCGCGGCAAGCTCAAGGAAGTGGCGGAAATCCGGGCGCCGGAAGTGGTCGAAGAGCAGCGCTCTTCCGACGGCACCATTAAGTGGGCGATCGCGGTCGGCGATCAGCGCGTCGAGACGGTCTATATTCCTGAGGATGACCGCGCCACGCTGTGCGTTTCCTCCCAGGTGGGCTGCGCGCTGGAGTGCAAATTCTGTTCGACGGCGCAGCAGGGCTTTAACCGCAACCTGCGCGTGTCGGAGATTATCGGCCAGGTGTGGCGCGCGGCGAAAATCATCGGCGCGGCGAAAGTGACCGGTCAGCGTCCTATCACCAACGTGGTGATGATGGGTATGGGCGAGCCTCTGCTGAACCTGACCAACGTCGTCCCGGCGATGGAAATCATGCTCGACGATTTCGGCTTTGGGCTCTCCAAACGCCGCGTCACGCTCTCTACCTCCGGCGTTGTGCCGGCGCTGGATAAGCTTGGCGATATGATTGACGTCGCGCTGGCTATCTCTCTGCATGCGCCGAACGATGAAATTCGCGATGAAATTGTACCGATCAACAAAAAGTACAATATCGAAACGTTCCTGTCGGCCGTGCGTCGTTATCTCGACAAATCCAACGCCAACCAGGGCCGCGTGACTATCGAATACGTCATGCTGGATCATGTGAACGACGGCACTGAACATGCGCATCAGCTGGCGGAGCTTCTGAAAGATACGCCGTGCAAGATCAACCTGATTCCGTGGAACCCCTTCCCGGGCGCGCCGTATGGCCGCAGCTCCAACAGCCGTATCGATCGCTTCTCCAAGGTGCTGATGAGCTACGGTTTCACTACGATCGTGCGTAAAACGCGCGGTGACGATATCGACGCGGCTTGCGGACAGCTGGCGGGCGACGTTATCGACCGTACCAAGCGCACCATGCGCAAGCGTATGCAGGGTGAGCCGATCGCCGTTAAAGCCGTCTGACAGGCAGCGAAAAGCCGGTGAGGTCACGCGAGCAGGCTATCGCGTGACCACTTTCAGCGCGGGCGCAGCGATTGCTGCGTAAAGAAGCGCGCACGGTAAATAATTACGGTGCGTTTCTCTGTGCTTTGAGGCAGTATGTAGCGTCGCAACAACATGTTAGCTGGGGCTTTCTGGCTTATCTGGCGTCACTTAACAGACACCGGATAAAAAGCTGGCTATGGTTAACTAACGTTTCTGATTATCGTCTGCGGCTTTATGCTGTTTGCGGCGTTAAAATAGGGAAACGGGTAACGGATGACGCACGGTGCGTGTATCCGATGAGAATGATTTCGCGGTATGGGCAGACAGGACAGCGAAACGTTGTCTTATTCCTGCCGGTGCCAGTTCCTAATGAAAACAGTACCAGCAGTTGTAGCTAATGAATACTGAAGCCACTCACGAAGAAAATGCATCACATACCACGGGTGAACGTCTGCGCCTGGCCCGTGAACAACTGGGACTCAGCCAACAGGTTGTGGCGGAACGTTTATGCCTGAAGGTGTCGACGGTTCGCGACATCGAAGAAGACAACGCGCCTGCCGATCTGGCTTCCACGTTCCTGCGCGGGTATATCCGTTCTTATGCGCGTCTGGTGCATGTCCCGGAAGACGAACTGCTTCCGATGCTCGCTAAACAGGCGCCGGTGAGAACCGCTCAGGTCGCGCCGATGCAAACTTACGCGCTCGGCAAAAGCCGTAAAAAACGCGACGGCTGGCTGATGAGTTTTACCTGGCTTGTGCTTTTTGTGGTGGTCGGCCTGACGGGCGCCTGGTGGTGGCAAAACCACAAAGCGCAGCAGGAAGAGATCAGCACGATGGCAGATCAGTCCAGCGCCGAGCTGAGCCAGAACGCGGCCAACAGCCCGCAATCCGTTCCTCTGAATACCGATACCACCGCTGACGCGTCGCAGGAGCAGGCGACGCCGCCTGCCGATCTGCCGTCTGGCGATACGCAGAACACCGCGTCTAACAACCCGCAGCCGACGCCGATGCCGTCGCCAAATACGGCGAGCCAGCAGCCAGTGGTGGTGCCGCCGAGCCAGGCGAACACCGACACCGCGGCGCAGCAAAATACGACGCAGCCGGCGCAAAGCCAGTTGCCGGTAGGCCAGGCCTCTACGGCGCCTGCGGCGGACGCTAACGCGCTGGTGATGAATTTCACCGCCGATTGCTGGCTTGAAGTCACCGACGCGACCGGTAAGAAATTGTTCAGCGGTCTGCAACGTAAAGATACTAATCTGAACCTGTCCGGTGAGGCGCCGTACCGCCTTAAAATCGGCGCGCCGTCGGCAGTGCAGATTCAGTACCAGGGCAAACCGGTGGATTTGAGCCGTTTTATCAGAACTAACCAGGTTGCGCGTCTGACCCTCAATGCCGAACAATCAGTAACGCAGTAACAGACGGGCAATGAGGGAGATTTGTCATGCATAATGAAGCGCCCATTCAGCGTAGAAAATCGAAACGGATATACGTCGGTAACGTCCCCATCGGCGATGGCGCGCCCATCGCCGTGCAGTCGATGACCAATACCCGCACGACGGACGTCGAGGCGACGGTAAACCAAATCAAAGCGCTGGAGCGCGTGGGCGCGGATATCGTTCGCGTCTCGGTGCCGACGATGGATGCCGCCGAGGCGTTTCGTCTCATCAAGCAGCAGGTCAGTGTGCCGCTGGTCGCGGATATTCACTTCGACTACCGCATTGCGCTCAAAGTGGCGGAGTACGGCGTCGACTGCCTGCGCATCAACCCCGGCAATATCGGCAACGAAGAGCGTATCCGCTCAGTCGTCGATTGCGCGCGCGATAAAAATATTCCGATCCGCATCGGCGTGAACGCCGGATCGCTTGAGAAAGATCTTCAGGAAAAATATGGCGAGCCGACGCCGCAGGCGCTGCTGGAATCCGCCATGCGCCATGTCGATCATCTCGACAGGCTGAACTTCGATCAGTTTAAAGTGAGCGTGAAAGCGTCTGACGTTTTCCTGGCGGTCGAGTCTTATCGCCTGCTGGCGAAGCAGATCGACCAGCCGCTGCATCTGGGGATCACCGAAGCGGGCGGCGCCCGCGCCGGCGCGGTGAAATCCGCGATCGGGCTGGGGCTGCTGCTCTCCGAGGGGATCGGCGACACGCTGCGTATTTCGCTCGCGGCCGATCCGGTGGAAGAGATCAAAGTCGGTTTCGATATCCTGAAATCTCTGCGTATTCGCTCGCGCGGCATTAACTTTATCGCCTGCCCGACCTGTTCGCGTCAGGAATTCGATGTTATCGGCACCGTGAACGCGCTGGAGCAGCGCCTGGAAGATATCATCACGCCGATGGATGTTTCGATTATCGGCTGCGTGGTGAATGGTCCGGGCGAAGCGCTGGTCTCGACGCTCGGCGTCACCGGCGGCAACAAGAAAAGCGGCTTCTATGAAGAAGGCGTGCGCAAAGACCGTCTCGATAACGACGACATGATTACGCAACTGGAAGCGCGCATTCGCGCCAAAGCGTCAATGCTCGACGAAAGCCGTCGTATCAGCGTGCAGCAGCTGGAAAAATAACGCAAACGTGGGAAGCGGCGTGCTTCCCGTGTATGATTGAACCCGCGAACCGCCCCAGCCACACCGGAGCGGTCTGTTTCGGGTTCATTTTTTGTATAGAAAAAGAGAATAAACGTGGCAAAAAACATTCAAGCCATCCGCGGCATGAACGATTACCTGCCGGGCGATACCGCCATCTGGCAGCGCATTGAAGGCACACTCAAGCAGGTGCTCGGCAGCTACGGTTACAGCGAAATCCGTTTGCCGATTGTAGAGCAGACCCCGTTGTTCAAACGCGCTATCGGTGAAGTAACCGACGTGGTTGAAAAAGAGATGTATACCTTTGAGGACCGCAACGGCGACAGCCTGACCCTGCGTCCTGAAGGCACCGCGGGCTGCGTGCGCGCCGGCATCGAACATGGTCTGCTGTACAATCAGGAACAGCGCTTGTGGTACATCGGCCCGATGTTCCGTCACGAACGTCCGCAGAAAGGCCGCTATCGTCAGTTCCATCAGCTGGGTGTCGAAGTGTTTGGCCTGCAGGGCCCGGATATCGACGCCGAACTCATTATGCTGACGGCCCGCTGGTGGCGTGCGCTGGGCATCGCTGAACACGTTTCTCTTGAGCTGAACTCTATCGGCTCGCTGGAAGCGCGCGCTAACTACCGCGATGCGCTGGTCGCGTTCCTTGAGCAGCACGTCGATAAGCTTGATGAAGACTGCAAACGCCGCATGTATTCGAACCCGCTGCGCGTGCTCGATTCCAAAAACCCGGATGTGCAGGCGCTGTTAAACGACGCGCCGATGCTCGGCGATTATCTGGATGAAGAGTCCCGCGAACATTTCGCCGGTCTGTGCGCGTTCCTTGACGACGCCGGTATCGCGTATACCGTCAACCAGCGCCTGGTGCGCGGTCTCGACTACTACAACCGCACCGTCTTTGAGTGGGTCACCACGAGCCTCGGCTCGCAGGGCACCGTGTGCGCGGGCGGCCGTTACGATGGTCTGGTTGAGCAGTTAGGCGGCCGCGCGGCCCCGGCGGTGGGCTTCGCGATGGGCCTTGAGCGCCTCGTTTTACTCGTTCAGGCGGTTAATCCGGAATTTACGGCGGATCCTGTTGTCGATATATACCTGATTGCGTCCGGCAACGGCGCGCAGTCGGCGGCGATGCAACTGGCCGAGCGGGTTCGCGACGCGCTGCCGGGCTGCAAGCTGATGACCAACTATGGCGGCGGCAACTTCAAGAAGCAGTTCGCCCGCGCAGACAAATGGGGCGCACGCATCGCGCTGGTGCTGGGCGAGGACGAAGTCGCCAACCGTCAGGTTGTGGTGAAAGATTTGCGCTCAGGTGAGCAGCAGGCGCTTGCGCAAAGCGAGCTGGCCGCGCATCTGCAGACGCTGCTGGGCTGATTTCCCGGCGACATATCGTTAAGGAGAAGGACTGCGTGGAAATTTACGAGAACGAAAACGAGCAGCTCGACGCGGTAAAGCGTTTCTTTGCTGAAAATGGCAAAGCGCTGGCGGTGGGTGTGGTATTAGGGATTGGCGCGCTGGTCGGCTGGCGTTTCTGGAACGGTTCGCAGGTCGATTCCGCCCGTGAAGCTTCGCTGCATTATCAGAATGTAATGACCGATGCGCGCGCAGACGATCCGAAAACCCTGAGCGCGGCGCAGCAGTTCGTCGCCCAGAATCAAAACAGCTACGGCGCGCTGGCCGCGCTGGAACTCGCGCAGCGTTATGTGGATAAAAACGATCTCGCTAACGCGGCGCAGCAGTTACAAAAGGGCCTTGAAAACACGAAGGATGAGAATCTGCGCTCGCTGATTAATCTGCGCCTGGCGCGCATTCAGATCCAGCAGAAGCAGGCCGATGCCGCGCTGAAAACTCTGGAAAGCGTCAAAGGCGAAAACTGGACGGCGATGGTGGCCGATCTGCGCGGCGATGCGCTGCTGAGCAAAGGCGATAAGCAGGGCGCGCGCGATGCCTGGAGCAAAGGGGCGGATGATAAAAATTCTCCGGCGCTTGGCGATATGATGCAGATGAAAATTAATAACTTGTCCATCTGAGAGGGACCCGATGCAATTGCGTAAATTAGTTCTGCCAGCGATGCTTTCCGTCACGCTGTTAAGCGGTTGCTCACTGTTTAGCGGTGAAGAAGACGTGGTGAAAATGTCGCCGCTGCCGACCGTCGAAAACCAGTTCGCGCCGGAAGTCGCCTGGGACACCTCAGTGGGTAGCGGGATTGGCGATTTTTACTCTAACCTGCACCCGGCGTTCCTTGACGGCAACGTCTACGCGGCCGATCGTCGCGGTACGGTGAAAGCCGTGAATTCGCAGGACGGTAAAGAAATATGGAGCATCGATCTCTCTGAGAAAACCGGCTTCTTCTCCCGTAATCGTCCGGCGCTGCTCTCAGGCGGCCTGACCGCCGTCGGCGCGCACGTTTACGTGGGCAGCGAAAAGGCGCAGGTTTACGCGCTGAATACCTCTGACGGCTCTATCGCCTGGCAGACCAAAGTGGCGGGCGAAGCGCTTTCCCGTCCGGTGGTCAGCGACGGCCTGGTACTGGTGCATACCAGCAATGGTATGCTGCAGGCGCTGAACGAAAGCGATGGCGCGATTAAGTGGACCGTTAACCTGGATATGCCGTCGCTCTCGCTGCGCGGTGAATCCGCACCGGCGTCGGCCTTTGGCGCAGCCATCGTCGGCGGCGATAACGGCCGCGTCAGCGCGGTGCTGATGCAGCGTGGCCAGATGATCTGGCAGCAGCGCATTTCGCAGGCGACAGGCGCCACCGAAATCGATCGTCTGAGCGACGTCGATACAACGCCGGTTGTCGTCAACGGCGTGGTTTACGCGCTGGCGTATAACGGCAACCTGACCGCGCTGGATCTGCGCTCCGGTCAGATTATGTGGAAACGCGAGCTGGGCTCGGTGAATGATTTCATCGTTGACGGCGGGCGTATCTACCTGGTGGACCAGAACGATAATGTGCTGGCGCTGAACGTGGAAGGCGGCGTAACGCTCTGGACACAGACGCAGCTGCTGCACCGT
The DNA here is from genome assembly GCF_001277175.1 of Cronobacter universalis NCTC 9529. Taxonomy (NCBI): domain Bacteria; kingdom Pseudomonadati; phylum Pseudomonadota; class Gammaproteobacteria; order Enterobacterales; family Enterobacteriaceae; genus Cronobacter; species Cronobacter universalis. Next base: position 3,151,453 of record NZ_CP012257.1, on the reverse strand, counting down.
AACCTGACCGCGCCGGTGCTCTATAATGGATCGCTGGTGGTGGGCGACAGCGAAGGTTACCTGCACTGGATGGACACCGATAACGGCCGCTTCGTGGCTCAGCAAAAAGTGGACAGCTCCGGCTTCCAGACCGAGCCGGTCGTGGCGGATAACAAGATCCTTATCCAGGCCAAAGACGGCACGCTCTACGCGATTACGCGTTAACAGACAGGCGTAGCACCGCTAAAACGGCTCCTGATTATCGCAGGGGCCGTTTCCTGTTTTCTGAAGCCCGTGGATTTTCTGCGGGTTTAACAATGATTTATCAGTAATGAGGCTTTAAGAATGATACCTGTGGTCGCGCTGGTCGGGCGCCCTAACGTCGGAAAATCCACGTTGTTCAACCGTTTAACCCGCACCCGGGATGCGCTGGTAGCGGATTTCCCGGGGCTGACGCGTGACCGCAAATATGGTCGTGCCGAAGTGGAAGGACGTGAATTTATCTGTATCGATACCGGCGGTATCGACGGTGCGGAAGAGGGCGTTGAAACCCGCATGGCGGAACAGTCGCTGCTGGCGATTGAAGAAGCCGACGTGGTGCTTTTCATGGTGGATGCCCGCGCGGGCCTGATGCCGGCGGATGAGGCAATCGCCAAACATCTGCGCAGCCGCCAGAAACCGACGTTCCTGGTCGCCAACAAAACCGACGGCCTCGATCCGGATCAGGCGGTCTCGGATTTCTATTCGCTTGGTCTTGGCGAAATCCACCCGATTGCGGCTTCTCACGGCCGCGGCGTGACGTCACTGCTGGAGCATGTGCTGGTGCCGTGGATGGACGATGTCGATCCGCCGGAAGAAGTGGATGAAGAAGCCGAATACTGGGCGCAGTTTGAAGCCGAGCAGAACGGTGAAGTCGTCGAAGAAGAAGAGGACGACTTCAACCCGCAGGATCTGCCGATTAAACTGGCTATCGTCGGCCGCCCGAACGTTGGTAAGTCAACGCTCACCAACCGTATTCTTGGCGAAGACCGCGTCGTGGTCTTTGACATGCCGGGCACTACGCGCGACAGCATCTACATTCCGATGGAGCGAGACGGGCGCGAATTCGTTCTCATCGATACCGCGGGCGTGCGTAAACGCGGCAAAATCACCGATGTGGTGGAGAAGTTCTCGGTCATCAAAACGCTGCAGGCGATTGAAGACGCTAACGTGGTGCTGCTGGTCATTGATGCGCGTGAAGGCATTTCCGATCAGGATCTCTCGCTGCTGGGCTTTATTCTCAACAGCGGCCGTTCGCTGGTTATCGTCGTCAACAAGTGGGACGGCCTGAGCCAGGAAGTGAAAGAAGAAGTGAAAGAGACGCTGGATTACCGTCTCGGCTTCATCGATTTCGCGCGCGTACACTTTATCTCCGCGCTGCACGGCAGCGGCGTAGGCAACCTGTTTGAATCGGTACGCGAAGCCTACGACAGCTCCACGCGCCGCGTCAGCACGGCGCTGCTGACCCGCATCATGAAAATGGCGGAAGAAGACCATCAGCCGCCGATGGTGCGCGGCCGCCGCGTGAAGCTGAAATATGCGCATGCGGGCGGTTATAACCCGCCGATTGTGGTTATCCACGGCAGCCAGGTGAAAGACCTGCCGGATTCCTACAAGCGTTATCTGATGAACTACTTCCGTAAATCGCTGGATGTAATGGGCACGCCGATTCGCATTCAGTTCAAGGAAGGCGCCAACCCGTTCGCCAACAAGCGCAACACGCTGACGCCAAATCAGCTGCGTAAGCGTAAACGCCTGATTAAGCACATCAAGAAAAGTAAATAACCGGAGCGGGAGTTATGATGACTCCCGCTGTGTTTTTAAGGAGGTACCGCGTGGAATTACGTTGTCCGAACTGTCAGCACGAGCTTGAACAAAGCGAGCGTGGCGCGCACTGCGCTGTATGTCACCAGGATTATCAGGTCGAGGCGCGCTGCCCGGAGTGCCACCAGCCGCTGGAGGTGCTTAAGGCATGCGGGGCGGTGGACTATTTCTGCCGTAACGGCCACGGGCTGATTTCCAGTAAACGCGTGGAATTTACGCTACAGGCGCACTAGTCGCAGATGCAGTCTTCGCCGCGCTTCCAGAGCTCGCGCAGCCCTTCCGGCGCGGCGTTTTCCGGCACCAGCAGAACGATGTCGGCGTAGCCCGCCTGATTATGCTGCGTCCAGAGGATCTGGATGCGAAAATAGCGCTGATCGCCGCGCCCTGGCGAATCTGGCTGGCCTGGCGGGGATGCCTCCGGCAGCGCCTGATGTAAAATATCGATAAGCCGCTGACGCTGCTGTGCGTTTAACTCAGCGACGGCGATGCGCCGCTGTCCGGCCAGGCGTGGCATATACGCCACGCCGCCTTCACGCGCCAGCTCCACGACGGCGTCATCCGTCAGATCTGGCAAATCCATTACAACACTCCTGTGGTTTTCCACGCTTGTTCAATCGCCTGCGCGACGCTGTCGCCGGAGCGTTTACGGCCATGCTCGATAGTCAGCTTCGCGAAGCTTGCGAAATCCGCATTCTGCGAGAGTGAGCGGTCACAAACCGTGTCATACCACGCATAACCGGCTTTTTCCCAGGCGTAACCGCCGATGGCTGTCGCCGCGAGATAAAACGCGCGGTTCGGAATGCCGGAGTTAATATGCACGCCGCCGTTATCTTCGCGGGTTTTCACATAGTCTTTCATGTGGCCGGGCTGCGGATCTTTGCCGAGCAGCGGGTCGTCATACGCGGTGCCAGGCTCTGACATCGAGCGCAGCCCTTTGCCGTTGATACCTTCCGCCAGCAGCCCTTCGCCGATGATCCAGTCCGCCTGATCTGCCGTCTGCTGGCGCTGATACTGTTTCACCAGCGAGCCGAAGACGTCAGAAAGCGATTCGTTGAGCGCGCCCGCCTGTTCGAAATAGATAAGACCGGCTTCGGTTTCCGTCACGCCGTGGCTGAGCTCATGGCCCACCACGTCGATGGCGATAGTAAAGCGATTGAAGATTTCGCCATCGCCGTCGCCAAAGACCATCTGCTGGCCGTTCCAGAAGGCGTTCTGGTATTCGCGCCCGTAATGGACAGTGCCGCTCAGCACCAGCCCTTTGTTGTCCAGCGAATCGCGCTTATACGCTTTCCAGAAAAACTCGTGCGTGACGCCGAGATAATCATAGGCTTCGTCCACGGCGACGTCGCCGTTTGATGGCGCGCCTTCGCGGCGCACAAGCTCGCCTGGCAGCGCTTCGCGGTTCTGCGCGTCATAGATATCGCGTTCAAGCTCACCCTTCGCGGAAACATGCGCGGCAGCGGTCTCTTTGTGCTGATGCGCCATCAGGGTCTGAACATGAGTGAGGGTCTGGCGGGCTTTCTGCTGCTGAGGCTCTGAGCCATGATCGATAATGCGGCGCAGAATGTACGGGGGAATAACGGTTGGATAACGTGACTGGTTCATTAGGGTCTCCTTACACGGCAAGTGCCGTTGAAAAAACCAACACTTGCAGTATAGTTCGCGACCAGCCCGGTGCCTCCTGAGGTTTATCCGGTTTTCTTTTTGCGCGTTTTTTTGGCGGGCGTAATCTGGCGCACTTCGCTTTCCACCCAGCCGTCGGCAAGCCGTGTGGTCAGGGTATCGCCGGGCTGTACCTGCTTCGTGGCTTTAAGTACATTGCCATCCTGCGCCGTGGTGACGCTGTAGCCGCGCGCCAGCGTCGCGAGCGGGCTGACGGCTTCCAGATGTGTGATGGCGTTGCCGAAGCGCTCACGCGTGTGGCTCAGGCGGGCCGCGACAATCTGCCCGAGGCGATACTCCAGTTGCTGAACGCGTGCCGAGGCGCGATGCAGACGCGGCAGCGGCTGCTGCTGGTTCAGGCGTTGCGTCAGCCGGGTCTGGCGTTGCGCCGCCTGGCGCATCCGGCTGTCCAGCGCGTTGTCCATACGCTGGCGCAGGCGCATCAGCAGCGTTTGCTGGCGGGCGAGGCGCAGCTGCGGGTGCTGCTGTTCAAGACGGTGGTGCAGGCGCGTAAAACGCTGCTGGCGGTTGGCCAGCGAGTAGTCCATCGCCATTTCCAGACGCTGCTGCAATCCCTGCACCTGGCGCAGCAGCTCCAGCTGATTGCGGCTGACGATTTCGGCGGCGGCCGACGGCGTCGGCGCGCGCAGATCCGCGACGAAATCGGCGATGGTGACGTCGGTTTCATGGCCGACGGCGCTGACGACCGGAATGCGGCTCGCGAAAATCGCCCGCGCGACGCGCTCGTCGTTAAAGCTCCACAAATCTTCCAGCGAGCCGCCGCCGCGTCCGACGATTAACACGTCGCATTCGTCGCGCAGGTTGGCAAGCTCAATGGCGCGCACAATCTGCGCGGGCGCGTCGTCGCCCTGTACCGCGGTGGGGTAGATAACCACCGGCAGCGACGGATCGCGGCGGCGTAACACATTCAGCACATCATGCAGCGCCGCGCCGGTTTTCGACGTAATCACGCCCACCTGGCGCGCCGGGGAGGGCAGCGGTTTTTTCAGCGCCGGATCGAACAGCCCTTCGGCGGCGAGCTGCTGCTTGAGCTGTTCATAGCGCTGTTGCAGCAGGCCTTCACCGGCGGGCTGCATGCTTTCGACAATGATTTGATAGTCGCCGCGCGGCTCGTAGAGCGTGATATTGGCGCGCACCAGCACCTGCTGGCCGTGCTGCGGCCGGAACGTCACGCGGCGGTTGCTGTTGCGGAACATCGCACAGCGCACCTGGGCGGTGTCGTCTTTCAGCGTAAAGTACCAGTGACCGGACGCGGGCTGGGTGAAGTTAGAGATTTCGCCGCTGATCCAGACCTGGCCCATCTCCTGTTCAAGCAGCAGACGCACGCTCTGGTTAAGGCGGCTGACGGTAAAAATTGAGGGTGTCTGAGTAAGCGGCATGTGAGCTGGATCAAATTTTAAATCAGCGGGTTATTCAATCGATAGTAACCTGCGCGCTGACTATCGCAACCTTTTTTCGCAAAAAAATGTAGAAGCAATCGGTTACGCTCTGTATAATGCCGCGGCAATATTTTATCTGTTCTCATTCACCCCAGGTTGAGATATTGCCCATGCTACGTATCGCTAAAGAAGCACTGACGTTTGACGACGTTCTCCTCGTTCCCGCCCACTCTACCGTTCTGCCGAATACCGCGGATCTCAGCACGCAGCTGACCAAAACCATCCGCCTGAACATCCCGATGCTTTCAGCGGCGATGGACACCGTCACGGAAGCGCGTCTGGCGATTGCCCTGGCGCAGGAAGGCGGCATCGGCTTTATCCACAAAAACATGTCTATCGAGCGTCAGGCGGAAGAAGTCCGTCGCGTGAAAAAACATGAATCCGGCGTCGTGACCGACCCGCAGACCGTACTGCCGACCACGACCCTGCGTGAAGTGAAAGAACTGACCGAGCGCAACGGTTTCGCAGGCTATCCGGTTGTGACCGAAGAGAACGAACTGGTTGGTATCATTACCGGCCGCGACGTGCGTTTCGTGACCGACCTGAACCAGCCGGTCAGCGTTTACATGACGCCGAAAGCGCGTCTGGTGACCGTTCGCGAAGGCGAATCCCGCGACGTCGTGCTGGCGAAAATGCACGAAAAACGCGTTGAGAAAGCGCTGGTCGTGGATGAGAGCTTCCACCTGCGCGGTATGATCACCGTGAAAGATTTCCAGAAAGCCGAACGTAAACCGAACGCCTGTAAAGACGAGCAGGGCCGTCTGCGCGTGGGCGCGGCGGTGGGCGCGGGCGCCGGTAACGAAGAGCGTGTTGACGCGCTGGTTGCCGCAGGCGTTGACGTGCTGCTGATTGACTCCTCCCACGGCCACTCCGAAGGCGTGCTGCAACGCATTCGCGAAACCCGCGCCAAATACCCGGATCTGCAAATCATCGGCGGTAACGTGGCGACGGCCGCAGGCGCGAAAGCCCTGGCGGACGCGGGCGTCAGCGCGGTGAAAGTGGGCATCGGCCCTGGCTCCATCTGCACCACCCGTATCGTGACCGGCGTGGGCGTACCGCAGATCACCGCGGTAGCGGACGCCGTAGAAGCGCTGGAAGGCACCGGCATTCCGGTTATCGCCGATGGCGGCATTCGTTTCTCCGGTGATATCGCCAAAGCGATCGCCGCTGGCGCAAGCGTCGTGATGGTCGGCTCCATGCTGGCCGGCACGGATGAATCCCCTGGCGAAATCGAACTCTACCAGGGCCGCGCGTATAAATCCTATCGCGGCATGGGCTCGCTCGGCGCGATGTCCAAAGGCTCTTCCGACCGCTACTTCCAGACCGATAACGCCGCTGACAAGCTGGTGCCGGAAGGCATCGAAGGCCGCGTCGCGTACAAAGGCCGTCTGAAAGAAATTATCCACCAGCAGATGGGCGGCCTGCGCTCCTGCATGGGCCTGACCGGCTGCGCCACGATCGACGAGCTGCGTACCAAAGCGGAATTCGTGCGCATCAGCGGCGCGGGCATTCAGGAAAGCCACGTTCACGATGTGACCATCACCAAAGAGTCTCCGAACTACCGTATGGGTTCTTAATTTTCTTCGCCCGGCGTTCGCGCCGGGCGTTTACTTTGTATCAGCTACTTTCTGGAAAACGCGTCAATGACGGACAACATTCATAAGCATCGTATCCTTATCCTCGACTTCGGTTCTCAGTACACCCAACTGGTGGCCCGCCGCGTGCGCGAGCTGGGCGTTTACTGCGAGCTGTGGGCCTGGGACGTGACGGAAGAGCAAATCCGCGGCTTTAATCCGAACGGGATTATCCTGTCCGGCGGTCCGGAGAGCACCACGGAAGAGAACAGCCCGCGCGCGCCGGAATATGTCTTTAACGCCGGTGTGCCGGTACTGGGCGTCTGCTACGGCATGCAGACCATGGCGATGCAGCTGGGCGGCCATGTGGAAGGTTCTAACGAGCGTGAGTTCGGTTATGCGCAGGTAGAAGTCAAAACCGACAGCGCGCTGGTGCGCGGTATTGAAGATGCGCTGAGCGCCGACGGCAACCCGCTGCTGGATGTCTGGATGAGCCACGGCGATAAAGTGACGGCCATTCCGTCTGATTTCGTGACCGTCGCCAGCACCGAAACCTGTCCGTTCGCGATTATGGCGAACGAAGAAAAACGCTTCTACGGCGTGCAGTTCCACCCGGAAGTGACCCACACCCGCCAGGGCCTGCGTATGCTGGAGCGCTTCGTGCGCGACATCTGCGAGTGCGAAGCGCTGTGGACGCCGGCGAAAATCATCGACGACGCGGTTGAACGTATTCGTCAGCAGGTGGGCAACGATCGCGTGATTCTGGGCCTCTCCGGCGGCGTGGACTCCTCCGTCACCGCAATGCTGCTGCACCGCGCGATTGGCGACCGCCTGACCTGCGTGTTTGTCGATAACGGCCTGCTGCGCCTGAACGAAGCCGAGCAGGTGATGGATATGTTCGGCGACCACTTTGGCCTTAACATCGTTCACGTTCCGGCGGAAGCGCGCTTCCTTGACGCGCTGGCGGGTATTGATGAGCCGGAAGCCAAACGTAAAACCATCGGCCGCGTATTCGTGGAAGTGTTCGATGAAGAAGCGCTGAAGCTGGAAGATGTGAAATGGCTGGCGCAGGGCACCATCTACCCGGATGTGATTGAATCCGCGGCGTCTGCCACCGGCAAAGCGCACGTTATCAAATCTCACCACAACGTGGGCGGCCTGCCGAAAGAGATGAAAATGGGCCTCGTCGAGCCGCTCAAAGAGCTGTTTAAAGACGAAGTGCGCAAGATTGGTCTGGAGCTGGGCCTGCCGTATGACATGCTCTATCGCCACCCGTTCCCGGGGCCAGGTCTGGGTGTTCGCGTACTGGGCGAAGTGAAAAAAGAGTACTGCGATCTGCTGCGCCGCGCCGACGCTATCTTTATCGAAGAGCTGCGTCGTGCGGATCTGTACGACAAAGTGAGCCAGGCGTTCACGGTATTCCTGCCGGTGCGCTCCGTTGGCGTGATGGGCGATGGCCGTAAGTATGACTGGGTCGTCTCACTGCGCGCGGTGGAAACCATCGATTTTATGACCGCTCACTGGGCGCACCTGCCGTACGATTTCCTGGGCCGTGTTTCCAACCGCATTATCAATGAAATCAACGGCATTTCCCGTGTGGTTTATGATATCAGCGGTAAACCGCCAGCGACGATTGAGTGGGAATAAGCCTCATCTGAGATCATATTGTATCCATATTTAAAGCCCGCATAATGCGGGCTTTTTTTCGCGTGCGCTGATGCCACCAGAAGAGATGTTAATATCGTGCTCGGTTTGTCAGTGACTCCGCCATCATGAAAAGAAGGTGTTGCCCCGGCATGACGATCGGCCAGGGAATGGCATCGTAACGGCTTAATGGTTCAATCGCGCGATTGCAGACCATTTAAGAGCTTGTCAACGCAGTAACCGGAATGTCTCACGTATATGCCCGGCGAGAGTGGTCGGGTTTTCCATCGCGGCGAAGTGGCCGCCGCGTTCAGCTTCTGCGAAAAATCGCAGATCGGCGAAACGCGCCTGTGCCCAGCGCCGGGAGAGGCGTAGTAACTCGCCGGGAAACATGCTTACGCCCGCTGGAACAGACATGACCGGGGCAGGGCTTTGCGTTTGCATTTCGTTTCTTCCTTCCCAATAGAAACGAACGGAGCTTGGTCCGGCATTCGGCAACCAATAGAGCATGATGTCATCAATCAGGGCATTGATGTCGATGACCCGCTCAGGTTCTCCTGCGCTGTCGGACGCGTCCTGAAAGAGGGCGTATATCCATGCGGCCAGTCCAACGGGAGAGTCTGACAGAGCAAAGCCTATTGACTGGGGACGCGTACTTTGCACCTTCATATAGCCCGAAAGCTCGCGCTCGTAGCGTTGAGCATCAGCCAGCATGCGCTGCTCCTCAGGTGTGGCCTGCGCGATTTCATCCTCGGTTGGCTGGTACATCACCATATTCAGATGAATACCAATAAGACCCGGCGGACGCATATGCCCAAGTGCAGTGGTGACGGCTGCGCCCCAGTCACCCCCCTGGGCGGCCCAACGCTGACCGTATCCCAAATGTTCCATGAGTTGTGCCCAGGCTCGGGCTGTTTTAGCTACGCCCCATCCGGGTGAAGAGGGTTTATCACTAAAACCAAAACCCGGAAGCGAAGGGATAACCAAATGAAACGCATCGCAGGCTTGTCCTCCATAGGCTGTCGGGTTGGTAAGGGGTCCTGTCATGGCCCTGAATTCAAGAATGGAGCCTGGCCATCCATGCGTCATCAGCAAGGGAAGGGCATCGGGGTGCGGGGAGCGAATATGCAGAAAGTGTATGCCGAGGCCGTCGATTTCGGTTCGGCTGCTGTTCCACTCATTCAGTTGGGTTTCAGTGATGCGCCAGTCATACCCGTTTTGCCAGTGGTCAACCAGAGCGCGAAGCTGATTGAGCTGTGGCCCCTGGCTATGGTCGGATACGGTTTGCGGATCAGGCCACCGGGTTTGCGCCAGACGTTCAGCCAGGTCATCAAGCTGTGCCTGCGGAACGTGAACAGGGAAGGACTCGACAGAATGGGGCATCGTTTAATTCCTTGCGTAAGTATGGGCCAACGTGTCGTTGAAATGCCGCATCAGGAAGCACAACAGGCGCGTCCCCTTCAGGTAACTCCAGAAATCCGTCATTAAGAATAGTCGTTACAGCAATGTCGAGTGTATCAAGCCTAGCGGCAACCGCGCGGCTCAGAGCCTGCGGATCGTCCTGTAAAACAGCCTTAATCGTAACGCGTCTGTATGTCGGGCTTATGAACCTGGAGGATCGACAAAGCTCCTGATGGAGCGGGTGAAATGACAGTTCCTCATAGTGAAGAAACGGGACGTCGAGTTTGATTAACGAATAAACAACTCCCGGTAAGTTGTAGACCATGACGGTGGCTACGTCCAAAACCCAAAGTGATAGCGCACAAGGCAACAGTGGCGCATGGATCGGACGGCACATTTTCAGATGCGAGAATCAACGTCCGGACGTTCGCTCTTTATTGTTGTCAGAAGTAGACTAACGCTAGGGACACGCTCAATGGCACCATCCAATCCCGATAGAATATTTCATAGCACTCCCCGGTAGCCATTAATGGTATTACTCTGCGGCAATGTATTAAGCGTATAAAATAACCTGAGCGGCGTTTATTCGATTAAATCATCGTTTTTTACGCAGAGGGTTACAGTAGAACGATTGACGCATGACACATACTGAACAGGGGATTGATTAAACGGGACACGCGATACATCACACTGATTTAGCATTCTGCAGCGAGTACTGAAGATAAGATCTATTAATTCTAACGCCGCTTATATCCCGAAGATGAACCTTCACATCCGAAGAATGGCCATTATGGAAGCCAACCCGTCAAAATCAGAATGATTTTCCTTAATTCATCATCCGTGGGTAATTGTGTGGACGCTGATTGTGAATCTTGCAACCCGGCCTGTAGCGTCGCCATTGTCTCCCTGCCCAGTTCCGGGAGCTTGTCATTAAGTCGTAAGCTATAGCACAGACGTATTGCGCTGTCATATATCACATCGTAGTGACGTTTCTGATCTTCCATGAGTTGAATTTCAAAAGCACGAACCTTGTCGGCAACGAGGTTATCATCAAGCTGCTGTTTGACACGTAACTCAGTCTGGTAGAGGAATATCAGGTGAGCCCGCAGGCAGTGACTACGCAATTGGATGTGCGGCATATTGTCAGTCAGCCAGTCCGTCGAATCACTCGTAAGAGATGGAAATCGGCGTAAATACTCGAGCGCTTGTAAGTGATAGAACCCAACATAAAGCGCGCGTAGTACTTCTATGAGATCATCACCGTCATTGAGAGCTTCTATCAGTACAAAATCTGAGGCGAAAACGTCACAAAACACTTCTTCTTCAGTTTGTGACTGAGCTAATGAGGACAGTTGTGCTTGTCTGAAATGCCGCCCTTCCTCAGATTCATATTCAAGCCTGAGATCGCGAATAGCAGCTTTGAGATTCTGGTGATGCCGCGCGGCAGAAGGCGCTTTGCGCATCGCCCGAAGGATCGCCTTAAGCGGTCTTCGCGTTACCTGAGCCTGATGCTGAATAAGGAATTGCACATGCTCGCGTTTAACCGGCATGAGCGCGGGATTTGAAAAAATACGATGTCCGAACTCGTGATAAAGCAAAAATCGCTCATGGGTTTTTGTTAACACATTACGCCAGGCGTAGTCTGAAGATCGGGAACGTAATACTTCACGCGAGGAGTGATATGCCGAAGCACAATGTAACGCATTAGCAAACTGTCCAACTTCAACAAGCCGCTCCGCCAGTACTTTGTGCAAATAGACAAGCGATGGGCGGGCATCCTCCGCCTCAATGAAAAGCCTGTTCAGCATATTCATCGTTTGCCCCAGGTACTGATCGTAAATCAACCAGACCATGCCGGATACGGTAACGTGTTCAACCCTGCGTGACGATGAATACACGACCTTGACATCGAGAGGCAACCCCAGCTGCTCCGCTATAAACTTCAGGCGCAGTATCGTCGTTTCATATAATTTTGGGGTGACCCTTGCTGTGACGTTAAGACGCGTCGCTGAGATGAGCCGGTCAATCGGCGGCATTTTATTCATCGGCTATTTGCGGGGCTGGTTGTCAACTTTGCTGTTGAGGATATCCATAAGCGTTTTTTCGCTCACCCCGCGGATCTCAGTACCATCCACAATGACGCGTACATGTTTCTTTGCGGCAATCTGCGCCAGGACAATTTTGACGACACCATTGATCACCAATGGTCCGAGCGTCATCACCGCCGTAAAAAGTTGAACGCCATCAATTCCCTGGTGCTCTGAAGAAAAACCATCAGCATCTTTGCTAAGTGATTCTAATTGTTCCAAAACCTGCACATCAGTCACCTCAATCGCAATTTCAGCCATTCTCTTCCTCATGAAAAATATTATGACAAGTTAAAAGTCAGCCATGGGATTAATGACACGGTGCGTCATGGCATGAAGGTGCGCGAAGGATTGCGCAGTAGCAGATAAGACTACATGGTATGTCTTATAAACTGCAATCTACGTAGATCAGGAGGGGAGAAATACATTGCAAGATGCCGACTCTTGTGCATAGAAAGGCAGATTAACTTTCATCTGATATAATGTTTTCGCGTTATTAAAAATTTCCCTTGCAGGAAATGCTTAATGGCGGATTAGTGGCTGGTTGATAATCGCTTAATAATACTTCGCCTTTGCCTAAAGCCCGGATAGACGCTATTCAGTTGCGGCGGATATGGAGTTTATGGGGGGAGATTTAAATTTCCACGAGCGTCTCTCCTGAATGCCCACGAATATATTTGCATTATCTTTCTCGCCATGCATCGCAGCAGATACTCGGACATTCTTATCGGGAGATAATCCCGGCATTAACGACTATTGTGATGAATATCGGCTGGCTGTCACAATTGCAATACCATACGTCTTCGGCCCTGCGCTGAAAGTGCTATTGAACGCTATTGCCGGGGTTATTACCAGTCGCTACTAATCAGTTCACCAGAGCTCATTACGCCCGTACTGTTTGCGCGTATCTGAAAACGCCCGCTCATCATCGATTGCGGGCGTTTTCTGGCGTCGCAAGGGGAGCTTAAGACACTAGCGCGGCTGCTGTGGCTGCGAGGAGGCGTCGAGAGGCATGCTGATTTGCTGGGCCTGGACTTTATCCTGGTGGTGATACCACGCGCCGACGGCGGAGTAGATAAAGCGACCAAAGAAGAAAAGAAAACTGATAAGCAGTACAATACGGGTCATTCGACCGTTAAATCTGTCCCGTCTTCGTATGCTGGTGGCCTGTGACACGCCTTTACCCTTCAGGTTTACCCGTCAACTGCGGGCGACGTAAATATTAAGGCACAGCGAGACGAAGAGGTCAATTATTCATCATGTAAAATTCCGTACGGATCCGCCGAATCTGTTTTTTATTAATGGATTTAAGCAGTTGATGAATAAAGCGATAAAGGTCTTTTTCTGCAAATGCCGGTTCCTGTCTGGTGCGGCTGTATAAGTTGATGTATATCAATGGAAAGCGGTTTCCTGTGGCTAAGATTGGCTAACCGCACCGCGTCCGGCTCCGGTCTGTCGCGCTTATCAACAGCCAGGTCGGATGCCTGCCTGAAATTCTTTCCCGGGAACGGGGTTCTGGTATCGAGCATCTATGTTATCGGTTGAAATACTGAAGAAAAATAAAGACAAATGGTGGGCCCTGCCGCTGGTATTGCCGCTGCTGTTATTACCGCTCGCACGCGCCGGAAACACCTACGTGCATATCGAAGGCGGTCTGGTGGTGCTTTATTACCTGCCGCTGTCGCTGCTTAGCGCGCTGATTATGATTTATGGCCGCCGCGCGCTGCCCGGCATCGCCCTTGGCGTCGTGGTCTATTATCACCGCAACGTCGGGCTGTTAGATCTCTCTGTCACGCTGCTGAATTTTTTCGTGCCGACCATGCTGAGCTGGGCGGGCTACCGCATTTTCGCGCCGGGTCAGCATGCCGTTTCCTGGTGGCACGCACGCAGCGGTTCGCAGCGTATGTTCTGGCTGGTGTTTTTCAACGCGTCGGTGTTTATGCTCTTTTACCAGATAGCCGCGTTTCTCGGGCTGTATGAGCGGCCGACTTCGCTGACGGGCGACAACCCTTTTACGGTGCTGACGCTCATCAGCTATCAGGCCGTGCTGGTCGGTTGCCTTACGGGCATGCCATTTTTCTATCTGCTCATTCGCGTACTGCGCCATCCCCGCTACCTGAAAAGCTTTCTGTCCCAGGCGCGGGCGCAGCGCGATAAGAAAGTCAGCAAAGCGGAAGTGGTTATCTGGCTTGGCATTATTCTGTTCCTGCTCGGCTGCCTGGTGCAGCCGACGAGCGATAACAGCTCGCTGTTCAGCACCACCTATACGCTCTCGCTGCTGCTGCCCGTAATGCTGTGGGGCGCGATGCGTTTCGGCTATTTCTTTATCACCACGGCCTGGACGCCGGTGCTGGCGCTGCTGTGCCACTACTATTATCTCTATTTCCCGTCGGTGCCCGGCTACGAAACCCAGATGGTGATAAATACCTCCAGCTACGGCGTGTTTTCACTGGTGATCGTCTTTATGGCGCTGACCGCCACCCGCCAGCGCGCGATGCATCTGCGCGGCCGTCGTCTGGCGCTGATCGACCCGCTAAGCCACATGCCGAATCTGCGGGCGCTGAACCGGGATCTCGGCAAAGCGCCCTGGTCGGTGCTGTGCTTTATGCGTATTCCCGAGCTTGAGCTGCTCGGACGTAACTATGGCGTCATGCTGCGTATTCTCTACAAGCAGCAGATGGCGGCGTGGCTGCGCCAGAGCCTGCTGCCGGATGAGCTGGCGTATCAGCTCTCCGGGCACGACCTGGTGCTGCGCATTCATACCGAGTCGTACCTTGAGCGTATCGACGCGCTGGATAAACGCGTGCGGCAGTTCCGCTTTATATGGGACGGCATGCCGTTGCAGCCGCAGGTCGGCATCAGCTACAGCTTTGTGCGCTCGCCGGTCACGCATCTGCATCTGCTGCTTGGCGAAATGAGCACAATGGCGGATCTGTCGCTTGCCACTAATCAGCCTGAAAGTCTCCAGTGTCGCGGCGCAAACCATGTGCAGAAAGCCGTGAAGCTGAAAGTGGATATGCTTAACCGCTTGCAGCAGGCGCTGGATAACCATCACTTCCGGTTGATGGCGCAGCGGATCGAAGGGATGCGCGGCGACAGTTATTACGAGATCCTGCTGCGTATGCGCGGCGATGACGGTGAGCTTATCGCGCCGGAGATTTTCCTGCCGGTGGCGCATGAGTTCGGCCTCTCGTCGCGTATCGACCTGATGGTGCTGGAAAGCACGCTGAAATTTATGGACGAGTGGCGCGAACAGCTGCCCGCCAGCCGTTTCTCCATTAACCTCACGCCCGCCACCGTCTGCCGCGTGCCGTTTCCGGGCGAGGTCCAGCGGCTGCTGGCGCGTTATCACGTCGAGCCCTGGCAGCTGATTTTCGAAATCACCGAAAGCCAGTCGTTCACCAATGTGGAACAGACGCAGGTGACGCTCTCGCGGCTGCGCGCGATGGGGTGTCGCATTGCGATTGACGATTTCGGCACCGGCTACGCCAGCTACGCGCGGCTGAAAAGCATTAACGCCGATATTTTAAAAATCGACGGCAGCTTTATTCGCAATATAGTGACCAGCAGCCTGGATTACCAGATTGTCGAATCGATGTGTCATCTGGCGCGGATGAAGAACATGCAGGTGGTGGCGGAGTATGTCGAAAGCGAAGAGATAAAAAACGTGGCCTGTTCGCTGGGGATCGATTATCTGCAAGGATATGTGATTGGCAAACCGCAGCCGCTGGAGTCGCTTATCGCGGCAAAACCGGAAACGGCGACGCGGGAGTAAAAAAAACGGTGAGCCAGGCTCACCGTTTCGCGTTTCAGGCGGCCACTTCCGGGCTCGCTTCTTCTTCAATATTCAGCTTCCAGCCGGTGACGCCTTCCCAGTACTGCTGTTCGCGTTCGAGATCCAGCAGCACCAGCGCGTTCTGGCTGAACCAGTCGTGCGGGAAACGCAGCGTCCAGTGATTCTCATCGGTGTTCAGCACCAGCGTCGGCGGCGTCGTGGTCGCCTGGCGCTGATTATTCAGCAGCACGCCGAGGCGCAGCAGCTGGATCAGCGGCAGGAACTGCTTTTTCTTATACAGCGTAAAGCGCGGCAGCTCATCGAGCTTAATCGCCTTGCGGTGATAGCGCACGAGAGTCGCCATCATCATCTGCTGTTCCTGATTAAAGCCCGGCAGATCGCTGTTCTGAAGAATGTAGGCCGAATGGCGGTGCAGCCCGCTGTGGTTAATGCCAAGCCCGACCTCATGCAGCATCGCCGCCCACTTCAGCAGCGCCGCCAGCGACGGGTTCGCAAGCTTCGCGTTCTGCTGTTCCCACTGCTCATACATCAGCATGGTGGTATCCAGCACCCGGTGCGCCTGTTCCCTGTCGATATGGTACTGGTTGGCGAGGCTCTGGGCGGTGCGAATGCGGATATCCTGATGGCGGAAACGGCCTTCCATCTCATAGAGCACGCCTTCGCGCAGCGCGCCGTCTGACAGGCGCAGCTCGCGAATGGCCAGCGCGTCGAACACGCCGCACAGGATAGCGAGTCCCGGCACGAACACGGCTTTACGCTCTTCCGACAGACCCGGCAGGGTGAGTGCGGAGAAGTGGCCGAATTTCAGCACCTCATCGCGCAGCATATCGAGGCGATCCGGCGTGATAAATCCGTCTTTTTCGCCCATCTCCACCAGCACTTCATGCGCGGCTTTGATGGTGCCGGAAGCGCCAAGCGCCACGGTCCAGCCTTTAAGACGATACTGCCAGGCGAGGCTTTCAAGCTTTTGCACGGCGGCGAGCCGCGCGCGGCGGAAATTATCCGGCGTGATTTCGCCGTTCGGGAAGAAATGCTGCCCGAAGCTGACGCAGCCCATACGGCGGCTTTCCACCAGTTGCGGTTCGAAATCTTCGCCGATGACCAGCTCCGTCGAGCCGCCGCCGATATCAATAACCAGCTTGCGTCCGCGCTCCGGCTGCGTATGTTCCACGCCCATAAAAATCAGACGCGCTTCTTCATTGCCGGAGATAATTTCAATCGGGTAGGGGATGACCTTTTCCGCGCGACGCAGAAAATCCGTGGCGTTCGACGCCTGGCGCAGCGTGTGGGTGCCCACGATGCAGACGTTAGCCGCGGAAAAGCCCTGCAGGCGCTCGGCGAACAGCGAGAGGCAGGCGAGGCCGCGCTCCATCGCCTCTTCGGTCAGCATATTATTTTCATCCAGCCCATCGGCCAGATGTACGCGCTGTTTCAGACGACCAATGATTTGCATGGCGCCATCCACCACACGGGCAATCACCATATGGAAGCTGTTAGAGCCGAGATCGACCGCAGCAAATTCCTCCGGTCGTGGAGCATCAGAAGTTATCGGCATAGATTATTCAGGCTGTTCCAGAGATTTTATGTAATCGTAAATCGCCAATTGTGCGCGAACTTTGCGGCGATTGCCACGCGGCACATAGCGATTACTCAGTTCTTTATCCACATAACGGGCTTTCACCGTATCACTGAACAGGATATCAATAATATCCAGAATGCGCTGTTTCAGGCGCGGGTCCAGCAGCGGCGCGGCCACCTCAATGCGGTAGTCGATATTACGCGTCATCCAGTCGGCAGACGACAGATAAACGCGTTTATCGCCGCCATTTTCGAAAATATAGACCCGGTCATGTTCAAGATAGCGGTCCACGATGCTGATGACCTGAATATTATCGCTCAGGCCTTCAAGCTGAGGAATAAGCGAACACATGCCGCGGATCAGCAGGTTAACCTGCACGCCGGAGCCGGAAGCCGCATAGAGCCGGTCCACCAGGCCTTTATCGACGAGGTTATTCAGCTTAAGGGTGATCCCCGCCGGCAGGCCCTGCTGCGCGTTGGCGATCTCCTGATCGATCATCTCGTACATCAGACGGCGTGAGTTTTGCGGCGACACCAGCAGGTAGTCGAAGCTCACCGGCCGGTAGGGGTTCTCGATAAAGTTAAATACCCGGCGCACTTCATTGGTGATGCGCGCGTCGGCGGTCAGCAGCGAGTAGTCGGTATAAAGGCGCGCGGTTTTCTCGTTAAAGTTGCCGGTGCCGATATGCGCGTAGCGCACCACGTCGTCACCCTCTTTACGCGAGATAAGAAACAGCTTGGCGTGGATCTTAAGGCCCGGCGCCGAGAAGATCACATGCACGCCCGCTTCGGTGAGCCGTTTCGCCCAGTGAATATTCGCCTCTTCATCAAAGCGCGCCTGCAACTCCACCACGACGGTCACTTTTTTGCCGTTATGCGCGGCGTGGATCATCGAGTCGATAATGCGCGAGTCTTTCGCCACGCGATAGATGTTGATTTTAATCGCCAGCACGCTTGGGTCGAACGACGCCTGGCGCAGCAGCTCCAGCACATGCTCGAATGTGTGATACGGGTAGTAGAGCAGCACGTCGCGCTCGCGAATGGCGTCAAAGCCGTTGCGGAATTGATCGAACCAGATGTGGCGCAGGCGCGGCAGCGGCTTGTTGATCAGATTCGCTTTGCCGACATTCGGGAAGCTAATGAAATCTTTAAAGTTATGGTAACGGCCGCCCGGCACGATGGAGTCATAGCGCGAGATAGAGAGCTTTTCGCGCAGCATCTGGACCATCGCGTCCGGCATATCGCGCTGGTAGACGAAACGCACCGGTTCGGCGGTGAGGCGCTGCTTGAGGCTTGAGGACATCAGCTCCAGCAGGCTCGATTCCATCTCATGCACCAGATCGTATTCCGCGTCGCGCGTCATCTTCATGGAATAGGCGTTCAGCGCGTCGTAATCGAAAAAGCCTTTGAAAATGTCATCCAGGCAGAAGCGCAGAATGTTATCCAGCAGGATCATGGGCTTGCGGCGGCGCGGGGTTTCCGGCGGGAGATTCACGAAGCGCGGCACTTTATCGGCCGGGATCTCCAGCAACGCGTAGCGAATGGATTCGCCGCGAATGATTTCGACCGCCAGATAGGTGTAATCGTCTTTCAGGAACTGCACCAGATCGGTGTCGCGATTAATCAGCGTCGGGGTGACGTGCTGGCGCAGATAGTGTTTGAAGTAGTGGCGCAGCCACACCTGTTGATTTTCAGAAAGCTGGCGTTCGTTAATCAGGAAGATCTGGTTACGCGCCATCTCCAGCAGCAGATCGTTATACAGGCCGTCGAACTCCTGATCCGCCTTGAGCACCCGCGACTGGATCTTGCCCAGCAGGTGGCGCGAATGGGAGTTAGAACCCTGCTCTTCGCTGATGATAATGCGCCGCTTAAGCTCGGCAAACCGGACCTTATAAAATTCATCAAGGTTATTGGAGTAGATGCCCAGAAAGCGCATGCGCTCGATAAGCGGGTTGGTTTTATCCGCCGCCTCCTGCAATACGCGTTCGTTGAACGATAACCAGCTCAGTTCTTTTTCGATATAAAGCTTTTCCTGACCCATTACTACTCACACTCCGGTTGATTAACTCGGGACGTGGCAAATCCGTCTCGGGGTTATTATGGCGAGCTTTGTCATGCTCTGTCCAACTGTGCCAGAAAAGTATGACAGTTATCCGCAGGCTTTCGAGAAAGCGGCAAAAAAGCCTGTGAAACCGTGATGTTGCCGAGCAAGTTTTCCGTGCCGATGATGGAATTAACGGCAGGGGAGAGAAAAAATAAAGGGCCTTTCGGCCCTTTAATCACTCGTCAGAAGCGTAACCCTGCGGCGGGAGCGGATGCCCGTCCAGCCAGGCGCGGCCCTCGCGCATCGCGAGGCGGCCATCGATAAACCAGCTCACCACCAGCGGGTAGATGGCATGCTCTTGCGCCTGAACGCGCGCGGTGACGTCTTCTTCGCTGTCGCCGGGGAAGACCGGAACGCGGGCCTGTAAAATCACCGGGCCGCCGTCCAGCTCGTCCGTGACAAAATGCACCGACGTGCCGTGCTCGTCATCGCCATTGGCGAGCGCCTGACGATGCGTATGCAGCCCTGGGTATTTCGGCAGCAGGGAAGGGTGAATATTCAGCAGTCGTCCTTCATAGCGCGCCACAAAGGCCGGACTCAGAATGCGCATGTAACCCGCCAGCACCACCAGATCCGGCGCGTAGGCGTCTATCTCCTGCATCAGCTCGCGGTCAAACGCCTCGCGGCTGGCAAAATCGGCTGCGCTTAACGCATGGGCGGGAATATCGGCTTCACGGGCGCGCTCAAGGCCGAACGCGTCGGCCTTGTTGCTGAAAACGGCGCTAATCACGCCGTTGATTTTCTTCTGCGCGCAGGCGTCGATGATGGCCTGTAAATTACTGCCGCTGCCGGAAATCAGCACTACGATGCGCTTCATTACGCAATAACCACGCGTTCCTGGGCATCGGAGGCTTTAATCGCGCCGATTTTCCACGCGGTTTCGCCGAGGCTGTTGAGCAGGGCTACCGCGTTATCCGCTTCTGCGGCTGGCAGGGCGATGACCATGCCAACGCCGCAGTTAAAGGTGCGGTACATCTCATGACGGCTGACGTTGCCCGCCTGTTGCAGCCAGTTGAAGACCGCCGGCCACTGCCAGGAGGCTTCATCAATCACCGCCTGGGTGTTGTCCGGCAGCACGCGCGGAATGTTTTCCCAGAAGCCGCCGCCGGTCAGGTGGGCGATGGCGTGAACCTCCAGCTTCTCAATCAGCTCCAGAACCGGCTTCACATAGATGCGGGTCGGCGCCAGCAGGTGATCGGCGAGCGGTTTGCCGTCAAGCTCGGTGGCTTGCGGGTCCGCGCCGCTCACTTCAAGAATTTTACGCACCAGCGAGTAGCCGTTGGAGTGCGGGCCGCTGGAGGCCAGCGCCACCAGCACGTCGCCGTCGGCGACTTTCGAGCCGTCGATAATCTCTGATTTTTCCACCACGCCGACGCAGAAACCGGCCACGTCATAGTCGTCGCCGTGATACATGCCCGGCATTTCCGCCGTTTCGCCGCCAACCAGCGCGCAGCCGGATTGCAGGCAGCCTTCGGCGATGCCGTTAATCACGCTCGCCGCGGTATCCACATCCAGCTTGCCGGTCGCGTAGTAATCGAGGAAGAACAGCGGCTCGGCGCCCTGTACCACCAGATCGTTAACGCACATCGCCACCAGATCGATGCCGATCGTGTCGTGACGCTTCAGATCCATCGCCAGACGCAGCTTGGTGCCGACGCCGTCCGTCCCGGAGACCAGTACCGGCTCGCGGTATTTCTGCGGCAGCGCGCAGAGGGCGCCGAAGCCGCCCAGGCCGCCCATGACTTCCGGACGACGGGTTTTTTTCACGACGCCTTTGATACGGTCGACCAGAGCGTTACCAGCATCAATATCAACACCGGCATCTTTATAGCTGAGAGAGGTTTTGTCGGTCACTGCTAAAGTCCCCACGCGGTTGCGGTTGGTGGTAGTAGAGAAATCGCGGCAATTCTAACAGTCCAGGCAAACGTTTGCGAGCCCTTGTTGCGCGGAATAAAACACACTTATAAGATGACTGACTTCTGTTCGGTTGATCCCGATCAAGCCCATTACGTATGGCGCAGCCTGCAAAAAGCGGTATAATCCGGCGATTTTTTTTGTGGTTGCCATCTTGCTGGGGAGAAAGAGAATGAAGATCGTTGAAGTGAAGCACCCGCTGGTTAAACACAAGCTGGGCCTGATGCGCGAGCATGACATCAGCACCAAGCGTTTTCGTGAACTCGCCTCTGAAGTGGGCAGCCTGCTGACCTATGAAGCCACGGCGGATCTGCTGACCGAAAAAGTGACCATCGAAGGCTGGAACGGCCCGGTGGAAATCGAGCAGATCAAAGGCAAGAAAATTACCGTTGTGCCTATTCTGCGCGCCGGTCTCGGCATGATGGAAGGGGTGCTGGAGAACGTCCCGAGCGCGCGCATCAGCGTGGTCGGCGTTTATCGCGATGAAGAAACCCTGGAGCCGGTGCCGTATTTCCAGAAGCTGGTTTCTAATATCGACGAGCGCATGGCGCTGGTTGTCGACCCGATGCTGGCGACAGGCGGCTCCATGATCGCCACCATCGACCTGCTGAAAAAAGCGGGCTGCACCAGCATCAAAGTGCTGGTTCTGGTCGCCGCGCCGGAAGGCATCAAGGCGCTGGAGAAAGCGCACCCGGATATCGAACTCTACACCGCGTCTATCGATAAGGGGCTTAACGAGCACGGGTACATCATCCCGGGCCTCGGCGATGCGGGCGATAAAATATTTGGTACGAAATAAACATTAAGCCGACTTATTAGTCGGCTTTTTTTTGGTCCCACACTTAAAACATCACACATCAACACTCTTGAGGAAAACGCTATGACGCGCCGTGCTATCGGGGTAAGTGAACGTCCGCCGCTCTTACAGACTATCCCGCTTAGTTTGCAGCACCTGTTCGCCATGTTTGGCGCAACCGTGCTGGTGCCCATCCTGTTTCATATCAACCCGGCTACCGTGCTGCTGTTTAACGGTATCGGAACGCTGCTGTATCTCTTTATCTGTAAAGGCAAAATCCCGGCGTATCTGGGCTCAAGCTTTGCCTTTATCTCCCCGGTGCTGCTGCTGTTGCCGCTCGGCTACGAGATGGCGCTTGGCGGGTTTATCGTCTGCGGCGCGCTGTTCTGCATCGTGGCGCTGATTGTGAAAAAAGCGGGCACCGGCTGGCTCGACGTGATGTTCCCGCCTGCCGCGATGGGCGCGATTGTCGCCGTTATCGGCCTTGAGCTTGCGGGCGTCGCCGCCAATATGGCGGGCCTGCTGCCTGCGGAAGGCCAGACGGCGGATTCGACCACCATTACTATTTCGCTGGTGACGCTGGCGGTCACGGTATTTGGCTCGGTGCTGTTCCGCGGCTTCCTTGCCATCATCCCGATTCTCATCGGCGTGCTGGCGGGCTATGCGCTCTCTTTCGCGATGGGCGTTGTGGATACCACGCCGATTGCCAATGCCCACTGGTTCGCGCTGCCGACGTTCTACACGCCGCGCTTTGAGTGGTTTGCCATCTTCACCATTCTGCCTGCGGCGCTGGTGGTCATAGCCGAGCATGTCGGGCACCTGGTGGTGACGGCGAATATCGTCAAAAAAGATCTGATCCGCGATCCGGGTCTGCATCGCTCAATGTTCGCTAACGGCTTCTCGACGATCATCTCGGGCTTCTTCGGCTCCACGCCGAACACGACGTATGGCGAGAATATCGGCGTCATGGCGATCACCCGCGTCTACAGCACCTGGGTTATCGGCGGCGCTGCGATCATCGCGATTTTGCTCTCCTGCGTCGGCAAACTGGCGGCGGCGATCCAGATAATCCCGGTGCCGGTGATGGGCGGCGTTTCGCTGCTGCTCTACGGCGTGATCGGCGCTTCCGGTATTCGCGTGCTGATTGAATCCAAAGTGGACTACAGCAAGGCGCAGAACTTGATCCTGACGTCAGTCATCCTGATCATCGGTGTCAGCGGCGCGAAAGTGCATATTGGCGCGGCCGAGCTCAAAGGCATGGCGCTGGCGACGATCGTCGGCGTGGCGCTGAGCCTGATTTTCAAAATTATCAACGTATTGCGCCCTGAAGAGACGGTGCTTGACGCTGACGAGCGCGAAAAATCGCCGCACTGATCCTCCTGCCGGGCGGCGCTGCCCGCCCGGTTCAACAGCGAAGCGATTGTGTGATAGACTCAATGCGTTTTTTCGTATGTCCTTGAAGAGGTCCTTCTGAACACACCGGCACAGCTCTCCTTGCCGCTCTGGCTGCCCGATGACGAAACGTTTGCCAGCTTCTGGCCGGGCGACAACCCCTCTTTATTAGCCGCACTCCAGACGATGCTGCGTCACGACCGCAGCGGCTACATCTATTTCTGGTCCCGGGAGGGGGGCGGGCGCAGCCATCTGCTGCATGCCGCCTGCGCCGAGCTTTCGCAACGCGGAGACGCGGTCGGCTATGTGCCGCTGGATAAACGCACCTGGTTTGTCCCTGAAGTGCTGGAAGGCATGGAGCAACTCTCGCTGGTCTGCATCGATAATATCGAGTGCATCGCAGGCGACGAGCTCTGGGAAATGGCTATCTTCAATCTCTACAATCGCATCCTCGAATCGGGCAATACCCGGCTGCTTATCACCGGCGACCGGCCGCCCCGCCAGCTCAACCTGAAGCTGCCCGATCTCGCCTCGCGTCTCGACTGGGGACAAATCTACCGGCTCCAGCCGCTTTCCGATGACGATAAGCTCCAGGCGCTGCAGTTGCGCGCGCGGATGCGCGGGTTCGAGCTGCCGGAGGATGTGGGCCGTTTTCTGTTAAAACGCCTCGATCGCGAAATGCGCACGCTGTTTCTGACGCTCGATCAGCTCGATCGCGCCTCAATCAGCGCGCAGCGTAAGCTGACGATCCCGTTTGTGAAAGACACGCTCGGGCTGTAAAAGCCGTCGCAGAAAACAAGAACGCCGCGAGAAGTCATTCCCGCGGCGTTTTTTTAGAGGATATCCAGCACCTGTTCCGGCGGGCGCCCCAGCCGGGCTTTGCCGTGGCTCACCACAATCGGACGCTCGATCAGTTTCGGGTTATCCACCATCGCCTGAATCAATGCCTCTTCACTGAGCGACGGGTCAGCCAGATTCAGCGTTTTATAGAGATCTTCTTTGGTGCGCATCAGCTCGCGCGCCTGGCTGAACCCGAGCTGCTTCAGCAGCGTTTTTATTGTCGCCGCATCCGGCGGCGTCTCCAGATACAGTACGACATCGGGTTCAATGCCGCGTTCTGTCAGCAGGCTCAGGGTTTCGCGGCTCTTCGAGCAGCGCGGGTTATGGTAAATCGTCACGTCCCGGGACATGGTCTCTCCTGTTACATTTTTTCGTAAGGGCGGAAGCGCTGTTGCAGCTGGCGGATCTGGTCGATACGGGCGTCGTAACGCGCCTGTTGCAGACTGCCGAGCTTCACCTGCGAACTGGCGCTGCTGAGCAGCGAAATCGCCTGATCGAGTTTACCCAAAAGCGCCATCACTTCGGCGCGCGCGGCCAGCTCCTGATCGCGATTGCCCAGCGCCGCCTGCGCCTGGGCCAGCAGATCCCAGCCATTGGTGTCGTCAGGCCAGGTAAAGGTGTAGCGGTTAAGAATAGTCACCGCCTGCGCCGGCTGGCTGCCCTCCAGATACGCGTTAGCGAGGTTCAACTGCAACACCGGGTTGGTTTTCAGATCCGGCGCGCTTTTCAGGCGGTCAATCGCCTCCTGCGCTTTGTGCTCGCCAAGCGAAATATCGGTGGCGAGGTCGAGATACCAGGCGTTGCCTGGCTGCGCGCGCAACAGCGGCTCCAGCTGCTGGCGCGCCTCGGCGAAGCGTTTATCCTGCATCGCCTCCAGGGCGCGGCCATACTGCGCGGCGTGCTGTTCGCGCAGGTTGCCTTTGGCGAGCGCATCCAGAATATCGCTGGTGAGCTGGTTGCGCCCGGAGTTATACATGCCAAGCGCGCGCACTTTCGCCATGTAAAACGCCTCGGAAGATTGCGATACCACCGGGCGCATCTGGTTCGCGCGGTTGCGGGCGTCCGCCAGACGGCTTTCCGGCAGCGGGTGAGTCAGCAGAATTTCCGGCGGGCGCGTGGAGTAGCGCGCCTGGTCGAGGAGTTTCTCAAGGAAGGTGGGCATCGCCTGCGGATCGAAACCGGAGCGTTGCAGCACCTGAATGCCGATGCGGTCCGCTTCCTGCTCGTTCTGCTGGGTAAACGTGATAACACCCTGCTGCGTACCGGCGAGCGTGCCGGTCAGCGCCGCCATACCCGCCTGCGGGCTCGCCATCGCGAGCAGTATGGAGCCGAGCGCGCCGACCCAGGTGAGCGGGGCGCTGCGCTTTTGATCTTCCATCGCGCGCGCCAGATGGCGCTGGGTGACGTGAGAGATTTCGTGCGCCATCACCGAGGCGAGCTGGCTTTCGTTATCGGCATAGCGGAACAGCGCCGAGTGCAGCACCACGTTGCCGCCGAAAAAGGCGAAGGCGTTAATTTCGTCGTTATTAATGAGATAGAAGTGGAAAGGGGTTTTTACCGAATCGGCGTGCGAGACCAGACGCATACCCAGCCCGTTGATATACTGCACCAGCAGCGGGTCGTTGATCAGGGGCGCGCTGCCGCGCAGCTGACGGACGTAGTAATCGCCCATCTGAAGCTCCTGACCGATAGAGAGCGTGCTGCCCGCCGAGGTGCCCATATCCGGCAAACCGTCGGCCGGGTCCGCTGCAAAGGCGGGCGCAAGCGGGCCTGCCAGCATACTGCCGATAAGCGTTGCAACCAGTGTCGTTTTCAACTGCCTGAACATAGCCTCTTTCCCGTCTGTATAGAGTCTCTTTTGACCCGCCCGGCATCGCTTTGTTCAGTACGCGCGCCCGGCTGGGAAGTCCGTTTTACAAATGCGTCGGGAAATCATATTCATCCGACGGCGGGTTGTCTGCCTGGGGGCACAAAAATCACGGTCTTTTTTGTGACATTTCGATACAATTCGCCCTCGCGCCTGTGGCGTCACCCGTCAGGGAAGGTCTTTTATGCTTGAAATGTTAATGCAGTGGTATCGTCGTCGCTTCAGCGACCCGGAAGCGATAGCGCTGCTGGCGATTCTGGTCGCCGGTTTTTGTATCCTCTTCTTCCTGCATGGTTTGCTGGCGCCGTTGCTGGTCGCTATCGTCCTCGCTTATCTGCTGGAATGGCCGACGTCGCGGCTGCAGCGCATCGGCTGTTCGCGCGGCCTTGCCGCGACGCTGGTGCTGGTGCTCTTTATCGGCATTGTGCTGGTGATGGCCTTCGTGGTGGTGCCGGTGGCCTGGCAGCAGGGAATTAACCTGATCCGCGATATTCCCGGCATGCTCAATAAGCTCTCTGGCTTCGCGGCGACGCTGCCGAAGCGCTTTCCGGCGCTGATGGACGCGGGCATTATCGACGCGATCGCCGAAAACATGCGCACCCGCATCATCACGCTTGGCGATTCCGTCGTGAAATATTCGCTCGCTTCGCTGGTAGGGCTACTGACGCTCGCCATCTACCTGATCCTGGTGCCGCTGATGGTGTTCTTCCTGGTGAAAGATAAAGAACAGCTGCTCAACACGGTGCGGCGCGTGCTGCCGCGCAACCGCGGCCTGGCAGGCCAGGTGTGGGTGGAGATGAACCAGCAGATCACCAATTACATCCGCGGCAAAGTGCTGGAGATGATTGTGGTCGGCGTCGCCACCTGGATAGGCTTTCTGATTTTCGGGCTGAATTATTCGCTGTTACTGGCGGTGCTGGTGGGCATTTCCGTGCTTATCCCGTATATCGGCGCGTTTATGGTGACGATCCCGGTCGTGTGCGTGGCGCTGTTTCAGTTCGGCATGGGCACGGAATTCTGGAGCTGCTTTGCGGTCTATCTGATCATTCAGGGGCTCGACGGCAACGTGCTGGTGCCGGTGCTGTTCTCCGAAGCCGTGAATCTGCATCCGCTGGTGATTATTCTCTCGGTGGTGATTTTCGGCGGGCTGTGGGGCTTCTGGGGTATTTTCTTCGCCATTCCGCTGGCGACGCTGATTAAAGCGGTGGTTCACGCCTGGCCGGAAACCACGCCGACGACGCAGGAATAACGACATAATGGCCGGGCAGGCGCGGCGCCTCCCGGCAACGTTTATTCAGGCGTGCTCTTTCAGCCAGGCCATGACCACATCGTGGTGATTGCTGGTTTTGAAATCGTTGAACACATGCTCGATTTTTCCGTCGGCATCGATCAGAAAGCTGATGCGGTGAATGCCGTCGTAGGTTTTCCCCATAAAGGATTTTTCGCCCCAGACGCCAAACTGGTCGCTCACCTGATGATCTTCATCCGAGAGCAGCGTGAAATTAAGCAGCTCTTTTTCAGCGAAACGCGAGAGCTTTTCAGGTTTATCGGTGCTGATGCCCAGCACTTCCACACCCGCTTTTTTCAGGTCATCCATATTATCGCGCAGCCCGCATGCCTGGACGGTGCAGCCCGGCGTCATGGCTTTGGGATAGAAATAAACCAGAACACGCTGTCCCTGGAAGTCGGTCAAATTTACTTGTTCACCGTCCTGATCGGGCAAGCTAAATTTCGGTGCGATATCACCGGCTTTCAGTGGATTCATCACTACACTCCATCCTGTTCATCTTGCTGTGGATAATTAACCACGCTAATAGTGCCTTGCGCGCCCAGCTCTGTACAGAGCTGACGGAAAGGCCGTTCGATAATCGTCGCATCCTGTGAAGCCGGACTGTGCGCCGTTATCTGAATATAGAGCTGTGCGGACTTATTTTCCTGCGCAGGCTGCGTGCGCGAGATAAGTTCAGCGATATTCATGTCGTGAGAGTGGAACAGTTCGGTGAAGCGCTCAATCAGATGCGGCGAGTCTTCCACCTCTACCTGCACCCAGACGGACGCCGGCATCGCCTGGCGCGGACGGGCGGTGGTGCGTTTCATCACAATCAGCAGATCCAGCTCGGCGCCCTTGAGCGGCAGCGTCGATTCAATCAGCGTAATGGCGTTCCAGCTGCCGGACAGCAGCATGATGAACGTGAACTCCTCTCCCAGCATCGCCAGACGGCTATCTTCGATATTGCAGCCGCAACTGCTGACATGGCGGGTGATAGTGTTAACGATACCCGAGCGGTCGGCTCCCAGCGCGGTAATCACCAGATAATGGGGGGATGAGGATGTCAAACCTGTGCTTCCTGTTGAAACGATGAATTAATCCTTAGGAAACCATAAAAAAATCCGCCATACAACCGCATAGCGCCCCCTGGCCGCTTGCTTTTATTACGGCACCAAACGTACCATTGAGGCTCCAGTTTGCACAGAGGATGGCCAATGTTCACGGGAAGTATTGTCGCGCTTATTACGCCGATGGATGAAAAAGGTAATGTCTGCCGGGCGAGCCTGAAAAAACTGATTGATTACCATGTCGCTAACGGAACGTCGGCGATTGTATCGGTGGGGACGACCGGGGAATCCGCTACGCTCAGCCATGACGAGCATGCTGAGGTGGTGATGATGACGCTGGAGCTTGCCGACGGCCGCATCCCGGTTATCGCAGGCACGGGCGCGAACGCCACTTCCGAGGCCATCAGCCTGACCCAGCGTTTCAACGACAGCGGCATCGCAGGCTGCCTGACCGTTACGCCGTATTACAACCGTCCGACCCAGGAAGGCTTGTTCCAGCATTTTAAAGCTATCGCGGAGCATACCGACCTGCCGCAGATCCTCTATAATGTCCCGTCCCGTACCGGTTGCGATATGCTGCCGGAGACCGTGGGGCGTCTGTCGAAAATTAAAAATATTGTCGGTATCAAAGAAGCGACCGGGAACTTAAGCCGCGTTCACCTGATCAAAGAGCTGGTCAGTGATGATTTCGCGCTGTTAAGCGGCGATGACGCTACGGCGATGGACTTCATGCAGCTTGGCGGCCACGGGGTGATTTCCGTTACCACTAACGTCGCGGCGCGCGATATGGCCGATATGTGCCGGCTCGCGGCGGAAGGGAAGTTTGACGATGCGCGCATCATCAATCGTCGCCTGATGCCTTTGCACCATAAATTATTTGTCGAACCCAATCCTGTCCCGGTGAAATGGGCCTGTAAGGAGTTGGGACTTGTGGCGACCGATACGCTGCGCCTGCCGATGACGCCGATTACCGATGCCGGTCGCGACATTGTTGGCTCCGCGCTTAAGCATGCCGGCCTGCTGTAAAGTTTAGGGAGATTTGATGGCTTACTCAGTACAGAAGTCGCGTGTGGCGAAAGTAGCAACCGTATCGCTGGTGATGCTGCTCGCCGCCTGTAGTTCCGATTCGCGCTACAAGCGCCAGGTGAGCGGCGACGAGTCCTATCTGGACGCGGCTCCGCTGGCAGAACTGCACGCGCCTGCCGGTATGATCCTGCCGGTGCAGAACGGCGACTATAACATCCCGGCCACCCGTAGCAACGGCCCGGTTGGCAAACAGCTTGATATCCGCCCGCCAACACAGCCGCTGGCGCTGGTCAGCGGCGCGCGTACCCAGTTCACTGGCGACACCGCGACGCTGCTGCTGGAAAGCGGCCGCAATGGCTCACTCTGGCCGCAGGTGGTCAGCGTGGTGCAATCGCTCAATTACACCATTGAGAAACGCGACGACGCCTCCCAGACGCTCAACACTGACTGGGTTCAGTGGAACCGCGCCGATGAAGACCAGCAGTATCGCGGCCGTTACCAGGTCAGCGTGAAGCCGCAGGGCTATCAGCAGGCGCTGGTGGTGAAGCTCGTCAATCTTGAGCAGGATGGCAAACCGGTGGCGGATACCGCCTCATTGCAGCGTTACAGCGCTGAAATGCTGAACGCTATCGCGTCCGGGCTTGATAAAAACGATACCGCGCGCCAGAACGCCGCCGATAACCGCACCGCGTCGCAAATCGACGTGACCAGCGGTTCCGACGATGTCGGCCTGCCGGTGCTGGTGGTGCGCGCGCCGTTTAACGCCGTGTGGAACCGCCTGCCGGATACGCTCGCGAAAGTGGGCATGAAAGTGACCGACTCCACCCGTTCCACGGGCAGCGTCGCCGTGACCTACAAAGCGCTGTCCGACAGCGACTGGCAGGCGCTGGGCGCGCGCGATCCGGGCCTCTCTAACGGCGATTACAAACTTCAGGTCGGCGATCTCGATAACCGCACCAGCCTGCAGTTCATCGACCCGAAAGGCCATACGCTGACCCAGTCGCAAAACGACGCGCTGGTCGCCGCCTTCCAGGCTGCATTCAGCAAGTAATACGCAGGGCCGGATCACTCCGGCCCTTTTTTCTGTGGTGGACGCAAACGTGTGCGTCGCCGGAAACCGGCAAATTTTGTGATAAATCCTCAGGCCGCGCGAGCGGTCACCATACCTGGAGTAATAAAGATGCAAAAGCAAGCTGAGTTGTATCGTGGCAAAGCGAAAACCGTATACAGCACGGAAAACCCGGATCTGTTGGTGCTCGAGTTCCGCAATGATACGTCAGCAGGCGACGGCGCCCGCATTGAGCAGTTTGACCGTAAGGGAATGGTGAACAACAAGTTTAACTATTTCATCATGAGCAAACTGGCCGAAGCGGGCATCCCGACGCAAATGGAACGGCTGCTTTCCGATACCGAAGCGCTGGTGAAAAAGCTCGATATGGTGCCGGTGGAGTGCGTTATTCGCAACCGCGCGGCGGGCTCGCTGGTGAAGCGTCTCGGCATTGAAGAGGGCATCGAACTCAACCCGCCGCTGTTCGATCTGTTCCTGAAAAACGATGCGATGCACGATCCGATGGTTAACGAATCCTACTGTGAAACGTTCGGCTGGGTGAGCCAGGAAAATCTCGCGCGCATGAAAGAACTGACCTACAAAGCCAACGACGTGCTGAAAAAGCTCTTTGACGACGCAGGCCTGATCCTCGTTGACTTCAAACTGGAGTTTGGTCTGTTCAACGGCGAAGTGACGCTGGGCGATGAGTTCTCGCCGGACGGCGCGCGTCTGTGGGATAAACAAACTATGGACAAAATGGATAAAGACCGCTTCCGCCAGAGCCTGGGCGGCCTTATCGAAGCTTACGAAGAAGTCGCGCGCCGCCTTGGCGTCAATCTCGACTAACCGCTTCTCCCTTCGCTTTTTCGCAGGGTATGGCCCCATGCCCTGCGCCTTCCCCCGTTTTCTTATGGTAAAGCGCGCCTGAACCACCTACGATCATTATCATAATAATTGAGAGTGAAGAGGTCAGAGTATGCGTTGGCAAGGACGTCGCGAAAGCGACAATGTGGAAGACAGACGAAACAGCAGTTCGCCGATGATGGGCGGGCGTGGCTTCCGCCTGCCTGCCGGGAAGGGCGGGCTGGTACTGCTGGTGGTTGTGGTGGTCGCCAGCTATTACGGCGTCGATCTCAGCGGGCTGCTGACGGGCGGCGCGCCGGTCAGCCAGCAGGCGTCGCGCTCTATCAGCCCGAACGACGACGAAGCGGCGAAGTTCACCTCGGTTATTCTCGGCACGACGGAAGAGACCTGGGGCCAGCAGTTTCAGAAGATGGGCCGCACCTATCAGGAGCCGAAACTGGTGATGTATCGTGGCGCGACCCGTACCGGCTGCGGCACCGGCCAGTCGGTGATGGGCCCGTTCTACTGCCCGGCGGACAGCACCGTGTATATCGATCTCTCCTTCTATGACGAAATGAAAGAGAAGCTCGGCGCGGGCGGCGATTTCGCGCAGGGCTACGTCATCGCGCACGAAGTCGGCCACCATGTGCAGAAGCTGCTCGGCATTGAACCGAAAGTCCGCCAGCTCCAGCAAAACGCCTCACAGACCGAAGTGAACCGCCTCTCGGTGCGCCTTGAGTTACAGGCGGACTGTTTTGCGGGCGTCTGGGGCAATGCGATGCAGAAAGAGGGCGTGCTGGAAACCGGCGATTTGCAGGAGGCGCTGAACGCCGCCCAGGCGATCGGCGACGACCGTCTTCAGCAGCAGAGCCAGGGACGCGTGGTGCCCGACAGCTTTACCCACGGCACGTCCGATCAGCGCTACAGCTGGTTTAAACGCGGTTTTGACAGCGGCGATCCGGCGCAGTGCAACACCTTTGGCAATGCGCTGTAACGCAGGCAGGCTGACGTGAATGACAGTCTCGCCACGCTGACGGCGCAGATGGCGGCGGCGGGCATTCGCCGCCTGTTAGTGTTAAGCGGCGATGAAACGTGGAGCTCGCAGCAGGCGCGACAGCTGGCGAACAGCCTGCCCGGCGACTGGCTGTGGGTGGGCAGCGCGCCGGAGATGGCGCTGAACGGGGCGCCGGGCGCTATCAATACGCTGCTCGGGCGCGAATACCTGCATGGGGTCTTTGACGCCCGCAGCGGTTTTGACGCCGCGGCGTTTGCCGCGCTCGCCGGCACGCTCAAAGCAGGCAGCTGGCTGGTGCTGTTAACGCCGCCCTGGCAGGCGTGGCCCGCACGCGTCGATAATGACGCCTGTCGCTGGAGCGACAGCCGGGAGCCCATCGCCACCCCGCGCTTTATCCGTCATCTTCAGCATCTTCTGGCGCATGATCCTGACGTTATCTGCTGGCGTCAGGAGCAGCCGTTACCGTTAAGCCCGTCTGCGCCGCGCCCGCGCTGGCGCCCGGCCTGCGGTGAGCCGCAGCGGGAGCAGGCCCTGCTGCTGGATGAACTCTTAACCACCCCCGATGGCGTGACGGTTATTACCGCCGCGCGCGGGCGCGGAAAATCAGCGCTCGCCGGTATGTTTATTCGCGCGCTGCCGGGCAGGGCGCTGGTGACCGCGCCTGCGCGCGCCTCGGCGGACGTTATCGCCGCGCATGCGGGCGAGAAATTCGTATTTATGGCGCCGGACGCGCTGCTGGCCGGGCTTGAAGGCGGCACGCTAGCGCCCTGCGACTGGCTGGTCATTGATGAAGCCGCGGCGCTGCCGGGCCCGATGCTGCAAAAACTTGTGCGGGCGTTTCCCGCCGCGCTTCTGACCAGCACCGTGCAGGGCTATGAAGGCACCGGACGCGGTTTTTTGCTGAAATTTTGCGCGGGCATCGACGGCCTGCGCTACCGCACCCTTAATACGCCGGTGCGATGGGCGCAGGGCGACCCGCTGGAGCGGCTGGTCAGTCAGGCGCTGCTGTTTGAGGATGACGATTTCGCGCAGACGCCCGCAGGCGACGTTCGCTTTTATCCTGTTCATCAGGACGACTGGCAAACCCGGCCCGACCGCGCGGCCGCGCTCTACCGGCTGCTGGCAGGCGCGCACTATCGCACCTCGCCGCTCGATTTGCGCCGCATGATGGACGCCCCGAATCAGTCGTTCATCGCCGCCGAAGCGGGCGGCGAGACCGTCGGCGCGCTCTGGTTAGTGGCGGAAGGCGGCCTTGACGCGGCGCTGAGCCAGGCGGTGTGGGCCGGTTATCGCCGTCCGCGCGGCAATCTGGTGGCGCAGTCGCTGGCGGCGCACGGCGGCGATCCGCTCGCCGCCACGCTCAGGGGGCTTCGCGTTAGCCGCGTGGCGGTGCATCCTGGCCGCCAGCGCGAAGGCATTGGCCGTCAGTTGATTGAGCAGGCGCGCGCGCAGGCGCCTGACGGCTGTGATTACCTTTCCGTAAGCTTCGGCTATACGCCTGCGCTGTGGCGCTTCTGGCAGCGCTGCGGTTTTACGCTGGTGCGTTTTGGCAGCCATCGCGAGGCCAGCAGCGGCTGTTATAACGCGATGGCGCTCATGGCGCTGAGCGCGGCGGGCGCGCGGCTCGTGCGTGACGAACACCAGCGGCTGGCGCGCGATGCGGCCCTGATCCAGCGTTGGGTGGATGAAACGCTGCCGCTGACGCCCGCGCTCCAGGCTACCCTTAATGATGACGACTGGTTAGCGCTCGCGGGATTCGCGTTCGCGCATCGCCCGCTGGAAACCTCTTTCGGCCCGCTCTACCGGCTGCTTGAGGCGAGCCCGCAGGAGTTGCAGGCGCTGCGCGGGCGGCTTCTGCGGCAAACCCCCGTGGACGCGCTCTGCCGTAAGCTCGGGCTTTCCGGGCGTAAGGCGCTGCTCGCCGCGCTGCGTCAGGAAACCGCGCTGGCGCTGGATTCGCTTGATGCGCCGCGCGCCGCGGCATTAAACGCGCAACTTATGCAATGGCAATTTTTCCACTAAGTCCATCAATGAATTGCGATGGTCATCCGTTCAGGCCGGCGTAAACTGGCTGTAACCCATGAAGGAGAGTGCCATGAGACATGATCATTTTGTGGTTCAGAGCCCTGAACTGCCCGCCAGACAACTACTGCTGCTGTTCCACGGCGTCGGGGATAACCCGGTGGCCATGGGCGAGATAGGCAGCTATTTCGCGCCGCTGTTCCCGGATGCGCTGGTGGTCAGCGTCGGCGGGCCCGCGCCGAGCGGCCCGGCACCCGGCAGAGAGTGGTTTTCCGTGCAGGGCGTCACCGAATCCAACCGCCAGCAGCGGGTGGATGAAATTATGCCGACGTTTATCGACACCGTGCGTCACTGGCAGCGTGAAAGCGGCGTCAGCCCGGCCGCCACGGCGCTGATCGGGTTTTCGCAGGGCGCTATCATGGTGCTGGAAGGCGTAAAAGCCGCGCCTGGCCTCGCCTCACGCGTCATTGCGTTTAACGGACGCTTTGCTGAACTGCCGACGGCGGCGTCGACCGCCACCACGGTGCATCTGATCCACGGCGAAGAGGATGAGGTGATCGATTCCCGCTACGCTCAGGCGGCGGCGGATGCGCTGCTGCGCGCCGGCGGCGACGTCACGCTCGATATCGTTGAAGATCTGGGGCATGCGATCGATAACCGCAGCATGCAGCTGGCGCTCGATCATCTGCGCTATACCGTGCCGAAACACTATTTTGATGAGGCGTTAAGCGGCGGTAAGCCTGGCGATGACGATGTGATTCAGATGATGTAACGCGGGGCGCTCCGTCAGGCAAGCTGCCTGACGGAGAAGCCGGAGAGGATAAGCAGGCGCTTACTTTTTCTTCGGCCAGTCGTCTTCGTCATCCCACTTGTCGTTAAAATCGCGGTGGGGCGGAAGTTCCGGGCGGTTATCCATAAACTTCTTATGATCCACCCGTTTCAAATCTTTAATCACGTTCAGCAGGACGCCGAGCAGAAACACCAGCACCAGCACCCACCAATATTTTCCAAGCCATTCCATGACGTTATCCTCGTCTTGTGAGCGCGCGTCAGGCGACGAGCTGCTCCATAATGCGTTGATACATACGGGCCAGCAGCTGCAGGTCGGACGCTTTCACGCATTCATTTATTTTATGAATCGTCGCGTTGACCGGCCCAAGCTCAACCACCTGCGCGCCCATGCGGGCGATAAAGCGCCCGTCGGACGTGCCGCCGGTCGTCAGCAGCTGCGGTTTAATTTCATTATAGTGGTGAACGGCGTTCACCACCGCATCGACCAGTTTACCGCGCGCGGTTAAGAACGGCTGGCCGGAGAGCCACCAGTCCAGCGTATAGCGCAGCTGGTGCTGCTCCAACAGCGCCACGACGCGCTGTTTAATCATCTCGTCGGTCAGCTGCGTGCTGAAGCGGAAATTAAACTGCACATGGAGATCGCCCGGAATGACGTTGTTGCTGCCGGTGCCCGCCTGAATATTGGCGATCTGCATGCTGGTGGGCGGGAAAAATTCATTGCCGCGATCCCACTCGATACCGACCAGCTCATTGAGCATCGGCGCGGCGCGATGCACCGGGTTATCCGCCAGATGCGGATACGCGACGTGGCCCTGTACGCCGTGAATGGTCAGGTTGCAGGTGAGCGAGCCGCGACGGCCGTTCTTTACCACATCGCCGACCACTTCGCTGCTGGACGGTTCGCCCACCAGGCAGTAATTGAGACGTTCGCCGCGCGCCATCAGCGCTTCCACCACTTTAACGGTGCCGTTGGTGGCGCTCGCTTCCTCATCGGAGGTGATAAGAAACGCCAGGCGCCCGCGATGGTGCGGATGCTGCGCGACAAAGCGCTCCGCCGCCACGACCATCGCCGCCAGCGAACCTTTCATGTCCGCCGCGCCGCGGCCAAACAGCATCCCGTCGCGGATAGTGGGCTCAAACGGCGGATTGATCCAGCGCTCGACATCGCCCGCGGGCACCACATCGGTATGCCCTGCGAAGGCCAGCGTTTCGCCGGTGCCGCGCCATGCCCAGAAGTTCTGCGTGTCGCCAAAATTCATTGGCTCTACCGTAAACCCTACGGCACGCAGCCGCTCGATCAGCAGCGCCTGGCAGCCCGCGTCATCGGGGCTCAGAGAAGGGCGACGAATAAGCTGCTGCGTCAGCTCAATAACCGGGCAAGACATAACACTAGACCTCGTTAAAATAGTGCTGGTAAGTGGATTCGCTAAAACCAAGCAGCATAGGCTTACCCGGCGCGCAGAGCAATGGTCGTTTAATGATTGCCGGCATTTCCAGCATCAGCGCGGCCGCGCTGTCGGCGTCGGTAATCGCCGCGCGTTGCGCCTCATCAAGCTTACGCCAGGTGGTGCCGCGGGTATTCAGCAGCGCCTCCCAGCCCAGCTCAGCGATGAATTTATGCATCATTTGTGCATCAAGGCCGTCGGTGCGGTAGTCGTGAAATTGATAATCTACGTGATTATTTTCCAGCCAGCGGCGGGCTTTTTTGATGGTGTCGCAGTTCTTGATGCCGTACATCACGACCATAATTGAATCCTTTTGTCCAAAAGCCGTTTACTTAAACAAATTATCCGAACAGATAATAGCGTAAACAATAGCCTGCTAATATAACGCATCATTCACAATTATGGTTAGCGTATATATCCCTGTTCGTGCATTTTGAATAATTTCTCATCGCTGGCGCACACCATGCCGCTGGTTAATTCGCGGAACTGATATTTTTTATAAAAAGCGACTTTATCCAAAACCGCATAGATAAAAACTTTACCAAAAGGTAAAAGCGTTTCGAGGATCTCGTCCATTAATTGATTCCCGAAACCCCGGCCCTGATAATCGGGATCGACAACAATGTCCGCGACATAGCTCGACCATGTGAGATCGCTAATGGCATGCGCCGTCGCCACCACTTTTCCGTCATGCAGGCCATACCAGCAGAAGGTGCTGTTGCGATAGCAGCGCTCGACTTCCCGCGGGTCGCGCGCGCCGAGCCCGGCGCGTTCTATCAGCGTCGCCAGCGCTTGCCAGTCGGGGTTTTCCAGGTGTTGATGTGTGATAATGCGCATGCCAGTTTACCTCTTTGTTGGTAAAAAATTCTCGAATATTGCCAGCCGTCACATTATAGACATCTTATCCTCGGCATATTGAATTCAGAGCCGATAAGTAAATACATGAAGGAGGCTTATCAATTCGATTGGTTAAATTGTCTTCACGCCACGCCGTTATTTTTGTATCATGCAAACAATAATAAGAGAGAGGTTATTATGATTGAACATGAACTGGGGAACTGGAAAGACTTTATCGAAGCTATGCTTCGTAAATAAATCCAGCAATAAGCAAGAGCACATCGCTTTAATAGACACACAGCAGCGATAGCGTAAAACGCTAAAAAAGGCGACCTGAACAGGCCGCCTTTTTCTTTTCCGGGTTATTCTTCAGGCGCAGGCTTCAGCGGAAAACGCCGGCGAATCAGTACAAAGAACAGCGGCACAAAGAAGATAGCCAGCAGGGTCGCGGAGATCATTCCGCCCATCACACCGGTGCCCACCGCGTGTTGGCTGGCGGAGCCCGCGCCGCTGCTGGTCGCCATCGGCAGCACGCCGAAGATAAACGCCAGCGACGTCATTAAAATCGGCCGCAGGCGCTGGCGGCAGGCGTCGAGCGTCGCGGCGATAAGCTCATGGCCTTTGCTGTTCATCTCATTGGCGAACTCGACAATCAGTATCGCGTTCTTGGCGGACAGCCCGATGACCGTCAGCAGCCCCACCTGGAAATAGACGTCGTTCTCAAGCCCGCGCAGCCAGGTCGCGAGCAGCGCGCCAATCACGCCGAGCGGCACCACCAGCATCACCGAGAACGGCACCGTCCAGCTCTCATACAGCGCGGCCAGGCACAGGAACACCACCAGCAGCGACAGCGCGTAAAGGGCGGGCGCCTGCGAGCCGGAGAGCCGCTCCTGATACGACATCGCCGTCCACTCCAGGCCAAACCCGGTCGGCAGCTGGCGCACCAGTTTTTCCATCACGTCCATCGCGGTGCCAGTACTTACGCCCGGCGCCGCCTCGCCGACAATCTCCAGCGCCGAATAGCCGTTGTAACGCTCCAGACGCGGCGAACCGGTTTCCCAGCGCGACGTCGCAAAGGCCGAGAACGGGACCATCGCGCCCGCCTGATTGCGCACATACCAGCGCGTAATATCTTCCGGCAGCATCCGGTATTTCGCGGCGGACTGCACATAGACCTTTTTCACGCGCCCGCGATCCATAAAGTCATTCACATAGCTTGAGCCCCACGCGGTTTGCAGCGTGTCGTTAATATCGTCGATGGAAACGCCGAGCGCCTGGGCTTTACGCTGGTCGATGTCGATCTGCAACTGCGGGCTGTCATCCAGACCGTTGTGGCGCACGCGGGTCAGCGTCGGCTCCTGGCTCGCCATATCGAGCAGGCGATCGCGCGCCTGCATCAGCGCGTCATGGCCAAGCCCGGCGTGGTCCTGAAGCTCCATATCAAACCCGGCGGAGCTGCCAAGACCGCTGATGGCGGGCGGGCTGCTGGCGAACACGCGCGCTTCTTTAATGTGGCGGAAGGCGGCGGTGGCGCGCTCAATGATCGCGTCCGCGCTGCCGGTATCCGGGTCGCGATCTTCCCACGGATTCAGGCGTACAAACATACGCGCCACGTTCTGGCCGTTGCCGCCGGGGCCGGAGCCGACGGTGGCGAACACCGAGGCCACATTGGCTTTTTCTTTCTCAAAGAAATAGCGCTCCACCTGCTGCACCACTTTCAGCGTCTGCTGCTGGGTGGAGCCGGAAGGCAACTGGACCGACGTCACAAACATGCCGCGATCCTCCTGCGGCAGAAACGACGTGGGCAGGCGCAAAAAGAGAAACACCATGCCGCCCAGCAGCAGGGCGTAGAGCAAAATCCAGCGCACGCTGCGCTGCAAAATTTTTCCGACGGCGGATTCATAACGCAGCGCGCTGCGCTCAAAGGTGCGGTTAAACCAGCCGAAAAAGCCGCGCGAGCCGTGGTGTTCGCCTTTTTTCAGCGGCTTAAGCAGCGTGGCGCACAGGGCAGGGGTGAGGATCATGGCGACCAGCACCGACAGCACCATCGACGAGACAATCGTGATGGAGAACTGGCGGTAAATCGCGCCGGTGGTGCCGCCGAAAAACGCCATCGGGATAAACACCGCCGAGAGCACCATCGCGATGCCCACCAGCGCGCCCTGGATCTGGCCCATCGATTTACGCGTGGCGGCGCGCGGCGACAGCCCCTCTTCGCTCATGATGCGCTCGACGTTTTCCACAACTACGATGGCGTCATCCACCAGCAGGCCTATCGCCAGCACCATCGCGAACATCGTCAGGGTGTTAATGCTGTAGCCGAAGCTGTAGAGCACCGCGAAAGTGCCGAGCAGCACCACGGGCACGGCGATAGTCGGGATCAGCGTGGCGCGGAAATTCTGCAAAAAGAGGTACATCACCAGGAACACCAGCGCGATCGCTTCAAGCAGCGTTTTAACCACGTCGGTAATCGAGGCTTTCACGAACGAGGTGGTCTCATACGCGACTTTATATTCCAGCCCGTGCGGGAAATAGTGCGACAGTTCGTCGAGCCGGTTCAGCACCAGCTGGGCCGTTGCCATCTCGTTAGCGCCGGAGGCGAGCTTCACGCCAAGGCCCGAGGCCGCTTTGCCGTTATAGCGGCTCAGATAATCATATTTCTCGGCCCCCATTTCGACCGTCGCCACATCGCCGAGCGTGACGGTCGACCCGTCCTGATTCACGCGAAGCGTAATGGCGCGAAACTGTTCCGGCGTCTGCAACAGCGACTGGGCATTAATAGTGGCGTTCAGCGCCTGATTATCGACAGACGGCGTGCCGCCGAGCTGGCCGACCGCTATCTGGCTGTTCTGCGATTTAATCGCCGCCACCACATCCGCCGTGGTGAGCTGAAAGCTGGTGAGTTTGTCCGGGTCAAGCCAGATGCGCATGGCGTACTGCGAGCCGTAGGCGTCGATATCCCCGACGCCGTTGATGCGGCTCAGCGGCTCCTGAATATTACTCGCCACATAGTCGGCGATATCCTGTTTATCCATGCTGCCGTCGGTGGAGACAAACGCGATGGTCAGGATATTGGTATCGCCGGTTTTACGCACCGTCACGCCCTGCGTCTGTACGGCCTGGGGGAGCTTTCGCAGCGCGGATTGCAGCTGATTTTGCACCTGCTGGACCGCTTCATCCGGGTCGGTGCCCGCTTTGAAATTCAGCGTCACGGTCGCCTGGCCGGTGGCGCTGCTTTGCGAGGACATATACATCAGGTTATCGAGGCCGGTCATATTCTGTTCGATGACCTGGGTGACGGTGTTTTCCAGCGTCTGGGCGGAAGCGCCAGGGTAGTTCGCCGCGATACGCACGTTAGGCGGCGCCAGTTCGGGATATTGCTCAACAGGAAGTGAAAATATCGCCAGCGTGCCGGTCAGGCAGATCAGAATTGCCAGCACCCAGGCAAAAATCGGGCGATCGATAAAAAAATTCGCCATGCGAGTCGGGACCTCTTAAATGCTTAGCGTCGTTATTATTGGTAGCCGCAATTACTGTAGCCTCAGGGGGCAGAGCAAACGTGGAGAAAATAAGGAGATAATGTAAATTATCTCGCGCGACGCAGGCTGAGGGCCTTATGCGCTGCGGGATTCCAGGAAGAGCACGGTGGCCGCGACGCGCGAGCGCACGTTAAGTTTGCGCAGTAAATTGCGAATATGCACTTTTACCGTCTCTTCAGAAATGTGCAGCGTGGAGGCAATCTGTTTATTCGACAGCCCGCGCGCCACCTCCTGCAACACGTCAAGCTCCCGCCCGGTCAGCAACGCAAACGGCGCGTTACGCTTCTCTTCAGGCTCGCGCGCGAGCAGATACGCCTGCACCTGCTCGCTGAATACGCCAGCGCCCGCCGCGCCCTCGCGGATGGCCTCCAGCAGCGCTTCCGGTTCGCTGTCTTTCAGCAGATAACCGTCGGCGCCCGCATCTATCATGGCGTAAACGTCGCTGCGCGCGTCAGAGACGGTCAGCACGATAATCCGCGCGCTCACGCCGTCGCGGCGCAGCATATTGAGCGTATCCAGCCCGCTTAAGCCCCGCATATTCAGATCCAGCAAAATGACGTCCGGGGCCAGTTCCCGCGCCTGCGCTATCGCCTCTGCGCCGCTGCTGGCTTCGCCCGTCACCTGAAACCGCGCGTCGGTTTCAAGCAACTGGCGCAGGCCGCGGCGCATCAGCGGGTGATCGTCAACAATCAGGACGTGCCAGGGGATAGTCTGCGACATGCTTACTCCGATCTTGGGTTGTTTTCTGCTTTGCGGCTGGATAAACCATAGCCTGTGCGTAAGCTTAACCGCCAGAAGCCGCGCTCAATGGGCGGAATACCGGAGAAAGCGCCTTTATTCCGGTGACGCGCCGGGGGCGACAAATGACGTTTCGGGTCGTACTATTCACCCCACACCAGGCGTTTATGGAGTCGCTATGTCGTTAAATGTCGAACTGATAAAAGATAAAATCCTGTCGGAAAACTACTTTGTTCTGCGCAATATTACCTACGATCTGACGCGAAAAAATGGCGAAGTAGTTCGCCACAAGCGCGAAGTCTACGATCGCGGCAACGGCGCCGCCGTGCTGTTGTATAACCGCGAAAAGAAAAGCGTGGTGCTGATCCGCCAGTTCCGCGTCGCGACCTGGGTAAACGGTAACCCGGACGGCATGCTGATTGAGGCCTGCGCGGGTCTTCTGGACGATGACGAGCCGGAAGTCTGCATTCGCAAAGAAGCCATTGAGGAAACCGGCTATCGCGTGAACGCGGCGGAAAAGGTGTTTGAGCTCTATACCTCGCCTGGCGGCGTCACTGAGCTGATTCATCTGTTTATCGCTGAATATGATGACGCCTCGCGCGCGAACGCCGGCGGCGGCGTGGAAGATGAAGAGATCGACGTGCTGGAAATGTCGTTTGACGAAGCGCTGGAGAAGGTCAGACAGGGCGTGATTCGCGATGCGAAAACGGTATTGCTGCTTCAGCATCTCCAGTTGCGTGGAATAATGGACTGATTTCCCTCACAATGAGAGACGGTATTACGGATAATGCTATCCGATAAATCCGATTGAGCCGCCCGTGCAGGGCAACGAAGATAGGCGCGTTTCTTCTTACCGTTGTTAACGCCCGGGATACGCGCCGTCCATGCTTTTTCGTCTGCTGTCACTGCTTAGCTGTTCTCTGCTGCTCGCCTCGCCGCTGTACGCCGCGCCCGCGCAGAAGATCTTCAGTGACTGGCAGGTGACCTGCAATAACCAGAATTTCTGCACCGCCCGTAACGTCGGTGGCCATCAGGATCTCGTGATAACCCTGTCGCGCAGCGCCGGGGCGAAAACCGACGCGTCGCTGCGCATCGAGACGGGCAAGCCGGAGGCCGCCGTCAGCAAAGCGCCGCCGCTCGCGCCGCGCCTGCTGCTGGATGGCAAAACGCTGGTGCCGGCGGGCAGCAAATGGCGCGACGCGCCGCGCCGTCTGCTGACGGACGATCCCGCCACCATTATCGATTTTCTCGATCAAATTAAAGAGTCGTCGGTCATTACGCTCAAAGACGGGCCGGGGCGTTTGTCGCTCGACGGGCTGAAGGCCGCGCTGCTGTTTATCGACGCCCAGCAAAAGCGCGTCGGCAGCGAAACCGCCTGGATTAAAAAGGGCGACAACCCGCCGCTCAGCGTGCCGCCTGCGCCCGCGTTGAAAGGCGTGAAAATCTCCAACCCGACGCCGACGCCGCTCTCTCACGACGAACTCAACGAACTGCTCGATTACGGCACCTGGCGGATGACTAACAGCCAGTGCTCGCTCGATCCGATGCGCCGTGAAGTACGTATTTCCGCGCTCACCGACGACACGGCGCTGATGATAATCAGCTGCGAAGCGGGCGCCTACAATACGGTGGATCTCGCCTGGCTGGTGTCGCGGCAGAAGCCGTTTGCCTCGCGGATGGTGCGCCTGCGCCTGCCTTTTGTGCCTGCTGATAAAGAGCAGGAGCTTGAGCTGATGAACGCGAGCTTCGATGAAAAAACCAAAGAGCTGACCACGCTCTCCAAAGGCCGCGGCCTTGGCGACTGCGGCGTCGCGACGCGCTGGCGCTTCGACGGCCAGCGGTTTCGTCTGGTGCGCTACGCCGAAGAGCCGAGCTGCGACGGCTGGCATGGCCCCGACGCCTGGCCGACGCTCTGGGTGACCAAATAATCCCGCTTCTGGCGGCGCGTGTTTTTGCGTATATTCCTGTGGCTTAACATAACCAATAACAATGGCAGGGAATGTATGGCTTTCACACAGGGGCTGCGCGCGGTTTTCGGGCTGGCGCTGGCAGGACTGACGCTTAGCGCCAGCGCCGCGATGACGCCGCAGGACGAACGCGACGCGAACGCGCTGGTCGCACGCTGGAACGACTTTAAAAATCACCCCACGGCCCAGGCCGGCGAGGCGCTCTATGGCGATCGGATAAGCTGGTACGGCAAGGCGCTTACGCGCGATGCGGTTATCCAGGAAAACGCCGCCTTCGTGCAAAAACATCCGCATTACGCCCAGACTATCGTCAGCAATATCACGCTCACCGAGCAGGACGGGCAGCCGCTTGCGGTGCAGGCCACCTTTGTGAAGCAGGCGGGGCTGGAGCCGCAAACGCCGCGCAACTACCCGGCGCAGCTCACCTTAACGAAACAGGCCGCAGGCTGGCGCGTCAGCGAAGAAACCGACTGGATAACCGAGGCGAACCGCCAGAAAACCCGCGATACCCGGCTGGCGGGCGGGCGCTTTAACGGCACGGCCAAAAGCTACGCCTGGCTGACGGCGCACGATCCGAAAACCAACGGCGTCTGCGATGAGAGCGGCGACTGCGAGTGTCAGCTCTGGAACAGCTATCCGGCCGTTAAACCGGCGTCCATCGCCTCCTGCATCGGCGGCGGCGTGGAGACGCTCTCAAACCTTGACGACAGCGGACGCGACCGCGCGCTGATTTATCCTGACTGGTGGAGCAGCGCCTGGCGGGCGACATATCTGTATGACGTGCAGCAACAGCAGTGGGTAAAAGCTATTCCTTCGTTTTCCATGAACCTCAACGTGCAGGAGGATGTGGACGGCACGTCGCTGGTGGCGCGCGACTCGCAGCATCCGGGACAGGTGATTGTCGCGCAGGCGCAGTGGGATGAGAAAACGGAAGATATTGTGATAAACAAAAACGCCGAGACGCTGAAGGTCCTGAAGTAAAACAGCGCAGGAAATAAAAAAGCCAGCCCATCGGGGCTGGCTTTTTTGCAGGTGCAAAGGCTTATTTGCCGAGCACTTTGCGGGCTTTTTCCACCACGTTCTCGACGGTAAAGCCGAAGTACGGGAAGAGTTTCTCC
Organism: Cronobacter universalis NCTC 9529; assembly: GCF_001277175.1. NCBI lineage: Bacteria > Pseudomonadati > Pseudomonadota > Gammaproteobacteria > Enterobacterales > Enterobacteriaceae > Cronobacter > Cronobacter universalis. The sequence continues at coordinate 3,106,769 of NZ_CP012257.1, read as the reverse complement.
GCAGGCGCGGATTCGCCATAGCCGGTCATGCCGACGATAGCGCCTTTCAGGCCGACATATTTGTACCAGTAGTCGGCGATACCCGCTTCCACCGCGACGCGCGCGCTGACGTCGGACGGCAGCACCGATTCGCGGTAGGCTTCATCCTGCGCGTCAAACACATCGGTCGACGGCAGCGACACCACACGCACCGCCACGCCGTCGCCGCGCAGTCGTTCGGCCGCCTGAACGGCGATTTCCACTTCCGAACCGGTGGCAATCAGGATCAGATCCGGTTTGCCGCCCGCGTCTTTCAGGATATAACCGCCGCGCGCCACATCTTTCAACTGCTGCGGCGAGCGCTCGATCTGCGCCAGGTTCTGGCGGGAGAGGATCAGCGCCGTCGGGCCGTTATGGCGCTCGATAGCGGCTTTCCACGCCACCGCGGTTTCCACCTGGTCACACGGGCGCCAGGTGCTGAAATTCGGCGTCAGGCGCAGGCTTGCGAGCTGCTCCACCGCCTGGTGCGTCGGGCCGTCTTCGCCAAGACCGATAGAGTCATGGGTATAAACCATAATCTGCCGCGCCTTCATCAGCGCCGCCATACGCGCCGCGTTGCGCGCGTATTCGACGAACATCAGGAAGGTAGCGGTGTAGGGCACAAAGCCGCCGTGGTGGGCGATGCCGTTGGCGATCGCCGTCATGCCGAATTCACGTACGCCGTAATGAATATAGTTGCCCGCCGGATCTTCTTTCAGCGATGTCGAGCCCGACCAGATAGTCAGGTTGCTGGGCGCCAGATCCGCCGAGCCGCCGAGCAACTCCGGCAGTACCGGGCCATAAACGTTCAGCGCGTTCTGAGACGCCTTACGGGAGGCGATTTTCGCCGGTTCCGCCTGGAGTTTTTCGATGTACTCCTGCGTCACCTGCTGCCAGTTTTCCGGCATTTCGCCGCCCATACGGCGGTTAAACTCGGCCGCCAGCTCCGGGTAGGCTTCCTGATAAGCGGCGAATTTCTCGTTCCAGCTCGCTTCAACCTGGCGGCCTTTTTCTTTCGCATCCCAGCCTTTGTAGACTTCATCCGGAATTTCAAACGGCGGATAGTTCCAGCCGAGCTGTTTGCGGGTCAGCGCCACTTCTTCTTCGCCAAGCGCCGCGCCGTGGGACTCCTCTTTGCCCGCTTTGTTCGGCGAGCCGAAGCCAATCACGGTACGACAAATAATCAGCGACGGTTTATCGGTAACCTGTTTCGCTTCTTCAATAGCGCGTTTGATAGCCTCGGGATCGTGGCCGTCAATCTCATGCACTACGTGCCAGTGGTAGGCTTCAAAACGTTTGGCGGTGTCGTCGGTAAACCAGCCCTCGGTCTCGCCATCAATGGAAATGCCGTTGTGATCGTAGAAGCCAATGAGCTTGCCGAGGCCCAGCGTGCCTGCGAGCGAACAGACCTCATGAGAGATACCTTCCATCAGGCAGCCATCGCCCATAAACACATAGGTATTGTGATCGACGATCTCATGGCCCGGGCGGTTAAACTGCGCCGCGAGCGTTTTCTCGGCAATCGCCAGACCCACGGCGTTCGCGAGCCCCTGGCCGAGCGGCCCGGTGGTGGTTTCCACGCCCGGCGTATAGCCGATTTCCGGGTGGCCCGGCGTTTTGGAGTGCAGCTGGCGGAAGTTTTTCAGCTCTTCCATCGGCAGGTCGTAGCCTGTGAGGTGGAGCAGGCTGTAGAGCAGCATCGACGCGTGACCGTTGGAAAGAATAAAGCGGTCGCGGTCGTACCACGTCGGATTAGTCGGGTTGTGCTTGAGGAAGCCGTTCCACAGCACTTCGGCGATATCCGCCATCCCCATCGGGGCGCCGGGGTGGCCGGATTTGGCTTTCTGTACCGCATCCATACTCAGCGCGCGAATGGCGTTGGCTAAAAGCTGATGAGACATGTTTCTCTCCATGGCAAAAGTTAAAGTTTGGCGGCGAGCAGATCTTCCAGCGAGCGCTGGTCGACCGCGAACTGGCGAATGCCTTCGGCCAGTTTTTCAACCGCCATCGCGTCCTGGTTATGCTCCCAGCGGAATTCGGCTTCGGTCATCGGCTGCGGACGGTTAAAGCCCTGGGATGCCGGGATCAGCTTACGCGCCACCGGCGCATCGCTCTCCTGCAACTCTTTGAGCAGGTTAGGGGAGATGGTCAGACGGTCGCAGCCCGCCAGCGCCAGGATCTGCTCGGTACGGCGGAAGCTCGCGCCCATGACGATGGTCTGGTAGTTATGCTGCTTGTAATAGTCGTAGATGTTACGCACCGACTTCACGCCGGGATCTTCATCGACCACATACGGGTCCATCGGTTTGCGGGTGTTGTACCAGTCATAGATACGGCCCACGAACGGAGAGATCAGATACACCCCCGCTTCGGCGCAGGCGCGCGCCTGGGCGAAGGAGAACAGCAGCGTCAGGTTGCAGTGAATGCCTTCTTTTTCCAGCTCTTCCGCGGCGCGAATGCCTTCCCAGGTGGACGCGAGCTTAATCAGAATGCGCGATTTATCGATGCCCTGATCCTGATAGAGTTCGACCAGGCGACGCGCTTTGGCGATGCTTTTTTCTTTGTCGAACGACAGGCGGGCGTCCACTTCCGTCGAGACGCGTCCCGGAATGCTTTTCAGAATTTCCGCACCCACGTTGACCGCCAGTTTGTCGCTGGCTTCCGCCACCTGCTCTTTTTGCGTGCTGCCGCGTTTTTTGCCGTATTCCAGCGCATCGGTGAACAGATGCTGGTAATGCTCAAGGCTGGCGGCCTTCAGCAGCAGGGAAGGGTTGGTGGTGGCGTCCTGAGGCTGATAGTTACGAATCGATTCAATATCGCCGCTGTCGGCGACTACCGTTGTGAATTGTTTAATGCCATCGAGTTGGTTCATTTTGCTACTCCTTGAAAAGCAAAGATTTTATGGGGCGCTGTCAGTGTCGCCCGCCGGGATCTCATCAGGGACATAACAAAAAAGCATAGCAGACGCGCATAGCAATGCTTTCCCGAACCGGCAACATCGCTGCTATAAATTGATAACATCAAAGGGTTGCATGACTCAGAGTTTGGCGGTCTTCAAAGTTTAGCCGCCGCTAACGGGCGATACTGACGGCCTGGTTAAACGAGCGTGCGACACGCCGCTTCATACCCTGCAAGAGAAAAAGGATCAGCAAAATGGATGAACAACTAAAACAGAGCGCCCTCGATTTTCACGAATTCCCGGTCCCAGGCAAAATTCAGGTTTCTCCGACCAAACCGCTGGCGACCCAGCGCGATCTGGCGCTGGCGTATTCGCCAGGCGTGGCGGCGCCCTGTCTGGAAATCGCCGCCGACCCGCTGGCCGCCTATAAATACACCGCGCGCGGCAACCTCGTGGCGGTTATCTCCAACGGCACCGCGGTGCTGGGGCTTGGCAATATCGGCGCGCTGGCCGGTAAACCGGTGATGGAAGGCAAGGGCGTCCTGTTTAAGAAATTCGCCGGTATTGATGTGTTTGATATCGAAATCGACGAGCACGATCCCGATAAAGTGGTTGATGTGGTGGCGGCGCTGGAGCCGACCTTCGGCGGGATCAACCTGGAAGATATCAAAGCGCCGGAGTGTTTTTATATCGAAAAGAAACTGCGCGAGCGCATGAACATTCCGGTGTTCCATGACGATCAGCACGGCACCGCCATTATCTGTACCGCCGCGGTGTTAAACGGCCTGCGCGTGGTGCAAAAAAATATCTCTGACGCGCGCCTCGTGGTCTCCGGCGCGGGCGCGTCCGCCATCGCCTGTATGAACCTGCTGGTGGCGCTTGGCATGCAGAAGCACAACATCGTGGTGTGCGACTCCAAAGGCGTCATCTACAAAGGTCGCGAAGAGAACATGGCGGAAACCAAAGCCGCCTACGCGATTGACGATAACGGCAAGCGCACGCTCGGCGACGTGATCGAAGGCGCGGATATCTTCCTTGGCTGCTCCGGCCCGAAAGTCATGACCCAGGAGATGGTGAAAAAGATGGCGGATTCGCCGCTCATCCTCGCGCTCGCCAACCCTGAGCCGGAAATCATGCCGCCGCTCGCCAAAGAAGTGCGCCCGGATGCGATCATCTGCACCGGTCGTTCGGATTTCCCGAACCAGGTGAACAACGTGCTCTGCTTCCCGTTCATCTTCCGCGGCGCGCTGGACGTAGGCGCGACCGCCATCAACGAAGAGATGAAGCTCGCGGCGGTGCACGCCATCGCCGAACTGGCGCATGCCGAGCAGAGCGACGTGGTGGCTTCGGCCTATGAAGATCAGGAGTTATCGTTCGGGCCGGATTACATCATTCCGAAACCGTTCGACCCGCGCCTTATCGTGACTATCGCCCCTGCGGTGGCGAAAGCGGCGATGGATTCCGGCGTCGCGACCCGCCCGATTGAGGATTTCGACGCCTATAAAGACAAGCTCACCGAGTTTGTCTACAAAACCAACCTGTTTATGAAGCCGGTCTTCAACCAGGCGCGCAAAGATCCGAAGCGCGTGGTGCTGACCGAAGGCGAAGAGCCGCGCGTGCTGCACGCCACCCAGGAGCTGATTACGCTTGGCCTGGCGAAGCCGGTGCTGGTGGGCCGTCCTGGCGTTATTGAGATGCGCCTGAAAAAACTCGGCCTGCAAATCGAGGCGGGCAAAGATTTCGAGATCGTGAATAACGAGTCGGACCCGCGCTTTAAGGAGTACTGGAACGAGTACTACAGCATCATGAAGCGCCGTGGCATCACCCAGGAGCAGGCCCAGCGCGCCGTTATCGGCAACAGTACGGTGATTGGCGCCATCATGGTGCATCGCGGCGAAGCCGACGCCATGATTTGCGGTACGATCGGCGATTACCACGAACATTTCAGCGTGGTTCAGCAGATTTTCGGCTATCGCGACGGCGTGAAGGCCGCAGGCGCGATGAACGCGCTCCTGCTGCCGAGCGGCAACACCTTTATCGCCGACACGTACGTGAACGACGATCCGACGCCGGAACAGCTGGCGGAGATTACGGTCATGGCGGCGGAAACGGTGCGTCGTTTCGGGATCGAGCCGAAAGTGGCGCTGTTGTCGCATTCCAACTTCGGATCTTCCGATTCGCCCGCCGCCAGCAAAATGCGCGAGACGCTACAGCTGGTGCGTGAGCGCGCCCCGGATCTGATGATCGACGGCGAGATGCACGGCGACGCGGCGCTGGTGGAGAGCATCCGCAACGATCGTATGCCGGACAGCCCGCTGAAAGGCTCGGCCAACATCCTGATTATGCCGAACGTGGAAGCGGCGCGTATCAGTTATAACCTGCTGCGCGTGTCGAGCTCCGAGGGCGTGACCGTAGGGCCGGTGCTGATGGGCGTCGCGAAACCGGTGCATGTGTTGACGCCAATCGCCTCGGTTCGCCGTATCGTGAATATGGTGGCGCTGGCGGTAGTCGAAGCGCAAACCAACCCGCTGTAAGGCGTTAACGGCGGGTGCGCAGGCTTACCCGCCCTACAGGAAGGTTGATTTCGTAGGGTGGGTAAGCGAAGCGCACCCACCTGACGTTAACGGCGGGTGCGCAGGCTTACCCGTCCTACAGGAAAGGTTGATTTTGTAGGGGGGTAAGCGGCGCACCCACCTGACGTTAATGGCGGTTGCGCAGGCTTACCCGCCTTACAGGAAAGGTTGATTTTGTAGGGGGGTAAGCGCAGCGCACCCACCTGACGTTAACGGCGGGTGCGCAGGCTTACCCGTCCTACAGGAAAGGTTGATTTCGTAGGGTGGGTAAGCGAAGCGCACCCACCATTTACCCTGACGCCTCATTGCCCACTACCGCCGCCCGAGCGGCACCACCAGCGGCGTACCCGCCACCGGATCCTCAATAATCATGCACCGCAATCCGTAAATCGCCTCGATAAGCGCCGCGTCCACAATCTCAGAAGGCGCGCCCTCGGCGATAATCTTCCCGTCCCGCAACGCGATCAGATGGTTCGCGTAGCGGCACGCCTGGTTCAAATCGTGCAACACCGCGGCAAGCGTATACCCCTGCTCGCGATTAAGCGCGCTCAGCAGCTCCAGCAGATCGATCTGATGGCTGATATCAAGCCAGGTGGTCGGCTCATCGAGCAGCAAAATCGAGGTCTCCTGCGCCAGCACCATCGCAATCCAGGCGCGCTGGCGCTGGCCGCCGGAGAGCGTATCGACGCTCTGGTCGGCAAGCGCGGTCACGCCGGTCGCCGCCATCGCCTTTTGCACCGCGCGCTCGTCCTCGTCGCGCCAGCGGGTAAACAGCGGCTGATGCGGATAACGCCCGCGCGCCACCAGCTCCGCAACGGTGATATCCCCCGGCGCGCTGGCGTTCTGCGCGAGCAGGCCAATACGCCGCGCCACCTCTTTAGTGGCGAAGCGCTGAATAGCCTCGCCATCGAGCCGCACCTGCCCGCCGAGCGGTTTCATCAGACGGCTCAGCGTGCGCAGCAGCGTCGATTTGCCGCAGCCGTTCGGACCGATAATCGCGGTGAATTTGCCATCCGGGATCGCCACGTTCAGCCCGTCGGCGACGCGAAAATCGCCGTAGCCCAGCGTCAGCGCTTCGCCGGTCAAGCGTGAGGTCGTAGTCATCTCTTGCGTGACTCCTGTATCAACAAGGCGATGAGATAAATGCCGCCGAGGCAGACGGTGACGGTGCCCACCGGCAGCTGATAAGGCGTAAACAGATACTGCGCGCACAGATCGGCGGCCAGCAGCAGTAGCGCGCCGCACAGCGCCGCCTGGGTCAGCCCGAAGCGCGCGGTGCCGCTTAAGCGACGCGCGATATGCGGCGCCACCAGCGCGACAAACGAAATCGGCCCGGCCATCGCCGTCGCGCCTGCGGTCAGCACCACGCCGGTCAGCATCAGCAGCAGGCGAGAGCGTTCCACCGCCACACCCAGCGCGCAGGCGCTGTCGTCGCCCATCTCCAGAAGCCGCATCCGGCGCACCAGCAGCGCGCTCGCCAGCAGCGCCAGCGCAAGCAGCGGGGCGGCGGGCAGCGTTTTGCCCCAGGTGATGCCGTTCAGCGAACCGGCGTTCCACAGGCCCGCCGACAGCGCCGTCTCAAGCGACGCCTGCAACAGCAGCCACGTATTGAACGCCACCAGCATCGCGCGCACGCCAATGCCGATAATAATCAGCCGGAAAGTGTCGATGCCGTTGCGCCAGGCGAGGAGCCAGACGATAAACGCCGTCAGCGTGCCGCCCGCGATGGCGGTGAACGCGATAGCGGACTGGTGCTGGCCCGCCAGCACCATCGCCACCAGCACGCCGCTCCAGGCGCCGGTGTTAAAGCCCATCACATCCGGGCTGCCTAAAGGGTTGCGCATCAGCGACTGGAAAATCGCGCCGCTCACGCCGAGCGCGGCACCCAGCAGCAGCGCCATCGCCACGCGCGGCAGCCGCCATTCGGTGACGATAAGCGCAACATTGCGCGGCGCGTGGCCGGTCAGCGCCTCCAGCACCTTACGGGCTTCAAGCGTTACCGCGCCCTGCGTCAGCGCCCAGAGGCCGAGACCGATGCACAGGCTCAACATCAGCAGGCAAAAGAGCCCTAAACGAGGGGGAACGGATCTCATAGCGACGCTCCGCCGCGCCGCTGGCGCACCAGATAAATCAGCGCGGGCGCGCCGATAAACGCGCTGACCACCGATACCCGCAGTTCGCCCGGCACTACCAGCCTGCCAATGATATCCGCGAGCAGCAGCAGCGACGGCGTGGCGAGCAGCGTCACCGGCAGCGACCAGCGGTGATCCGCGCCCACCAGCCAGCGCGCCAAGTGCGGCATCATCAGGCCGATAAAGGCGATGGGGCCGACCACGGCGGTGGCGCTGGCGCACAGGAGCGTAATGGCGATAAGCCCGAACACCTGCGTGCGCGCCACGCGGCTGCCGAGCGCCGTCGCCGTGTCGCTGCCCATGCTCAGGCTGTTCAGGGCGCGCCCCAGCAGCAGCGCGATAACCGCGCCCGTGAGCACGACCGGCACAATGGCTTTAAGCGTCGTCAGGGTGCGGATATCAAGCGAGCCCGCCTGCCAGAAGCGCAGCTGGTCATACACCACCGGGTTTAACAGCGCGATGCCGCCGGAAAGCCCTTCCAGCACCGCGGCCAGCGCCACGCCCGCGAGCGTCAGGCGCACCGGGCTAAGCTGCCCGCCGCCCGCGCTGCCGGTAAACGCCACCACGAGTGTGGCGGCCAGCGCACCGCACAGCGCCAGCGCGAGAATATGCAGCGGATCGCTCACGCCCCACAGCGCCGCGCCCAGCACAATGGCGAAACTGGCGCCGGAATTGACGCCTAACAGGCCGGGGTCGGCGAGCGGGTTGCGGGTCAGCGTTTGCATCAGCGCGCCGGCAAGCCCGAGCGACAGTCCCGCGACAATACCCGCAAGGGTGCGCGGCAGACGCGCATCCAGCACGATGGTGCAGTCCGCCTCGCGGCAGGTGCCGGTGAGCGCGTCCATCACGAGAGAGAAGGGCAGGGATTTGGCGCCCGCCAGCAGGCTGAGGGCGACCATCAACAGCAGCAGTAACAAGAGACACCCCAGGACAACCATCCTGGAGGAAAGGCGCGAGGCCGACATAACGCACATCCTGGAATCGATAATGATAGTTATTATCACTCTTATCTGGCTATGTTAGCATGGCCGTCCCGTTATCCGGCAAGGAAAATTCGCGTTAAGGCCCTGTAATGAACCGACATTCGCTGTTACTGAACCTCTCGTTACTGAAAACCCATCCCGCTTATCGCGCCGTCTTTCTGGCGCGCTTTATCTCCATTCTCGGCCTTGGACTGCTCGGCGTGGCGGTGCCGGTACAGATCCAGACGCTCACCGGCTCGCCCTTCCAGGTGGGGCTGGCGGTCACGCTCACCGGGGCGGCGATGTTTATCGGGCTGATGACCGGCGGCGTGCTGGCCGACCGCTATGAGCGCAAAACGCTTATTCTGCTGGCGCGTTCCACTTGCGGCCTCGGGTTTATCGGGCTGTGGATCAACGCCGTGCTGCCCGCGTCGTCGGTCACTGCGATTTATCTGCTCGGGTTATGGGACGGGTTTTTCGGGGCGATCGGCGTGACGGCGCTGCTGGCGGCGACGCCCGCCATCGTCGGGCGTGAAAACCTGATGCAGGCGGGGGCGATTACCATGCTGACGGTGCGTCTGGGCTCGGTAATTTCGCCGCTACTCGGCGGCGTGCTGCTGGCCTGGGGCGGCGTGGCCTGGAACTACGCGCTGGCGGCGCTCGGAACTTTTCTCACGCTCCTGCCGCTGCTCACCCTCCCGGCGCTCCCCGCGCCGCAGATGCAACGCCAGCATCCGCTGCGCGCGCTGGCCGACGGGCTGCGCTTTCTTGCGGCAAGCCCGGTCGTGGGCGGCGTGGCGCTGGTCGGCGCGCTGCTGACGATGGCGAGCGCGGTGCGTGTGCTTTATCCCGCGCTTGCGAACCACTGGCAGATGGCGAGCGGCGAAATCGGCGTACTGTACGCCGCGGTGCCGCTCGGCGCGGCGCTGGGGGCGCTCACCAGCGGCGGGCTCGCGCACGCCCCGCGCCCTGGCCGCACGCTGCTGATTTCCTCGGTGCTGGCGCTGTTGGCCGTCGGCGCATTCAGCCTGATGCCGTTCTGGCCGCTGGCGTTTATCTGCCTGACGCTGTTCGGCTACCTGAGCGGCGTGAGCTCGCTTATCCAGTACCAGCTTATCCAGACCCGGACGCCGGATCACATGCTCGGGCGCATTAACGGCCTGTGGACCGCGCAAAACGTCACGGGCGACGCCATCGGCGCGGCGGCGCTCGGCGGTATGGGCGCCTGGCTGTCGCCGGTGAGCGCCGCGAGCGTGGGCGGGATTGGGCTTGCGATCGTTACCCTTGCGCTGGCGCTGCTTTTGGCGGAACTGCGCCGGTTGCGCCAGCCGCCGCCGGAACCCGCGCCGCATTAAAAAAGGGGCCATCCGGCCCCGTCTTTTACTGTTTGAACAATGCTTCAAGCCGTTTCAGCAACAGGCTGGCGCTGTAGTAATCGAGCCGGAAGGTTTCGGTGCCGAGCGCGTAAACCCGTTTATTTTTCACCGCCGGAAGGTGGGCCAGCAGCGGATCGCGCAGCAGCGCCGCGGCGTCTTTATCATCGGCGGCGAACAAAAACAGCGTCTCGCCGTTCAGCCCCGCCGCCAGATTTTCACCGCCGAGCTGAATAATATCGTGGCGTTTGCCCATGCTGGTGAGGCCGTGCGCGGCAGGGGGCGGCGCGAGCGTAAAGCCGAGCTGGCCGAGCAGTTTCCCCTGCGCCGATTCGGCGGTCCAGAGATTCGCGCCGTGCGCGGCGGGGTTATAAACCAGCGCGCTCACGGGCTGCGGCGGCAGCGTCATCTGCGCTTTCGCCTGCGCGAGCTGCTGGTCAAACTGCGCGATGCGCGCGGCGGCCTGCTTCTCATGACCTGTTATCTCGCCGAGCTGCGTTAACAGCGCCTGCCAGCTTTTGTCGTCGTAATTGATGATTAATGTCGGCGCGATAGCGGAAAACTGTTCGTACAGCGCCTGCGCCGAATCGCCGCCGGTGGCGCTCACCAGAATCAGATCCGGCATCTGCGCGGCCACGGCTTCGGCGTTTGGCTCGCCGATATACAGCCGCTCAACATGACGCGCTTTGGCGATATCACCCCACTGGCGCAGAAACCCCTGGTCGTCGGCGACGCGGTTGCCTGGCGACGTCGCGCCGCTCGCCACCACCGGCGCGTCAATCGCCAGCAACGAACCGGTCAGCGTGACGCTGGTAGAGACAATGCGCTGCGGCGCTTTTTCAAGCGTATGTACGCCGCGGCTGTCGGTAACCTGACGCGGCCACGACGCCGCCTGTGAGACTGAGGATATTCCTAAAACCAGCAGGCTGGCGGCGAGTACGGCGCGCAGGGCGGAAGTGAACGTCACGGCTACAATTCCTGTACGATGAGTTAATAATGCTTCTCATTTTCATCATTTGCCGACAGGATGCAAGCGGCGCTTTCGCCTCCACTTCTCCCCTGTGGTTGACAACCCCGTCATTTCGCCTTAGGTTACGCCTCCAAATACAAATGATAACAATTATCAGTTCACTTTTTGGTACAGGAGGAGCGCATGGATACGTCACTGGCCGGGGAACGCTGCGACGCTGCCGCATCCCTTTCATCTGACAGCTTTTTCTTCATGTCGCCTTATCGCAGTTTCACCACCCGCGGCTGTTTTACGCGGCTGGAGACGCCTGCCGCCGACGGCGCAGAGCGCCACGGCGTGTTTCAGACCGCGCTACGCGACGCGTTCGACCGCGCCCGCAGGCAGGGCATCGCGCGCCCCATCGTCGTCGGCGCTATTCCGTTCGATACCCGCAAACCGTCCGCGCTGTTTATTCCTGAAAGCTACAGCGATACCGCGCGCGGCGGTTATTCGCTTATCGACAACAGCGCCGCGCCGCGCGTTATCCGCCGTGAAGCGCTCCCGGACGAGGCGACGTTCAGGGCGATGGTGGCGCGCGCCGCCGCGCTGACCGCGACGCCTGCGGTCAGTAAAATCGTCCTCTCCCGCCTTATCGATATCACCACCGGGCAGGCCCCGGACAGCCTGGCGCTGCTGGCGCGTCTGGTGGCGCAAAACCCCGCGAGTTTTAACTTCCATGTGCCGCTGCCGGACGGCGGCGCGCTGCTCGGCGCGAGCCCGGAACTGCTGCTGCGCAAAGACGGCGATACGTTCAGCTCGCTGCCGCTGGCGGGCTCCGCGCGCCGCCATGCCGACGCGGCGCAGGATAAAAGCGCAGGCCAGGCGCTGCTCTGCTCGGCCAAAGATCGCCATGAACATGAGCTGGTGACGCAGGCGATGCGCGACGTACTCGCGCCGCGCAGCCAGCGCCTCGCGATGCCGGGCGCGCCGGAGCTGATTACCACGCCGACGCTCTGGCATCTCGCGACGCCCGTCGAGGGCGAAACGCGCTTTGCGGATGACAACGCGCTGTCGCTCGCCTGCCTGCTGCACCCGACGCCCGCGCTGAGCGGTTACCCGCATGAAGCGGCGAAAGCGTATATCGCCGAGCTGGAACCGTTCGATCGCGAGCTGTTCGGCGGAATTGTCGGCTGGTGCGATGCCGACGGCAACGGCGAGTGGGCGGTGACTATCCGCTGCGCGCGTCTGCGGGAAAATCAGGTGCGGCTGTTTGCGGGCGCGGGGATTGTTCCGGCGTCCGATCCGGCCTCGGAGTGGCGCGAAACCGGCGTCAAGCTCTCCACCATGCTCCACGTTTTAGGTCTTCACTGAGGTTTTACGCATGACGATCCCTTACACCCGCTGGCCGGACGATCTCGCCGCGCGCTACCGCGCCCGCGGCTACTGGCTTGACCTGCCGCTCACCGATATTCTGAGCCGCCACGCGCAGAGTGCCGCGACGGCGCTTATCGACGGCGAGCGCCGCTACAGCTACCGCGAGCTGGATGCGGCAGCTACACGTCTTGCGGGCGCGCTGGCGCGTCGCGGGCTTCAGCGCGGCGACACCGCGCTGGTGCAGCTTGGCAACGTGGCGGAGTTTTACATCGTGTTCTTCGCGCTGTTGAAAATTGGCGTGGTGCCGGTTAACGCGCTGTTCAGCCATCAGCGCACCGAGCTTGACGCATACGCGCGCCAGATTGTCCCGGCGCTGCTGATCGCCGACCGCGAGCACGCGCTCTTTAGCGACGACGCGTATATCACGGCGCTGAAAGCGCAGCATCCGTCGCTGCGTATGACGCTTCTGCGCGGCGACGGGCTGGACGCGCTGATTTCAGAGCCTGAAGCGGATGTTATCCTCACGCCGTCCGCCGCCGATGAAGTGGCGTTTTTCCAGCTTTCCGGCGGCAGTACCGGCACGCCGAAGCTCATCCCGCGCACGCACAACGACTACTACTACAGCATTCGCCGCAGCGTGGAGATTTGCGCATTCACCCGCGAAACGCGCTACCTCTGCGCGCTGCCCGCGGCGCACAACTACCCGTTAAGCTCCCCCGGCGCGCTCGGCGTCTTCTTCGCCGAAGGCTGTGTGGTGCTGGCGCGCGACCCGAGCGCGACGCTCTGCTTTCCGCTGATTGAGGCGCACCAGATTAACGTCACCGCGCTGGTGCCGCCCGCCGTCAGCCTCTGGCTGCAGGCCATTCAGGAGTGGGGCGACAACCGCCAGCTGGCATCGCTGAAACTGTTGCAGGTCGGCGGCGCGCGGCTTTCCGACACGCTCGCCGCGCGCATTCCTGCGGAGATCGGCTGTCAGCTTCAGCAGGTGTTCGGCATGGCCGAAGGGCTGGTCAACTACACCCGCCTGGACGACCCGGACGAGCGCATCTTCACCACCCAGGGCCGCCCGATGAGCCCGGACGATGAGGTCTGGGTGGCGGATGAAAACGGCAACCCGCTGCCGCGCGGTGAAACAGGACGGCTGATGACGCGCGGCCCGTACACCTTCCGCGGTTACTACAACAGTCCTGAACACAACGCCAGCGCCTTTGATGAGAACGGGTTTTACTGCTCCGGCGATCTGGTAGCCATCGATGAGCAGGGCTACATCACCGTTCAGGGGCGCGAGAAAGATCAGATCAACCGCGGGGGCGAGAAGATCGCCGCGGAAGAGATCGAGAACCTGCTGCTCGGCCACGAGGCTATCGTCCACGCGGGCCTGGTTTCGATGGAAGACAGCCTGCTCGGCGAAAAAAGCTGCGCGTATATCGTCACCACCCGCCCGATCAAGGCGGTGGAGATCCGCCGCTTTTTACGCGAGCTGGGCGTCGCCGATTTCAAACTGCCGGATCGCGTGGAGCGCGTCGATGCGCTGCCGCTCACGCCGGTCGGCAAAGTGGATAAAAAACAACTGCGTCTGTGGCTGGCCGCGCGTCAGCCCGTCTCTGAGTAAGGAAAGAAAATGGCTATCCCAAAACTGAACGCCTATACGCTGCCCACGGCGGCGGATCTCCCGCAAAATAAAGTGAGCTGGGCGCTGGAGCCGTCGCGCGCGGCGCTGCTCATTCATGACATGCAGGAGTATTTCCTTAATTTCTGGGGCGAAAACAGCCCGATGATCGAGCAGGTGGTGGCGAATATCGCCGCGCTGCGAGCGTACTGTAAGGCGCAGGGTATTCCGGTTTATTACACCGCGCAGCCCAATAATCAGAGCGACGCCGATCGCGCGCTGCTGAACGACATGTGGGGGCCGGGGCTGAATAACCATCCTGATAAACAAAAGGTGGTCGCGGCGCTGGCGCCGGATGCCGACGACACCGTGCTGGTGAAATGGCGCTACAGCGCGTTTCACCGTTCGCCGCTTGAGCACGCGCTGAAAGAGACGGGCCGCGATCAGCTGATTATTTGCGGCGTTTACGCCCACATCGGCTGCATGATCACCGCCACCGACGCGTTTATGCGCGATATCCAACCGTTTATGGTGGCCGACGCGCTGGCGGATTTCAGCCGTGATGAACATCTGATGGCATTGAATTATGTCGCGGGCCGCGCCGGGCGCGTGGTGATGACCGCCGATCTGCTGCCTGCCAGTGAGCCGGACGCGCCGGGCAGCAAAGCGGCGCTGCGCGCGCTGGTGCTGCCGCTGCTGGATGAGTCCGACGAGCCGGAAGATGACGAAAACCTGATCGACTACGGTCTCGACTCGGTGCGCATGATGGCGCTGGCGGCGCGCTGGCGCAAAGCGCATGGCGACATCGACTTCGTGATGCTCGCGAAAAACCCGACCATCGATGCCTGGTGGGCGCTGCTGAGCCGGGAGCCGCAGGCATGACGCTCGATTTCCGGGGGAAAAACGTCTGGGTGACGGGCGCGGGCAAGGGCATCGGCTATACCACCGCGCTGGCGTTTGCCGCGGCGGGCGCGAAGGTGACCGGTTTCGATCTCGCGTTTCCACTGGCCGATTATCCGTTCGCGTGTGAAACGCTTGATGTGGCGGACGCCGCGGCGGTGGCGGCTGTTTGCCAGCGGTTGCCCGGCAATGACGCCCGTCTCGACGTGCTGGTGAACGCGGCGGGCATTTTGCGCATGGGTGCGACGGATGAACTCACCGCAGACGACTGGCAGCAGACGTTCGCGGTAAACGTGGGCGGCGCGTTTAACTTCTTTCAGCAGACGATGGCGCAGTTTCGCGCGCAGAAGGGCGGGGCAATCGTGACGGTTGCTTCCGACGCCGCCCATACGCCGCGCATCGGGATGTCGGCGTATGGCGCGTCGAAAGCGGCGCTCAAAAGCCTGGCGCTGACCGTGGGGCTGGAGCTGGCACCTTATGGCGTGCGCGCAAACCTGGTGTCGCCGGGCTCGACCGACACCGATATGCAGCGCACGCTCTGGAAAAGCGACGATGCTGAACAGCAGCGCATTCGCGGTTTCGCGGAACAGTTCAAGCTCGGCATTCCGCTCGGCAAAATTGCGCAGCCGCAGGACGTGGCGAACACCATCCTGTTTCTCGCTTCGGATCTCGCAAGCCACATTACGCTACAGGACATTGTTATCGACGGCGGCTCTACGCTTGGAGCATAGATGATCTGGAAACGACACATGACGCTTGAGGCGCTGAACGCGACCAGCGTCGGCACGCTGGTGGAACATCTCGGGATTGTTTATACCCGTCTGGGCGACGATCTGCTGGAGGCGACCATGCCGGTCGATAGCCGCACCCATCAGCCGTTTGGTCTCCTGCACGGCGGCGCCTCCGCGGCGCTTGCCGAAACGCTCGGCTCAATGGCTGGATACCTGACTACCCGCGACGGGCAGTGCGTGGTGGGCACCGAAATCAGCGCGTCTCACCACCGCGCGGTGTCGCAGGGCCAGGTGCGCGGCGTCTGTCAGCCGTTGCATCTGGGGCGCCAAAGCCAGTGCTGGGAGATCGTGATTTATGACGAACAGGGGCGGCGCTGCTGCACCAGCCGGTTAAGTACGGCGATCCTGGGGTAGGGGTTTTTAACACGGCGGGTGCGCTGCGCTTACCCGCCCTACGGAAACAACTCCCCTGAAGCCGAACGATGATGTGAGGTGTTTTTATTGCGGCTGCCCTTTGGCCGCGAGCCGGTATTGTTAAGGAGGCGGCGGCGAGCCCCCTTAACACGTTCGCGTGAGGATAGGTCGCAAAGAAAGGCATCGTGCTGGCGAACGGAACCGTTCACCGGGCGTACATATTCGCCCCTCAACGCCATAGGGCGACGCTTTTTTGCAATGGTGGGTGCGCTGCGCTTACCCACCCTACGGAAAATCCGACACCTGAAGGATGTAGGGCGGGTAAGCGAAGCGCACCCGCCATGTACACAACCTTCAAAGCTCACCCCGTTAAACCACCGACACCCCGCAGCCCCGCCATCATCCCGTGATCTCGCTAGCAGACTCACGTAAATCCCTGACGCCATCCCGCGTTTCTCGGGTGGCTAAGTTGTTAAATTCATTTTGGTGATATAGAAACAAAATGTAACACCTCTGTTTCACTCACTGTTTCACTGAATGGATAATTATTATGACGAACTCAGGGAAATACCTTATCTGGGCGGCGCTCTCCGTCGTGGGCGCATTTGCGCTGGGCTATATCGCCCTTAACCGCGGCGAGCAGATCAACGCGCTCTGGATCGTGGTCGCGGCCGTCTGTATCTATCTCATCGCTTACCGCTTTTATGGTCTGTACATCGCGAAAAAGGTGCTGGCCGTCGACCCGACGCGCATGACGCCCGCGGTGCGCCATAATGACGGGCTCGACTACGTGCCTACCGATAAAAAAGTGCTGTTCGGTCACCATTTTGCGGCGATTGCCGGAGCCGGGCCGCTGGTCGGGCCGGTGCTGGCGGCGCAGATGGGGTATCTGCCGGGCATGATCTGGATCCTTGCGGGCGTCGTGCTGGCAGGCGCGGTGCAGGATTTCATGGTGCTGTTTGTCTCCACCCGCCGCGACGGGCGCTCGCTCGGCGAACTGGTGAAAGAAGAGATGGGCAACACGGCGGGCGTCATCGCGCTCGTCGCCTGTTTTATGATTATGATTATCATCCTGGCGGTGCTGGCGATGATTGTGGTGAAAGCGCTGACCCACAGCCCGTGGGGCACTTATACCGTCGCCTTTACCATTCCGCTCGCGCTCTTTATGGGCATCTATATTCGTTATCTGCGGCCAGGGCGCATTGGCGAAGTTTCAGTCATCGGCCTGGTGATGCTGGTGTTTGCAATAGTTTCCGGCGGCTGGGTGGCGGAAAGCCCGACCTGGGCGCCGTGGTTTGATTTCACCGGCGTACAGTTAACCTGGATGCTGGTGGGCTACGGTTTTGTCGCGGCGGTTCTGCCGGTCTGGCTGCTGCTGGCACCGCGCGATTATCTCTCCACCTTCCTGAAAATCGGCACTATTGTCGGTCTCGCCATCGGCATTCTGATCATGCGCCCGACGCTGACGATGCCCGCGATGACCAAATTTATCGACGGCACCGGCCCGGTCTGGACCGGTAACCTCTTCCCGTTCCTGTTTATCACCATCGCCTGCGGCGCGGTGTCGGGGTTCCATGCGCTTATCGCCTCCGGCACCACGCCGAAAATGCTCGCCAATGAAAACCAGGCCTGCTTTATCGGCTACGGCGGCATGCTGATGGAGTCGTTTGTCGCCATCATGGCGCTGGTGTCGGCCTGCGTTATTGACCCCGGCGTTTATTTTGCGATGAACAGCCCGATGGCGGTGCTGGCGCCCGCAGGCACGGCGGATGTGGTCGCGTCGGCCGCCCAGGTGGTCAGCGGCTGGGGCTTCCAGATAACGCCGGATACGCTTAACCAGATTGCGAATGAAGTCGGCGAGCAGACGATTATCTCGCGTGCGGGCGGCGCGCCGACGCTTGCGGTCGGCATGGCGTATATTCTCCACGGGGCGCTCGGCGGCCTGATGGATGTCTCGTTCTGGTATCACTTCGCCATTCTGTTTGAGGCGCTGTTTATCCTGACGGCGGTGGATGCGGGCACCCGCGCCGCGCGCTTTATGCTGCAGGATCTGCTGGGCGTGATTTCGCCCGGCCTCAAACGCACGGATTCACTGCCCGCCAACCTGCTCGCGACGGCGCTGTGCGTGCTGGCGTGGGGTTATTTCCTGCATCAGGGCGTCGTGGACCCGCTCGGCGGTATTAACACCCTCTGGCCGCTGTTTGGCATCGCCAACCAGATGCTGGCGGGCATGGCGCTGATGCTCTGCGCGGTGGTGTTGTTTAAGATGAAGCGCCAGCGTTACGCGTGGGTGGCGCTGGTGCCGACCGCGTGGCTGCTGGTCTGTACGCTGACAGCCGGCTGGCAGAAGGCGTTTAGCCCGGATAATAAAGTGGGCTTCCTCGCCATCGCCAATAAGTTCCAGGCGATTCTGGACAGCGGCACTATTCCGCCGCAGTACACCGAGGCGCAACTGAGCCAGCTGGTGTTTAATAACCGTCTCGACGCGGGTCTGACCATTTTCTTTATGGTGGTGGTCGTGGTGCTGGCGCTGTTCTCTGTTAAAACCGCGCTGGCGGCGCTGAAGCAGGATAAGCCGACCGCCAACGAGACGCCGTATGAGCCGATGCCCGCCAGTGCGGAGCAGGTAGTGGCGCAGGCGAAAAGCGCGCATTGATTGAGGTTGTCAGGTCTGGTGAATGACGGAAAGGTGGGTAAGCGAAGCGCACCCGCCGTCCAGCACCAGGCCACAATCAATCACATCGGCTTCCTCTTCCGCCGGGAGAGGGGCCAACGGATAAGGATGAATAAATGTTCGATACCCTCGCCAAAGCTGGCAAATATCTCGGTCAGGCCGCGAAAATGATGATCGGCGTGCCCGACTACGACAACTACGTCGAGCACATGCGCGTGAACCACCCTGACCAGACGCCGATGACTTATGAAGAGTTCTTCCGCGAACGCCAGGACGCCCGCTACGGCGCAAAAGGCGGCGCGAAGTGCTGTTAAGCGCCTGTCAGCGGTACTGCACCAGCTGTTCCGGCTGGCAGCCATAGAGCGCCGCCAGTTTTTCGCGGGTGCGTTTTTGCGGACGCGAGTCCGGCGATTCCAGCTGTGAAACGGCAGACTGGCTGATACCGAGTTTTTCCGCCACTTCCTGTTGAGAGAGACCGCGCCAGATGCGCCAGGCTGCCTGTAAACTCACGTTCTGCTCGACGGAAATCCCCACCACTTCATGCGGCAGCGTTACGTCATCGTCGCTGTCCGGCTCATAAGGCAATGACCCCAGCGCCTCATCATCTTCCAGCTGCGCCAGCACAGACAGATAGAGTTCATAAGGGATGACCGCATACTCGGGTTTGCCCTGTTTATCATGAATAATTTGTGCATTGAGCATATCTAACCCCCCGTTAATTAAGATAAGTGGTCGTGGTTCTGCGTTTAACTTCCAGAATAAGGCAGATGACCGGAACGCCCGCCACACGCTCGTAAATAACCCGATAACTTCCCACGCGCAGCCGGTAACGGGGTTTCAGCCCCGCCAGTTTTATGATGTCCAGCCTGGCGTCTTCAATGGCGAGCGCGGCAACCTTCTTATAGATAGTGAGCCTGTCGCTTTCCGGTAGGGCACCGAGTTGCTTGTATGCCCGCTTCGTCCATCTGATCTCCATGGCGTTCCCTCACTCTATCTGTTTTCAGGTTATAAGTAAAATATAAGAATATAAGCTTTTATCTGAAAAGCATTTTCTTATGCGGGAACGTTAAACCGGGTAAGGAGAGGAGGAAAGCGGCAGGGAAAGGTTCTTCGTGACGTCTCGCAAAAACGCCTTCCGGAGAAGGCGTTGCGTTGTGGCATCAGGCGGTTGTCTCTTCGAGGCGCTGGCGTTTACGCAGCGACGGGAACAGGCGCATCCAGAGCCCGACCACCACCAGCGTGCCGATACCGCCGATGGCCGCAGCGGGAACGGTGCCCAGCAGCGCCGCCAGCATGCCGGATTCAAATTCGCCAAGCTGGTTCGAGGTGTTAATAAATATCGAGTTAACGGCGTTCACGCGCCCGAGCATTTCGTTGGGGGTATCGAGCTGCACCAGCGCGCCGCGGATAACCATGCTCACCATATCAAACCCGCCTGTCGCGAAGAGCGCGATAAGCGACAGCCACAGGTTGCTGGAGAGCGCAAACACCAGCGTCGCCACGCCAAAGCCCGCCACCGACAAAAACATGATCATCCCGACATGCTTCTCAAGCGACCGGCGGCTTAGCCAGAAGCCCACCAGCAGCGCGCCGACGGCAGGCGCGGCGCGCAGCAGCCCCAGCCCCCACGGGCCGGTGTGCAGAATATCGTGGGCGTAAATCGGCAGCAGCGCGGTAGCGCCGCCCAGCAGCACCGCAAAGAGATCGAGCGAAATCACGCCCAGCACGTCCGGGCGCTCGCGGATAAACTTCACGCCCGCAAAGAGCGTGGCGAGACTCGCAGGCTGGCGCGCAGGCGGAGCCTGTTCATAGCGCAGGCGGCTCACCATCGCGACAGAAATGAGATACAGCACGGCGGTCAGCGCATACACCACCTGCGCGCCGAAGACATACAGCAGCCCGCCCAGCGCCGGGCCCATAATCATCGCCGCCTGGCTGGATACCGCGCTCGCCGCCGTGGCGCGCGCCAGCAGGGCGGGCGGCACCAGCGCCGGCAGCATCGACTGCAACGACGGCGCTTCCATCACTTTGGCGACGGAAATAATAAAAATCAGCCCGAGGATAATCTTCACGTCTGCGAGATGCGCCACGGTGGCGGCGGCCAGCGCGGCGATGGCGAGCCACTCCACCAGCTGGCCGATAAGCACCACCCGGCGGCGATCGCGCTGATCGGCAATGTGCCCCGCCCAGAGCGCCAGCGTCACGGACGGAAGAAACTGCACCAGGCCTATCAGGCCGAGATAAAAGGCGCTGTGGGTGAGGGCGTAAATCTGCCAGCCCACCACGATAGATAACATTTGGAAACCAAAGCCGGAGCAGGTTCGCGCCAGCCAGAAGGCGACAAACGAACGGTGCGCCAGCAGCGACGCGCCGCCGTCAGAGTGTACAGAAGCCATAAACCATCCCGAACGTATAAAAACGCGGCGTGAAAGAAGGGTTATCGCCGCGTGAGAGAGGTTTAAGCCTACAGGGATTTCGCAAAAAGTGGCATCGCACCCTGTGCGATTTAGTTAGCGGGCGAAGTGCTCCACTTTTTCAAAGGCCGCGCGCAGGGCTGCGGGCGATAGCGCCACCGGCAGGGCGTGGATCGATTCCACCGGGCGCAGCGTGTGGGCGATAACGCGGTCCAGCTCCGCCGCGTTATGAATATCGACATCCAGCTCTGCAAGCGTGGTGGGCAGCCTGAAGCGCCGCCAGGCGTCAATAAGCTGCGCCAGCACCTCGTCCTGACCGAGCAGGGCGCTCTGCACCAGAATGCCATACGCCACTTTGGTGCCGTGCAGATATTTTTCCGTCTGCGGCAGTACGGTCAGGCCGTTGTGTACCGCATGGGCCGCCGCCACGCGCGTATAGCGCTCGCCAAGCCCGCCGACCATGCCGCCGCCCGCGATGATGGCGTCCACCACATCGCGGAAATCCTGCGTCAGCGCGCCGCGATGCTGACTGGCGAGCGCCTCCTCGCTCTGCTCCAGCAGCACGTCACGAATGGCGAGCGCCGCGTTAAGGCCGAGCCGCACAGTGAGCGGCAGGGTGGCGGGCGCAGGCGCCAGCACCACGGCTTCATACCATTTGGCGAGCGTGTCGCCGATGCCCGCGAGCAGGTATTCCGCCGGCGCGCGCAGGATAATCTCCGGCTCCACCAGCACCAGATGGTTGGCGTCGTCGAAAATCTCAAAATGTAGCGCCTGACCGGCGTCGTTATACCAGACGGAGAGGGGCGTCCAGGCGGCGCAGGTGGCGGCGATGGTCGGAATGGCGACCACCGGCAGGCCAAGGCGTCGCGCCAGCGCTTTGGCGGTATCCAGCAGCGCGCCGCCGCCCACGCCAATCACGACCGCGCGGTCATCGCCCGCCTGGGCCGCAAGCGCGTTCACATCGCTTTCGCTGCAGTGCCCGCGAAACAAAATCCGCGTGGCGCCGGGCGCGTCAATGGCGTCTGTGAGAAAAGGGCGCGCGGCGGCCATCGCCCGCTCGCCATAGACCCAGACCGCGCGCGCGAGTTGCGCCGGGGTGTAAAAATCGCCCAGGCGCGCCAGCGCGCCTGGGTGGGAGTAATAGTTTGCCGGGCCGGGAACCACGCGGATATCGGTATCGCTCATGAGAGTTGTCCTTGTCTTTTTTTCCATCCTGCCACAGAAAGCCGTCCGGACGTCTGATTATTCTCGCCCGCGCGCATGCAATTTTTTCACGTTGGCGGCGAAACGCAGCGGCAACCTGAAAAATTCTAATATTACGTCCAGACATCTGGACGGCTAATAATTTTTTGCTTTATCTTATGCTGATTCATTCATTGCAAGCGGATATATCCGCGTGAATGATTGGCTTAACTGATTAATCATTCATGTGGAGACGGCCCGCTATGTCCCTGAACCAGCGCCTTGAGATGCGCGCGATATTCCTGGCCTTTAGCGGCTTTCCGGCGCTGACGCAGGTGGATTTCACCCTGCGCGCGGGGTCCGTACACGCGCTCACCGGGGCGAACGGCGCCGGAAAATCGACGCTGATGGCGGTGCTCTCCGGCGCCTGGGATCACTATCAGGGCCAGATCCTGCTGGATGGCGAACCCGTACACATCCGCTCGCCGCGCGACGCCAAAGCGCTCGGCATTCATCTGGTGCAGCAGGAAGTGGACGCCGCGCTGGTGCCGGGGCTGAGCGTCGCGGAAAACATTATGCTCGACAGCCTGCGCGAAGGCGGGCTGCGCTACCGCTGGGGGGAAACCCGCCGCCGCGCCCGTGCGGCGCTGGCGCAGCTTGATGTAGAAATGGACGTTAATCGTCGTATCGACAGTTGCTCGCTTGCCGAAAAACAGCATGTGCTGCTGGCGCGCGCGCTTTCGCATCACTGCCGTTACCTGATCCTCGATGAACCGACCGCGCCGCTCGATCAGCACGAAAGCGAGCGCCTGTTCGCGGTGGTCAGACGCCTCCAGGCGCAGGGCATGGGCGTGGTGTTTATCTCGCACCGCATTCATGAGCTGAAAGCCATCTGCGACACCCTGACGGTGCTGCGCGACGGCAGGCTGATTGAGAGCGGGCCGATGGCGTCGCTCTCCGGCCCGCAGATCGTCGAGAAAATGCTGGGACATGCGCTCGACACGCTCTACCCGCCGCGCCGCCCCACGCCTGGCGATGCCGTATTGCTGGCGGTGGACGGGCTGCATGACGACACGCTGCTCCAGGATATTTCGCTGCGCCTGCGCAAAGGGGAGATCCTGGGCATCGCCGGGCTGGCCGGTGCCGGCAAAACGGAGCTGTGCAAGGCGCTCTTTGGCGCGAGCAAAAGCACGCTGCGCCAGGGCGAGCTTGCGGGGCGTCCGTGGCGGCCCACCGATCCGGCCGATTCGGTGGCGCGCGGGCTGGCGCTGGTGCCGGAAGAGCGGCGCAAAGAGGGCATTTTTATCGACGAGCCGATCGCGATGAATCTCGCCGCCAGCGCCGACGGCAGCTTTACCCGCTGGGGGCTGTTTGGTCGCCGCGACGCCTGGCGCTGGGCGCAGGAGGTGATTTCGCGTCTCGGTATTCGCGCGAGTGGGCCGGAGCAGCGGCTTCGCAGGCTTTCCGGCGGCAACCAGCAGAAAGTGGCTATCGGCAAATGGCTGCGCGGCAATAGCGACGTGCTGATTTTCGACGAGCCGACGAAGGGCGTGGACGTGAAAGCCAAAACCGATCTCTTCAACCTGATTGACGGGCTCGCCCGTCAGGGCAAGGGCATTATTTACGCCTCCGGCGAGTTCGCCGAACTGGTGGGCCTGTGCGACCGCATCTGCGTGCTGTGGGACGGGCGCATCGTGGCGGAGCTGGATGGCCGCGACGCCAGCGAAGAAACCTTATTACTCTATTCCACCGGAGGAACCCCCGCGTGAGCAAGGCCGCAACCCTGAAGAGCACGCCGTCGGCGCGCCACCAGCTGTTTGAGTTTTTCTATAAGTGGGGGATGTTGCTGACGGTCGTGGCGCTGGTCGCGCTGTTCGGCATCGCCTCGGACAACTTTCTCGATCCGTTCAACATCGTCAACATTCTGCGCTCCATCGCCATCGTGACGGTGATCGCCATCGGCGTCTCCATCTCGCTGACCATCGGCGGGTTCGATCTCTCGGTGGGCTCGACGGCGTCGCTGGCCAATGCGCTGGTGATCTCGCTGTTCGTCTGGTACGGCTTCGGCACAACGGAGGCGATTGTCATCACGCTTGCGCTCTGCACGCTGGTCGGGCTGTTTAACGCGTTTCTGATTGTGGTGCTGAAAATCCCCGACATGCTCGCCACGCTTGCCAGCCTGTTTGTGATTCAGGGCGTCGCGATGACCTACAGCTACGGCGGTTCCATCACCCAGAACATGGTTCTGCCGAGCGGCGACATGGCGGAGGGCGTGATCCCCGACGCGTTCAGCCTGCTCGGCCAGGTGCCGGTGATTGTGATTGTGATGCTGGTGGTAACGGTCGTGGCGCAGCTTGGGCTGTCGCTGACCACCCACGGGCGGCGCATGTACGCCATCGGCGGCAACCCGGAGGCGGCGCGCCTCTCCGGCATTCGCATCACGCGCTATAAGGTGGCGGCGTATGTCATCGCCTCGCTGCTGGCGGGCCTTGGCGGCATTCTGCTCGCTTCGCGCATTGGCTCCTCGCAGGTGAACGCGGGCAGCGGTTATCTGATGGACGCCGTCGCGGCGGCGTGGATTGGCTTTTCGCTGGCGGGCTCCGGCAAGCCGAACGCGCTCGGCACGTTAGTGGGCGCGGTGATCCTGGGCGTGCTCTCCAATGGCCTGGTGATGCTCTCGGTGCCGTATTACGCGATGGACATTATCAAAGGGCTGGTGCTCGCTGGGGCGCTTGCCATCACTTACATCCAGCGACGTTAATCACAGACAGGGAAATAAACAGAATGAAAAAACTGACGCTCTCTTTACTGGCGCTGGGCCTGCTCTCATCGCTCCCCGGTTTCGCCGCCACGCCCGCGCCGGTGCCGGACGCCATCGCCAGTCACTACGGGCCGGTGCGCATTGCCGTTATCCGCAACTTAGGGTCGGACGACAACACCACGCAGTTTGTGGCGGGCGCGATTCAGGAAGGCAAAAAGCTCGGCTTTAAGGTCAGCACCTTTTTAAGCAACGGCGACGACGCGAAATTCCAGGATTTCGTCAATCAGGCCATCAGCCAGAAATATGACGGCATTATTCTCTCGCAGGGGCGCGATCCGTACTCCACCGAACTGGTGAAGCGCATTGTGGACGCGGGCATTAAAGTCTCGGTGTTTGATACCGCCGTGAAAGGTGAGATCCCGGGCGTCACCGTCACCCAGCAGGATGACGCGTCGCTCACGCAGCTCTCCGCAGGCCAGCTGGTGAAAGATTTCAACGGCAAGGCGAACATCATTAAGCTGTGGGTGGCGGGCTTCCCGCCGATGGAGCGTCGCCAGGCAGCGTACCAGGAGATCCTGAAGCAAAACCCCGGCATTAAAGAGCTGGAATCGATAGGCGCGGTCTCCTCGGACGTGCAGGGCGATACCGCCAACAAAGTGGGCGCGGTGCTGGCGAAATACCCGAAAGGCCAGATTGACGCCATCTGGGGCACCTGGGACGCTTTCAGCCAGGGCGCTTATAAGGCGCTGAAAGAGAACGGGCGCACCGAGATCAAGCTCTACAGCATCGATATCTCCAACCAGGATTTGCAGCTGATGCGCGAAGCGGGCAGCCCGTGGAAAGTGAGCGTGGCGGTCGATCCGAAGCTGATTGGCGCGACCAACGTGCGGCTTATCGCCAATAAAATCGCCGGCGAGCCGACGCCTGCCACCTATGATTTTAAAGCCGCGGCCATCCCGCAGGCGTTGCTGGCAAGCCAGAGCGGGCCGGTGAACGTGGCGGCGCTCGGTAAAATCATTCCGGGCTGGGGCCAGACGGAAGATTTCATCGCGCCGTGGTTTGCGACGCTTGAAGCGAAGCATAAATAATGGCGACCGCATTACCGCGCCCGGACTACAGCCGCAATATGCGGCTGATTGGCCACTCCGACCAGGGCGGCCGCCCGGACGGCGTGCAGGTGATGGTGCACAGGGGCTTCGCGTATATCGGCCATATGGTGTCGCAGGGTTTTTCCATCGTTGACGTGCGCGACCCGAAAAACCCGAAAGCGGCGGGCTATGTGCCCGCGCCGCCCGGCACCTGGAACGTGCATCTCCAGACGCACGATGACCTGCTGCTGGTGATCAACGCCCGCGATCTCTTCGCCGACGCGCGTTTCGCCGACGAAAAAGTCTATTACACCCGTTCGGTCGGCGAGACGGTGCGCGATGTCAGGGACAAAGGCTGGAGCGCGGGGCTTCGCGTGTTTGATATCGCCACACCCGATAAACCGCGCGAAATCGGCTTTCTGCCGCTCGACGGCATCGGCATTCACCGTATCTGGTATGTGGGCTGGCGCTGGGCGTATGTCTCAGCGCTTATTGACGGCTTTACCGATTACATTTTCCTCACCATCGATCTTGCCGACCCGCGCAAACCGGAAGTGGCGGGGCGCTGGTGGCTGCCGGGGATGCATCAGGCGGCGGGAGAGACGCCCGGCTGGCCCGACGGCAAACGCTACGCGCTGCACCATGCGATTATCGCGGGCGATACCGCCTACGGGAGCTGGCGCGACGGCGGGCTGACGATTCTGGATGTGAAAGATCGCAGCCAGCCGACACTTATTGCGCACCGTAACTGGAGCCCGCCGTTTGGCGGCGGCACGCATACCGCGCTGCCGCTGCCGGAACGCTCCCTGCTGGTGGTGCTTGACGAAGCGGTGCTGGATAACCAGCAGGATGGCGAAAAACATATCTGGCTGTTTGATATCCGCGAGCCGTCGAACCCGGTGAGTATTTCTACCTTCCCGCAACCGGATGAAACCGACTACGTGGCGAAAGGGGCGCACTTCGGGCCGCATAATCTGCACGAGAACCGCCCCGGCAGTTTTGTGAGTTCGACGCTGATTTTCGCGACCTGGCAGAACGCGGGCGTGCGCGCTTACGATATCTCGAACCCGTACCGCCCTGTGGAGACCGGCGCGCTGGTGCCCGCCGCGCCAGAGAAGATGATGGACACGCGGCCCGGACGCCCGCCGGTGATCCAGTCATGCGATGTGTTTGTGGATGCGCAGGGGATTATTTACAGCACGGATTATAACGGCGGGTTGTCGGTGATTGAGTATCAGGGGTAAAGCGACGGCGGGTGCGGACAGAATGATGGCGGGTGCGCTTTGCTTACCCGCCCTACAAACCCGACGTTGGCCTTCTTCCCTGTAGGGTGGGTAAGCGTAGCGCACCCACCGGGGCCGGTTAACCGTACTGCCGCACGCGGGCGATAAACTCGTCGGCGCTCTCGATACGCGGGGCAAGAAGGATCAGGGCCTTGCCAAGCCCGATGGCGTGGCGCAGGCACGACAGCTTCATCTCTTCATCCCGAATGGTATCGATATCCGCCACATGCGACAGCCCGACGCTTCGGCGGATAAGCTCCGTACCGGCAAAACCAACGGCGTCCGCCCACACCTTCTTCAAAAACTCGCTGGCGTAACCCGGCTGGGCCAGCGCCGCGTCGCGGGTTTTCTCACGCGCCAGCGTCTGGAAACGCTCGGCGAAGGTGTGCCACAGCGTGGCGATATCGATAAGGCGCTGCTCGCGCGCGTCGGCGGCTTCGCGGATGCCGAGCTGGCCCGGCGCGCCGCAGTAGTTCAGCAGCAGGTTGCCGATGGCCGTCCCAACGTCAAAGCCCACCGGGCCGAAATACCCGAACTCGGCGTCGATCGCCTTCAGGCTGCCGTCGGCGACAAAAATCGAGCCGCTGTGAATATCGCCGTGCAGCAGCGCTTCGGCATGGGAGAAAAAGCGGTGCTTGAGCGCAGCCACGGCGCACTTCAGCGCGGCATCGTCGCGCAGCGTGGCGACCGCGGCTTCAAGTTCAGCCGGGTAGTTATTGCGCTCATGAACCTGATACGGATCGTTAAAGAACAGGTCTTCGGTGATCTCACACATCTCCGGGTTGATAAAGCGCGCCACTTCGGCTTTTTTCGCATGGGGGTGCAGATAAAAATCGCTGGTATGAAACAGCGTCTGCGCCAGATATTCGCCAAGCTGCCGGGCCGCCTGCGGGTAGTGCGCGCCTTTGATGAGTTCGCCGCGCCAGATGCGGTGATCGGAGAGATCTTCCATCACCATAACGGCAAGCGTTGGATCGTAATGATGAATTTTAACCGTGTGCGCCGGGCAGTGCTGATAGTGCGCCACCAGCGTCTGGGCTTCGAGACGCGCGCGATCGAGCGTCAGCGGCCAGGATTCCCCCACGCAGCGCACATAGGGCAGCGCCTGTTTGACGATAACGCGGCTAATACCCTGTTTATCGAAGATTTTAAAGACCAGATTGAGATTGCCGTCGCCGACCTCCTGCGCGCTCACCAGTTCTTCCGGCGCGCTGAGTCCGCCAAATTGTTGCGCATAAGCCACCGCATCGCTGGCCGTAAAGGTTCGGTATTGCGACATTGCTGATATCCTCATTCAATCTGGTTATAAAGCCGTACAGACGTCTATACATCTGGACTTCATCCTGACACAATGGAACACATTAACGCAACAAGGATTTAACGCATGCAGACACTTCAGACGACCAGCCTGCGGGTGGTGGATAACAAGCTCTGGATCCTCGACCAGCAGGCGCTACCGCAGCAGAAAAACTGGCTGCCCGCCGATAATACAGAGGCGCTGGTGGGGCACATTCACGCGCTGCGGGTGCGCGGCGCGCCGTTGATTGGGCTTTCGGCAAGCCTGTTGCTGGCATTGCTGGCCGAACATGGCATGACGCGCGACGCGCTTGGCCAGGCGCTGGAAGTACTGCGTGCGGCACGCCCGACGGCGGTGAACCTGATGAACAATCTCGACCGCATGAAACAGGCGCTCACGCAGCCGGATTTCGTGGCGGCGCTGAGCGCGGAAGCCTTACGCCTGGTGCAGGAAGATCGCGAGCTGTGCGAGCGCATCGCGCGCGCCGGGAGTGAACTCGTGACGCCGGGCAGCCGCCTGCTTACCCACTGCAATACCGGCGGGCTGGCGACGGCGGGCGTCGGCACGGCGCTGGGCGTGATTGCGCGCGCGCATGAAGCGGGCAAAGTGGCGAACGTCTGGGTCGATGAAACCCGGCCGCTGTTGCAGGGCGGGCGTTTAACCGCCTGGGAGCTTGGCGAGCTTGGCGTGCCGTATCAGCTGATCACCGATTCGATGGCGGCGAGCCTGATGGCGCAGGGGCAGGTGGACGCCGTCTGGGTGGGCGCGGATCGCATCGCGGCCAATGGCGACGTGGCGAATAAAATCGGCACCTATTCGCTTGCCGTACTGGCGAAATTTCACAACGTGCCGTTTTACGTGGCGGCCCCGCAGACCACGCTCGATCCGGCGTGCCCGAACGGCGCGGCGATCCCGATTGAGCAGCGCGCAGCGGCGGAAGTGACCGGCGTGGCGGGCAGCTTCGGCGCGGTACAGTGGGCGCCGGAAGACGCGCGCGTCTATAACCCGGCGTTTGACGTGACCCCCGCCGCGCTGATTAGCGGCTGGGTGCTGGACAGCGGCGTGGTGACGCCGGAGGATGTGGCGAACGGGCGTTTCGCCGGGTAAAAAAGGCGTCCGCGCGAGGCGGACGCCGCGTTATTTCACCCAGTCGCGCACCGGCAGGAAATCGCGGTACAGCGCTGCTTCCGGGCTGTTTTCTTCCGGCTGATAGCCATATTCCCAGCGCACCAGCGGCGGCATCGACATCAGTATCGACTCGGTGCGCCCGCCGGTTTGCAGGCCAAACAGCGTGCCGCGGTCCCACACCAGGTTGAACTCTACATAGCGGCCGCGACGATAAAGCTGGAATTCGCGCTCGCGCTCGCCCCAGGGCAGCGCTTTACGGCGCTCCACGATGGGCAGATAAGCCTCGAGATAGCCGTCGCCCACCGCCTGCATAAACGCAAAGCAGGTGTTGAAATCGGGCGTGTTCAGATCGTCAAAGAACAGCCCGCCGATGCCGCGCGCTTCCTGGCGATGCTTCAGATAGAAGTAGTCGTCGCACCACTTTTTATAACGCGGGTAGACGTCATCGCCGAAAGGCGCGCAGAGATCCCGCGCGGTGCGGTGCCAGTGCACGGCGTCCTCTTCAAAGCCGTAAAACGGCGTTAAATCAAAGCCGCCGCCAAACCACCAGACCGGATCGGCGCCCGGTTTTTCGGCAATGAAAAAGCGCACGTTGGCGTGGCTGGTCGGCACATACGGGTTGCGCGGATGCACGACCAGCGACACGCCCATCGCCTCAAAGCTGCGGCCTGCCAGCTCCGGGCGGTGCGCCGTGGCGGACGCGGGCATGGCGTCGCCATGCACATGGGAGAAGTTCACGCCCGCCTGCTCAAACACCACGCCGTCGCGCAGCACGCGGCTGCGTCCGCCGCCGCCGCCTTCGCGCTGCCAGGCGTCTTCGACGAAATGGTCGCCATCGACCGCCGCCAGTTGCTGGCAGATACGGTCCTGTAAATCGAGCAGGAAAGCTTTTACGCGCTGAATATCGGGTGCCATCGTTAGCCTCGTTTCGAGTGGGCTTTGTGGTTATCAAACCAGTTGAAATAGCTGATGACCCCGTTGGCGATGGCGGTCGCTATCTTCTGGCGGAAAGCGGCCGTGCCCAGCAGCTTTTCTTCCTGCGGGTTGGTGATAAACGAGGTTTCCACCAGCACGGACGGGATCGACGGCGATTTCAACACCACGAACGCCGCCTGTTCCGTGTTACGGCTGTGCAGACGGTGAACCGGTTTAATCTGGCGCAGGATATGCGAGCCGAGCGTCAGGCTATTTTTAATGGTGTCGGTCTGCACCAGATCGAACAGCACCTGTTGCAGATAGTGATCTTTATTTTTGACCTTGCTGCCCGCCACATCGTCGGCGGCGTTCTCGCGCTCGGAGAGATATTTCGCCATGGCGCTACTGGCGCCGCGGTTGGAGAGCGCGAAGACCGACGCGCCCGCGGCGCTGGGGCTGGTAAAGCCGTCGGCGTGAATCGACATAAACAGATCCGCGCCGTGCTTGTGCGCGATTTCAACGCGATCGTAGAGCGGGATGAAGGTGTCGTTGCTGCGCGTCAGTTTGGCGTCGATGCCGTGGGCGCGCAGAATGGCGCGCACGTTTTTCGCGATGGCGAGCACGACGTGTTTTTCTTTCGAGCCGTTATGGCCGATAGCGCCGGTATCGATGCCGCCGTGGCCCGGATCTAGCATCACCAGGCGGCGCGCGCCCGCTTTTTTCGCCTTTGGTTTGCTGTGGCTGTTACGCGTGCTGAGCGCCGGGCTCTCTTCTTTCGCCAGCGCCTGATTAAGACCGGTCAGCGCCAGCGCGGCAAGGCCGGTACGCAGCAGCTGACGTCGCGAGGTGAGTTTTTTTAAGGGTTTGAAAGTGCTCATGCGTCCTGACTTCTGATTTTACTGTCCTGGAGTGTTATAACCTGGCGTAACGGGGTGGAACGACACCCTGTTGCAACAAAAGTTTTACTATTCATTTCAGGGCGTGATGATTCATCAGTATGCCATTTTCAACGAACTTTTGCCGGAGATATTGGCTATTGGCGTCGGTAGCGCCATAATCGGGGTTTTTACGCCATAAAAGACGGGGAATACCATGGAGATACGCGTTTTTCGCCAGGCCG
This sequence comes from Cronobacter universalis NCTC 9529, assembly GCF_001277175.1. Classification (NCBI taxonomy): domain Bacteria; kingdom Pseudomonadati; phylum Pseudomonadota; class Gammaproteobacteria; order Enterobacterales; family Enterobacteriaceae; genus Cronobacter; species Cronobacter universalis. Next base: position 3,074,973 of record NZ_CP012257.1, on the reverse strand, counting down.
ACTTTGAAGAAGTCATCACCCTGTGGGAGCGCTGCGATCTGCTGCGTTCGTGGAACGATCCTGAAATGGATATCGAACGTAAACTTAACCATGACCCCGATCTTTTCCTGGTGGCGGAAGTGAGCGGCGAAATCGTCGGCTCCATCATGGGCGGCTATGACGGCCATCGCGGTTCAGCGTATTACCTGGGCGTTCACCCGGAGTTTCGCGGGCGCGGCATTGCGAACGCGCTCTTAAACCGGCTGGAGAAAAAGCTCATCGCGCGCGGCTGCCCGAAAATCAATATCCAGATCCGCGAAGAAAACGACGTCGTGCTCGGCATGTACGAGCGGCTGGGCTATGAACATCAGGATGTAATTAGCCTTGGCAAACGGCTTATCGAGGATCAGGAGTACTGATAACCGCTCACCCGGCCGTAGCCGGGTGAGCCAGGCGTTTAGCCTTTGTTGATTTTCTTCACGTCGATTTCGACGGAATTCCAGTCTTTATCCACTTCACCTTCGATGCGCACTTTGTCTTTCGGCGTGATGGTCACGCCGTTCCAGACGTGGTCGTCGATGTCTACGTTGACGGTGCCGCTGGCGTCGCGGAACTCATAAAGCTCTTTGCCCATCTTGCGCACGATGTTGCCTTCCAGCACCACCCACGCGTCGTCGCGCAGGTTCTTCGCTTCGCTGACGGTTGTGCTTGCGGCGTCCGGCCCCTGGAAACCGCCTTTACTGGTGGCTGTCGCGCTGGCGCTGCTATCCGGGCCTGAGAAACCGCCTTTCTGCGCCATAACAGGCGTTGCGGACAGTGCTGAAGCGGCGATACACAGAGCAATAAGCTGTTTTTTCATTTCCATCTCCTTGGGTTACGTACGACGAAGACCTTTCTTCGTCGGATAAGACGATACATAATTCTGGACCCGATGCGGGCATAGTCCAGGACTTATACATGTTTTTACCTTCCGATTATGATAACCGCGGCTGGCTGAAGCTCCCGGTGCTGTTCTGGGCGGTGCTGTTATTGCAGGCGCGCACCTGGGCGCTGTTTGTGCTGGCGGGCGCGTCGCGCGGGCAGGGCGAGGCATTGCTGGGTCTTTTTTACCCCGACCGTCAGAGCTTCTGGCTGGGCCTTGCGGCAGGCATGCCCGCGATGCTGACGTTTTTATTAAGCGGGCGGCGGCATGACTATCCGCGCCTGTGGCGCAACGCGCGTTACGTGTTGATGCTGACGCAGGCCGTGATGCTGCTATCGCAGGCGCTGCTGCTCTGGCGCGATACGCCGGGCGGCATCGCCCTGGCCCTGCTGGCGCTGGACGCCTGGGCGCTGTGGCTGCTGGCCTCGCATCGTCGCCTGCGCGCCTGTTTTGAAACGCCGCAGCCCTGAACGGCACTTTTTGCCGTCTTTGCGCTCCAACGAGACATTGTCGACTGAATAAGGAACCGTGATGAAGAAATTGCCTCTGCTGCTGTGTGGAACGTCGCTGCTACTGGGCGGGTGCTCGACGCTCTCTGACGTTAACTGGTCAAAGGCGGCGCCGTGGCACTGGTTTGACGGGTGGGGATCGTCGCTGGAAGTGACGGAAAAGGGCGTCGGCGATATCACTGCCGATACGCCGCTCCAGGAAGCGGCGATAAGCGAGGCCCTGGGCGACGACTATCGCCTGCGCAGCGGGATGCGCGCCAGCGGCGGCACCATTGTGCGCTATTTCGAAGCGATGAAAGAGAACCAGCTGGCGCTGGTCATTGACGGCGAAAACGGCACGGTGAGCCGCATCGACGTGCTGGATAAAGCGATACCCACCGACAACGGCGTAGAGATCGGCACCCCGTTTGGCGATCTCTATAAAAAAGCCCAGGGCGCCTGTCAGAAAGCCAGCGCGCCGGATGACGCGGGCGTGGAATGTAAGGCGCCCGGCAGCGAGCACGTCAGCTATGTGTTCAGCGGCGACTGGCGCGGCCCGCAGGAGCTGGTGCCGCCGGATGACGCTCTCAAAGGCTGGACGCTGAAAAAGATTATCTGGCGCCGCTGAGTCTTGCGTAAACGCAACGCCTGAGCCGTGAAATCGGGTACAATATGCCCGGTTTTGCCACCCCGGTGGCAGCGGTTTATCAGGAGGAGTGATGTCTGTGGTTCAAAGCGGCATTTTGCCGGAGCATTGTCGCGCGGCTATCTGGCTTGAGGCGAGCGTTGATGAAAGCCAGCGCGAGTCGCTGCGCGCGGCGAGCAAAATTTTCGCCGATAAAGTAGCGACCTTTCAGGCGCAGTTTCCCGAGGCGAATCTCGGCGTCGTCGTGGCGTTCGGCCACACCCTTTGGCGGGCGCTGACGAAAGATGACAGCGCGGCGGAGCTGAAAGACTTTGCGCCGCTCGGTAAAGGGCTTGCGCCCGCGACCCAGCACGACGTGTTGATCCACATTCTCTCGCTGCGCCACGATGTCAATTTCTCGGTCGCCCAGGCGGCGCTGGAAGCGTTCGGCGACGCGCTGAACATCGAAGAAGAAACCCACGGTTTTCGCTGGGTGGAAGATCGCGATCTGAGCGGCTTTGTCGACGGCACTGAAAACCCGGCGGGCGAAGAGACGCGTCGCGAGGTGGCGGTGATTCAGGATGGCATCGACGCGGGCGGCAGCTACGTATTCGTCCAGCGCTGGGAGCATAACTTAAAACAGCTCAACCGTATGAGCGTGCCGGATCAGGAGATGATGATTGGGCGCACCAAAGCCGCTAACGAAGAGATTGACGGCGACGCGCGTCCTGTTACGTCACATCTTTCTCGCGTTGATCTGAAAGAGGACGGCAAAGGCCTGAAGATTGTGCGCCAGAGCCTGCCTTACGGCACCGTCAGCGGCGCGCATGGCCTCTACTTCTGCGCCTACTGCGCGCGTCTTTATAACATTGAGCAGCAACTGCTGAGCATGTTTGGCGACACCGACGGCAAGCGCGACGCTATGCTGCGCTTCACCCGTCCGGTGACCGGCGGCTACTATTTCGCCCCGTCGCTGACCCGTCTGCTGAGCCTCTGATCCCCTTCACGCGCGGCCTTGCGGGCCGCGCCGCCACACCTTTCGTCTTATATCCTTTTGCGCTTGCAAATCACTAAACGGTATATAAAAGCGGTATAGCTTTCCCACCCGTATAAATACACTGATGGCTCGATCGTTATCACATTTATAAGGTGCAAAATGGCCGTGAAATCAGTGAAAAAAGCATGGGGCGCGCTGGCGATTTCTCTGCTGATGGCAGGTTCCGCGCAGGCGACTGAACTGCTTAACAGCTCTTATGATGTTTCGCGCGAGCTGTTCGCTGCCCTGAACCCGCCATTCGAACAGCAGTGGGCGAAGGATAACAACGGCGATAAGCTGACGATCAAACAGTCTCACGCAGGCTCCTCAAAGCAGGCGCTCGCGATTTTACAGGGCTTAAAAGCAGACGTTGTAACTTATAACCAGGTGACCGACGTTCAGATCCTGCATGACAAAGGCAATCTGATCCCGGCCGACTGGCAGGCGCGTCTGCCGAACAATAGCTCGCCGTTCTACTCCACCATGGCGTTCCTGGTCCGTAAAGGGAACCCGAAAAACATTCACGACTGGAGCGATCTGGTGCGCCCGGACGTGAAGCTGATTTTCCCGAACCCGAAAACCTCCGGCAACGCGCGCTATACCTACCTGGCGGCCTGGGGCGCGGCGGATAAAGCCGACGGCGGCGATAAAGCCAAAACCCAGCAGTTTATGACCCAGTTCCTGAAAAACGTTGAGGTGTTCGACACCGGCGGTCGCGGGGCGACCACCACGTTTGTGGATCGCGGGCTCGGCGACGTGCTGATTAGTTTTGAATCGGAAGTGAATAACATCCGTAACCAGTACGCCAAAGACGGCTACGAAGTGGTCGTGCCGAAGGTGAATATCCTGGCGGAATTCCCGGTGGCGTGGGTGGATAAAAACGTGAAGGCCAACGGCACGGAAAAAGCGGCCAAAGCCTACCTCAACTGGCTCTACAGCCCACAGGCTCAGCAGATTATCACCAGCTATTACTACCGCGTGAATAACCCGCAGGTGATGGCATCGCTGAAAGACAAATTCCCGCAAACCGAGCTGTTCCGCGTGGAAGACGCTTTCGGCAAATGGCCGGACGTGATGAAAACCCATTTCTCCAGCGGCGGTGAGTTTGACAAGCTGGTGGCGGCGGGGCGTAAGTGATGTTTGCTGTGTCTAAACGCGTGCTGCCGGGGTTTACCTTAAGCCTTGGCACCAGTTTGTTGTTTGTCTGTCTTGTCCTGCTGCTGCCGCTGAGCGCGCTGGTGATGCAGGTGTCCCAGATGAGCTGGGCGCAGTACTGGGAGGTGATTTCCAGCCCGCAGGTCGTGGCGGCATATAAAGTCACGCTGCTCTCGGCGGCCGTGGCCTCAATTTTTAACGGCGCGTTCGGCCTGCTGATGGCCTGGATTTTAACCCGCTACCGTTTTCCGGGCCGCACGCTGCTCGACGCGCTGATGGATCTGCCATTCGCGCTGCCGACCGCCGTGGCTGGCCTGACGCTCGCCTCGCTGTTCTCAGTGAACGGCTTCTACGGCGAGTGGCTGGCGAAGTTTGATATCAAAGTGACCTATACCTGGATTGGCATCGCGGTGGCGATGGCGTTTACCAGCATTCCTTTTGTGGTGCGTACCGTTCAGCCGGTGCTCGAAGAGCTGGGCCCGGAGTACGAAGAGGCGGCGGAAACGTTAGGCGCCACGCGTCTGCAAAGCTTTCGCAAAGTGGTGCTGCCGGAGCTTTCACCCGCGCTGCTGGCGGGCGTGGCGCTCTCGTTTACCCGCAGCCTTGGTGAGTTTGGCGCGGTGATTTTTATCGCGGGCAATATCGCCTGGAAAACCGAAGTGACCTCGCTGATGATTTTTGTACGTTTGCAGGAGTTCGACTACCCGGCCGCGAGCGCTATCGCCTCGGTTATCCTGGCCGCGTCGCTGCTGCTCTTGTTTGCGATTAACACGCTGCAAAGCCGGTTTGGACGCAGGGTGGTGGGACACTGATGACGATGATGACGCAGGCGCGCGCAGAGGCGCGCATAAACTGGGGTAAATGGCTGCTTATCGGCATCGGGATGCTGCTGTCGGCATTTATTCTCGTGGTGCCGATGATTTACATCTTCGCCAAAGCCTTTTCCGACGGCCTGATGCCGGTGCTGGAGAATATCGCTAACCCGGATATGCTGCACGCCATCTGGTTGACGGTGCTGATCGCGCTGATTACCGTGCCGGTGAATCTGGTGTTCGGCACGCTGCTGGCCTGGCTGGTGACGCGCTTTAACTTCCCTGGCCGTCAGTTGCTGCTGACGCTGCTGGACATTCCTTTTGCCGTCTCGCCCGTGGTGGCGGGGCTGGTCTATCTGCTGTTTTACGGCTCCAACGGCCCGCTTGGCGGCTGGCTGGACGCGCATGATATGCAGATTATGTTCGCCTGGCCCGGCATGGCGCTGGTAACGATATTTGTGACCTGTCCGTTCGTCGTGCGCGAACTGGTGCCGGTGATGTTAAGCCAGGGCAGCCATGAGGATGAGGCGGCGATTTTGCTTGGCGCTTCGGGCTGGCAGATGTTCCGCCGCGTGACGCTGCCGAATATTCGCTGGGCGCTGCTCTACGGCGTGGTGCTGACCAACGCCCGCGCCATCGGCGAATTCGGCGCGGTGTCGGTGGTCTCCGGCTCTATCCGCGGCGAGACGCTCTCGCTGCCGTTACAGATTGAGCTGCTGGAGCAGGACTACAACACCGTCGGCGCATTTACCGCCGCCGCGCTGCTGACGCTGATGGCGATTCTGACCCTGTTTTTAAAGAGTGCGTTGCAATGGCGCCTGCATAACCAGGAAAAACGCGTGCAACAGGAGGGAAATCATGAGCATTGAGATTGCCAATATTAAGAAATCTTTTGGTCGCACCCAGGTGCTGAATGATATCTCTCTGGATATCCCTTCCGGCCAGATGGTGGCGCTGTTGGGGCCGTCCGGCTCCGGGAAAACCACGCTGCTGCGCATTATCGCCGGGCTTGAACACCAGACCAGCGGGCAGATCCGCTTTCACGGTACGGACGTCAGCCGTCTGCACGCGCGCGAGCGTAAAGTGGGCTTTGTGTTCCAGCACTACGCGCTGTTCCGCCATATGACAGTGTTCGACAACATCGCGTTCGGCCTGACCGTTCTGCCGCGTCGCGAGCGTCCGAACGCGGCCGCAATTAAACAAAAGGTGACGCAACTTTTAGAGATGGTACAACTGGCGCATCTGGCTGACCGCTACCCGGCGCAGCTTTCAGGCGGCCAGAAACAGCGCGTGGCGCTGGCGCGTGCGCTCGCGGTTGAACCGCAAATTCTGCTGCTGGATGAACCCTTCGGCGCGCTCGACGCCCAGGTGCGTAAAGAGCTCAGACGCTGGCTGCGTCAACTGCATGAAGAGCTGAAATTCACCAGCGTCTTCGTGACCCACGACCAGGAAGAGGCGATGGAAGTGGCCGACCGCGTGGTGGTGATGAGCCAGGGCGATATCGAACAGGCCGACGCGCCGGAGCAGGTGTGGCGTGAGCCGGCGACCCGCTTCGTGCTGGAGTTTTTAGGCGAAGTGAATCGCCTCAAAGGCACCGTGCGCGGCGGACAGTTCCACGTCGGCGCGCATCGCTGGCCGCTTGGCTTTACGCCTGCCTATCAGGGGCCGGTGGATCTTTTCTTACGCCCCTGGGAAGTGGACGTGAGCCGCCGCACGAGTCTTGATTCGCCGCTGCCGGTGCATGTGCTGGAAGTGAGCCCGAAAGGCCACTATATGCAACTGGTGGTGCAGCCGCAGGGCTGGTATGACGAACCGCTCAGCGTGGTGCTGCGTGAGGATTACGTACCGCAGCGCGGGGAAAGGCTGTTTGTCGGCCTGCAGCATGCACGCATTTACCACGGTAATGAGCGTATCGAGACGCGCGAGAATATTGCTCTGGCGAAGTCTGCCTGATAGCTTATTGCGCAGGTTTATCGCCCGGTGGCGCTACGCTTGCCGTGCCGACAGTTATCACCGCATTTTTTAGGCCGGGTAAGCGAAGCGATACCCGGCTTTTTTATTGAGTAAACATCGTGAATACACTCGAACACACCATCGGCAACACACCGCTGGTAAAGCTCCAGCGCCTGGCGCCGGACAACGGCAGCGAAATCTGGGTCAAACTCGAAGGCAATAACCCGGCGGGCTCCGTCAAGGACAGGGCGGCGCTGGCGATGATTGCCCGCGCCGAGGCGCGTGGCGACATCAAACCTGGCGACACGCTGATTGAAGCCACCAGCGGCAATACCGGCATTGCGCTGGCGATGATCGCCGCCGTTAAAGGGTATCGCATGACGCTGCTGATGCCCGATAACATGAGCATGGAGCGCAAGGCGGCGATGCAGGCGTATGGCGCGAAGCTGGTGCTGGTGAGCCGCGAGCAGGGCATGGAAGGCGCTCGCGATCTCGCCGCAGAGATGGCGAAGCGTGGCGAAGGCATTATTCTCGATCAGTTCAACAACCCGGATAATCCCTGGGCGCACTACACGACCACCGGCCCTGAGATCTGGCGCCAGACTGACGGGCGGCTTACCCATTTCGTCTCCAGCATGGGCACGACCGGCACGATCACCGGCGTCAGCCGCTTTTTGCGCGAGCAGACAAAACCGGTGACCGTGGTCGGGCTACAGCCGGAAGAGGGCAGCAGTATTCCGGGCATCCGCCGCTGGCCTGCAGAATATCTGCCGGGAATTTTTGACGCGTCGCTGGTGGACGAGGTGCTGGATATTCATCACCGTGATGCGGAAAACACGATGCGTGACCTGGCGCGCAAAGAAGGTATTTTCTGCGGCGTCAGTTCCGGCGGCGCGGTATGCGGCGCGCTGCGCGTGGCGCGCGCGAATCCGGGCGCTGTCGTGGTGGCGATTATCTGCGACAGGGGCGACCGTTATCTCTCTACAGGCATCTTTAGCGAAGAGAACAGCTACAGCCAGGGCGCGGGCATCTAACGCGATAACGGCGGGCGTGCGCCCGCCGGTTCAGATTTCTCGCGGGATTTCAGCCGCCGCGTCTTGTGGTGTAACGCATCCAGCCCGTTAGCAGCCGTGCGGTCAGGAACAGGCAGAGGAAACGCCGGCGGCGCATGGTCCGGCGTTCGTGGCCCGTGTTGGGGATAAAAAAAATGGCGCCTTGCGGCGCCATTTTTGTACACGAGTCGGTCTTATTTCTTGATACGGATTACCGGCGTTTCACCGACGGTCACGCTACCAGAAAGCTTGGTCAGCTCTTTGATTTCGTCCATATTGGAAATAACCACCGGCGTCAGCGTGGATTTTGCTTTCTCTTCCAGCAGCGGCAGATCGAATTCGATAACCGGATCGCCTTTCTTCACGCGCTGGCCTTCTTCAGCGATGCGCTTAAAGCCTTCGCCTTTCAGCTCAACGGTATCAATACCGAAGTGAACGAACAGTTCGATGCCGCTGTCCGACTCGATAGAGAAAGCGTGGTTAGTTTCGAAAATCTTACCGATGGTGCCATCAACCGGCGCAACCATTTTGTTACCGGTCGGTTTGATAGCGATGCCATCACCAACGATTTTCTCTGCGAACACTACATCCGGCACATCTTCGATGTTAACGATTTCACCGGACAGTGGAGCAACGATCTCAATGGTTCCGGTGTCGCTATTGCCTTTATCACCGAACAGTTTACTAAATAACCCCATTAGCCTTCTCTCCTAAGCAGTAATTTGGGCCGCATCTCGTGGATTAGCAGATTGTTTTTTCTTCAATGAACTTGTTAACCAGCGTCATTAACTCGTCCGTTGTCGGTTGAGCAAGAGCCTGCTCTGCTAAAACCTTCGCATCTTCGAAGTTCGTGTTACGGATAATCTTCTTAATGCGCGGGATAGAAATGGCACTCATACTGAATTCATCCAGACCCATCCCCAGCAACAGAAGTGTAGCACGTTCGTCGCCAGCAAGCTCACCACACATGCCGGTCCACTTACCTTCAGCATGAGATGCATCAATAACTTGCTTGATGAGGTTCAGGACAGACGGCGACATCGGCTGGTAAAGATGCGATATCATATCATTACCGCGGTCAACCGCCAGGGTGTACTGCGTCAGATCGTTGGTACCAATACTGAAGAAATCCACTTCTTTGGCGAGGTGGCGCGCGATAGTCGCGGCCGCCGGAGTTTCCACCATAACGCCGATTTCAATCGTTTCGTCGAAAGCTTTGCCTTCGTCACGCAATTCTTGTTTGAAAACGTCGATCTCTTTTTTCAGCGCGCGCACTTCTTCAACCGAAATAATCATCGGGAACATAATGCGCAGTTTGCCGAACGCGGAGGCGCGCAGGATAGCACGCAGCTGATCGCGCAGGATCTCTTTACGATCCATGGCGATACGGATTGCACGCCAGCCAAGGAACGGGTTTTCTTCTTTCGGGAAGTTCATGTACGGCAGCTCTTTGTCGCCGCCGATGTCCATGGTACGCACGATAACCGCCTGCGAGCCGCACGCTTCAGCGACAGCTTTATACGCCTGGAACTGCTCTTCTTCCGTCGGCAGGGAGTCGCGATCCATGAACAGGAATTCGGTACGGTAGAGGCCTACGCCTTCAGCGCCGTTACGCTCGGCACCTGCCACATCGCGCACGGTACCGATGTTCGCGCAGACTTCAACCTGGTGGCCGTCAAGGGTGATGGCCGGCAGATCTTTGAGCTTCGCAAGCTCTGCTTTTTCTTCGGCGACCTGGGTCTGAATCGCGCGCAGCGATTCGATCTCTTCGTTCGTCGGGTTAACGTAGACTTTATTGTTAACCGCATCGAGGATCAGGTAGTCGTCGTTTTTCACCTGAGTGGTGACGCTGCCGGTGCCCACAATCGCTGGCAGCTCAAGGGAGCGCGCCATGATAGAGGTGTGGGAGGTACGGCCGCCCAGATCGGTAATAAAGCCCAGCACCTTTTTCAGGTTCAGCTGTGCGGTTTCCGACGGGGTCAAATCGGCTGCCACCAGAATAACTTCATCCTGAATGGAGCTTAAATCGATAATGGCCAGGCCCAGAATGTTGCGCAGCAGACGTTTACCGATGTCGCGCACGTCAGCGGCGCGTTCTTTCAGGTATTCATCGTCCAGCTCTTCCAGGGCGGTCGCCTGACCTTCGATAACCTCATGCGCTGCCGCGTCGGCAGTGATGTGCTTATCTTTAATCAGGGCTATGATTTCCTGCTCCAGCTCTTCATCTTCCAGCAACATGATGTGGCCTTCGAAGATAGCTTCCTTTTCTTCACCGAAAGTTTCGCCGGCCTTGATCTTGATAGCTTCCAGCTGAGCGGAGGCTTTGGCGCGACCACTCAGGAAACGTTCAACTTCCTGATCAACCTTATCGGCAGAAATTTTTTTCCGGTCGATGACAATTTCATCCTCTTTCAGCAGCAGTGCTTTGCCGAAAGCGATACCCGGAGACGCTAAAATGCCTGAAATCATAACCCTACCTTACTTGTGACTGATTTTAATAAGAACCCGGAACTTACTCGAGTTCAGCCATCAGTTTTACCAGATGCTCTACTGCTTTCTGCTCATCTTCGCCTTCCGCGGAGATGGTCACAACGGTACCCTGAGTCAGGCCCAGAGTCTGCAGTTTAAACAGGCTTTTTGCGCTGGCACTTTTGCCGTTGGAAGTCACAGTGATCTCGGAGGTGAAGCCTTTGGCTTCTTTTACAAACTGAGCAGCAGGGCGGGTATGCAGACCGTTCGGAGCGGTAATAGTCACTTCTTGCTGGAACATTGTATTTCCCCAACTTATAGGTTTAGTGTTGTGGAACTAAAGTCTAGCCTGGCGGCGGGACTTTAGCCTGTATAGTTAGCGCCGGCGTAACGGAACGCAGCACGGATGCCAGAATCACGAAAAGCGCATGGCATCTTGTTCCATGCGGCTCGCGTTTCGCTCGTCATTAATCATTATGACGCGAACGAAGTAGCATGACCAAATCGTTAAATCGATTCAGCACACATCAATTCGCCTCGGGATTAATTTCACGCATCGAAATAATTGCTGGTTAAATACCAGACCCGGTCGATCCAAGCAATGCCATACAAGGCAAAAGTTTGATGCATGCCACAAAAAAGCACCCCTTTGGGTGCTTTTTTGCGCATATTTAACAATCTGGCATCACTGTTGCAATTCTTTCTCAGTGAAGAGATCGGCAAACAGCGCGGTGCTTAAATAGCGCTCACCCGAAGACGGCAGGATAACCACAATGTTCTTATTGGTAAAGGTCTCATCTTCCTGAAGTTTGAGCGCGGCGGCAACGGCGGCGCCGGAAGAGATCCCCGCCAGAATGCCTTCTTCTTCCATCAGGCGGCGCGCGGTCGAGATAGCCTCTTCGTTGGTGATGCCAATAACCTTATCAATCAGTTTCAGATCCAGGTTGCCTGGAATGAAGCCTGCGCCAATACCCTGAATTTTATGCGGGCCTGGTTTCAGCTCCTGACCTGCGATAGCCTGGGCGATCACCGGCGAATCCGTCGGCTCAACCGCGACGGTAATCAGTTCGGTTTTCCCTTTGGTGTTCTTGATATAGCGGCTCACGCCGGTCAGCGTGCCGCCAGTACCGACGCCTGCGATAAACACATCAACCTGGCCGTCGGTATCTTCCCAGATTTCCGGGCCGGTGGTTTTTTCATGAATTTCCGGGTTAGCCGGGTTGCTGAACTGCTGCAACAGCAGATATTTCGACGGATCGCTCGCGACAATTTCTTCGGCTTTCTGGATGGCGCCTTTCATGCCTTTAGCGCCTTCGGTCAGCACCAGATTCGCGCCCAGCGCTTTCAGCAATTTACGGCGCTCAACGCTCATGGTTTCCGGCATGGTCAGCGTCAGCTTATAACCACGGGCGGCGGCGACATACGCCAGCGCAATACCGGTATTGCCGCTGGTCGGCTCGACCAGCTCAACGCCCGGCTTTAGCACGCCGCGCTTTTCCGCATCCCAAATCATATTGGCACCGATACGGCACTTAACGCTGAAGCTTGGGTTACGTGACTCCACCTTCGCGAGAATGCGTCCGTTACCGATGCGGTTCAGTCGAACCAGCGGCGTATGGCCAATAGTCAACGAGTTGTCTTCAAAAATCTTGCTCATAGCCCGTCCTTAACTGTATGAAATTTGGGAACCGCACCAGCATACCCGCTCAACGCGCCTGAGGAAGTAAGGATTTCGTATATCGTTATGCCCATGCGAAATAATGCTTAATAGTATGGAATAAGCCCGGTTATATGCCAGCCGGACTAGCGCCAGCTGGCGTGTTTGCCGCGATAGCAATCCACCCACATCGCCGTTGCGCCGCAGACCGCCACGGGCATGATCGCGAGATTCAGCACCGGCACCAGCGTAAAGAGGCTCACCAGCGCGCCGAACTGCATATTTAAGCCTTTACGCTCGCGCAGCGCCGCGCGCATGGTTTTAAACGGCACTTTATGGTTATCGAACGGGTAGTCGCAATACTGGATTGAGAGCATCCAGGCGCTAAAAAGGAACCACAGCACCGGCGCGAGGGTCTGGCCGATTCCGGGAATAAAGTAGAGCAGCAGCAGTACCAGCGCGCGGGGCAGATACCAGGCGAGCTTTTGCCATTCGCGCTTCATGATGCGCGGCAAATCTTTCATGATGCCGAAAATACCGGTATCCGGCGGCGTGGCGCCGGTGAGGCGGGCCTCCAGCTGTTCCGCCAGCAGGCCGTTGAACGGGGCGGCTATCCAGTTGGCCACCGTTGAAAAGAAATAGCCGAAAACGAGAACGATGGAGATAACCGCGAGTGGCCAGAGCAAATAGTTAAGCCATTGCAGCCAGTCTGGCACATGGGACATTAATTGCGGTATCCAGTTATCGAGGCGGGTAAACAGCCACCAGAACGCGCCGCCCATCAGCAGGAAATTGACCAGCAGGGGAAGGATCACGAAGCGCCGGATACCCGGCTGGCTTATCAGCCTGAATCCCTCCGAAAGGTAGTACAGACCGCTGCGCGAACCCGCGCCTGTGTTTGAAACCATAGTTCCGCAAAGCTCCTTATTAGCCTCCCCGAACCGGGGCCCGGTTATCTTAACCGAGAGGGAAATTTGCGCCACCCGAGAAATGGTCGAAAAAACAGCAAAAAGCACGATTTCTTTCATCTTTCTGTCCGGAAAACCGAGCGCGCACTTGCACTTGCCGTAATGGGCAAATACTCTTAGTGAGTAAATGTTTGCCGTCATGGCAAGGTGTTAGAACAACAGAGAATATAATGATGCAGGATTTGCGTCTGATATTAATCATTGTTGGCGCGATCGCCATAATCGCCTTACTGGTGCACGGTCTGTGGACCAGCCGTAAGGAGCGTTCTTCTATGTTCCGCGATCGTCCGATGAAGCGCATGAAATCGAAGCGCGATGAGGATGAAGACGAAGACGACGTCGATGAGCCGGATGACGACGGCGTTGGCGAAGTTCGCGTGCGCCGCAGCGCGCCGGCGCCGGAAAGCGCGCCTGCTCGCCAGCCTCAGCATAACTATCAGCCGCCTTACGCGCCTTCTCAGCCGCGTCAGCCTGTTCGCGAGCCGATCGAGCCGGAGCCAGAGGCTGCGTACAGAGAAGCGCCTGAAGCGCCACTGCATCAGCCGCAACAGCCGCAGCCGGTTCGCCAGACCGCGCCGCAGCATGCACCGCAACAGTCGCAGCATGCGCCGCAACAGCCCGCCATGCGTCAACCCGCGCCGCAGCCGGTCGCTGAGCCTGCGCCGCAGCCAGAGCCGGTTTCCGAACCCGCGCCCGTGAGCGCCCCGGAAAAACCGCAGCCGAAAGAAACCGTGATCATTATGAACGTCGCGGCCCACGCGGGCAGCCAGCTTAATGGCGATGTGCTGTTCAACAGCATTCAGCAGGCCGGTTTTAAATTTGGCGACATGAATATTTTCCATCGCCATCTGAGCCCGGACGGCAGCGGCCCGGTGCTGTTCAGCCTGGCCAACATGGTTAAACCGGGCTCGTTTGATCCGGAAACCATGACCGATTTCACCACGCCGGGCATCACCATCTTTATGCAGGTGCCTGGGTTTGGCGATGAACTGCAAAACTTCAAACTGATGCTGCAGTCGGCGCAGCATATCGCCGATGAAGTCGGCGGCGTGGTGCTGGACGATCAGCGCCGTATGATGACGCCGCAGAAGCTGCGTGAATATCAGGACAGAATTCGCGATGTGAAAGAGGCGAACGGCTGACCGCCCACCGTTAAGCTTTCTCCCATAACCCCCGCCTGTCGGGGGTTTTTTATCATTGATGGTGCGTTATGGAATCAATCGAAGAAAAACTGACTCAACTGCGAACCACGCTTCGCCATCATGAATTTCTCTACCATGTTATGGACGCGCCGGAAGTGCCGGACGCCGAATATGATCGTCTGATGCGCGAACTGCGCGCGCTGGAAGAGGCGCATCCGGAGCTGGTCACGCCCGATTCGCCCACCCAGCGCGTTGGCGCCGCGCCGCTGACCGAGTTCAGCCAGGTGCGGCATGAAGTGCCGATGCTTTCGCTGGATAACGTGTTTGACGAGGCGAGTTTCCTGGCGTTCAACAAGCGCGTGCAGGACCGTCTGAAAAGCACCGATGCGCTGGTGTACTGCTGCGAGCTGAAACTCGATGGCCTCGCGGTCAGCCTGCTCTATGAAAATGGGCTGCTGGTACGCGCCGCCACCCGTGGCGACGGCACCACCGGCGAAGACATCACGCTTAACGTGCGCACCATTCGCGCCATTCCTCTGAAGCTGCATGGCGATAACATTCCGGCGCGCCTCGAAGTGCGCGGCGAAGTGTTCCTGCCGCAGGCGGGCTTTGAAAAAATTAATGAAGAAGCCCGGCGTACCGGCGGTAAAGTTTTCGCTAACCCGCGTAACGCGGCAGCAGGATCGCTGCGTCAGCTCGATCCGCGCGTCACGGCCAAACGCCCGCTGACCTTCTTCTGTTACGGCGTCGGGCTGCTGGAAGGCGGCGAGCTGCCGCGCAGCCATATGGATCGTCTGCAACAGTTTAAAGCCTGGGGCCTGCCGGTGAGCGATCGCATTCGCCTCGTGAAAACGCCGGAAGAAGTGCTGGCGTTTTACCACCAGGTCGAGGCCGACAGGCCGACGCTCGGGTTTGACATCGACGGCGTGGTAATTAAAGTCGATTCGCTTGAGCTTCAGGAACAGCTGGGCTTCGTGGCGCGGGCGCCGCGCTGGGCCGTGGCGTTTAAATTCCCGGCCCAGGAGCAACTGACGACCGTGCGCGACGTGGAGTTCCAGGTCGGACGTACCGGGGCTATCACGCCGGTGGCGCGTCTTGAGCCGGTACAGGTGGCGGGGGTGCTGGTGAGCAACGCGACGCTGCATAACGCCGATGAGATAGCCCGCCTTGGGTTGCGTATCGGCGATAAAGTGGTGATTCGCCGCGCGGGGGATGTTATTCCGCAGGTGGTCAACGTGGTGCTCTCTGAGCGCCCGCAAGAGACGCGGCCGGTCGTGTTTCCGGCGCAGTGTCCGGTCTGCGGCTCGGACGTCGAGCGCGTAGAGGGCGAGGCGGTGACGCGCTGCACCGGCGGGCTTATCTGCGGCGCGCAGCGTAAAGAGGCGCTTAAGCATTTCGTCTCGCGCCGCGCGATGGATGTGGACGGCATGGGCGATAAAATCATCGATCAGCTGGTTGAGAAAGAATATGTCCATACGCCTGCCGATCTGTTCCGTCTGACCGCGGGCAAACTGACCGGGCTCGACCGCATGGGGCCGAAATCGGCGCAAAATCTGGTCGCTGCGCTGGAGAAAGCCAAAGAGACCACGTTCGCGCGTTTCCTGTATGCCCTTGGCATCAGGGAAGTGGGCGAAGCGACCGCCGCCGGGCTCGCGGCGCATTTCGGCACGCTGGAGGCGCTGATTAACGCCTCGATCGACGACCTGCAAAAAGTGCCGGATGTCGGCATCGTGGTCGCGACGCATGTGTTCAACTTCTTTGAAGAAGAGAGCAACCGCGCCGTCATTCGCGATCTCACCGAAGAAGTAGGCATTCACTGGCCTGCGCCGCAGGTGGTGAAAGCCGAAGAGATAGACAGCCCGTTCGCCGGGAAAACCGTGGTGCTGACCGGCTCGTTAAGCCAGATGTCGCGCGACGACGCTAAAGCGCGCCTCGCGGCGCTGGGGGCGAAGGTCAGCGGCAGCGTGTCGAAGAAAACCGATCTGCTTATCGCCGGTGAAGCGGCCGGCTCCAAGCTTGCGAAAGCGCAGGAGCTGGGCATTGAGGTGATCGACGAGGCGGAAATGCTGCGCCTGCTGGGTGAGTAATATGGAAAAAGAGCAACTCATCGCCATCGCCAATACGGAAATGCCGTTTGGTAAATACAAAGGCCGCCGGCTTATCGACCTGCCGGAAGAGTATCTGCTGTGGTTTGCCCGCAAGGACGAGTTTCCCGCCGGAAAACTTGGCGAGCTGATGGCGGTGACGCTGCTCATTAAATCAGAAGGGCTGGGCCATCTGGTTCAGCCGCTGAAAAAACCCTGAAAAAACGGCGCGAATCTTCGCGCCGTGATCTTTCCTGCCATTTCACCGTAGCCCTGTTACCGGCCGGTGAGAACGTTTTTCTTATACGTAGACGTCAATCTGATGGTCGCCTGATGCCTGCTTCACGGCTTCCATTTGTTTACTTTCCTGTTTTTTCTGCGCCTGTTCAGCCTGCTCATGCTGCAACTGAGCCAGCTGCGCCTGCAGCATTTTGAGCTGGTTCTGGATAAGCTGCTGCTGTTTCTGCTTCTCTTCCGCGCTGCCTTCGCTGGTGGCGAGATCTTTTAGCTTGGTCGTAAGCTTGGTGATCTGCTGGGTCAGGCGGGCTATCTGCGACGCAATATCGTTGCCGCTGGACGCGCTGCTGCTGCTTGTCTGTACTGACGGGGTTGAAGCAGTAATGGTGGTCGACATCATGTTCTCCTTTTTTATAAGCCTGGAGAAGGTATCGGCACCGGAGCCGGAAAGCTGAGTGCTTAATGGCGAAATCGCGGATAAAAATGAAGCAGAGCGGGTGAATACGATAAAAGGCGTGAGAATGAGGATAGCGCGCATAGCAAAAAGGCGCCTTTAGGGCGCCTTTTTACATTGGTGGGTCGTGCAGGATTCGAACCTGCGACCAATTGATTAAAAGTCAACTGCTCTACCAACTGAGCTAACGACCCGAAGTGGTGGGTGATGACGGGATCGAACCGCCGACCCCCTCCTTGTAAGGGAGGTGCTCTCCCAGCTGAGCTAATCACCCACTTCGGTACTTCTGTTACTAATGATAAGAAATTCGCTGGCGAGAAAGTGGTGGGTGATGACGGGATCGAACCGCCGACCCCCTCCTTGTAAGGGAGGTGCTCTCCCAGCTGAGCTAATCACCCACTTCTCATTTCTTATCTACACTGCGGGAACCACGTTAAAGTGGTGGGTGATGACGGGATCGAACCGCCGACCCCCTCCTTGTAAGGGAGGTGCTCTCCCAGCTGAGCTAATCACCCCCGCTGTGTGGAGTCGCATTATAGGGAGAGTTGAAAATGAGTCAACGCCTTTTCCAAAGTTTTTGTTTGTTCGTCGTAAAATTAGACAGTGCGCTGGTTTTCTGGGCGTTAAGGTATGATTTCTCAACAGATAACGACTGAAAAGAGGGGGCGGAAGGTATCAAGATTGAGGAATCAGCGCACGGTGGTAGAATATTGCCCACTTTGTCACTCCCTGGCATGTGCCGCTTAATGGCATTGTTTAACACTAAGGCCAATCAATGAAAATCAAAACCCGCTTCGCGCCAAGCCCGACCGGCTATCTGCACGTCGGTGGCGCCCGTACCGCTCTTTATTCCTGGCTTTTCGCCCGCAATCAGGGCGGCGAATTTGTGCTGCGTATTGAAGACACCGATCTTGAGCGCTCCACGCCGGAAGCCATCGAAGCCATTATGGATGGGATGAACTGGCTGAGCCTGGAGTGGGATGAAGGACCGTATTTCCAGACCAAACGTTTCGATCGCTACAACGCGGTCATTGATGAAATGCTGGCGGCGGGTACGGCATATAAATGCTATTGCTCGAAAGAGCGTCTGGAAGCGCTGCGCGAAGAGCAGATGGCGAAGGGCGAGAAGCCGCGTTATGACGGCCGCTGCCGCCACAGCCATGAGCATCACGCTGACGATGAGCCTTGCGTCGTGCGTTTTGCGAACCCGCAGGATGGTTCCGTCGTCTTTGACGATCAGATCCGCGGCCCGATTGAGTTCAGCAACCTTGAACTCGACGATCTGATCATTCGTCGTACTGACGGTTCCCCGACCTACAACTTCTGTGTGGTGGTGGACGACTGGGATATGGAGATCACGCATGTGATCCGCGGCGAAGACCATATCAACAACACGCCGCGCCAGATCAACATCCTGAAAGCGCTGGGCGCGCCGGTGCCGCTGTATGCGCATGTCTCTATGATCAATGGCGATGACGGTAAAAAGCTCTCCAAACGTCACGGCGCGGTCAGCGTGATGCAGTATCGCGACGACGGTTATCTGCCGGAAGCGCTGCTGAACTATCTGGTGCGTCTGGGCTGGTCCCACGGCGATCAGGAAATTTTCTCCCGTGAAGAGATGATCAAATTCTTCGCGCTTGACGCAGTGAGCAAATCGGCGAGCGCGTTCAACACCGATAAACTGCTGTGGCTGAACCACCACTACATCAACACGCTGGCGCCGGAGTATGTGGCGACGCATCTGCAGTGGCATATCGAGCAGGAAAACATCGATACCCGCAACGGCCCGCAGCTGGCGGAGCTGGTCAAACTGCTGGGCGAGCGCTGCAAAACTCTCAAGGAGATGGCGCAGACCTGCCGCTACTTCTATGAAGATTTCAGCGAGTTTGACGCCGACGCGGCGAAAAAACACCTGCGTCCGGTGGCGCGTCAGCCGCTGGAAGTGGTGCGCGATAAACTCGCGGCGCTGACCGACTGGACCGCTGAAAACGTGCATCACGCCATTCAGGCGACCGCCGATGAGCTGGAAGTGGGCATGGGCAAAGTAGGCATGCCGCTGCGCGTCGCGGTGACCGGGGCAGGGCAGTCGCCGGGCCTGGACGTCACCGTTCACGCGATTGGCAAATCCCGAAGCGTAGAGCGTATCAACAAAGCGCTGGCCTTTATCGCGGAACGCGAAAACCAGCAGTAATAAAAAAAGCCGGCGCAAGCCGGCTTTTATTTTTCGTCGCTAAGGCCCAGCCTTTTCACCAGACCGTCAGTCCCTTCTTCATTAATCAGCTCGCTCAGGCGCGCCTGCTCATCAGGCGTCAGCATCTCCAGCGTGCGAATAAACTGCGCCATCATTTCGTTATCCCAGGTCACGTAGGGCGCATCGTTCTCTTCGACGCGGCTATAGAGGTGGGCGGAGTAGCGCAGCTTATCGGTGGACAGAAAATAGTCATACACCTGCTGCGTGATAAGAATTAACTGCGCGCCGCCTTTACGCCCTTTCAGAGAAATGCGCTTCCAGCCATACTTCCGCGCCCAGCCGCTGATGGTCTGCGCCGTGTAACCCGTCAGCTCGCCCAGTTCTTTCGCCGTCATCCAGCGTGTAAATCGGTTCATGGCTTAATCCGTGTGGCGAATATCCAGACGCTGCAACAGGCCGGCAATGCCTTCACGCAGCAGTAACGAGGTCAGCTGTTTTTGCTCTGACTGGCTCATCTCTTTCAGGGAGTTAAGCAGCAGATTTTCCAGGGGCGCGTCGACAGAGGCCGTGTAGGGGGCCACGTTGTCAGAGACGCGGCGGGCGCTGCGGATAAACGCCAGCACCTGTTCATCTACATGAATGACGCGCGCTTTGCCGCCCTGCACGCCGGGCTTCGGCGACGTGTGCCAGCCCTCTTTGCGCACCCATTTATTGATCGTCTGGCGGCTGTAACCGGTGTAATGCGCCAGCTCGTCCGGGGTCATTCGATCCTTGACCATGACTCATCCTTTTCAACATGTAACCTGTTAGTGGTTAATCGTACAAGAACACAGTACAGGAAACTGTGACGCGAATAACTAGCGTATCGGGAGATGCGGTTTTTGGGAACCTTTTTGCTGGCTTTTTCGGCACTTGAAAGGCAAAGATGAATTTGGCGTTGACACTGTCCGGTGGAATTCTTATTATCCCGCCCGTCAACGCGACAAGGTGTTCCGACGGGGCTATAGCTCAGCTGGGAGAGCGCTTGCATGGCATGCAAGAGGTCAGCGGTTCGATCCCGCTTAGCTCCACCAAACCTTTATCCCATCAGGTTTGGTCAGTAACATCAACATCTCGTGGGGCTATAGCTCAGCTGGGAGAGCGCTTGCATGGCATGCAAGAGGTCAGCGGTTCGATCCCGCTTAGCTCCACCAAAATTGAAACCCTCGCCTTATGGCGGGGGTTTTTGCTTTTAAGGCTGGATGATTTTCTACTCATCATCCGCCGCCGCTCCTGAACATTCCCCATTTTCTTGCCAGCCTGGCGAAAGGTTTTTATCATTAAAGTCTGTAGAAACGCCGCCATGCCTGTAAGAAGCTCCCTATGAATTATCGCTCCGGTTTGCGTAAGTCAGGCATCGCGTTATTGCTGTGCGTCATGTTGTTGCCGCTGGCACGTCTGTTATCCCCACAGGCTATTGTCGATGGTGCCGAAATATATTTAACCTTTTTACCGCTCAGCCTGATGCTGGCGATGATTTATCTTTTCGGACGTTATGCTTTAGCCCCGCTGACGCTCTCCTTTTTATTTTTCTATGGCTGCTTTTTTCCGTTAAATAGCCAACAACTGCTGGCGTTTATCGCCAGTCTGATAGTGCCGAACATTCTGGTTTGCGGGCTGTGCCGCGCTCTGAAAGGCCCGCGCTGGCGCTTTGCGATAGCCCGTCACGGAACGGGGTTGCGCCTCTTTCTGACCGGATTGCTGGCGCCCTGCCTGATTAAACTCTTAATGATGGTTTCAGGTTACTTGCTTGATTATCCTGAGATTATTGCGTCTTATTTTGGCGAGAGCACCTCGTTTTACAGTATTGTCACCGTGCAGGGGTTAATGGCGGCGTCGGTTATTTTCGTCGATATTTTTTATTACCCGATCCGTATGGCGCTGAGCCCGGTTTTTGCCCGCGCGTTCTGGCGCCGCTGCATTATTCCGCTGCTGGCGCCGGAAAAAAAATTGCTGGCCGCCGGCTGGTTTGCCGCGGTGTTCATTGTGCTGACGCTCTTTCTGCTGCCGTTTAAAGTTTTTTTAATTTCGATTTATACGCTGCCGGTGATTTTCGTTTTATTTACCGCCGGGATTTTTCTCATCGGTCCCGTGCTGATTACGCTGCTCTGGGGAGTCTCTTTATTATTATTGCTGGGCAGCAACCACAGCTTTTTGCCGTCCGAAAAGCACGGCTTTTTACTGGCGTTTATGCTGTCTGGCTTTATCGCATTTACGGTTTCAATGCGTTTCATGACGGTCATTTTTAACAAGAATGAATGGATGAAACGGCAGTACCGTATGCTCGCACTGACCGATCCGCTCACCCGCCTGCCGAACCTGCGCGCGCTGGAGCTGCACCTGCAAAATGCTTCAGGCGGCGCGCTCTGCTGTCTGCGCGTGACCAACCTTGAGTTTCTCAGCCGTCATTACGGCCTGATGATGCGTATCCAGTGTAAAAAAGAGGTGACGGCGCTGCTGCAACCCTGGCTTAACGCGGGGGAGAAAATCTTCCAGCTGCCGGAAAGCGATCTGCTTATCTGGCTGGCAGGCCCTGAGCCGCACGACCGCTTGCGGCACATGGTGGATCTGCTGAGCAGTAAACGTATCCAGTGGAACGGCGCGCAGCTTGAGCTCGACTACGGCGCCGCCTGGGCGCCGGTACAGCAGGCGCAGGCGCCGGAAGAGCTCTACCGCACTATCGGACAACTGAGTTATCTGGCAGAGCTTGCACAGCCCGGCGAGCCGGTGGTGGCGCTGGAGAGCCGCAGTCAGGGCATTTCCGGGCAAACCAGTGAGCCGGTGCTGATGCTGCAAAAGGTAAAACGCGCGCTCTCAGAGGATGGCATCACGCTCTTCGCGCAGCCGATACGCAACGCGCAGGGAGAGGGGTATGCCGAAATCCTGGCGCGGCTTGAATACGGCGGCGAGCTTATTCTGCCCGCGAAGTTTATCCCGCTGATCGCCCGTTTTAACCTCAGCGCGCGTTTCGATATGCAGGTGCTTGAGAAACTCCTGAAGTATCTGCACAGCCACCCGCAAACGCGCCCGGGGGCGCGCTTTTCCGTTAACCTGATGCCCTTAACGCTGCAACAGCAGGGCATCGCCCAGCAGGCTATCGCACTGTTTGAGCGCTACCAGGTGCCGGTCAGCGCCGTGATTCTGGAGGTGACGGAAGAGCAGGCGCTCTCCGGCTCGGAAAACACCATGCACAATATTGCGCTCTTGCAGGAACGCGGATTTTGCATCGCGATTGATGATTTCGGCACCGGCTACGCCAACTTCGAGCGGCTTAAAAATTTACAGGCCGATATCATTAAAATCGACGGCTGTTTTGTGCGGAACGTGGTGAGCAATACCTTTGACGCGCTGGTCGTGAAATCGATTTGCGATCTGGCGAAGGCGCGGGGGCTTACCGTAGTGGCGGAGTTTGTTGAAACTCCGGCGCAGCGCGACCTGCTGTTCGCGCTCGGCGTGGAGTACATTCAGGGCTACCTGCCGGGGCAGCCAGAGCCGCTTGAGCGCCGGGCATAAAAAAACCGGAGCCAGGCCCCGGTTTTTAACGCGTCGCGTTAGCTTACAGCACGAGCGCGGCGATAGACGCGGAGAGCACGCTCACCAGCGTAGAGCCGTACACCAGCTTCAGGCCGAAGCGGGAGACCACGTTGCCTTGCTCTTCATTCAGGCCTTTGATAGCGCCCGCGATGATGCCGATAGAAGAGAAGTTGGCGAAGGAAACCAGGAACACGGACAGAATGCCTTCCGCGCGCGGAGAGATAGTGCCCGCCAGTTTCTGCAGATCCATCATCGCGACGAATTCGTTAGACACCAGTTTGGTCGCCATAATACTGCCCACCTGCAGGGCTTCGCTGGCCGGTACGCCCATCACCCAGGCAACCGGGTAGAAGATATAGCCCAGAATGCCCTGGAAGGAGATGCCCAGTACGGCGGCAAACAGCGCGTTGAGGCCGGAGATCAGCGCGATAAAGCCAATCAGCATCGCGGCCACGATAATCGCCACTTTGAAACCTGCCAGAATGTACTCGCCCAGCATTTCGAAGAAGCTCTGCCCTTCATGCAGGTTAGACATCTGCAAATCTTCTTCATTCTCAACGCGGTACGGGTTGATGATGGAGAGGACGATAAAGGTGCTGAACATGTTCAGGATCAGCGCCGCCACCACGTACTGCGGTTTCAGCATGGTCATGTACGCGCCGACGATCGACATAGACACGGTGGACATCGCGGTCGCGGCCATGGTGTACATACGGTTGCGCGACATTTTGCCGAGAATATCCTTATAGGCGATAAAGTTTTCTGATTGTCCCAGAATCAGCGAGCTTACCGCGTTGAAGGATTCCAGTTTACCCATACCGTTCACTTTGGAGAGAACCGTACCGATAGCCCGGATAACAATCGGCAGAACGCGAATGTGCTGCAAGATACCGATTAACGCAGAGATAAAGACGATAGGGCAGAGCACTTTCAGGAAGAAGAAAGCCAGACCTTCATCATTCATTTTGCCAAAGACGAAGTTTGTCCCTTCATTAGCAAAGCCGAGCAGTTTTTCAAACATATCGGCGAAGCCTTTCACAAAGCCCAGGCCAATATTTGAATTAAGGAAGAACCAGGCCAGCAGCACTTCAATCACCAGCAGCAGGCCAATATAAGGCAGACGAATTTTTTTGCGGTCGTGACTGACCAGCAAAGCAAGCAGCGCTACAACGGCGAGCGCCAAAACGAAATGCAGAACGCGGGACATATTTGCTCCAAATATGAGGCAGGTTTAATTTCCGTGCACATTCTATGCAACAACCATTTAGAAAACGAGATCTGCAACACAGTATAGTTACGTCATGTGACCAAACGCTAAAAGAGTGATCAAACATACAAAAATGTTATGTTGCGTAAAGCAGTGAAAGGTTATCTTTTGCTGCTACACTTTTAACATACGTGGGCGCACGGCATAGTATTTTCCGCGTATTCCTCGATCTTAACCTACCTTTCATTGATTTCAGCTATCAGAGCCATCAGAGATTGTCCGGTTTAATGAACTTGATAATCATTCTCATTTTGGTAGCATGAAACATAGCAAAGGCTATATTTCAGAGGCAGAGAATGAACCACAGTCGCGTTGAGCAAAATCGTGGCCGTACAGCGCGGAAGTTAAGGCTGGCGCTGATGGGGCCGGCTTTCATCGCTGCCATTGGCTATATCGATCCGGGCAACTTTGCGACCAACATTCAGGCGGGCGCGAGCTTCGGCTACCAGCTGCTGTGGGTGGTGGTCTGGGCGAACCTGATGGCGATGCTGATTCAGGTGCTCTCCGCCAAGCTTGGCATCGCCACCGGCAAAAATCTCGCCGAGCAGATCCGCGATCACTATCCCCGCCCGGTCGTCTGGTTCTACTGGGTGCAGGCGGAGATCATCGCGATGGCGACCGACCTCGCGGAATTTATCGGCGCGGCGATAGGCTTTAAGCTGCTCCTCGGCGTATCGCTCCTGCAGGGCGCGGTGCTGACGGGCATCGCCACGTTTCTGATCCTGATGCTGCAAAAGCGCGGGCAAAAGCCGCTGGAGAAAGTGATCGGCGGGCTGCTGCTGTTTGTGGCGGCGGCGTATATCGTCGAGCTTTTCTTCTCGCAGCCGAAACTGGCGGAACTCGGCAAAGGGATGCTGATCCCAAGCCTGCCGACATCCGAAGCGGTGTTCCTGGCGGCGGGCGTGCTGGGGGCGACCATCATGCCGCATGTTATCTATCTGCATTCGTCGCTCACGCAAAACCTGCATGACGGTTCTCGCAAAGAACGCTACTCGGCGACCAAATGGGACGTGGCGATCGCCATGACCATCGCCGGTTTTGTGAATCTGGCGATGATGGCGACCGCCGCGGCGGCGTTCCACTTCAGCGGACACACCAAAGTGGCGGAGCTTGATCAGGCGTATCTGACGCTCGAACCCCTGCTGAGCCACGCGGCGGCGACCATTTTTGGTTTAAGCCTGGTGGCGGCGGGGCTCTCTTCCACGGTGGTGGGCACGCTGGCGGGGCAGGTGGTGATGCAGGGGTTTGTGCGCTTCAGCATTCCGCTCTGGGTGCGTCGCGCGGTCACCATGGCGCCATCGTTTATCGTTATCCTGATGGGCCTCGATCCGACGCGTATTCTGGTGATGAGCCAGGTGCTGCTGAGCTTTGGTATCGCGCTGGCGCTGGTGCCGCTGCTCTTCTTTACCAGCAACAAAACGTTGATGGGCGAACTGGTGAACACGCCGTGGGTAAAACGTACCGGCTGGGCGATTGTCGTACTGGTGGTGGCGCTGAATATCTGGCTGCTGGTGGGCACGGCGCTCGGGTTATAACGACGTAAAAAAGGCAGGCGCTGAGCCTGCCTTTTTCGTCACTACCGTTGTGAAATCAGTGGTGATGACCGTGGCCGCGGCCATGTTTACCCCAGCCGCGACGGTCGTCGCGATCGTTCCAGCCTTCGCGATAACCGCGCTCATACGCCCGGCGGTCATCCCAGCCGCGGCGTTTATCCCAGCCGCGGTGCAGGCCATTGTCATGACGCCACCAGCGGTCGCCGCGCCACTCGTAATGGTTGCGCCAGTAGTCGCGGTCGCGCCAGCGGCCTCCGTCCCAGTAGTTACCGTAATTGTCGCGATCGCCAATTTGTAATTTGATGGATGGCAACAGGGTGATTTCACCAGCGCTGGCGATAAGCGGCGCGGTGCCCGCCAGTAACGCTGCTGCAAGAATCAGTGACCTGAACATACTTATCTCCTTCACGATCGGGGCCGTAGTGGCCTGTTGCAGTAATATTACGGACCTGTAAATCCCTGCAGCATCGCTCCGACTCTGAAAACAGGTATGACCGCACTTTTTGCTAAAGCAGCGTCACCTCATGCACTAGGTGAGTATCGCCTCGATCGCCTGACGCTCTTCGGCGGAGAAGTTCCGGTTGGCGAGCATTCCCACCGCATCGTCTATCTGGCTGATTTTACTGGCGCCAATCAACACTGACGTCACTTTCTCATCGCGCAGCACCCAGGCGAGCGCCATCTGCGACAGCTTCTGCCCGCGCTGTACCGCGAGGTCGTTCAACTGGCGCACTTTCTCCAGCTTCTCAGGCGTTATCTGATCCGGGTTCAGGAAGCGGCTGCCGCTGGCGGCGCGCGAATCCGCCGGAATGCCGTTCAGGTAGCGGTCCGTCAGCTGTCCGCCCGCCAGCGGCGAGAACGCAATACTGCCGACGCCTTTTTCCTGCAAGAGATCCAACAGGCCATCCTCTACCCAGCGCTCAAACATCGAATATTTGGGCTGGTGGATAACACACGGCGTGCCAAGCTGCGCCAGCAGATCGATAGCCTCGCGCGCCCTATCCGCCGGGTAGTTAGAGATGCCGACATACAGCGCTTTACCCTGACGCACGATATGGTCCAGCGCGCGCATGGTCTCTTCGAGCGGCGTCTCCGGGTCCGGGCGGTGGTGATAGAAGATATCGACATACTCAAGGCCCATGCGCTTCAGGCTCTGGTCGAGGCTCGAAATCAGATATTTGCGCGACCCCCAGTCGCCGTAAGGCCCATCCCACATGGTGTAGCCCGCTTTGGTGGATATAACCAGCTCGTCGCGGTACGGGAGAAAATCCTCTTTCAGGATGCGGCCAAAATGGCTTTCGGCGGAGCCCGGCGGCGGTCCGTAATTATTGGCGAGATCAAAATGAGTAATACCGAGATCAAACGACCGGCGCAGCAGCTGGCGGCTGGTCTCCACCAGCGTAGCGTCGCCGAAGTTATGCCACAGGCCGAGCGAAATGGCCGGAAGCTTCAGGCCGCTGTGTCCGCAGCGGCGGTATTCCATCGTGGCGTAGCGCGCAGGATCTGCCTGATAAACCATGCTTATTCACCTCTGTACGTGGTTGCTGCACTGTTGGAGTATCGCGTTAAGACGCAAAGCGATACCGCAAGTGTATACGGTTACACCGGGTACGAAAGCTGACAGCCTACACGCCCGGCGTGCGTAAATCTTGCTTGCCACCGCTTTTTGCTGCCGCATTCTGGACAGGGATCACACTTCACCAATACTCACTACAGGCCCCTGAAAAAGGATGGCGAATATGCCAGCTTACTATTGTATTGCCGATTATCTGCTGGACCGTCTGGCGGGATGTGGCGTTAAGCACCTGTTTGGCGTGCCTGGAGATTACAATCTGCTGTTCCTCGATAACGTTATCGCCCACCCGCGCATCACCTGGGTCGGTTGCGCGAATGAGCTCAACGGCGCTTACGCCGCCGACGGGTACGCCCGCTGCAACGGCATCGGCGCGCTGCTGACGACCTACGGCGTCGGCGAGCTCAGCGCGCTCAACGCCATCGCCGGTAGTTACGCTGAGGCGGTGCCGGTGCTGCATATCGTCGGCGCGCCGTGTCAGTCGGCGCAGCGCAAAGGCGAAGTGCTGCACCACACGCTGGGCGACGGCGATTTTCACCACTTTATGCGCATCGCCCGCGAAGTTACCGCCGCCCAGGGCTGGCTTACGCCCGCGAACGCCTGTAGCGAAATCGACAGGGTGATAGCGGAAATGCTGCGTACCCGCCGCCCCGGATATCTGGTGCTGCCGACCGATGTGGCAAGCGCGCCGGCGGTTTCGCCTGTAAACGCTATCACCGTATCGCGGCCACAGGGCGACGACGCACAGCTGGCCGCGTTTCGCGAGGCGGCGCAGGCGCGCTTCGCCAAAGGCGGGCGCGTGGCGCTGCTGGCGGATTTCCTGGCGCAGCGCTTCGGCGTGCAAAACGCGCTGCATCAGTGGATGGACGACACGCCGATGCCCCACAGTTCGCTGCTGATGGGCAAAGGCGTGCTGGATGAAACAAAGCCCGGCTTTACTGGCACCTACAGCGGCGCGGCGAGCGATCCGGCGGTCTGCCGGGCGATAGAAGAGGCGGATCTGGTCATCTGCGTCGGCGTGCAGTTCGCCGATACCATCACCGCCGGGTTTACCCAGCGCCTGACGCGCGACCAGACTATCGACGTCCAGCCCTGGGCCACCCGCGTGGGCGACCGCTGGTTCAGCGGCATCGCGATGGATCAGGCGGTGGCGATTTTGCATGACATCGCCAGACGCCACAGCGCGCGGCTCGCGCCGCCAGACATCACGCCGCCTGCAACCAAACCCGCCGCCGCGGGCGCGCTTAATCAACAAAACTTCTGGCCGCTGATCGAGGCGTTTTTACAGCCGGGCGACATCATCGCCGTCGATCAGGGCACCGCCGCGTTTGGCGCCGCCGCGCTGCGTCTGCCCGCTGGCTGTGATTTCCTGGTGCAGCCGCTCTGGGGTTCGATAGGCTACGCCTTGCCCGCCGCGTTCGGCGCGCAAACCGCCTGCCCGAACCGCCGCGTGGTGCTGATCACCGGCGATGGCGCGGCGCAGCTCTCCATTCAGGAAATGGGTTCCATGCTGCGCGACGGCCAGGCGCCGGTGGTTATCGTGCTCAATAACGACGGCTACACGGTGGAGCGCGCCATCCACGGCGCGACGCAGCGTTATAACGATATCGCCCCGTGGCAGTGGACGAAACTGCCGCACGCGCTGCACGCCGACAGCCAGGCGCAAAGCTGGCGGGTCAGCGACGCGGCGCAGCTAAAAGAGGTGCTGGAGCGCCTCTCGCGGCCCGAGCGGTTGTCGTTAATTGAGGTGATGCTGCCGCGCGACGATGTGCCGCCGCTGCTCGATGCCGTCAGCCGGGCGCTGGAGGCCCGCAACGGCGCGCAGGACGAATAAGCGCCTTTCGATACAGAAGATGCTGAAACGTTCAAGGTAATCTGTGATGTAAGTCTCTAAACACGGGGCACTTATGCTATGGTCATTGTTGTTCAGGCGCCGGGAATTTAGAGTGTGCCAAGATTATTTTGTATTTAGCGGAGCAGCAACAGAATGACCAAATATGCTTTGGTGGGAGACGTAGGCGGCACCAACGCACGCTTAGCGCTGTGCGACGTAGACAGCGGCGAGATACTCAAGGCGAAAACCTATTCCGGCCTTGATTATCCGAGCCTGGAAGCGGTGGTGCGGGTGTATCTGGAGGAGCACAACGCCACGGTAACGGATGGCTGTATCGCCATTGCGTGTCCGATTACCGGCGACTGGGTGGCGATGACCAACCACGTCTGGGCGTTTTCTGTCGCCGAAATGAAAAAGAATCTCGGCTTCGATCATCTGGAAATTATTAACGATTTCACCGCCGTTTCCATGGCGATCCCGATGCTCAAAACCGACCATCTGATCCAGTTTGGCGGCGGCGAGCCGCAGCCCAATAAACCGATCGCCGTTTATGGCGCGGGCACCGGGCTTGGAGTCGCGCACCTCGTGCATGTCGATAAGCGCTGGGTGAGCCTGCCGGGCGAGGGCGGTCACGTCGATTTCGCGCCGAACAGCGAAGAAGAGGCGATTATTCTTGAACAGCTGCGCGCCGAAGTCGGCCACGTCTCCGCCGAGCGCGTACTGTCAGGGCCGGGCCTGGTGAACCTCTACCGCGCGATTGTCAAAGCCGATGGCCGTCTGCCGGATAACCTGCGTCCGAAAGACATTACCGAACGCGCGCTGGATGACAGCTGCACCGACTGCCGTCGCGCGCTGTCGCTCTTCTGCGTCATCATGGGCCGTTTCGGCGGCAACCTGGCGCTGACGCTCGGCACCTTTGGCGGCGTCTATATCGCAGGCGGTATCGTGCCGCGCTTCCTGGACTTCTTCACCTCCAGCGGTTTCCGCGGCGGGTTTGAAGATAAAGGCCGCTTTAAAGCTTACGTACAGGATATTCCGGTCTATCTGATTGTTCACGACCAGCCGGGGCTGCTGGGCGCGGGCGCGCATCTGCGCCAGACGCTGGGGCAGATCCTCTGACAAAAAAGGCGCCGCGCGGCGCCTTTTTGTTATTCCTCACAACCGCATCAGCTGGCGGAATTCTTTAACCCGGCCGCGGCTCACCGGCACCTGAAAATCGAGATCGCGCAGGCGCAAAATGTAGGTGTTGTTAAACCAGGGCTCGATCTCGCGGATCTTATTGAGATTCACGCAGTAGGAGCGGTGGCAGCGGAAAAAATGCGCCTCCGGCAGGCGGCTGCAAAACTCGGTGATATTCATCGGCATCACATACGCCTCTTTGCGCGTATAGACGAACGTCATCTTCTCGTGCGCTTCGGCGTAGTAAATGTCGTTGATATCGGTAACGATAATCCGCTCGTCCTTAATAAGGTTAATGGTCGCGTTCTCGCGCCCGGCGGGTGCGGCGGCGTGCGGCGCGCTCTGCTGCGCAAAGGCGGCTTCCAGCTTTTGCAGCATCCCGATAATGCGCGACTCCTGATACGGTTTCAGAATATAGTCGAACGCTTCCAGTTCGAACGCCTCCACCGCATGCTCTTTCCAGGCGGTGATAAACACGATAAACGGCTTGCGGGCGAATTTACTGATGTTCTGCGCCAGCAGCACCCCATCCAGCGACGGAATATTGATATCGAGAAAAATGGCGTCCACGTCGTGCTGCTGGAGATATTTCAGTACATCCAGCCCGTCTTCGAACGTGGCGACCACCTCCATTTGGCTATGCGTTTTAATCAGCCAGTTCAGCTCCTGCTGCGCGAGGACTTCATCCTCGACGATAATCACTTTCATCGTATTCTCTCTCTACAACAGCATCGCGGCGTCAGGACGCGGCGGTTGATCCGGCACGTAAAACGCAATCTCGGTGCCCGGCTCCAGGCGGCGAATGTGCAGCCCTTCGCCATACAACAGCTTCACGCGATGGTGCACGTTAACCAGCCCGATTTTATTCACCGGCATCTCGTCCGTATCCAGCTGTTCGATAACCTGAGGATCAATGCCGTGGCCGGTATCGCGCACCGCGATCCGCACCCGGCTGCCGCTCTGCGCGATGCTAAGCGTCACCACGCCTTTGCCGCGGCACGGCTGAATGCCATGCACAATCGCATTCTCCACCAGCGGCTGGATAAGGAGACTGGCGACGCGGCAGTTCACCTCGTCGTCGATATCGTAAATCACGGTCAGCTTGTCGCCGAAGCGCGCCTGTTCGATCGCGATGTAATCCTTGATCTGGTACAGCTCTTTTTTAATGTCGATCTGCTCGTCGTCTTTCAGCTCGATGTTGTAGCGCAGATATCGCGAGAGATTGAAAATCAGCTGGCGCGCGGTGTCCGGGTTGAGGCGTATGGACGAAGAAATGGCGTTCAGCGCGTTAAAGAGGAAGTGCGGGTTGATTTTGCTCTGCAACGCGCGCAGCTCCGCTTTATTCGCCATCTCGCGCAGCTGCTCGGCGCGCGACACCTCAAGCTGCGTGGAGATAATCTGCGACAGACCAACGGCCATCTCCTGCAACGAGGAGGTGATCTGATGCGCATGGCAATAGTAGATTTTCAGCGTTCCGGTGACGATGCCTTTCTCCCACAGCGGGATCACCAGCATGGAGTGAATCTCCGGCGTGCGGTGGGCTTCGTCGTTATTCTTGATGATGATTTTGCCGTAGCGGATCGCCTGCTGCGTGGTGGGGCTCAGCGCGTCGCTGTTATCCTGGTAGTTATGCTCGCCCACGCCCACATAGGCCTGCACCTTTTCGGTATTGGTGATGGCGACCGCGTCGGCGTCGATATCGCGGCGGATAATGTCGCACACCTGGCGCAGGGATTCGGTATTCACATGGCGGAACAGCGGCAGCGTTTTGTTGGCGATATCCAGGGCCAGTTTGGCCTGGCGCGCGGCGCTGGCCTCTTTTTCGCCCTCGACGCTTCGCACCAGCAGCACGATAAAACCGATAGAGACGCTGCCTAAAATCATCGGCACGCCGATTTTCGACACGATATCCAGCCCGAGCGCCGTGGTCGGCGCCCAGACCACCACCAGGATCATGGTCAGCGTTTCGCACAGCATGCCGCCGAGAATACCCGCCCGCCAGTGCTGCGCTTTCGGCACCCGGCGGCTGATAAGGCCAGAGAGCCCGCCTGCGACGATGCTGGTGATAAAACAGGGAATGGCGGTGATGCCGCCAATATCAATCAGGTAACGGTGCAGCCCGGCGATAACGCCGGTAATGATGCCGACCCACGGGCCAAAGAGAATACCGCCGGACATCACGGCGATAATGCGCACGTTCACCAGCGAGCCTTCCACCGGCACGCCGGACCAGGTGCTGAACAGCGCGAACATCGAAAAGATAGCGGTGACCGCCAGCAGCTCTTTCGGCGTGTGGGCGCTCTTATGCAGCAGCTCGCGGAACAGGCGGATGCGAATCAGGAAAAAGAGGCAAATCAGCATTAGCGCCGCGCGGTCAAAGACCGCCAGCAGCATGTCGAAAATCTCGTGCACGGAAAACCCGAAGTCTGGCAGGAAAGCGCACATGATAGAAAACCTGACGGCCCTTGACCAGCCGCCAGGTTTTGCCGGTTACGCGCCTCTGAGCTGTTCGCGTCCGGCAGGGGTGAGATCCGCCTCGGCGGCGCGCCCGCTGAAATCGACCTCAAAATCGTCCGGCGCGAAGTCCGGCGGCGAGCGGCCTTCCACAAACGCCGGCCACTGGCGCTTCAGATAGGCGTCGTTCTTCTCACACCACGGCGCGGCGGCGATATACATCACGTTGCTGTCAAACTCGCCCTGATGCTCGTTTTCCACCGCGTGAATAACGTCGCAGTGCCAGAACACGGTATCGCCCGGTTCCATATCGGGAATTGAGGAAATCCCGGTCAGTAAAAGGGGATGCCAGCGTTCGTTAATGGATAACGCGCGGCCAGGCTTCGCGTCGCACAGCGAATCCTCCGGCACGTCGTCCTGCAACGCGCGCAGCAGGATATACGCCATCGCGTTGGCCACCGGCAGCAGCGTCAGCGTACCGCCGTGCCTGCGCTGCTCGGAGAGCGCCGTCCAGCCCTGGAAGGTACGGAACATGGAGCAGACGGCAGGCGAGGGGATCTCCCGCGCCTCGACGCGTCCTTCCGCTTCAAACGGGTTGTAGCGCCGCCACTCGCCGCTGAAGACGTGACGGTAAACGTGACGGAAGTTCTCATCAAGCCAGCGCTCTACCGAGCCGCCATCGACGTGCGGCGACAGGCCAAGCGACGACGAGCGCGGCGGGCGGCGTCGGGTGCGGTCGGCGTACGTCACCACGCGATTCGGATCGAAATGCTGTTTGCCGTGGCTCTCCGTCTGCCAGAGATTATTCAGAAACACCTGCGCGGCTTTCATACGCTCGTGCTGGCGCGCCTCCACCTGCGGCTTCGACCAGTAAATGCCGTAAATCTGCGGCTTACTGTCGGCAAGCGTGCCGAAATAGTTATCTTCCGCCGCGTTCTTGAGCTTTTCGACGAAATCGTTGCGCTCAAGATAATCGCCAATTTCCTGGTTCCAGGCGCGCGCCTGGTTTTCCGGGAAGACGCCTTTAATCACGCAGCAGCCGCGCTCGCGGATGCGGGCTTTCTGCGCGTCGCTGATGCGGCCGTTAATAATGTCGTCGGCCTGGATCTGCGGCACCGGGCTTTCGCCGCGTGCGGTTTCGCTTTTGATGGTTTCTATCTGGCGCGCGATGTCGGCTTCCAGCTCGGCAAACACGGCCTGATAGTTCGGCAGCGCCTGGCGCAGCTGCTGTTTTATCTCGCGGATAGCGGCGGGAAGATCGGGAATGTGCAGGGTCATGACATGTACTCCGGCAATCGTGAACAGGGGTTATTGTTTTGTTGCGTCGAAGTTAATATAGCCATGAGTCATCAAATAAAACAGGGTTAACTTTCAAATGAAAGTTCCTGTTTTTTGTTCCGTAAATTTTTTTGCTCTGGCCTCTCGACAGCGGAAAATTTTCCAGGCTATGTTCTTAGGGCCGCATCAGCGGCAGCGTCGCTCGGACGGTCCGGGCGCTTACGTCACATCGAGGAACCTATGGCTGATTTCAGTCCCAAACGCCGTTTTTCGCGTATCGAACGCCTTCCCCCTTACGTTTTTAACATCACTGCTGAGCTGAAAATGGCTGCGCGTCGGCGCGGCGAAGATATTATCGATTTCAGCATGGGCAATCCGGACGGCCCCACGCCGCCGCATATCGTCGAAAAACTCTGCACCGTGGCCCAGCGCCCGGATACGCATGGCTACTCCACGTCGCGCGGTATTCCGCGTCTGCGCCGCGCCATTTCGCGCTGGTATCAGGAGCGCTACGAGGTGGAGATTGACCCGGAAACCGAAGCTATCGTCACCATCGGATCGAAAGAGGGGCTGGCGCACCTGATGCTCGCCACGCTCGATCATGGCGATACGGTGCTGGTGCCGAACCCGAGCTACCCGATCCACATCTACGGCGCGGTGATCGCCGGCGCGCAGGTGCGTTCGGTGCCGCTGGTGGAGGGCTTGGATTTCTTCAACGAGCTGGAGCGGGCGATCCGCGAAAGCTACCCGAAGCCGAAAATGATGATTTTAGGCTTCCCGTCGAACCCGACGGCGCAGTGCGTGGAGCTGGAGTTTTTCGAGAAAGTCGTGGCGCTGGCGAAGCGCTATGACGTGCTGGTGGTGCACGATCTGGCTTACGCCGATATCGTCTATGACGGCTGGAAAGCCCCGTCCATCATGCAGGTGCCAGGCGCGCGCGATGTCGCCGTAGAGTTCTTCACGCTCTCTAAAAGCTACAACATGGCGGGCTGGCGCATCGGCTTTATGGTGGGCAACCAGGAGCTGGTCAGCGCGCTGGCGCGTATCAAAAGCTATCACGACTACGGCACCTTTACGCCGCTCCAGGTGGCCGCCATCGCCGCGCTGGAAGGGGATCAGCAGTGCGTGCGCGATATCGCGGAGCAGTATAAACGCCGCCGCGACGTGCTGGTGAAAGGGCTGCACGAGGCGGGCTGGATGGTCGAATGCCCGAAAGCGTCGATGTATGTCTGGGCGAAGATCCCTGAGCCTTACGCGGCGATGGGCTCGCTGGAGTTTGCCAAAAAGCTGCTGCAGGACGCGAAAGTCTGCGTCTCGCCGGGGATTGGTTTTGGCGACTACGGCGACACCCATGTGCGTTTCGCGCTGATTGAAAACCGCGATCGCATCCGCCAGGCGGTGCGCGGCATTAAAGCGATGTTCCGGGCCGACGGGCTGTTGCCCGCGGGCGCGAAGAGCGCCGCGGCGCAGGACGCCGAATAAAAAAACAGGAGCCGGTGGCTCCTGTTTTTTTTTACTCAGGTGTTTTACTAAATCATCAGGGCAAACGTGCCGGCCCACAACAGTAAAATCACCGAGACGCCCATAAAGAAGTATTTCACGTTACATCGCTCCGCATGCCTGAAAACACGCCTGAATCAATACGCAAGGTCACAGTATACAAAGTTGACGCCACAGCCGAATCACTTTGGGACTATTCCTCAAACCGGCTGCCGCTCTCTAAAATCATGCGCGTCAAATGACGTCAGCGAGCGCTAATGTAATCCTTTATTTCAGAGGTGACAAGCGACGCGCGGGCTCGTTGAAAGAAATTTTTTCATCCTGCTTTTTCCTTAAAAAACAATTAAAAAGAAATTAATTACGGTGCGTAATTCCCGATTCCTGGTGCTTGTCAGCGGCTTCGCTAACGGCCACTCTGGAAGGGTATAAAAACAGGAGCGCGTATGAAAATCAGCAGAGCGAATGCGGAACATTATTTGTGGGGCGGCGACTGCGACGGCTGGCATCTGGTGAAAAGCCTGGGTCTCAGCGTTATCCATGAGCGGATGCCCGCCGGACGCGCCGAACAGCGCCACTACCATGAGCAGTCGCGCCAGTGCTTTTTTGTGCTGAGTGGGGAACTGACGATGGAGCTCAACGGCGAGCGCGTCACGCTTGCGCCTGGCGAAGCGATAGAAATTCCGCCGCAGGCGCCGCATCAGGCGCGCAACGACGGGGCCGGGGCGGTGGAATTCCTGGTTATCTCCCAGCCGACCACGCGGGGCGACCGGGTGGATCTTACAGCCAGCCCGAGCGCTTGAGCTTCCAGTAGAGCAGATAGCAGACGGCGATGGTGCCGCCGATGGTCACCGGATACCCGAACGCCGAGCGTATCTCCGGCATATTTTCAAAGTTCATGCCGTACATACTGAAGATAACGGTCGGCACCACCAGGATCGCCCCCCAGCCCGCGAGCTTTTTCACCACCTCGTTTTGCTGAACGGTAACCAGCGCCAGGTTCACATGCATGGCGCTGGTCAGCATCTCGCGCATATCTTCCGCATCCATGACCACATGATGCGCGTGATCCTGGACGTCGCGCAGGTAAGGGCGCAGCGTCTTCGGCACGATATCTTCATGCAGGCGAATCAGCTGATTGCAGATCTCGTCGACCGGCAGCGCGGCGTTACGAATCGCCAGCAACTGACGACGCAGCGTATAGACCTGCTGCACCGCCTGCTTATCAAACTCGGTACGGAACATCGTGTCTTCCATCTCGCCGATGCGGCTGGTGAGCGACGAGGTGATTTCGAGATAGTTATCGACGATAAAATCGAGCAGGCAGTAGAGCGCGTAGCCCGGCCCAATCGCCAGCATGTCGGGCTTTTCCTCGGCGCGGGCGCGAATGGGCGCATAGCTTTCCGACGCGCCGTGACGCACCGTTATCAGAAAGTTTTTGCCGATAAACAGGTGCGTT
Organism: Cronobacter universalis NCTC 9529; assembly: GCF_001277175.1. Lineage (NCBI taxonomy): Bacteria > Pseudomonadati > Pseudomonadota > Gammaproteobacteria > Enterobacterales > Enterobacteriaceae > Cronobacter > Cronobacter universalis. The sequence goes on along the minus strand of NZ_CP012257.1, from coordinate 3,038,082 downwards.
TCGCCAAACTCGATCTGTTCCTGACGGTTCATCCACGCGGTTTTCACCACCATAAACAGCGATTCGCCATACTGTTCGATTTTCGGGCGCTGATGGGCGGTAAGGGCATCTTCAATCGCGAGCTCGTGCAGGCCGAACTCCTGCTGGATGATGTGCATAAACGGCGCGTCGGGCTGCCAGAGCCCCAGCCAGATAAAGGCGTCAGGATCTTCAATCGCCTCGCTGATATCTTCGAGGTTAATGACTTCCGGCTTTTTGTCGCGCCGGTACACCATACTGTTAACAATCATTTTTTCATCCCTGGCGGTACGCTTATCGGGTAACTATAAACACCGCGCGCGCCGTCTTCCTCTTTTTCGCGAGAATTCAGGCGATTCTGGCGCTTAAAACATTTCCACCAGCCGGCGTACCGACGGCGAGCGCTCAAACTTACGCCAGGCCAGCGCGATATCGGTTTTCAGCGTTTGATCGCTTAACCGGTGAAACGTCACCTCCGGGTGCCCGATGCACTGCATCGAGACCGGCACCAGCGCGAAGCCAAACCCCGCCGCCACCATGCTGAGCGAGGAGGAAAGCTGCGAAGCCTGCTGGCTGTCGGCAGGCGCCAGCCCCGCGCGCAGACAGGCGTTAAACACCAGTTCATACAGCCCCGGCGCCACTTCATGCGGGAAGAGGATCAGCGGCGTACCGACCAGTTCGCTCAGCGCCACTTCATCACGCTCGCTCAATGGATGGCTGCGGTGCAGCGCCGCCACCATCGGCTCCACGTCAATCAGGCGCAGGTTAAACGCTTTGCTGCTCTCGCACGGCAGGCGGACAAACGCGGCGTCCAGCAAACCCTCTTCCAGATCGTGCATCAGCGACGCCATGTTCGCCTCCTGCTGCAGCAGCGTAATGGCCGGGTAGCGGCGCTGAAATTCATGCAGCAGGGAAAAAATATGCGGGTGAAACGCGTTGGAGCTGCTGATGCCTATCGAGAGCGTGCCGTTAACGCCACGGGCGATGCCACGCGTTTTCTCCAGCGCCGCGTCGCTGAGCGCCAGTATCTGGCAGGCGTCCTGATAAAAGGCCTCGCCGGCCTCGGTAAGCTCCACGCCGCGCGTGAGACGACGCAGGAGCGGCGTGCCTACCTCGCGCTCAAGACGCTGGATCTGTTGACTGAGCGGCGGCTGAGAAATACCCAGTAATTCAGCGGCACGGGTGAAGTGCCGCGTCTGGGCTACCGCCACGAAATAACGCAAATATCGAAGTTCCATATCAAATACGACTCAAACCGGGATGCTTTCTATATTGGAACCCTGCGCTGAATCGCGTCAACATTTGATTAATCTTTCTTACGGAATATGAGTGAGGATCAGTGCAATGAGCCATGCAACCGATTGTTCTTGCGAGCAAAGCTTGCTGGAAACCGTGCGGGCGCTACGGGATAAAGATACAGAATGTGTGATATATCAAACATCCATGATGAGCGCCCTGCTCAGTGGCGTTTATGAAGGTAATACCACCATCGCGGATCTCCTGACCAAAGGCGATTTTGGCCTCGGCACCTTTAACGAACTCGACGGCGAACTCATCGCCTTCAGCCATGAAGTTCACCAGCTGCGCGCCGACGGCAGCGCCCGTGAAGCGCAGCCCGATCAGAAAACGCCGTTCGCGGTAATGACCTGGTTTAAACCGCACTACCGTCAGCGCTTCGACCGGCCGATGAGCCGCCAGCAGATCCATGACGTGATCGACCGCCAGGTGCCGTCCGACAACATCTTCTGCGCGCTGCGCATCGACGGCCACTTCCGCCATGCCCACACCCGCACGGTGCCGCGCCAGACGCCGCCGTACCGCGCGATGACCGACGTGCTGGACGACCAGCCGGTGTTCCGCTTCGACGGCCGCGACGGCGTGTTAGTCGGGTTCCGCACGCCGCAGCATATGCAGGGCATTAACGTCGCGGGCTACCACGAACATTTCATCACCGACGATCGTCAGGGCGGCGGGCATCTGCTCGACTACCAGCTGGAAAACGGCGTTCTCACCTTCGGAGAGATCCACAAGCTGATGATCGATCTGCCGTCGGACCCGGCGTTCCTCAACGCCAACCTGCATCCCGACAATCTCGATGCGGCCATCCGCTCGGTTGAAAACTAACAGTCAGAAAGGGGAAATATGATGGATAACGAAAACCGGATGCGCCAGTGGGCGCATGGCGCCGACATGGTCGTCGGCCAGCTTGAAGCCCAGGGCGTAAAACAGGTCTTCGGCATTCCCGGCGCGAAGATCGATAAGGTCTTCGACTCCCTGCTGGATTCCACTATCCAGATTATCCCGGTGCGTCACGAGGCGAATGCGGCGTTTATGGCCGCCGCCGTCGGGCGTATCACCGGCAAAGC